>NZ_JAMBOJ010000099.1 GCF_023715565.1 Cytobacillus firmus | reverse complement strand
TTAAGGAAATTCACTGCCAAAAAATAAGAATTTAAAGAATTAATACCCTGAAATAAGAGAAAGGTGAATTTGAGCGCACTCAAATTCACCTTTCTTACTATCTGAAGCTAGTTTTGTCCCAGCCCCTCTTACCTTAGCTTATTCAAACTGAAACAGATCGCTTGAAAGATATCGCTCTCCAGTATCGCAAACGATGAATACGACAACATCGTCAGGCTTTAGCCTTTTTGCAACCTGGATGGCGGCATAGCAGGCAGCTCCTGAGGAGGGACCGACTAATATCCCTTCTTCTCTTGCCATTCTGCGTGTCGTATCATAGGCTTCTTCATCTTTGATTTGATGAATTTCATCATAAACATCCGTATTGAGAATTTCCGGCACAAATCCGGGGCTAGTGCCGACAAGCTTGTGCCTGCCAGGTTTTCCGCCTGATAGGACGGGCGAGCCTTTTGGCTCCACTACATGCACTTCCAGCCCCTGATAATGCTCTTTAAGAACCTCACCGGTACCGGTGATCGTGCCGCCAGTACCTGCCGTGGCAACGAAGGCAGACAATGGTTTGCCGATTTCCTTCATAGCCTCTATAATTTCGATGGCAGTTGAGTGACGGTGTGCATCAGGGTTAGCGCTATTTTCAAATTGCATCGGCACAAAACTGTTTGGAATTTCCTCAGCCAGTTCATTAGCCTTTTGAATAGCACCGGGCATTTTGTCATCACCAGGGGTCAGGACAACTTCTGCTCCGTATGCTTTCAAAAGGTTGATGCGCTCTGCCGTCATAGTATCAGGCATAACCAGAATGGACTTATAGCCGCGGGCTGCTGCATTCATTGCCAGTCCAATGCCGGTGTTCCCGCTTGTTGGTTCAATAATGGTTGCACCTGGTTTTAATTTTCCAGCCTTCTCCGCTTCGATAATCATATTATATGCCGCGCGGTCTTTAACACTGCGGCTCGGATTGTAGAATTCAAGTTTTGCATAAATACTTGCGCCATTTTCAGGTGCCAGTTTATTTAATTTTACAAGTGGAGTATCTCCAATTAAGTCTGCAAGGTTGTTGACAACTTTCATCTGACTCTCCCTTTCAAATATGGCTTTATTTAATAACAAGGAAGTTTAATATATAGAACTATTATCTTTGTTATTTTATGTCCATTTGTTTAATTTCATCCTGATAAAGGAAATCTATATCTATCCGTAATATATCCATCATACTAAAACAGACTATTCCAATCAAATCAAAAGGAATTAGAAGGAGTACAAAAATAAGAGGACAAACAGAAAGTATCTGCCAATTTTAACAGATGTTTGTTAAAATAAGTGGAAATATGGAGGAATATTAAGTGTCTAAACAAATGAATGCTCATTTTTTCTTTGCGGTGAAATTGCCGGAAGAAACAAAGGAAAAGTTGAAGGAATATATGGAATGTGTAGGTAGCAAACTGCCTTTTAGCCGCTGGGTTTACCACGAGGATTATCATATTACATTAGCATTTCTGGGATCGGCCCCTGAAGACAAACTGAAGAAAGCTCTCAGGCTTGCAGCTGACTCGATCAGAAACGAAAAATGTTTTAGGCTGCAAATATACAAACTTGGCATATTCGGAAAACAGGACGCGCCAAGAATCTTATGGTGTGGAACACAGCAGGACAAGCATCTTCAAGACATAAGATTGAAGGTATATTCTGCCTGTCTGGAAGCGGGATTTGAGCTGGAGACAAGACCGTTTAAGCCACATATCACCATGGCAAGAAAATGGGCTGGCACTAGTCCCTTTCAGCAAAGTATGCTCGATGTTATCAATCCTTTTAAAGACGGTCACCTCGAGTTTGAGGTTTCAGAAGTTGTTCTTTATCAAACTCATCTGGATAAATCGCCGAAATATGAAAGTATTGCCATCTTTCCGCTTTTGGCGGAATAAAATAATTACATACTAACAATAGATATAAAGTTATTTACGAAAGCAGGGCTAGGAGAATGGGACAGTTAATTAAATTGCAGGATTATGTATCACGTTACCAGCAGGACATTTTTGTTTATCCTTCCCGTTTTGTCAGGCTGAAAAAACAGCAGTGGGATAAATGGCATAAAGCATGGGAATCAAATGAATCCTTTACCCCTCAATCCGTGCAGCATGATACTGCGGGCACAACAGACTGGTCCGGTGAAGAAAAAGAGCCGCTTATGGAAAAACTGAAGGGATTATTAAAAAGGGGCAGGAATGAAGAATTTGCGCAATATGACCCTGTCGAAAATAACGTAAAAAAGGAGGAAGATGTGCTCGAATTTGAAGCCTCCTTTGCTGTACGTCCGGAAACAATTGAGAATCTAAAACATCAGTTTCTGGACCAGCTTTACCGGTTCCAGATGAAATGGGCAACGTCTACACTAACGGAAAAATCATTTCCTGAGAAGCACTACTATTATGATGAAAAGCTAAAGTATTTTCTGCAGAGATATCCTGATACGTACCTTGTCATGTATAATCCCATCTTTTTATTGAAAAGGGCACCGGTTGAAACGGAGATTATAGTTATAGGACCGACAGAGGTATGGTGCATCAGCTTTTTAGAGCAGGAGGATTCAGCGGTATTCACAGGTTCAAATGATAGATTCTGGACAAAAAAAGGAAAAGGGGAAGAGAAAAAAGTACTTAATCCGCTGCTTGCATTAAATAGAACAGAGAAAATTATCCGAAAAATATTTGAAATTCATTCTATTGAATTGCCGGTTAAAAAAGCAATACTCTCTCGAAATGGCTATATTGATTATCCTGCAGCACCTGCAGATGTGCAGCTGGTCGAGAAAAGGACCTATGATCAATGGTTTCAGGCAATGAGAAGTCAGCGTTCTCCCCTCAAGCATGTTCAATTAAAAGGAGCACAGGCACTGCTTCAATATTGCCAGACTGCATCAGTCAGAAGACTGGAGTGGGAGAATCGGGATGAATCCTGAAATGTTCCACGGGAATAAATCACTTAGGTTCATTATAAATCCGCAGGCGAAAAATGGATATTGCTTGAAAGCCTGGGGTAAGGTTGAGCAGATGCTGAAAGAGGAAAATATCTCTTACTCTGCAGTCAGGACAGAATATCGCGGCCATGCAAGGGAATTGGCAAAAGTTTATATAGAACAGGCAGGCGGACAAAGATTGTATCTTGTTGCTGTGGGAGGAGACGGAACGGTTCATGAAGTGATGAATGGCGCTGCGGGTCATCAGAATGTGACTGTCGGGTTTATTCCAGGAGGGTCCGGCAATGACTTCTCACGGGGCTATAATATCCCTAAAGACCCCAGGGAAGCTTTAACCGCCATGCTTAATGGGATCAGTCATTCTGTTAAGGCAGATATCGGGATGATTAGACACACAGATGGGAAAACAACATATTTTATTAATAATATGGGTGCAGGATTTGATGCACTGATTTCCCGGAAAGTAAACAATTCAAAGATCAAGGGTATCCTGAACCAGCTTTCTCTGGGCAAATTTGTATACGCTCTCTTTCTTATAAAAGAGCTGTTTTTCTATAAATGCTCTGATCTTGAAATCATCATTGACGAAAAAAAACATCACATAAGGTCAGCCTGGTTTATCACTATTTCCAATCAGCCATTCTACGGAGGCGGTATGAAGATTTCTCCGGATGCAAACCCTTTTGATGGAATTCTAAATGTTACGGTAGTCCACAATATATCCAGAATTAAACTTTTGTTTGTATTTGCCTCTGTCTTCAAGGGAAAACATATAGGATTTAAAGAAGTCGCAATCCTGCAGGGCAAAAATATCAGCATTCGTTCTTCACACCCCATACCTGCCCACGCAGATGGTGAGGTTCTGGACAGCACACCAATTTCAGCATCCGTTTGCCCGGAATTCATTTCAATCATTAAAGGATATGTTAAAGGTTAGTGATTATTTTTAGGAGAGAGCTGCTCTTAAATTTCCGTCCTACTAAGCAAAGGAGCTGAGTTCGGAATGATAACGATTGAACGGACTTTTAATGCATACCTGGATGAAATGCACATCATTACAATTCTACTTCCTTTAAGCTATCATCAGGGACGTTCTTCCGGTTTCTCTCTCCTTTCAGACGCGGAGGAAGAGATTCCTGCAGACATATTGAAAAGTACCCCGATTGAGGGCGCCGTTAAATATACATGCAAAATAGACCATGATGTGGAATTCGGGAAACAATACTGGATAGTGGATGAGTATGGCGGGAAGACAGACCTGCAAATCGGAGCGGTTATTCGAACAAGTGATTTTGATGAGAAGTTCTATTATGACGGACCGCTGGGTATAGCGTACAGCAAAGAAAAGACGTGCTTCAGGCTCTGGGCTCCGACAGCTGTAATGGTAAAGCTGAAGTTAAAAGGAGCATTGGAGGGAGAAGCGGAGCTTTTTCCGATGACAAGAGGAGAGAGGGGAGTCTGGAGCTGTGAAGTAACCGGCGACCTCGATCGTTTTCTTTATTCTTTCCTGGTATGCATTAACTTGGAATGGAAAGAAGCTGTAGATCCATATGCGGTGTCCTCGGGATTGAATGGTGAATATGGGGCTGTCGTCAATTTGGAAAGTACAAAAATAAAGAAGCCGGATCTTCCGCCGCTCCATCAGCCGACAGATGCCATCATATATGAAACACATATCAGGGATTTTACCATTCATCCAGGGAGTGGGGCACAACAGAAAGGCCTTTATCTGGGAGCGGGCGAGACAAACACTGTTGGCAGTGACGGGGAGCCGACATGCCTGTCATATGTCAAACAGCTCGGTGTAACTCACATTGAGTTTCTGCCTGTCCATGACTTTGAAGGTGTAAATGAAAAAAATCCAAGTGAAGAATACAACTGGGGTTATAATCCGCTCCATTTTAATGTCCCGGAAGGAAGCTATTCTTCCGATCCCCTGGATCCCTATTCACGGATTAGAGAATTGAAAGCTTTGATTCAGGCTGTTCATTCCCAAGGGCTTAGAGTCATAATGGACGTAGTCTACAATCATGTATATATTCGTGAGCATTCTTCTTTTGAAAAAATCGTACCGGGCTATTTCTTCCGCCATGATCAATATGGGATGCCTTCAAATGGCACCGGAGTTGGAAATGACTTTGCTTCTGAGCGTCTGATGGCAAGGAAATTTATTGCTGATTCCGTATCATATTGGATGAGGGAATATCAAATTGATGGTTTCAGGTTTGATTTAATGGGTATCCTCGATATCGAAACGATGAATGAGGTTCGCAGAATTTCGGAATCAATTGACCCAGCTGTCATTATCATTGGAGAAGGCTGGGATTTGAATACTCCTATACCGGAAGACAGGAAAGCAAGCATCCGCAATCAGGAAAAGCTGCCGGGAATCGGCCAATTTAATGACTGGTTCAGAGATTCCATCAAAGGCAGCACCTTTAATTTATATGATAAAGGATACGCGTTAGGGAATGACCATTACTATGATGCGGCAAAGCAGGTATTGGCAGGAAGCATTGGCCTGGAAAAAAAGGAGAAAGGCATCTTCCTTTCCCCGTCCCAATCAGTAAATTATGTGGAATCCCACGATAATCACACTCTATGGGATAAAATTCTGGTTTGTTCTGAAAATGCGGATTCGATGACACAGCAAAAAAAGCACCGATTGGCAACCGTAATGGTACTCCTGTCACAGGGAATCCCATTTCTGCATAGCGGTCAGGAATTTTATCGGACCAAGGGCGGGAATGGAAACAGCTACCGGGCTCCGGACTCCATCAATCAACTGGACTGGGAGAGAAAATCACGTTATTTCAATAATGTTGAATATATTAAAGGAATGATCAGCATAAGAAGGTCAATTCCTCTTTTCAGGCTTGCAGATGCGGAATTAATCCGCAATTCCATGCGGTTTATGGATATTAAAAAACCGCTGATTGGTTATATTTTAACCAGCAGTGAGCCAAATGCCGTGTGCAGCCATGCTGCAGTTATTATCAACCCTACAGCGACGGAAGAAGAAATTCTGCTTCCAGAGGGGGATTGGGACCTTATTGCAGATGAATATACCGCCGGCAATTCCACCATACGCAAGGTAAGCACCGGATTGATAATTCCGCCATTAAGTTCTTATGTATTGGTTTGCAGAAAATAGAAACAGGTTGCTGCTTTTTCTGCAAACACTACCCTTAATTAGAAAATACTGTTATAAAAGACTTGAAAAAAACATCATTTTCCTGATGATATTCCGTAAACCTAAATAGATGCACTTGACGAAAAAAGCCAGTAAGAATAAAATTTATAAAGATGGCTATTGTGAGGAACTTACATCAATAGCTCTTTTTTTATTTTAAGTTCCCGTTACAGGAATGGTTTTATATTTACTGATTACTTTTTGTGCATTATTGGTGCTTTAATTAATTAACCGGATAAACAGCTATATTTGTGAAATTGAACGATAGTCGTATAGAACATAACATTACTAAGCAAAGGCCCTTTTATCGGCCATGGCAAAATAAGTTTTGATCAAAAAACAGGGCTTATTTTCAACTCAAGCTATTTAACAACCAATGGCTTATTGAATTGCAGGTGAACAATTTTGGAACATTTATTTGGACATGACTGGGAGATTGTTCCCGCCGGAGGGGCGACAGGGGAAGCTTTTTATGCACAGAACGACGAGCAGAGGCTTTTTCTTAAAAGAAACTCTTCTCCTTTCCTGGCGGTTCTATCTGCGGAAGGAATCGTCCCGAAACTTATCTGGACAAAAAGAATGGAAAATGGGGACGTTATAACTGCCCAGCAATGGCTTAATGGACGGGAGCTAAAAGCTTCTGACATGAACCGTGAAAGCGTGGCAAAGCTTTTGGGTAAGATCCATTCTTCAAAGCCGCTGCTTGGTATGCTGACTAGAATGGGGAAATCCCCGCTGCAGCCTGAAACTCTTCTGCATTTGATTGAGGAAGAGTTGGATTGTGATCTGAAGGAGCAGATTGCTGTTATTCAGTCAGTCGATTTCCTAAAAAAAGAAGTTTCACATATCCGCTGTGAAGAAAATACAGTGTGCCATTGCGATGTAAATCATAACAACTGGCTGCTTGCAGAAAACAACCAGCTGTACTTGATTGATTGGGATGGAGCCATGATAGCAGATCCCGCCATCGACTTGGGCATGCTGTTATATTGGTACATTCCTAAAGAAGAATGGCCGAATTGGCTTGAGCGGTATGGCATTCAATTGACAAATGATTTGCTGCTCCGCATGAAATGGTATGTGATTGCACAGACTTTGACATCTATCCAATGGCATAAAAATAAATTCAGATTCCAGGAAATGGACAAGTGGCTTTCTTACCTGGATGAGCTTCTTTGAGATTTACGAAAATTGATCTATATCCTGTACCCATTGTGATAAATCATTTTGATGGGATTCAATGTGGTTATCCAACTGGGAAGAATTGATTCCGTGCTGACTGTATTCATAAATTTCTTCTAATACTGTTTTTACATTTTGATTAATGTTTCCGTTGATCATTAATGATTTTACCAGGCGTTCCAATTGTTCACATTCTGAAATTGAGCCACAGCAATCTGTCTGATGATTGCTTAAAATATCTTTTAATAAATTTAATTGATCCTGGTGTCCAAGCGGCATGAAAAAACATCCTTTCTGTTGAATCTGAAAATAAAAGCAAAAGGAATTCACTTTAGGTTGTGGATTCCTTTTTTATTTATTCATGTGGGAATGTAATTTAAGTGATTAAATTCCCTTAGGTTAAACTGCTGGCAAGGGATAAAAAATAAAGTTGCATCACAGTGATGGGCATGATATTGTTTGAACGATATTAATTTTTAGGAGTGTCAATATGCGACAGCGAAATAAACCGTGGGCAAAGGATAAATTAGCCGAATATCCTCAATACGTAATTTCAGAACCAGAAAAATATAAAGGAAAGTGGAATGAAGCATTCGATAGAGATCAGCCCCTTCATATAGAAATTGGGACAGGAAAAGGCCGCTTCCTAACTGGTATGGCAAAAGCAAACCCGGATATTAACTATATTGGAATTGAGCTGGCTGAAAGCGTGATTGTCTCCGCACTGGATCGGGTCATTGAGGAAGAGCTTCCAAATATAAAGCTTTTGAATGTAAACGCAAATGATCTTCGTGACTATTTTGAAAAAGGCGAAGTCAATCGTGTCTACCTCAATTTTTCAGATCCATGGCCGAAGAAGCGTCATGCAAAACGCAGGCTTACTTATAGGAGCTTCCTGGAAATTTATGAAGATATTCTTGTGGATAAGGGAGAAATCCACTTTAAGACTGATAACCAGGGACTGTTTGAATCTTCTCTTATGAGTTTTTCCGATTATGGCATGCTGCTGACATTTGTCAGTCTCGACCTTCACAATAGTGATTTTAAAGGAAACATCATGACCGAATATGAAGAAAAGTTCTCATCAAGGGGCAGCCGTATTTTCCGGTGTGAGGTACAATACAAATAATTCAGTCTATCCAAATGGATAGGCTTTATTATTTGTATTTCACATAAATAATTTAAATATTTCCACAGGTAAGCGCTTAAATGTTATGATGTGATAAAGATAAGCGAGCGCTTGCTCAGAAATATTAATGGAGGAGATACTCGTGGAAACATTGAAGTTAAAGAACATAAAGATGTCCTGGCTTCGCGGCGGTGTCACATATCTTGACGGAGGAGCCATGTTTGGTGTAGTTCCGAAGCCATTGTGGTCAAAAAGATATCCATGCAATGAGAGAAATCAGATAGAGCTGAGAACAGATCCCATTCTTATTCAATTTGACGGCAAGAATATGTTAGTCGAAACAGGTCTGGGAAACGGGAAACTGAATGAAAAGCAGAAGAGGAATTTCGGAGCGCTTGAAGAGTCGTTTGTTGAACAGGATTTAGCTAAGCACGGTTTATCCCTCGGAGATATCGATTATATCCTTATGACGCATCTTCATTTTGATCATGCCTGCGGACTGACAAAACCGGAAGAAGGAAAATTCTCATCTGTATTTCCGAATGCCAGAATCATTGCATCACGGGTTGAATGGGAAGAAATGAGAAATCCTAATATCCGCTCCAGAAATACATATTGGAAAGAAAACTGGGAGTCCATTAAGGATCAGGTGGAAGTTTTTGAAGGGGAGTGGACACTCGGTCCTATTAAATTGGTGCATACAGGCGGCCACAGTAATGGACATTCCATCCTGGTTATAGAAGATGAAGACGATACCGTCATTCATATGGCTGATATCATGCCAACACATGCCCATGCAAATGTTTTATGGGTCCTCGCTTATGATGACTATCCGATGGATTCCATCAGCGCCAAGGAAAAATGGATGGATTACGGCATAAAAAGAAATGCTTGGTTCACTTTTTACCACGATGCTTTTTACAGGGCAGTCAAGTGGGATGAAGCAGGAAATATGCTTGAAAAAGTGGAAAGGCAAAAAAGCTAAAAAATCCCCATTCGGGGATTTCAGTTTGTAGACAAAAGGGTTCGGAATAGTCTCATTCCGGACCTCTTTTTTGAATTTTATTGGCTTTGAAGCATTTTCAGATGATGATAGACCTCTCCGAGGTCATCTTCTAGGCCATTTCTGGA
>NZ_JAMBOJ010000098.1 GCF_023715565.1 Cytobacillus firmus | reverse complement strand
GCAAGCTCCCATCTGTCCGCTCGACTTGCATGTATTAGGCACGCCGCCAGCGTTCGTCCTGAGCCAGGATCAAACTCTCCATATAAGAGTTGATATAGCTCGATTGTCTTTTCGAAAAAGACTAATGTTTTAAACGTTGACGTATGTTCGTTCAGTTTTCAAAGATCAATCTGTTCAGTTGCTATCTATTAAAGCAACTTTATTATAATATCATTCACAGCCTTCCGTGTCAACAAACTTTAAAAATTATTTTTAAGGTGTTTTGTGAAAGCTGTCCCTAAATAATAGCATTGTCCAGCTTTCAGGTCAACGGATTATTCGTGGTATTTTATTCCATTTATTTTTTCTTTAATTCTTAAATAGCCTTCTTTAATGACATGAGTTAATTGCATGACGGGAACATATAATTATTTAATTTCCTGATTAATAATAGTAATAATATAAGTATCACACTAAAGAAAATAAGATTCCAATAAGAGCTTATTTCTAAAATGTTCATCCTAACCATGATGATATGAAATACAAAATCCGCAAAAAATAATAATGTTAGCCATCTGAATCGGTAATATTTTGTTATAACTACAGTCAGCAGCAGTGCATAAATAATCCAGATTAGAACACTGAAAGCTACATGGTCCTGATAAGGAGACTCAAACCAGCCGATTTTATATTGATGAGATCCTGCGATAGCCGTTAAACCAAAAGAGACTCCTTGGAAGATTGTGGTGATAGCCATATACACAGTTATAAATTGAATGAAAAAAGATGGGTCTTCGACTTTATTCCTCCACCATTTTATAATAAATACAGCCGCAAACAATATCGCAGGAGTATACCAGGATCTCCACCAGTTATGTTCATAGATGCCAAGCCAAAGAAATAGCTCTTCTATTCCATAAATACAGGCTATTATCAAAATTATCCACTTAAAGCGGATTCTAAAAGCTGCTATCGTCATTAATACACTAGGAATAAAAAAAGCCTGTGAAATACTGGACCCAAAAACATCATTATACATGTGGTTAGAAAAGAAATTCGGATAATAGGAGTAAGCATCAAATAAAATTAAGACGATATATTCCATTAAGAAGGAAAGTCCCATGGCGAAGAAATAAACCGCCAGATTAAAACGAAAGGCTGTATTCTTATAAGTAATATAAATAAGACCGATGCTTATGAGCACTAAGCCAAGGAACCAAAGCAAATTTGACATTCTTTCACATCCAGTTTCGCTCGTTTCCATTATTTTGTTCATCTCGTAAAAACATATACTGCTCCACGGAACAAGAAAATAGTAAATAAACAAATGCCAATCTCTTTTATACTAAGGCTGTTTTCGCAAAGTTTGTTGCTATTTATATTATATTTATTGAGTTGATTAGAGCGGAAGGTGCGAGATCCTCGAAAATGCATTCGCATTTTCTTCGTGCGGTGTTTACTCAAGGTAGCCCATTCAACGTCCTTACGGGAGTAGTGGGACAAGTGAGACCCCACAGACGCGCAGCGTCTAGGAGGCTCACCGCCCGCACCGTGGTTCGCTGAGCATCCTCTCACTGCAATCAACGGACAACATTAATAAACGAAAAACAACAATTTATACGAAAAGAGCCTATACAAAAAATAAAAGGGCGATTTATTCGCCCTTTCAACTATTTAGAAAATATGCTGTTATTGTTAACGACTTGCAATTCTTTAGTCGTTTCTTGCATTTCACTTTTACAAATCGGACAAAGAGGTACCTGGCTGCTTTTGAAATTGTCCCTTACCCAGCAATTGCAGGCCTCAGATGTACACTCCCAAATTTTCACTTCTTCAACCTTGATTTCTTCCATGTTTTTTCTGCCAAATCCCATCGCCATTTAACGGCACCTCCCAAAGAGTAAGACCCTTACCCAAAATAAAAATCACTTGCTATATAAAGTGACGAACCACTGGCTCTATATAACAAGTGTTTATGGGCAATATTATATTCTTTAACTAAAATTAGTATAACATATTTAAAAGTTTCTGTCAAAAAGCTCTAACCTGCATCTGTAAACTTTGAAACACTGCAAAAAATCGTAAATACTATTAACCCAATCCGGGAAAAGTGTATAATGACAAGTACAGTAGCAATAGAAGGAGTGACGAACATGAACATTACAAGTTATTCTGTTGAGTACATACAGGATCCTACTGGCATTTTAACAGGTGACCGCTACGAATTCTTTTTAGATATTAATGTGGATGAAGAGGATGAATTATATTCAGAAAATGGCATTAAGCTAAGAGTTCTTTATTTTAAAAATGGAGAAGACGAGAGGATTCTTAATTATCATTTTGTCGAAGGCGGTTCTGGAACGATTTTGGATTTCGCTTTAGATGAAGATGAAGAAAAAACAGTTTCAGCTTTCTGCCGGGACAACCTTTCCAAGGCAGAGGAATAAGAGCAGGTCCCCCCTGCTCTTTTACTTTATTTAAATTCCCTTTCCCTCTTCAATAATGTGATACATTAAATGTGCTAAATGCTGTAAAGGTGTATAAGCCTCTTCCCTTCCCACATTATTTCCTTCATTAAAATCAAGATCATTCAGATAAAGAGCAGTGAATTGATAAAAATCTTTTAATTCAAAAGCAAAGCATGCACTTGGTTCTTCCGATTCCCCTTCATATTGAAGTACCATGTAAGATTCTTTACCTTCCTTGTCGACAGCATCAAAAATTATAAAATAGCCAACATTTGAGTTTAATTCAAATAAATGCCTTGTTCCACCTTCTGTAAATTGTTCAAAGTCATTTTCATTCAGCTTCTTAACAACCATCTCCTGAATATTGTCTTCCTTATGGAACTTCACTGTGAAATTTTTCATTCTTTCTCCCCCTTAATCCATACAATCCTAACATATAGCTATATTTATTAACATCATTTCAATCAGCACTCAAATGTATTCAATTTTGGGACTAATCGTTTAAACCCTTTTCATATATTATTGGTATTATCAATTTTTAATAAAGGAGGCTGCCTGATTGCTGACAAAAAAACAATTAGACGATATTCGTTCTCTTCAGCAAATATGCCAAGAGACAGAGAATATCGAATTAAAATTAAATTGGGATACTTTAAAATCGAGACCTGCAAATGAGAAGCATGACTATTTTCATTATGATAAAGGCGGAAAATTATTAGGGTACCTTGCTCTTTATAGTTTCGGAGGCCCGGTGGAATTATGCGGAATGGTCCATCCGGATCATAGACGCAAGGGCATCTTCTGCAGTCTGTTCGAGAAAGCAGTAAAACAATTGACCCAGATAAGCAAATTGCTTATTAATGCACCAGCCTCTTCTGAATCCGCGAAAGGTTTTATACAGTCATTGCCTAGCAGCTATTCTTTCTCCGAATATCAAATGAAGCGCCATAAAAGTGCGGAGATCGGAACAATAAACCAGGAAGTAACCCTGGAGAAAGCAGTGAGCAGTGACCTTGATTTCATTAATCATCTGGATACAGTTTGCTTTGATGTTCCAAAAGAAGAAGCAGCAGCGTTTAATAACAATATCTTTAGCTGCGAAAATGAAAAGACATTTATAATTGAATACAAAGGGGTAAAGTCCGGCAAAGTCAGGATTCAACTAGATGAAGATGCTGCCTGGATTTACGGATTTGCAGTCGATCCTCTATTCCAGGGAAAAGGAATCGGCAGGAGTGCCCTTACCTATGCTGTTAACCATCAGCACAGCAATGGAATAAACTGGGTACATCTTGAAGTGGCTGCAGAAAATGACCATGCTCTATCATTATACAAATCATGCGGCTTTGAATCATACGGCACACAGGATTATTATGAATTTGACCTTAATACACTTAAGCCTTAATGAACTTTTATTCCTTTGAATGGAAAAATACATGATTGAATATTAACTTATCTGTAACTTCCAGGATGCCGAACGAATAGTTCGGCATCCTGCGCTTGTCAGTGGGAGACCCGGGATTAAACAGGATAATTCCATTATGAAATTTCTTGACCGGGATATGCGAATGCCCGAAAATAATAGCATCTACTCCTACATTAATAAATGCCTCAATACTTCTTTTTTCAGTTGTTTTCCCCTTTCCATGCCCATGGACAACACCTATTTTAAAACCTTTTATTTCAAGCAATATTTTTTCCTTCAAAATAGCGCGAAGTTCAACATTGTCGGTATTTCCATATACCCCCTCAACCGGCGCAAGCTTCTTTAATTTCTCATAAAGTTCGATGCTCTGCCAATCCCCTGCATGAATAATTAAGTCACAGCCGTCCATTTCATTCAGCAATACTCCTGGCAGCTGTTTTGATTTCTTTGGCATATGGGTATCGGATAAAATGAGAATTCTAATCACTATCAGTCCTTTCTCCTTACTGTTGTACCTTATTTACCCCAAAATTAAAAGAGAGCCCCATTAAGGGACTCTCTTTTCAGTCATTATAACTTTGTTACATTTACAGCTTGCGGTCCACGCTGGCCCTGCTCTATGTCAAAGTTAACTTCCTGGCCTTCATCAAGGGTTTTGAAACCTTCTGTCTGGATTGCAGAGTAATGAACAAATACATCTTCTCCGCCTTCAGCTTCGATAAAACCAAAACCTTTTTCTGAGTTAAACCATTTTACTTTGCCTGTTGCCATGTAAATTTCCTCCTAATATCAATAACTCACAGAGTGATTTTATTACCCTGCATTTACTAATATGGGTAAAACCTTCAATTTTTATAATAAAAAATTCAAAAAGCAGCAAAAAAACTTTTTGTCGCATTTCAGGACGCCTTATCCCTTATTGCTATTGCTGCGTGGCTTACTGCTGCGTCTGTCACGGCCGCCCTTAAAATCTCTTCTATCACGGCCGCCGCCTTTGGATCTGTCGCTGAATCTTCTTCCTCCGCGATCACCTTTTGGTTTTCTGACACGGACAGGTTCTACCGCAGTTAATTTAACCGGTGTAGCATCAGGACCTTTAGTCAGCAATTTAAAGGCTGCAGCAAGCAACGTAACAGAATCTGTTTCTTCAAGAAGATTTTCCGCCACTCTCTTGAAGTCTGCGTGTTCTTCTTTTTCAATAACTTCCATAAGTTTAGTAATAGTCGCCTGCTGATTGCCAGCAACAACATCCTTAAAGGAAGGAACAGGCTGTTTCGCCATCTTGCTCTTTGTAACATTTTCAATTATTTTCAGGTGGTCAATCTCTCTAGGAGAAACGAATGTAACCGCAAGCCCCTTGTTTCCAGCACGGCCTGTACGTCCAATACGGTGAACATAGCTTTCAGGGTCCTGCGGGATATCGAAGTTATAGACATGGGAAACGCCTGAAATATCAAGACCCCGGGCTGCAACATCAGTCGCTACCATAATATCGATTGTCTGCTCTTTAAATCGGCGGATTACCTGATCTCTTTTCGCCTGTGGAATATCGCCATGAATTCCTTCAGCCGAATATCCTCTCTTAATGAGTCCTTCCACCACTTCATCTACACGTTTTTTGGTTCTGCCAAATACAATCGCCAGCTCAGGTGATTGTATATCCAGAAGATTACAAAGCACATCAAATTTTTGTTTTTCATGCACTTCCATGTAATACTGTTCAATATTTTTTACAGTCATTTCTTTTGCTTTTACTTTGACCATTTCAGGCTCCTGCATGAATTTTTCAGCAAGTGACTGAATTCTTCTTGGCATTGTTGCCGAGAAAAGCAAGGTTTGGCGCTCACCTTTAATCTCGCTTAGGATTCTTTCGATATCCTCGATGAATCCCATATTCAGCATTTCATCCGCTTCATCCAAAACAACCATCTTAATATTGCTTAAGCGAATTGTTTTTCTTTCGATATGATCAATTAATCTGCCTGGTGTAGCAGCAATAATATGCGGGTGTTTTTTAAGCGCACGGATTTGGCGGTTAATATCCTGGCCCCCGTATACAGGAAGTGTTCGGACACCTTTTACCTGTCCTATCCGGTTTAATTCTTCTGCCACCTGTACAGCAAGCTCACGAGTTGGCGCAAGGACAAGACCCTGAATACCTGCGTTTAAATCAATCTGCTCTAAAAGCGGTACACCGAAAGCAGTGGTTTTTCCAGTTCCAGTCTGCGCCTGGCCTATCATGTCCTTCCCTTGCATTCCGATCGGAATCGCCTGTGCCTGAATTGGTGTTGGTTCCTCGAAGCCCATGTTAGAAAGAGCTTTTACTATTTCATTACTTAAACCAAAATCTGAAAAAGTTGTCAAAATATGTGTTCCTCCTTGAATTATAAATATTATTAGGTTCTGTAAGACTTTTTTTGTATAAAGACGACAATGACACTTTACTAGGCTTTCCAGTTTGCATCTCTTTTTTACATTTCCGTTTGTACTAATTTTAAACTTTTTGTAAGTGAAGAATTTTAATTGGGTGAAATGAAAAATACATATCCTAAAAGCAGGTGTTGCAGAAGATCTGTTTTGAGGAATGCTGAAGGCTACAAAGTGGATAAGCAAACATAAAAAGGTGATGCATGATTAGACATGCATCACCTCATTAAGCAAAATTATGCTTTTGTTACGTTAGCAGCTTGAGGTCCACGGTTACCTTCAACGATTTCGAAGTTAACGTCTTGACCTTCTTCTAAAGTTTTGAAACCTTCAGTTTGGATAGCGGAGAAGTGTACGAATACATCTTGACCTTCTGAAGATTCGATGAATCCGAAACCTTTTTCTGCATTAAACCATTTAACTTTACCTGTGTTCATTTGTGTTGCCTCCCAATGAGTTGTTTTTCACTATAATGTACCATATAACTTAACATAAAAAAGCCGTAGCTACCAGAAATGAGGATGAACGATCGCCTACATTTCTTTGCAGCTACGTCTACTTATCCAAAAAGTATATTACGAACTTTACAGCGTTAACCTAATAATAAACGACACACATCTATAAGTCAATCCTTTTGGAGTCAATTTTTAATTCGGGATAAATTGACTACTTACGATTTTCTTATAAGATAGTGTTTTTTCCGCAGCATGAACGGTATGTTTCAAAAGCATGGAGATCGTAACAGGTCCTACTCCACCAGGTACAGGTGTAATAGCAAACGCTTTTTCGAAACAGCTGTCATACTCTGCATCTCCAATATTCCCTTCATTATATCCAGCATCAAGTACAATAGCCCCTTCTTTAATCCATTCACCCTTAACAAAGTTGGGTTTTCCTACAGCTGCAACTACAATATCAGCCTGTTTAACAATCATGGGCAGGTCTTTGGTATATGAATGGCAGGTTGTGACCGTTGCATTACGATTGAGTAAAAGGGCAGATACCGGCTTGCCAAGGATTGGGCTTCTACCGATAACAACAGCATGCATACCTTCAGCATTCAATTTATAATAATCCATAATTTCCATAATAGCCGCAGGTGTACAAGACGGATATTCACCAAAGCCGAAAGCAGTTTGACCATATCCTATACTTGTAACACCATCAACGTCTTTTTCAATTGCAATAGCTTCAAAAGCTTTGCGTTCATCTATATGTCCAGGTACGGGATGCTGGAGAAGGATGCCATGTACAGAAAGATCATTATTCAGTTCCGTAATTTTCTCCAGCAGTTCTTCTGTTGTTGTATCCTTTGGCATGTGAATACGTTCTGATAAGATGCCCAGTTTTTCACATGCATTCCCCTTCATTCTTACATACGTTTCAGACGAAGGATCATCCCCCACTAAAACAGTGGCTAAACAAGGCTCAACACCTTTTGCCTTTAATTCTTCTATTCGATTCTTTAATTGGTCTTTCAAATGTTTTGCCACAACAATTCCATCAAGAATAATCTTTTTTTCCGCCATGCATATTCCTCCTATAGGAAAAGCACCTATTCGGCTTGCGGGCTTTTCCATTTTGTTATGAAAAAAGAGACAAGGGTATCCCTTATCTCTGCCCAGACGACCGGCTATACATAGACGCAGCTCCCCAGCGGTTAATTCCGCATTGTCGTCAGTCACTGCGATTTTGAAAACTATTCTAATGAGTAGATAATATCACAAAAACACAAATAATCAAATCAAATTACACTAAAATGTTCGTGTTTTTGCAAAATAAATAAAAAAGGACAGCAAATACTGTCCTTATAAGTGATATATTTGAGTTAATTAATTATTACCTAAAACAATGAAAGCCCTGCCTCTCTTCCATCCTTACGGCTCCTAGACCGCGCCAGTGGGAATCAGGTCGGTCGGAAATCCTTTCCGACTGAGATGCTCTCTGAGATTTTAATATTAAATGGTAAGAAACTTACTGAAGTAAAAATACGGAGAAGTGTCTGGTTTACAGAAGATGATTAAGAAGAACATTCAGCGTTAAGCTGTCCACATAAATTTTTCTTAATTACAAACACATACTTACTCTTTCAAAATCCTAAAGAGCATAAAACATAATAAAAAGCCGCAGTTCCACCAAAAAGAAGTTCGGGTGCCGAACATCCCAAGTGAATTAACGACTTGAAAATATACCTCAAATACTTCAATCACTATAATATCTTATATGCTGTTATCTGTCAAGAAAAAATCTTGTCACCCGCTAATTAGCTTTCTCCTTTATACTCGGTAACATCAAAATAATCAGTTGTATCTTTATAGTTATTAAAGTCTATATCCAGATCATGAAAATACCGGTGCAGTTTGATTAATACTTCCTTTTCCTTCGTGCCGGACTGCACAGTTTCTGCCATGATTGTTATTGTACCGAGATCCTTCTGCAGATCCTCATTCTCTGCTGAAATTTTTTTTAGGGAATTTATGATTAGTTCAGCCTGTTTTCTTTGTTTTGGCCAGCTGACTTTACGGTCTCTTCCCCAGCCAAGTGTCTCATTATAAAAAATGTGATTGGAGGCAATGAAGTCTCCTAAATCTTCGTATAATAATCCCTGTGCGGGCTCTACCGCATTTGCCGAGGTCTTCTGCATCTTAGATTCATCTTTATTTAAAAAGACCAGCACACTGTAAGCCAGTGCAATGGCTATCACCATTCCGAGAATAGAAAGTGTCATGTTTAATTTTTTATTTTTCAGCAATTTGAAAGCCTCCATTTGATTTTGATTAATCTTGCGGAAGATAAATGGATTTATTGCCATTTTATTTTTACGGAAGATTTTCTACTTACTGCAAATGTTTTCCATGTTAATACATTCTATGTCTACTTCCCAATCCCCTTCAATCCAAATAAAAAAGCTTTTAACACAATGTGTCAAAAGCTAATGTTGATTATTCTAAGAGAGAAAAACCTCCATAAAATCAGTAATAAAAGGTTCCAGGTCAAGCTCCATAGCGATGTTATCAATTGTTTCCGGCGGTTCCTCTTCCGGCTTAGGCCTGAAATCCGCTATGCTTTTTCCTTTGGCCTTTCCAAACTGTTCAATTCTCACTCTTCGTTTAACATATTTAACAAGATCGGGGTTTGTTAAAACACTTAAAACAAGAACATCATGGAGAGGTGCACCCGGAATTCCCGGAACAAGCTTTTTGTAAGCTTCATAATAAAAATCATAAGCAGGTTTGATTAAATCTTTAAAAGGTGACTTGGTATTATTTACAATAAAATTAATCATCTCAGGCAGGATAATCGCTTTATTTGTTACATTCAAAGGAAATATATATATATTTTTTGCTTTTTCCAGCACTGAATCTGCTGCGATGGGGTCAGCATAAAAGTTGGCTTCGGCCTCTGGCGTTACATTGCCCGGAACCAGAAACGCACCGCCCATTAAATAAAATGCATTTACATCCTGATATGCATCCTTTCCATAAAGAATGAGCGGCAGGGCTAAATCAGTCTGCCTTCCAACACCAACGATGACAAGGTCATTTTTATATTGATTTACAATTTCAATAATTTTGTCTATATCATATACCTTTATTTTGCTGCTGAAATCCTCCGGAGGCTGAATGGGCCCAAGGCCTTCCTCCCCATGAATTTCAGGATAAAAGACAGCGGTCTCACCGGATAGGGGACCGCTTGCCCCTGCTATTATCGGTATGTCCTCCCTGCCGGCAAGGTTTAATAAATAGGCAGTATTATTAATGGATTCTTCTTTGGTTATATTGCCATAAGCGCTGACTACACCAACTAAATTAATCTCAGGATGCTGAAGGGCATACATTAGGGCGAATGAATCATCAACCCCAGAGTCAACAAACATAAGAACATTGTACATAACCCACCTCCGCTACCTATTTATAATAGGCTGTTTTCGCAAAGTTTGTTGCTATTTATATTATATTTACTGAGTTGATAGGAGCGGAAGGTACGAGATCCTCGAAAATGCATTCGCATTCTCTTCGTGCGGTGTTTACTCAAGGTAGCCCATCCAACGTCCTACGGGAGTAGCAGGACAGGTGAGACCCCACAGAGCGCAGCGTCGAGGAGGCTCACCGCCCGCCCCGTGGTTCGCTGAGCATCCTCTTGCTTCAATCAACGGACAACATTAATAAGCGAAAAACAACAATTTATACGAAAAGAGCCTTATAATATATTATGCCTGCGGAATGTCCCCTTTGTTTAAATTCCCATATAAAAAGAAAACTCTCCGTCCGGAGAGTTTCAGTTTGTAGACAAAAGGGGTTCGGAATAGTCTCATTCCGGACCTCTTTTTTGAATTTTATTGGCTTTGAAGCATTTTCAGATGATGATAGACCTCTCCGAGGTCATCTTCTAGGCCATTTCTG
>NZ_JAMBOJ010000097.1 GCF_023715565.1 Cytobacillus firmus | reverse complement strand
TGGTAACTTTATTTTATCAGAAGTGGTCCTTATTTTAATCCCAAAATAAACAAAGCCGGTGAAATTTTACTCATTGTAAAATTTCACCGGCTTTTTCAAATTAGAGGAGGGTTTTGTCCCAGCCTCTCTTTCCATTCACATATCGTGGTGTGAATTATGTTTTTGTCTGGTATGGTTACGGTTTTTAACTTTCTTAGAGCCGCTTAATGGTTCTGGCTGCCCATCATTATTATGTCCTTTAGGTGCATTTTTTCGCATGTCTTTGCCATTGTTTTTGTTCAATTGAAGCCCTCCTCGGTTAATAGGATGTTTCTTCCGATCCAGGCAGCTGATATGCCGCTACCGTCTTAATGGCTGACGGGTAAAAAGACAAGGTGAAATTCACCTTCTTCTCATGTGTTAGTTTGTCTCTCTTCCAATGAAAAGTTGCATTGCAAAATGTGGCTGAATGTCAAGATTTGTTCCTGAGAGATTCCACGGAATATTTTATGTTACTATTGCGCAATTTAATGGTACAAATTTTATTAGGAGTGAAATAAACATGCCATATCATAAAGATAAACAGCAGGCATTTCAGGCTGCACAGCAGGGAATGGAAGATGCCCAGGAGCTTTACACTGAAATTGTAAGAGATTCGGCCAGTTATGGACATCAGCTAAAACATCTGAAGCAGGAAGTAAATGAAGCATTCTCTCAAATTGAAAATGCCCTGGAGGTTGCATCTGACCATCAGCGTGCGCAGCTGGAAAGATTCCAGCAGGATTTAAGATCCATGGTTGATGATGTCAACCAGTATTAGAAATTTACCCGGCTGCAGTTCAGCCGGGTATTTATTTATTGATTCTTCTTCCGCTTTTTATTATTTTGCCTTTGGGCTTCTGTTAATGGTTCATTCGCATATTCCTCGTTATACCCTGCGCCCATGCCCTGGCCTTTTGCGTCGTTCATACCCTCAATAACATGATTAGATTTTCTTTTAGCCATAGTCATTCACCTCCCTGGTACTATTTTTCCTTAAATTTTGTCAATTTATGTTGTTTTTAAGTTCAAGGGATTTCCTTTTTCGTTTTTGCAGAATAATAACTAAGCACGGTAGAGGATTATTGACTAATTGAAAAACACTATCAATTACGGCATTTAAAAGACTTAACCGAGTAAATGAGAAATTTTGATAAGAAAAACTTATCAAAAACAATAACTTTCTTGTTATTTACTTATATAGCAGGTTGTATTAATATAGGAATTGTGAGAAAAGTAAGGATGGATGAAAATTCTAACTTTTCGACAATTACCTAACACTTGGTATATGATGTTTATTGAAAGAGGGGGTAATACATTTGGCAAAGAACGATGTGTTCAATTCCCGCAAATCCTTTGATCTGGACGGGAAGCGCTATCATTACTATCATTTAGGTGCTCTGGAAGAAGCTGGAGTAGGTAATGTTTCCAAATTGCCTTATTCAATTAAGGTATTATTGGAATCAGTACTTCGTCAATATGACGGCCGTGTAATTACAAAAGAGCATGTTGAAAACCTGGCAAAATGGGGAACTTCTGAAGTTAAAGAAGTAGATGTTCCTTTCAAACCATCACGTGTAATTCTGCAGGACTTCACTGGAGTTCCGGCAGTAGTTGACCTTGCTTCATTGCGTAAGGCAATGGCTGACATGGGTGGGGATCCTGACAAAATTAATCCTGAGAAGCCAGTAGATCTGGTTATTGACCACTCAGTGCAGGTAGATAGGTATGGAACACCTGATTCACTTGAAGCCAACATGGAGCTTGAGTTCGAGCGAAATGCAGAGCGTTACCAGTTCTTGAGCTGGGCACAAAAAGCATTTGACAATTATCGTGCAGTTCCGCCTGCAACTGGCATTGTCCACCAGGTAAACCTTGAGTTCCTTGCGAATGTTGTTCATGCGCTTGAGACAACAGAAGGCGATTACGAAACTTTCCCTGATACTCTTGTAGGTACTGACTCTCATACAACAATGATCAACGGTATCGGTGTTCTTGGATGGGGTGTAGGAGGAATTGAAGCTGAAGCAGGCATGCTGGGCCAGCCTTCATATTTCCCAGTTCCTGAAGTTGTAGGGGTTAAGCTTACTGGCGAACTTCCTAACGGAACAACTGCTACTGACCTTGCATTAAAAGTAACACAAGTACTGCGCAGCCAGGGTGTAGTTGGCAAATTTGTAGAATTCTTCGGCCCTGGTGTTCCACAGCTTCCATTGGCTGACCGCGCTACAATTGCTAACATGGCACCGGAATACGGAGCGACTTGCGGATTCTTCCCTGTTGATGCGGAAGCTCTTGATTATATGCGCCTGACTGGTCGTCCTGAAGAGCAAATTAAAATTGTAGAAAAATACTGCAAAGAAAATGGAATGTTCTTCGATCCATCTCTTGAGCCGGTATATACAAATGTAGTTGAAATCAATCTTTCCGAAATTGAAGCGAACCTTTCAGGTCCTAAGCGTCCGCAGGATTTAATTCCGCTTTCAGCAATGAAAAAAGAGTTCAATGACGCAATTACTGCTCCACAGGGCAACCAGGGCTTTGGCTTGGATAAGAAAGAAATCGACAAAGAAGTCACTGTTGAATTCTCAAATGGTGATTCAACTAAGATGAAAACGGGTGCTGTTGCCATTGCAGCAATCACTAGCTGTACAAATACTTCAAACCCTTACGTTTTAGTTGGTGCAGGTTTAGTGGCTAAAAAAGCAGTTGAACTTGGAATGGAAGTACCTAAGTTCGTAAAAACTTCTTTGGCTCCGGGATCTAAGGTTGTTACCGGATACCTGCGTGATTCAGGACTTCTTCCATACATGGAACAGCTTGGATTCAACCTTGTTGGTTATGGCTGTACAACATGTATCGGTAACTCAGGTCCACTAAGAGAAGAAATCGAAAAGGCTGTAGCTGAAAGCGATCTTCTTGTAACTTCTGTTCTTTCAGGTAACCGTAACTTTGAAGGACGTATCCATCCGCTTGTTAAAGCTAACTACCTGGCTTCTCCGCCATTGGTAGTCGCTTATGCACTGGCAGGAACTGTCGATATCGATCTTCAAAACGAGCCAATCGGAAAAGACAAGAACGGCAACGATGTCTTCTTTAACGACATTTGGCCAACTACTGCTGAAGTAAATGAAGTGGTTAAACAGACTGTTACACCTGAATTGTTCCGCAAAGAATATGAGCACGTATTTGATGACAACGCACGCTGGAATCAAATTCAAACAAGCAATGAGCCTTTATATTCATTTGATGACAACTCAACATATATCCAGAACCCTCCGTTCTTTGAAGGCTTAACACCTAATGCTGATGAAGTTAAACCTTTAGCAGGATTGCGTGTTGTCGGCAAGTTCGGTGATTCTGTAACGACTGACCATATTTCTCCGGCAGGTGCTATTGGTAAAGATACACCAGCAGGAAAATATCTTCGCGAGAACGGTGTGGAACCACGTGACTTTAACTCTTATGGATCCCGACGCGGTAACCATGAGGTAATGATGCGCGGTACATTTGCAAACATCCGTATCCGCAATCAAATTGCGCCAGGCACAGAAGGCGGATTCACAACTTACTGGCCAACTGGTGAAGTTACGTCTATCTATGATGCTTGCATGAAGTATAAAGAAGATGGCACTGGCCTTGTAGTTCTAGCCGGCAAAGACTATGGAATGGGATCTTCCCGTGACTGGGCTGCAAAAGGTACGAACCTGCTTGGAATTAAAACAGTTATTGCTGAAAGTTATGAGCGTATCCACCGTTCTAACCTTGTTCTAATGGGAGTTCTTCCACTTCAGTTCAAGGAAGGCGAAAGTGCAGAAACGCTTGGCTTGTCAGGAAAAGAAACGATTGATGTTCAAATTGACGAAAATGTTAGACCACGTGACTTTGTTAAGGTTACAGCTACAGATGAGAACGGCAACCAGACTACATTCGAAGTTCTTGTCCGTTTCGACTCTGAAGTTGAAATCGATTACTACCGTCATGGCGGAATCCTTCAAATGGTTCTTCGTGATAAATTGGCTAACTAATTTTGACTTGCCGCTATGTGTTTTCTCACATAGCGGCGTTTTTAATTACAAAATATACGAGCATAGGTATCTTAATAGTACCTTTAATATGGAGGGCTGATATTGAATGCTTTTTTGATTGGACCAGTGCTGGTGAAGTACGAATGGGTAATAGTCGTGCTTTCAGGAATTGTTTCTTATTTCACTATTGTACAAGTCTTAAGAGACAGCGGGGAATATAAAAAAGTTTTTATGAATGTCATTTTGAATGCTATTCTTATTGTTTTTTTTACTTATAAGTTTAGTTCAATCCTTTTCCAAACAGAAAATATTTTAAGCAGTCCGATGGGAATTTTATATTTCTCAGGAGGAAGGAAGGGGCTATTATTAGGAGCTTTTTTTGCTATATTCTATTTAGGATTGGCTATCAAGAAATACACCTATCCGCTAAATAAATGGATTCAAGGAATTGTTTACGGATCTGTCACATTTATGCTGTCTTATTGGCTGTTCAGAACCTTATTAATTTTGCTTTTCTAGGTTAAAATACAATCAGGGAAGCAAAAAGGCTTAAAAAGCCGGGAGGGAAAACAGCATGTTAAAAAAAATGTTTGCAGCTTCTGTATTATTAGTCTTAATTACCGCGGTTTTTGCAGTGCAGGCTTTTGAAAAAGTTGAAGTCGAAAGTCAGCCCGTTAATCAGACTGGATTAGGAATAGGCTTGAAAGCCCCCGATTTCGAATTGAAAAATCTGCAGGGGGAAACAGTGAAGCTTTCAGATTACAAAGGAAAAAAAGTTATGCTGAATTTTTGGGCAACCTGGTGTCCTCCATGTAAAGCTGAAATGCCTGATATTCAAAAATTTTATAATCAGAAGGGAAATGATGTTGCTATATTGGCGGTGAACATCGATCCTCAATCTGATGTTGCAGGGTTTGCGAAAGAAATGCGAGTAAACTTTCCGATTTTGCTTGATGTGGACGAAAAGGCTTCTAACGCTTATCAAATAATAACAATTCCAACCACTTTTTTTATTGATGAAGAAGGAATTATTAGGAATAAATATTTAAGTGCGATGTCTGTGGAGATTATGAATAAGTATATAGATGAAATGTAGAAAAACATTTGCAGCAGCAGATGTTTTTTTATAGGTTTATGCGGTCAATAAAGGGGGAAATTTAATTAAAACCATTTTTTCTGAATATTTTATCAACAATAACGAACCTTATATGCTTCTTTCACGTAGTCTGGGTATATGCGGATTAAATTTTCGAAAAGTTGTAATAATTTAAAGGTTTTCTGGAGATAATGATTGTTACAATGTTATTAAAGGAAGGTGAAAGATTAATGAGAAAGCCTAGAAAACGCTCCTTTGCTGAATTAGTACTAGAAAATAAACGCCAGCTGCTTAAAGATCATGATGCTATGGAGAAAATCGAAGAGCGCCTCGAGCTTAAACGTCTGAACAAGGCTGAATAGAATTAATTGCTAATTATGAAACCCTCTTCAAATGCACAAACTTTAAATGAGGAGGGATATGAATGAGTAATCCAAAAAGACACCCTAATCATTTCAATCCGAACCATATTGGTACACAATCACGTGGATTTGGCGGCAACAAGGGCAAGAAGATGCAGGACAAATCCGGACAGCATGCTCAAGTGATACAAACTAAAGGCGAATAATTAAGAGTAAAACCTGCCATTTTTAATAGGGCAGGTTCTTTAGTTTCTGAACATTTCTGGTGTATCAGGCAGGCGCCCCACACTTTTCCGCCAATAATTTTCTTATTCTTTCACAAACTAACTTTGTACCATCACCTACAAAGGGAGGAACATACCATGGCACAAAACAGACCAAACCCTGATGATCGCAGTGATAATGTTGAAAAGCTTCAATCCATGATCGTTCATACGATTGAGAACATGGAAGAAGCTGAAGAATCAATGAAGTATGCTAATGCAGAAGACCTTGCCAGAATTGAAGCTAAAAATGAACGCCGCCGGGAAAGTCTTGACTCTTTCCGTTCAGAAATCAAGGATGAATACCAGGCACAGCAAAACGGCAATAGCAGCGGGAACAATAATTATTGACAACTTCGAGACCTAATCGAATGATTAGGTCTTTTCCTATGGAGATAAGAAGCGCATCTTTATAGATAATTATTGAAATATGGTAAGATAAGTTGAGGAAACTAAGAAGAAGAAGTGATAATCGATGACACAGCAGAATAGACAGGTTAAATCAGAAATTAAGGTTGGTCAATGGAAAAATGAGCTTGATCAATACGGATACATACAAAATGAAGCAGAGTTGCTGAATGTAATTAAGAATATAAATGAAAAGACAAATCCAGGTCTGCTTTCGGAATTATTAGCCCTGGCTGCTATCTCCCGGTTAAACAAGAATACTGATGATACTCTTGCCAGTGCATGGCTGCAGAAAGCAGTTGAGCTGGACACTGGCAATTCATTGGCAGCGGCCCAATTAGGAAAATCCGAATGGAAAAATAAAAGCAATCTCCTTGAAGCATTGACTTTCCCGCCGATACGGGAAACCGATAACAGAGCTGCTAAGAAGAAAACAGCTGAGCAATTTATAGAAATTTGCCGAAGCTTTATGAACAAAGCAGATGACGAGTTAGAAGACCTGCAAAAAAAGCAGCAAGCCTATGAGGATGAGGAATACCGGAAGCTGACTGAAATACTTGAGAAAGCTATTGAAGTGACAGCTTTTCTTTTAAAGGCTTCTGAGGAATATGAACAATCCATTTCAGGTGTCTTCCATACTTCAACATACTATACAGATATGAAAAATCACTTAATTTCCATCAACAAACTTAAAAATGACTGGAAAGAGATATTTGAATCAGTGGAAGAGGAATCTGGAGTACAAACCGATCCACTGGATGAACTTAATGATATGGTGGGCCTTAACTCGGTCAAAAGCAGAGTTCATGACTTTTATCGGTTCTTAAAATATCAAAACGAGCGCAAGTCACTGGGTTTTCAGACAAAGGATGAACTTAGTCTTAACATGATACTAACCGGCAATCCAGGTACAGGAAAAACAACTATCGCACGGCTGCTGGCAAAGATTTATCATAGCCTTGGTGTTTTGCCTCGGGAAGAAGTAATCGAAGCTGACCGGTCACAGCTGGTTGGCGGATTTGTCGGGCAAACAGAAGAAAATGTCAGGGCTGTTGTTGAAAAGGCGATCGGCGGTGTACTGTTCATTGATGAGGCATACAGCTTAAAGCGTGAGGGGCAGACTGGCAGCGATTATGGACAAACTGCCATTGATACCCTTGTATCGCTCATGACTGGAACTGAGTACGGAGGAAAGTTTGCGGTTATCATGGCCGGTTATCCAGAAGAAATGAGACAATTTCTCGACAGTAATCCTGGTCTCCGAAGCCGGTTCCCGGAGTCGAACTTTATAGCACTGCCTGATTATACGAATATGGAGCTTTTGCAGATTGCTGAAAAGCTGTCTGCTGATAATGACTATGTCCTTACTGAAGAAGCAAAGCAGGAACTGGGCAAACGTATTGAAAAAGAACGGGTTGATGATACTTTCGGTAATGCGAGGACTGTCAGAAACATTGTTCTGGATGCGATTTTTAAAAAAGGCTCACAAGCAATAAATAATGAAAACATCATGTCGTATACACTTTTGGAAAAAGAGGATTTCGAAAGTGAAGAAGAAGAAAAACTGATGAATCCACAGGAGCAGCTTGACCGGCTGGTCGGACTTGAATCAGTTAAAACAGAAGTTCAAAACTTAGTGTCTTTTGTTAAAATGCAGCAGATGCGACGTGAAAAAGATCTTCCAGTTGTCCCAATCCAGCTCCATTCAGTATTCACCGGTAATCCGGGTACAGGAAAAACGACTGTAGCAAAGATCTATGCAGAATTGCTGAAGGAATGCGGTTTCCTGAAACGAGGACATTTAATGGTTGCGAGCCGTGCTGATTTTGTAGCCGGCTATGTTGGCCAAACTGCTATCAAGACAAAGAAAAAGATAAGAGAGGCACTAGGCGGCGTCCTTTTCATCGATGAGGCATACTCACTTCTTTCCCAAACATCAGGAGATTTTGGCAAAGAAGTCATTGATACTTTAGTGGATGAAATGACAAAGCATAATGAAAATCTCATCGTTGTTTTGGCTGGTTACCCCAATGAAATGGAGAAGCTATTGGCAAGTAACCCTGGGTTAAAATCCCGATTCAAAAAGTTCTTTCATTTCAAGGATTATTCAATCGCTGAGCTCCTCGAAATTATTAATTCGTATGCTGGAAAATATGAATACACTCTCACGGAGGAAGCAAAGGAATATCTTAGCCACACTTTATCAAGGATTGAAGTACACGGGAATGGACGCTTTGCCGCCAATCTTGCGGATGAGGCCATTCAGGCACAGGCCATGAGAATTGTTTCAGCACTTGCTGAAGATTTTGAGCAAGTCAGCATTTTGGAGAAGCCGGATTTCGAAATCGCTTTAAATAAAATAAGTAAAGGGGAATAGGGATGATCATCTCAACAAAAGAAATAGAGGTAAGGTATGCAGAAACAGATCAAATGGGAGTAGTATACCACGCCAATTACCTGGTATGGATGGAGCTTGGCCGGACACAGATCATAAAAGATCTTGGATTCAGTTATGCCGAAATGGAGAAGGATGGAATCATCTCACCTGTTCTGGATATCCTTGCTTCTTATAAAAAACCATTGCGCTACGGGCAAACTGCAACAATTAAGACTTGGATTGAAGAGTACGACGGTTTCCGTGTCAGCTATGGATATGAAATATTCAATGATGCAGGAGAGCTTGCCGTAACAGGCTTGTCCAAGCATGTTTGCGTTAAAAAGGATAATTTCCGCCCAATCTCAATTAAAAAGAAATATCCTGATTGGCATGAAGCATATGAAAAGGCAAAAAAACAGCCAGAAGGTGCTGTCAGATAATAAAGGATGGAGAATAGAAATGGCATTCGGCCTTCGAAGGAAAGATCTTCAAGAATGGAAGAGAAAAATAGATCGTGGGGAAATTGCTTTTTTAACACATTATTGGTTAGATGATCGATTCCCTGGCTGTAAAACGGTCACAAAGGTCGGCTGTTCAGATTTGAAGAAATTGATAGATTGGGGAGAATCCCACGGCCTGAACCCAGAGTGGATTGACTATCGGACTGATGGCTACTCACACTTTGATTTGATTGGGGCCAGGCAAAAGGAAATTCTTGAAAAAGAGAACCTATTGGAGCAGCTGGAACAGCTGAAATAAAAAAAGAAGCAGGCAGTGTCTGCTTCTTTTACTCATTGGTATATTTGAATTCAGGTTCCTGTGCTTTTTCATTAAATGTCACGAATAAATCGTGATTATCAAAGTACCATAAGTCCTTTTCTTCGATAAAGTAAGTAATTCCGTTTTTTTCAGTCTGCACTCCTGCGTCATGTGGCTGTTCATTCGAGACGCCTAATGAAAATCCCTGCTGAACAGTGCTACAGCCTCCATATCTTGCAAAAAAGCGGACGAAGTCACCCTTATTTAAGAGCATTTCTTCCTGATACCATTGGGCGGCCTGATCTTCGATATGTATGTTCATTTGAAATTCCTCCTCTTGGGTGATAGTCATATTATAGGCTAGTTTTTCCTTATGCGCGAATAAAATGTCTGCTGCATTTCTTTTTTGATGGCCATGTCAGCACTCAACTATCCCGGAAAAGTATTAAACCGCTTAAAATCATAAATACGTTCATGGCCATATGCCATATGAAAGAAGGAAAAATACTTTGGGACTTCACTGTGAAGGCCGCGTAAAATATCCCGCCGACAGCAAACAGCAGACACAAAACAAATGAGTAGCCAAGCATCATATGTGAAAATCCAAATGCCACCCCCGAAAATAGAACTGCTGCCTTTTCTCCTGACAGTTCTGCCATTCTGGATAAGATGATTCCTCTCCATAAAAGCTCTTCCATTATCCCGTTTACAATCGAGAAGCCAATCAGGAATTTTAAAAAGTCCCTTGAAAACGAGTTATCTGCTGAAAAAATTGCATAAGCAAATGCAGCAAAATTAATTAGGATAGCAATCACAAGAAAATACTTTATTTTGATTGAATGGAAACCGCTCCATATGAATGGGAAAAATATGATCGAGTTCCAATCCGGTTTTTTCAGAAAGGGGAAGGGCGTTTTAAGAAACTTTATTGAAATATAGACCAAAATCAGGATCGGAATTACCAGAAGAAACCGGTTCAATATCATTAAGATATAGTATGGAAGGGGCAGTGCATCAAGCAATTTATCACCATAAAGAAACAAAAGGCTGCCTGTTAAATATCCGGCAAATGTCCAGGAAAAAACACGCTCCTGCTTTGAGAGAAGCAATAAAAAAATGATAAGGCCAAACGAAAGAATGAAAGCAAAAGCGAAAAGCTTCAATTGAAAAAGCAATACGCCAGCGGTGAATACACTTAGCTGCAAAATAGGAAGAGATTTATTAACATTTACGGTTTTCACAATAGAACCTCCCTGCATATAAGATATTTTACCATTTTTTTCACAAAAAAAAGCGCTATAAGCGCTTCAGTTTGTAGACAAAAGGGGTTCGGAATAGTCTCATTCCGGACCTCTTTTTTGAATTTTATTGGCTTTGAAGCATTTTCAGATGATGATAGACCTCTCCGAGGTCATCTTCTAGGCCATTTCT
>NZ_JAMBOJ010000096.1 GCF_023715565.1 Cytobacillus firmus | reverse complement strand
ATCCCGTTGAATTGGATTATGTTTAGAAAGCATATTAATCACCTCAAGCATTGTATTACTTCTATTTTAAATCAAAAAAGACTCCCGACAAGTACGATTTTCATCGAGTTTGTCGACAGTCTGAAATGAGACTGCCTTTACGGCAGTCTCATTTTGTTTCTTTCAAAAAGGACCCCCAATCATTAAACAATTGGGGATTCAGCAAAAGTTTATGGATTAGTAGACCACATGCCGGATGTTTTGACAAACACCCGAGGGTTCAATTTCAGCTGAGCTACCATGAATTCTGCCAGATCTTCCGGCTGCATGACTTTTTCAGGGTTACCGTCTGTCAGGTTTGTCTCAATCGCAAGGTCAGTGGCGACCGTGCTTGGAGTTAACGCACTAACCCGGATATTGTGTTTTCTGACCTCAAGCATCAGGGACTCTGTTAAGCCTAAAACGGCAAATTTAGATGCGCTGTATGCACTGGTGACAGGCGCACCTTTTTGGCCGGCTGTGGATGCAATGTTGATAATGTCTCCGGACTTCTGTTCAATCATTTCAGGAAGAACGGCTCTTGTCACGTTGTATACACCCATCAAGTTGACTTGGATGATGCTTTCCCACTCAGCGGGAGAAAGCTCCAGGAATCCTCCAAACTTGGCGATTCCGGCATTGTTAATCAGGATATCCACAGAGCCAAGATCTGACTTAATATGCTCGACTGCGTGTGTAACAGCTTCAAGGTCGGCAACATCGGCTGCTGCAGCAGATACATTTACATCGTACTGGCTAAGTTCCTCCGCCATTTTTTCCAGGTTTTCAATCGTGCGGCCAAGCAAACCAATATGGACGCCTTCTTTTGCAAGCGCGATAGCTGTAGCGCGGCCGATTCCTCTGCCTGCTCCCGTGATGAGAGCGGTTTTGCCTTTTAATTTATGCATCGTTTTTCCTCCTCAAAAAAAAATCATTCATATACTACCAGAAAGGCTGTGAATTTCCTAATAAACCGCTTGCGCAGCCGGGACAGTTGAGGAAGCTGTACCCCTTGTGATAAGATCATCTTCATTAAAAGGGGGATTTCTCATGAATCTTAGTGTTTTGGATCAATCTGTTATGGCAAAAGGGGATTCTGCAGCTGAAACTTTCCGTAAAACAGTCAAGCTTGCCCAGATGGCAGAAGAGCTTGGCTACACCCGTTTTTGGGTAGCTGAGCATCATAATTCGAATGGAATGGCCGGCTCCTCACCGGAAATTCTTATTTCCCATATTGCTTCAGGCACCACCCGCATTAAGGTCGGTTCTGGCGGAGTCCTTTTGCCTCAATACAGCCCCTATAAAATTGCCGAAAATTTTAATGTGCTTCAGACTCTATTTCCAGGAAGAATCGATTTGGGCATCGGGAGGTCACCAGGGGGATCTGCGTCCACCCGGCTTGCTCTGACTGATGGCGTAAGGAAAAGTCTGAATGAGTTTCCGAGACAGTTAAGGGATTTGCAGGGTTTTTTAAGCAAAGACCATCCATATCAGCATGTGCAAGCTTTTCCACAGACAGACGACCCTGCCCTATTGTGGCTTCTTGGAATTACGCACCGTGGAGCAAGACTGGCAGCGGAACATGGAGTTGCCTTTACGTATGGGCACTTTATCAATCCTTACAATGGAAAGAGAGCACTGGATACATATTTCAGTCAATTCCGGGCTTCAGCAGCTTTGACTGAGCCGAAAGCAAATGTGTGCATTTTTGTTGTGTGCGCTGATACACAGGAAGAGGCTGAGATGCTGGCTTTGAGCCAGGATATGTGGCTCCTGGCAGTTGAAAAAGGGAGAGATACGAGATTAATTTCAAGCATTGAAGCTGAAGATATCCAGCTAACACATGAGGAAAAGGAAAAAGTGACTGAAAACCGCAAGAGGATGTTAGTAGGTACCCCGGCAAAAATAAAAGAAGAACTGCAGGTGCTAAGCAAAATCTACAGAACAGATGAGTTTATGGTCATTACCAATATTCATGACTTTCAAGGTAAGCTGAATTCGTACAAACTGCTGGCAGAAGCATTCGGCTTAAGCTGAAACCAGAGATCTCCATTGCATCCACAGACTGAAAAATTATATTACTATTGAATGTGTATAACTAATTCATTGATTTTTTTAATTTTTCAGAAGTATCCACAACTTAAGGCGTTTTTAACCCAATTCATCCACACGGCGTGGATAAACAGAAGAGTTAATAGAGTTATCCACATAGGTGATCAAGATTGAGACGAAAAGTTATCCCCATTCATGCCCGTTTATTTGTTATCCACATAAGTGATTGCATGTCTCTATCCGGCAATATTGTATATTCTTCTCTGTAAGCGGGTCATTTTTATAAGAAACCATTATAAAAAAAAAGCCCGGTTTCCCGGACTTAGTTAATTTCTGCTTTCCCGCTGGATACAGAGATGCGGATGTCATGTTCTCCTGATCCATGTTTGCCGGAAATAGCATTTTTATCCCGCTCTTCATCATCCAATTCAAAATTGCTGTTGATATGGCCGCTGCTTGCTTTGCCTTTTAAGGTGAAGTCTGCATCATCAGGCAAATCAAGGCGGACAAAACCTGAACTGGCTTCCACTTTAATAGAATCAATCAATTTGCCAACCATTATATCGAGATGTCCTGATGAGACCCCGGCGTCAAGCTTGCCCTGGTAGTTACGGATCTTCACTTTACCTGAACTCATATCTATTTCGCCTGAACGAGCAAATAAGTGATCTGCATCCATCATTCCTGATGAGCCTTCATGCTCAAATTCTTCCGTTTTAATGTTGGCCAGGCTGACTTTTCCAGAGCTCATATTAACATCCAGGCTCTCAAGCTCGAAAGGCTTGCTTTTGGATTCACCGGCGAAATTCAGACGGCCGGAACCTACATGAATTGACATAGACTTATTGAAGTCTTCAGGAATGTAGATTCTCAAGTTGCTTTTGTTATTGAGAAACTGAAAGCCCTCAAGCCACTTTCTCTTATATTCTACACGAATTTCGTTACCAGACTTATTGACGGTCACTTTCCCTTTACCGTCAAGTTCCGCTCTAACTTCATTCCCCTTATTAGGAATAATGACGGTATCTGACCTTGATACATCAATGTTGATTGTATCCGTCCTCTTGCTGAGAGTAGCTTCGGTACTGCTTCCTCCAAAGATGAAGAAGCTGTTCACGCCGATAAAGAGCATATATGAACATATTAAAACAATAAAAATGACGAAAATCCTTTTCACTGTGAATCCCCTGCTTTCCAAATAATTTCTTAATATTATTTTATGCTAATCCGAGTTCAGGCACATTGAGCCGCGGTTTTATTTCCAGCTAAGACTTGAGGCTTATTGGATATGAGATTACATTTGTGCGGGTTATTAATGAGATCCCAAAGAATTCTTATCACTATTATAAAAGGAAAAAATAGGAACATTCATTTAAATAAAACAATAAGACTGTGTCCAAAGGAATGGACATGACACTGCTGCGAATGCTAACATAATAACAGTTTTCGACTTAAAAGTTGATAGGATTAAAACAAGAAAAAACTTGCAAACAAACACTTTCATAGAAATAATAAATATGACCCATTACTGAAAGCTTTTCAAAACAATAATAGTAAAGGTAGATGAATTTTTTATTTATGAGTAAATTTAATGCTGATACAATCATTACAATGAAGGATATTGTGCGTGAGGGTGATCAAATTCTCCGCGAAGTTACAAAGGAAGTGCCAGTGCCTTTAACTGTGGAGGATCGCGGAACACTGATTGCGATGATGCAGTATTTGAAGAACAGTCAGGATCCTGCAATTGCAAAGAAATATGGTTTGCGTCCAGGTATTGGGCTATCCGCTAACCAAATTGGCCTGAACAAGCGAATGTTTACTGCTTATTTTACCAATGAAAAAGGTGAGCCCCAGGAGCATTATGTAATTAACCCGAAAATAATCAGCCACTCTGTTGGTGTTATTTTTCTTCCAGAGGGTGAAGGCTGTCTGTCTGTAGACCGTGATGTAAAAGGATATGTGCCCCGTTATGAGCGCATTAAAGTAAAAGCGCATAATCTTGATGGCGAGGAAGTGATACTCCGCTTTAAGGGGATTCCGTCCATCATCATGCAGCATGAAATCGACCACCTGAATGGAATAATGTTTTATGATCGAATTGATAAAAACGACCCGTTCAAAATTCCGGAAAACTCAGTTATGGATCATTTTTGAGATTGAAAAACCGGCTTCCGATGTGAAGCCGGTTTTTTCTTAATCCATATCAGTCTTATCTTTTTGATCCTTATTCCTCTTATTTCCCTTGCTGTTATCACCGCTGATTGTGGATTGATTTCCTCTTGGTGAATTTTGGTTATTGCTGCCTTGATTGAATTTTTTGGTCATTGGGATTCTCCTTTCATAAAATGCTTCTTTATTTTCTCTAAATTACTTCCTTTTTATCCTGACCGGCCTTCTTGTTCCCTTTAAAATGGCATATACATTTAAAAGGATAATGATGGGGGGATCGGATGAATGAAATAGTATTGACGCCATGGGAGGAGCATGCATTTTGGCTGGAGATTCTTGAGGATCATGCGATATTTGTCAGGGACCATCTATCGCCGGCAGAAGGCAAGTATATAAAAAGAGCGGATGACTACAGGCAGACCTTCAGAAACCTTAGGACCAGGCTTAATCAGTTAGCATCTTCAGCACCTGCAGACTCACAGGAAGCTGCTGCAATGGCCCAGGAGATATGGCCGACTGTAAGTGGCTATTTTCAATTTGAAGGAAAACTTCAGAATCTGAGAATTAATAACATGATTAATATAAATCTTTCGCCAACCTATTTTAACGGGACATTAAGTGAAAATCAGGAATATTTACGCCTGCTTTCTTATTATGCAAAAGGGCTTATACCTCCGCCGCTATCTCTTTTTGATTTGCTGGATTTGTGGCTGGAGGATCAGCTGGGACACATCATTCTTATGAAAAACTCAATTGATCCGATAGAGGTATTTGTAGATGAGCAGGCAGATACGTATACCCGGATTTTTCAGGGGTTTATGGTACAGAACCGTCATATGAAAGGATATCTCCGGTTTACGCAGCCAGGGTTTCCCCGACAGGAGGCATTGGCCAGAGATGTGGGGCTGACTGTGATTGAAATGAATGAATACATTAAGGGGATAGTCGAGAAATACGCGGGCAAAAGAATCCTCAATAAAACAACACTGAGATTTCTCGAACATCACTTCCCTGAAGCCTGCTATCTAATTAAAAAGCTGAGTTTTTACGCTCCTGAGCTGGTGGAAGAAGCATCAAAATGTTCTTTGAAAAAACCATCCTATTCTTAATCCGAAAAACCCCTCTTTTAGAAAGAGGGTTTTTTTCTGTGGTCTCCTATAAACTAAGCACTTTAGGAAAAGATAACAATATAATTACTTTTCAAACAGGAGGCTAACATGAAAAAGACACTTTTTAGTGCTGTGTTAATCTGTTTCATTTTAATCATTTCAGGATGCGGAACAAATAAAGCAAACCCGGAGAATCAGGATCAGCCTGCCAAAGAAGAGCAGGGGGAAGATTTATTGTCAAAAGTAAAAGATGAGGGGAAACTGCTGATTGGAACGGAGGGCACTTATCCGCCATTCACGTTCCATGACGATAAAGGCGAGCTTACCGGTTTTGATGTGGATATCTCAAAAGAAGTGGCCAAAAGGCTTGGTGTGAAACCTGAATTTTTGGAAACGCAATGGGATGCCATGTTTGCGGGATTGGATTCAAAACGGTTTGATATGATTGCAAACCAGGTGGGAATTCGTCCTGATCGGCAGGAGAAATATGATTTTTCGGATCCGTATATCTCTTCTTCTGCGGTTCTGATTACACATGAATCCAATAATACAATTTCGAGCTTTGAAGACATAGAGGGATTGAAAGCCGCACAGTCCATGACTAGCAATTATGCTGACTTGGCAAAGTCATATGGTGCGGAAATTGTAGGTGTAGATGGATTTAACCAGGCGATAGAGCTGATTAATTCTAAGCGTGCAGATGTTACGCTCAACGATAATTTGTCATTTTTGGATTATAAAAAACATAAGCCGGATGCACCGGTTAAAATCGCTGATCAATCCGATGATGCTTCCCAAAGCGGTCTAATGTTCAGAAAAGGAAGCGATACATTGGTTGATGAAGTCAATAAAGCATTGGCTGATATGATTGAGGATGGCACGTACTTGAAGATTTCAGAAAAATGGTTTGGCGAAAATGTACTTAAGTAATATTTTTGCCAGCCCGGAAAGGATCGAAAGACTGATAGAGATAGGCATGAATTCATTTCAGCCATTGCTGAAGGGGGCTATTCTCTATACCATCCCGTTAACGCTAATCTCCTTTATATGCGGGCTGGCATTGGCAATATTTACGGCACTTGCCCGCATTTCGGGAAATAAGGCACTCGGAGCGATAGCGAGAATTTATGTATCAGCCATTAGGGGGACGCCCCTACTTGTACAGCTGTTCATCATCTTTTATGGGCTTCCAACTATTGGTGTGATTATTGATCCTTTACCCTCAGCAATTATTGGGTTTTCGCTGAATGTAGGGGCGTACGCCTCCGAAATTATCCGTGCAGCCATCCTGTCAATTCCAAAAGGACAATGGGAAGCGGGATATTCCATAGGCATGTCTTATTCCAAGACACTTAAGAGAATTATCCTTCCTCAGGCATCCAGGGTATCGATACCGCCGCTATCCAATTCATTCATCAGTCTTGTAAAGGATACCTCTCTGGCTTCCATGATTCTTGTTGCAGAGATGTTTCGAAGAGCACAGGAAATAGCTTCAACCAATTATGAATTTTTACTTTTATATACTCAGGCTGCCCTTATATACTGGGTGATCTGTTTTATGCTCTCAATCTTGCAGGGAAGGCTTGAACGCAGGCTGGACAGATATATTTCTTCATGAAAAGAGGCAGTGCTATAGATGATTAATATAAAGGGTTTGTATAAGCAATTTGATCAGCTGGAAGTACTGAAAGGAATCGATTTGGAAGTGAAGAAAGGGCAAGTTGTTGTAGTGATCGGGCCATCTGGGTCTGGAAAAACGACCTTGCTGCGGTGCATCAATGTGCTGGAGCAGCCAACTTCAGGAATTCTTGCCATTGGTGATCAAGTTCTCGACTTTTCCCGGCAGGTCCCGAAAAAGGATATCCCACCCTTCAGACGACTTACAGGAATGGTGTTTCAAAACTATAACTTATTCCCGCATATGACTGCACTGGAAAATGTCATGGAAGGGCCGGTTACAGTGAAAGGCATATCAAAGGAAACGGCTAAGGAAAAAGGGGAACTTCTCTTAAGAAAAGTGGGTTTAGCGGATAAAGCGGGCTACTATCCTTACCAGCTTTCAGGCGGCCAGCAGCAGCGGGTTGGAATTGCCAGGGCTCTTGCGATGGAGCCCAAGGTCATGCTTTTTGATGAACCTACTTCCGCGCTGGACCCTGAACTTGTTGGGGAAGTGCTGAAGGTGATGAAGGACCTGGCCGCTGATGGAATGACCATGGTGATTGTTACTCATGAAATGAGATTTGCCAGGGATGCAGCGGATGAAGTCATTTTCATGGATGGCGGTATCATTATAGAACGCGGTAAGCCCAGACAGATATTTTCCAGTCCCAAAGAAGTCCGTACAAGCCAGTTCCTGAATTTAATTCAATGAAAAGACCTCTGCAGACAGGCAGAGGTCTTTTTTTATCAAAAAAAATGCTTCCATGAAAGGAAGCTGAAAAAAGGGGGATTTACACTTGTAGGATTAGTATGCCCGGACAAAGGAGTTCTTATTCATAATTTTTTAATAAATAATCCTTAGTATAGAGCACTTTCGCCAGAGGTTTATTCCATGTTATTCGTGCTATACTAAAAATACAATCCGGTGGGAGAGGTGCTAATATGAAGGAAAATATACTAATATGTGTAAGCAATCCCGATCATGCGGAAAGACTGGCCCAGAGAGGCAAAAAACTGAAGGAAGCATTTCGGGGAGAGGGTTATATCCTATCCGTAGAAAACCGGAAAGAGGAAGAGTTTGACTTTAACGAGCTTCAGACAAAATACTTGTTCGAAAGTTTAGCAGAGAAATACGGGATGAAGATGCTCGCCAAGTATGCCGGGGAGAAAAAGACTGCCAGGGTGATCGCTGATGTGGCCAAGGAGTATAAAATCACCCAGATTATCATTGGACAGGCTGTTCAAACCAAGCTGGAGAGGCTGGTAAAGCCTTCGCTGATCAATGAATTATTCCAGCTGCTTGATGGGGTGGATATTCATGTCGCAGAAGTTTCCAGAAAGGTCCATGATCCTTCTGATGATACAGAAAAAGGGATGCCGGCCCAAATCGTCCAAAAAGGCCACGATTATCATCTAATCCTTGGAGAAAGTCATGAGAATGGAATAAATGGCACTTTCTTTAAAGCATTATCCTCCGACTTCTCAAATGGTTTTTTTGTTATAAAAAGAGGAAATAACCATGAAGTACTGCGTATTCATCACGGTATTGTTGATAATAATATATTGAAAGATAAATAAGAAAGCCGGCCACCCAGCCGGCTTTTGGCATTTTTAAATGAAGTCATTTACATCATACACTTTGCCGCTCTCAATCTCCTTATGCAGCAGCAGGCCTGCCAATGTGTTTGCCACAGTTTCCGTATCCCTTAGCATACCTTTCTCCTTATATGCCTGGAATTTTTCCAGATCATGAAAGGATTCCTTTGCTGAAGAACGAATGGTTCCCTGCATATCTGTGTCCATGATACCTGGACTAAAGGCTATAATTTTATGGCTGCTTCCTGCTGTCTGCAATTCCAATGCAGCAGTTTCCGTGAACATATTTATTCCGGCTTTTGTGCTGCAGTAGGCACTCCACCCCTGTATAGGTCTTTCCGCAGCCCCTGAAGTAATATTGACAATGACCATATCACATGAAACTTCACGCAGCAGGATGTTTGAAATCATTATAGGAGCAATCAGATTAACGTGAGCATTTTGAATTAATGCCGCATGATTGAGGTTCCCGGCTGTACCGATTGGATCAATGACCCCTGCGTTGTTAAATACATAAACGGTCTCCGGCTGTTTCTCCTGCAATAAGGCTGTCAGTTCGCTGAAAACAGATTCAAGCTCATCCGGTGAAGACAGGTTGCAGAAATATTGAGCATAGAATACTTGTTTCTTTGCAGCAAGCTTAGCTAGTTCAGGGTTTTCGGTTCGGGAAACAGAAATGATCCCAGTACCTTCCATCATCATTCTCCTGGCAATGGAAGCCCCTAACCCTTTTGATGCGCCAGTTATGATTGCCAATTTCACTTTTATCACTCCTATTTTCTGCTTCATTATCTTCTATTAAAACAGAAAACAATTACTTTTTCCTGTATCGACCATTGTGATCCTCCCTGAAAGCTTTCATTTCATCTTCTATTAAATTGATAAGGGAGAGGATCATTCCTGTAAACAGGCAGGTAACTGTAATCATGCTTATACCAAACAGAAGGTAGAGAAAGAAAGTGCTGAAAAAAGTAAACAGGAGACAATAATGGCAAGCACTAATTTTTCGCATTGACCGGCTCTGCCTTCCAGTAATAATCACTGAACACATCCGCAAATGCTTTAATAGAATGATTCAGTTCTTCCAGATTATTTTCCACACCACCGAATTCCAGCAGGAGGGCCCGTTCGGAAAGATCCTGGTTATATATGCCGTTGCCTTCACTTTTTCCTTTCACAATGACGCCTCTGCTAATTCCCTTATATTTTGCTTCCAGTGCCTGATGGAGCTCCGTAGCCACTTTTAAGTTCTGCTCATAGTTTTTGTGCTCCTTGCCGACGACAAAAAATAGTCTCGCGTAAGGCTTTTGATCAATTAATGCAGTTGTTTTCCCGCGTGGCAGCGAATCTCTGTGTATATCAATCAGAAATTTAACATCTTTATTCTCCGTCATGGCAGTCTGGACAGCTTCTCGTGACATCTTATAGGAATTCTCCCAGTTCCAGCCCTTCTTTTTCAGCTCAGCAGCTATATTGGTTTTATCATGCTCAGCGCCTATGCCTTTTCTCGCCAGTTCTTCACTAAGCTTTTTTCCGACAGCAATAACATTAACCTGTTCATTGGGACTAACAGCCTCATCTGTATTCTTGACATCTTTTAATAACGGAGCAAACGATTCCCAGCTGTGGGAATGGTAAATAAGAACCCCTTTTCTGTCTGGAATTTCCGGGGGAGCAGCATTATCCTCACTTTGGCCGTTATTCATAGCCATTTCTTTTTCTTTTAAAAGAACTTCAAGGGGAGGGGCGGATTCCACTGGCAGGTTGGTGAAATCGGTACCCTCACCTGCCACGGCAATACCGGTATCAAAGATCGAAAAACCAGGAAGCTCCCGGCCAAGGAATGTTCTAATATCCTGCGGCTGTGTGTTGGTTGCCAGCTTAAAGAGGGTTCCGGACAGAGAGTAGCTTTCAGCAGCTTCCTTGTAAAAATAATGATTTTCAGCTTTTAAAAAATGAATGAAGAGCTGGTCGGCTTTAATATCCTTTAGCAGCACATTCATATGTGAGGAAGAAAAGGCAGCCGGATAAAGCGTAACAGCCCCTGCAAGCGCCACGACTGCACAAATACTGAGAAGCCAGCTGTTTATATAAAAGAAAAGAGAATGGACGCTTAATTTAGAATTCATATTAATCCCTCCACTATCTAAATATATGACGGATAAGCTGATTTAGAAGATAGGGATCCAAAGGGAAATCGGGCTTTTTTAAATAGCCCGCGATGAAGAAAATGTTCAGCAGTATTAAAGGCGTGCTTACGAGGCTGCCTAAGTGATTGCAAAAGAAGGGGACAAAAAAGTGGTCTTGAATGATCTTGCAGCCATTTAGTATAAACTGCATAATAAAATGTAATCCTTTTTACTAAATTGAACTATACCCCAGATACTGGACACTTATAAAAAAGTGCCCCTTTCTGGGGTTTTTTGTGTTTCAATAGATTTAATCAATAGGACGGAGGATTTTTCATGAGTAAGAATATTTATAATGAATTCC
>NZ_JAMBOJ010000095.1 GCF_023715565.1 Cytobacillus firmus | reverse complement strand
ATCCCGTTGAATTGGATTATGTTTAGAAAGCATATTAATCACCTCAAGCATTGTATTACTTCTATTTTAAATCAAAAAAGACTCCCGACAAGTACGATTTTCATCGAGTTTGTCGACAGTCTGAGGCATGAGCTTTTGCTCACGCCTTTTTATATTCCCATCTTATAATCATATTCTTTAGCCTTGTCAGGTTTGGAATTTTCAAATTCCGTTTTTAGGAATGGCTTATAAGATGGCTCCACTTTTTTAACAAAAGAATATGAATTTATCTTCTCCATAATTGTTTCCGCATCGGCAAGATCACAGTATAACACTACATATTTGAGCCGTTTTGAAACATAATGCACATTTCCGAATCTTCTTAACATTTTTGCCTGCTTTAGAGAATAAAGCCATACGATTATTCCTTGCCTTTGACCAAGCATATAGTTTTCCCCTTCAGTGATCGTTTGTTTTATTTAGTCTAGCACAGAAAAATAACAGTTTTCAATGGGAAGGTTCCAACTGCATATTTTATTTTAAAAGAAAAACCAGCATTAGCTGGTTTTTGAATGGTGCCTCAAAGGATGTCTAAGAACAGCCACAGCTGCCTCCGGAACCGCAGCCTCCTCCGCAGCTTGATTCAAAGAAAGGATTGCCGGTGGGAACTTTAATATGTTCAGACACAGAACGTCCTATCAGCATGCTTACCTCATCCAGGAGAGTTTGCAGAGCGGTCTCTGCTCTTCTGAATTCCGCTACATGGATATCCATGTCCATGTCGCGCTTCAGCTCCCTAATGGACATCATCACCCTTTTATACTCCGGATGATATTTGCCAAATCGCTGAACTTCTTCATACAGTTCTTTCATTTTGATAAAATCCTGTATCTTCCTTTGAGTTTCGCGGCTGTTCTTTAATTTATATAAACTTTTGCGGTAATGTTCCGCTTCTTCTGATTCTATAATCATCGCTGCAAGTTCGTCAGCGTTGTCCAAAATAGCCATTCTTTCTAATGTAGCAAGCAAATAGCCCACCTCCGTTTCTTATTTTATCATGAAACGGTTTAAAGCTAAAGGAAGCAGATTAAGGGATCAACACAAGAAATTCTCTTTTCAACGAGGCTTCACTCCTGTTTCCTTTAAAAAGTTCAAGCCCTATTCGATGTTTGCCTGATGGAAGCCCTTTGATAATAAATGCAGCCGAATGGATTTCATCCTTCTTCTTTCCGTTTATATACAGGAGAATTTTTCCTTTTTCTTTGCTGCTTTGCTTTCTAAACGACACATCCTGCACAATACATTCAACAAAAACGTCTTTTCCTTTTATTTGATGTTTTACAAAAAAAGGATCCCTTGCAGAACTTTCCACACCTGAAACTGGCAATAGCTGTTCTGCTTTAACTGCATTCACCTTAGCTTCCGCATTTGTTTCGGGCTCAGGAATATCTTTCTGGCACGCTGAAAGAACAAATATAAGCAGCAAAATAAAAATGTATTTTTGCCTTTTCATTATTTTACACTCCCTTTAAGATGTCTTCCGTTACGCTCTGATAAAGTTAGTGTTTGCCCGGCTGCTTGTTTTTACTCAATAACAAATAAAAAGCTCTCTCGTGTACGAGAAAGCTTTCTAATTGGATTGGGAATTCATGGCCTGAAACATGCTCATCATCATGGAGGCCATTTGCACTCCATTCGTGAATTTTTCAACCTGATGGGGGATTGTTTTTTTATAATAGTGAAGTGCGGCAATTTCCAGCGTTTGAATTTCGTTTGGATTTCTGCTCAGTTTCCTATACCAATAAGGCTGCTCACGTATAAATTGCCTAAGATCCTGCTTTTGTTCAAGATACTCGACTATATCTTTTCTCATCTGATTAACCCCTTAATCCTTTTTAAATGTAAAAGGGCTGCTTGGTTTAGTAACACTTGGCTTTGAACCTCCTGATGGTTTCTGGCCGCCGCCCTGAAATTGCGAAATAACCCCCTGCACAGCTGAAAGTGCCTGGCTGAGATTAGTGATATACCCCTGCATTTGATTCGCATCCATTTGCTTAAGAGTACCCATAATGTTGCCCATCCAGTCACTCTTTTTCTCTTCGGTCTTTTGTGTATGATCTTTGTTTTGTCTATAAGAGTCCCACCTTGAATCTTCTTCCCCAAGCAAATACCAATCCTCATATAATTCCTGCCATGTTGCATTTCCTTCCCTGACTTCTTTGATGATCCGGGGATTCTGTTTAACAAACTCTTTAAACTTTTCAACAGAGGGATGAAGCTTCGATTTGGACATGAAATATCACCTCGTTCTAATGCAAATGCCTATAATACCATATGAATATGAATGAAAAAGGTGAATATTTATATCTGTTTTATTGGTCAAATAAAATTTAAAAATTCAGCCATTAATGGTAATATATGAATGCAGAAAGATATTGAAAGGTGAATAATAATGAATAGAGATCTTATGAAATTATTTGAACAGTGCACCAGGAATGCGACTGACAAAGAGTTAACAGCTTTAGAATCCTTGCTTTTAGGTTTTCATAAAAAACAAACCGGCCAAAACAGCTCTTATATTGGCGGACTGCTCCATATGGAACGGAACATAACTGAAGATGAATGCATACTGACAGTTCCTTTAAGTAAGATAGTCAATAATCCGCTCGGAATTCTCCATGGGGGAATAACCGCTACAATTATTGATTCTGCTATGGGAACCCTTGCGGCTTCGCTGCTTCCTGAAGGTTTTGGTGCTGTTACGACACAGTTGAATATTCATTATCTTGCAGTCGGCAAAGGGGAATACGTAACATGCAAAGCAAGAATTGACCATAAGGGAACAAAAAGCATGGTATTATCTGCAGATGTCCTCCGTTCTGATGGAAGAAAAATTGCACAAGCAACAGGCAGCTTTTTTATAATCGAAAAGAAAAACGTAAATAATTAAAGGCAGGTGGGAAGATGGTCACCGCTATCGTTATTCCAATTATTTGCCTTTATTTTTATTGGCTGACAAAAAAGGAAATGCGGGAAGGTTATGAGAAGTGGGTGAGCCTTGCAGAGGTCCCAGAGGAAGCTATTATCTCAGGCGAAATCGTCCATCTTAGCGAGAGCAGGCAGCGCTATAATTACAGCCGAATGATTCATGTTCTTGAACTGACCGTCCAAACAAAGAGCCTCAAGCATTCAAATATTAAAAAAATCACTCCTTTAATGACTAATGCTTCAATTCCTTCTGTCAAGATCGGAGATACTGTCCACTTGTATGGAAATTGGAAAGATGACTATTTTCAGGTTGGCCGGATTCAAATAGCTTATTGTAAAAAAGAGCCTTAAACTTAGGCTCTTTTCAGTTTTCAGCTTCTCCAACAGCTTTTTTTATGAAATTTTGAGTATAATGCTTTTTATAAACTCCAACTCCAAGATGGGTAAACTCTTCTTTCAGCAGACTATCCCGATGGCCTTTGCTGTTAAGCCATCCTTCAACAACAGCTGGGGCATCTGTATAATTTGCAGCTATGTTTTCCCCGGCAGCCTCATATGAGACGTCCGCAGCTTCAAGCCGGTCCGCTAAATCGCCGTAAGTTTTAGAAGTGTGAGAAAAGTCTTTTGTTTCATACATATCTTTGCTATGAGCTAAAGCTGCCACAGCAGTCTGATCATCCCATTTCAGCGGCTGTAAATGATGACTGACTCTTATAACATTGGTAATCTCGAAAATTTGCTTCTCTTTCGCTCTCTCCACATCGTCTTCAAAAGCAGGAGAAGGCAAAGGGGGCACCAATAATTCACCACGGTAAACCATTTCATACGGACGAATCTTAATTAAAGTGGCTGCATCCATTAACCTCACGCTGGAAAGCGTCCCTGTAAATCTATCTATATTTAGCTGTGCATAGTACTCACCAACCATGACAAGCGGCCTTGTATTAAGGTCATCTTCAGATAATTCGAAACGGTATGAGCTGTCTTTTACTTTAAGACTGAATTCCGTTTCAAAAAAGACGGATGAATATAATTCACCAATTGGCTGCCCTATTCTAAAAGGGGAAATGTCTGAATCTTCACCTGTCGTAAACAAACTAACTACTTTATTATTGCTGACGCCAGCCTGAATATACTCGGTACCGCTTTTATTGTATATCCACCATTCGTATCCATAAAAAGAGGGATCTACTCTGGACGGCTCTCCCAAACTTTTTTTAAGCGCCTCAACTGACTTTCCCATTAGTGAAATTACACCCTTTTCAGGGAACCCCGTATTGGAAGATAAGTTATTTTCCTTATTATCCATATCCTTAATTGTATTTTCCTGACTGACGAGGATTTCCCCTTTTTCTTTACGCCCAATATCAATGTAAAAGCCTGCTGCCAGAAAAATGCAAATCAATACTAAAATCCGGAAAAGTGCTCTCAGAGAACCGTTCCCCCCTTCTGTTGCTCGCTGTATTTATGAAAATTTTAAATATAACATGCAGGCATTTGCTAAATGGATATTAAATAAAATTATTGCAACTATACTATTAATCATACCATTAGGTGTATTGATTATCTATTGCTCTTTTCGTATGACATGTTGTTTTTCACATATTAATGTTGCCCGTTGATTTCCGCTGCAGGATGCTCTGCGACCCGCGGGACTTTGAATATGCTACCTTGAGTAAACACCGCACGAAGAAATTTCGAATGCATTTTGAGGATCTCGCACCTTCCGCCCCAATCAGCTCAGTAAATAATATACAAGAGCAACAAATTTTGCAAAAACAGCCTTTTCAAAAAAGTTCCGTAACGACATTTACTGAAAAAAAAAGAACACCATAGTTGGTGTCCTCTCAATGCTGTGCTTCAGTTTCGTGTTTAGAAATATCAGTAAGGGCTTCTCCAGCCTGATCGTCTGTTAAATGACGGACAGCAAAGTCACCCAGTGATACGATTCCAACAAGCTTGTCACCTTCCACAACAGGAAGCCTTCGAATCTGATGTTCTGCCATCAAACGGGCTGCTTCCCTAGCCTCTGTATCACTTGACACAGTTACTAAATGACTGCTCATTATATCTTCCACTTTAGATGAAGCAGGATGTTTTTCTGCCACACAACGAAGAACGATATCCCGGTCTGTAATCATTCCGACAAGCTTATCATTATCCACAATCGGGATAGCCCCTACGTTTAATTCTTTCATTTTAACTGCCACTTCATAAACATTGTCCAATAGAGAACAGCTTTCAACATGGTCTGTCATAATATCGCGGATTATTTCCATTTTTTATCCTCCTCCATTTTTTTCAACAATGAATATAGTCCAATAGTGACCGTGCAGGCCTCCTTGACAATATCCGCCACCGAAATGGGTTGCCTTTTTGTTAAGAATATTCTCCCTGTGGACCGAGGAATTCATCCAGGCAGCAAACATTTCTTCAGCTGTTTTATAGCCTGCCCCGATATTCTCCTTAACGGTGAGAAATGAAATCTGCTGATTCCTTAACATTTCTGTAGGATCTCCATATGTAGGCGAGTTATGTGAAACATATTGAAATTTCATCATATCTGAAGATTTTTTTTTAGCTTCAGCATTCAGCTGCAGATCCACAGATAACGGTTTTAGCCTTAATTCCCTTCTTTTTTCGTTGGTGAGTCTCATAAGTTCATTTTCCTTCTCACCCATTTTGGGAAAAGCTGCCCTCTTTCCATTGTCTGGAATGATAATCATTTCACCTGGAAAAATCAAATCAGGATTTTCTATCTGAGGATTGCTATTAATAATTTCATGCAGATCTTTTTGAAATCTAAGTGCAATTTCCCACAGAGTATCCTTTTGCTCAACTCTGTAATCTACAGCAGCACCTGCAGTCTGAGATGTAAAGAATATTAGAAAAAATAAGATACTGATGGCTTTGTATTTCTTCAATTGACGCTTCCCCTTTCACAGTTTGGCACTGCTCAGTTCCATCTGTTCAAGATATGCCAGCCAGTTGTTAAATAAGGTATTTCAGCTAATGTTCTTTGACAGATGAATGTTTCTTGCATGAATCCGTTGCAAGTTAAGCTTTTTTCTACTATTATTAAATTTGAGATAAACTTGATATAATTATGCATGGATTGTTTTCAGGAGGGATAATTATGAAATTTGAAAACACAGGTCTGGAAAATAATAAAGCAGACTTAACCCGCTTAGATGAAGTAATGCTTTCACACGGCCTTGTCCGTGAAGGGCAATGGGATTATGAAAGAGTTACATATGACCGTAAATTTGAATTAAAAGAAGGTGTTTTTTACCTTCGTGTATTTGGATATGCTGCTGAAGGAGATGTAGGAGCCCATAGAGCAACTATTCAGCTTATGACCCCGCTGCTAGGGAAACATTACTATCCGCACGGTGTAGAATACGGAGAAGGCGAAAGCTTCCCTAAATCATTAGTAAGCCAATGCGAAAAAATTCTTAGTGAAATTAAAGCTGAAATTGACCAATTTGCTGAGTAATTTTTGCTCCGGTTACTAAATGTATTTTCTGCATAAAAAGACGCATGAACATCATGCGTCTTTTTTATAGGCTGTTTTCGCAAAGTTTGTTGCTATTTATATTATATTTACTGAGTTGATTGTAGTGGAAGGTGCGAGATCCTCGAAAATGCATTCGCATTTTCTTCGTGCGGTGTTTACTCAAGGTAGCCTATTCAACGTCCTACGGGAGTAGCGGGACAGGTGAGACCCCACAGACGCCGTAGCGTCGAGGATGCTCACCGCCCGCCCCGTGGTTCGCTGAGCATCCTCTCACTGCAATCAACGGACAACATTGATAAGCGAAAAACAACAATTTATACGAAAAGAGCCTTTTTATATCAGCTTTAAACCTGTGGTATTTAATTTTCTGAAAGAGCGATCCCAGCAGATATTATTTTTTGAACTGAGAGATCCACTCTTTTTACCTTCAGTCCAGTTAAATGGACAATTTCATCCTTAATTTCTTTCTGAAACCTGAGAGCTTCCTCCAGGATATTTTTTCCTTTTACTATGTTAAGCTTAATTTTCAGGTATACTTCAGTATTTTTAAAAGTGATGGAGATCGGTTCTTCTTTTCTCTTAAAAACAGTGAATCTTTCATGTTTTAGAGGAATTACACCTTCTCTTTCCGCCAGGCTGGATTCTACGATTGCAGAGATTATATTAATGGCTGCCTGAATCGTCTCGAAGTTAAGATGATCGTTATGCATCTTCCTTTCACTTCTTTCTGTACGATTTTTAATATACGGGCAATAATCTCTCAGCTTTAAACCGTTTATTTTTTGTTTTTATAATATTTAATGCATAATATAATCAAAGTGTTACGGTCTGTTGATGGTTAACAAACTTGGGAAAGGGGACTTATTTTGTCTACATTATTCACAAAACGTTTTTTATTCATTATGATTGCTCTAATTCTTATAACTGTTCTTTTTTATTTCATTTTGCCTGTTTCTGTTCCGCTGATTGTTGCATTTATAACAGCATTAATCCTGGAGCCTGTTGTGAAACTGCTGCAAAATAAAATAAAAATAAGCCGAAGAGTATCCGTGCTGATTACTTTTCTGGGTTTTGTCCTCTTCATTGGCTTATCAGGTTACTTTATTACGACAAAAGTGATTACTGAAGCCATTAAACTTGTTGAAAATGCTCCCATGTACATTAATGAAATTACAAAAGCATGGCTCAGGGCAGAAGCGGACTTTTCCAATGCCGCCAAAGACCTTCCTAAAGATCTTGTTGTTGAAATAAGCAACCAGATTCAATCCTTCTTGAATAAAACGAAGAATGACCTTGTCGCTTACGTAAATATTGATAGCTTAAAAGCACTTCTGACAAACATCCCGAATTATCTTGTCAGTTTCATCGTATATTTGATTGCCTTATTTTTGTTTTTAATAGATCTTCCACGATTAAGGAAAGGCTTATATAATCACCTTACAGAGAAAACAGCAGATAAAGTCAAGTTTATGACTTCACGGCTCTCTTATGTTGGGTTTGGCTTTTTCAAGGCTCAATTCCTTGTAAGTGTTATTATCTTTATTGTTTCCTTGATTGGATTATTATTCATCAATCCAGAAATGGCATTGATCATGTCTTTAATCATTTGGGTTATTGACTTTATCCCTATTATTGGCTCAATTGTCATTCTAGGTCCATGGGCATTGTTCCATCTGCTGACTGGAGATTTAGCTATGGGGACACAATTGGCAATTCTTGCAGCCGTCCTCTTAATTATCAGGAGGACAGTTGAGCCCAAGGTGATGGGCACCCATATAGGGCTATCTCCGCTTGCTACGCTAATAGCCATGTATCTAGGTCTGAAACTCATTGGAATATTGGGCTTCATTATTGGCCCATTACTGGTCATTGCCTTTAATTCCGCAAAAGAAGCAGGACTTATTAAGATGAATTTCAAAATATAAAAAAGTAAAAAAGCGTCCGCCTGAACTGCACCCCATTTGTTATACACATCTAACAATTGGAGGTGCAGTTTTTTTATGGCGAAATTACAGTACAAGAGAAAATACAGGCCGTAAAGAAATATCTTGAAGGTGTCGAGGGACATAAACCCATAGCGAGAGCTATTGGTGTTACGCCAGGCGTATTTATGAATTGGATTAGACAGTACCAATACCACGGAGAAAAGGCAGTTGAAAAACGCTATACAACTTATACGGCAGAAGATAAACTAGAGGTACTTCAATATATGAACGAACATGGGACGTCTCACCGTGAAACAGCTGCGATCTTTAATATTCCAGCGCCCTCTTCTCTATTACAGTGGGAAAAACAGTATGAAACGGAAGGAGTAGACGCCCTCAATCCAAAGAAAAAGGGGCGTCCGCTGATGGAAAAGAAAACCAAAAACGAAACGAAGAAGCAATTATCTGCAGGAGGATCCGTTGAAGCACTACAAGCTGAAGTTGAACGACTACGGATGGAGAATGCTTACTTAAAAAAGTTGATGGCCTTAGTTCAAAGCAAGGAAAATCACCAAACAAGACCAAGCGCAAGTAGTCTATGAACTGAGGCAGGAATTCCCGGTGAAAGCACTTTTAATATTGGCGGGGATACCGCGCAGCACCTATTACTATTGGGTTAAGCAATTAAATAAGCCAGATAAAGATGCAATGTTTAAGACACTTATCAAAGGGATTTATGACGAGACCAAGGACGGTATGGGTATCGTCGTATTAAGGATGAGCTAGTTAATCGCGGGTATATCATTAATCATAAAAAAGTACAGCGAATCATGAGCGAATTAGGGTTAAAGTGTCTGGTTAAAGTGAAGAATTATCAAACCTATAAAGGGGAAATTGGGAAGACTGCCCCCAATATTTTAGACCGTAATTTTGAGGCGAAAAAGCCAAATGAGAAGTGGATAACCGATATAACGGAATTTAAATTATTTGGGGAAAAACTCTATTTATCTCCAATGCTCGATTTATTTAATGGCGAGATTATTGCCTATACGATTGACTCCAGGCCAACGTACTCACTGGTCTCAGGTATGCTGGAAAAATCACTTGAACGATTAACGGAGGAAGACGAGTTGCTTATTCATTCAGACCAAGGCTGGCATTATCAGATGAAGCAGTTTCGGCACACGTTAAAGAAGCACAATATCACACAAAGTTTGTCCCGCAAAGGAAACTGTTATGATAATGCAGTGATAGAGAGTTCCTTTGGCATATTGAAATCGGAGTTTCCTATTACAATGAGTTTGAAAGCATCGAACATTTTAAGCAAGAGTTGGTAAAATACATGAATTACTATAATCACAAACGAATTAAGGCAAAATTAAAAGGCATGAGTCCGATAGAATACCGGACTCATGCCCACCTAGCTGCCTAATGAAATAAATGTCTAACTTTTTGGGGTCACTTCACCTGGACGCTTTTTCTATCCAACATACATCTCAACTGAGTTTCTTTAAAAAAAGTCATAGAAAAAGGATCTTTGAACGGGAATCTTTTTTTCAAGTATTTCCGCATCATTTCTTGGACCTTTAATTTCACCTAATTCATATAACTCTATTGGCCTTTTGTACCCAATTATTATGGCTGAGAGCGCACTAATGGACATATGCAGACCTTTTGAAGGAGGTTTTGTGCACTGGCTTCCTTCTTTCTCTTTAAACACTCTGACACTGTTATCTGCGATTAAGTAGGAACCGTTATTCCATGGTGCATGGTAATCCTCAATATGAAGAAATACATTTTCATCATTATCAAGGAATGAATATTGAGCGAGACATTTTTCAGCATTGATGATTCTTCCCATAAAGTACGGGAAAACCTCCATTTTTAAATTAGGCTGATTCAGGTAATAAGGGAATGGATCATGTACAGATGTAATGATCTTTACTTCCTCAACCATTGAATCATGCTGACAGATAAAGTTCCATAAATTTACTCGGGCTTCCTGATTTAGAGCTGCGAATTCTTCGATATCCATTTTATTGTCTTTTACCTTAAACAATATATAGCCTAGTCCTTCACCTGATTCGTTAAAATACACTGCAATCTGATAGTCAGAATACACAAAATTTTCCCACCAGTATGTGTCTCTTACAAGTCCTCCTGAAAAACGCTGCATATATTCTTTATAAATCTTTTCGATGGTTAATGTATGGTGGTTCTTAGTATATCGCTTAATGGTCCCTGAAGATCTTCCCTTCATTTTTAAATCTATTTTCTTAATATGTGTTTTCTTATATTCAGTGAATATCTCCCATCCGTATTTCCGATAGAAAGAAATATCAAACGGATGCAAAAATGAAAATATTTGCCCCTTATTGTTCATTTCGGCTAAAGCGTGCTTGATTAGGCTGCTAACATGCCCTCTTCTTCTGAATTCCGGATACGTTGCAACACCAGCAACACCTCCCATCTCCCATTCAAAGCCATTAATATGAACTTTCAAAGGGATGATGTGAAGTTTGGCAGCCAAGCTTCCCTCTTCCCAGATACCAAAAATAGCATGATTTTTTAAACGTTCCATCCTGGCAGGGATGTCAGCTTCAGGCACATTGTACTGGAAGGCATACATGGAAAGCTTCATGGCCTCAATATATTCATTCTCTGCTAATTTTCTTACCGACACAAAATTCACTCCCAAATAAATATCATTATAAATATTCGCCATATACTTATTAAGTCCTTTTAATTAAGAAGTTGATAATATTTTGGGCATAAAAAAAATACCGCTAAAGAGCCAGCGGCATTTCATAACCTGTTACGTACCAAGGATTGCTTTTATAACTGATGTGGTTTCTCCCCCATGGTAGAAAACATACAGCAGCAGATAGACTGCAAGACCTGTTATACCAGTAAAAAACCAGATTACACTTGTTATCGGTCCCAATTTCCTATGTGCTGCCAATTTATTTTTATAGCCCGTATATAACGAGATGATTCCTAAAACTGCCCCCACTGTTGCCAGAGTAATATGGAAAATTAAGAAAATCGTATAATAAATTTTTATATCATCAGGGCCGCCAAATGCAGTATTCCCAATAAAAACAGTTCTGCTGGCATAAATGATAAAGAAAATAACAGCAAACACAGCAGCCAAAGTCATTGTTTTCTTATGAGCCTCAAGCATTTTTTTGCTGATTTGTACCCATCCAATCGCAACCGTTATTGCACTTAATACAATAAAGGTTGTGCTTATGGTAGGGAGTATAGGTAATGAGTATTCCATAAGTTCTTCCTTTCTCCACTATCAGTTTAAAATTCATTTTCACGGTGTAATTTATCACAGTGTTCATTTTATTAAAGTGTACTATATTTTTCAACAAACTGTATGAGCTTTTAATAAAAGTTCCTTAAATGTTCAATATTTTTTTCATTCCATGTAATCATTATCATTGCAATAATTTTTACTTTGTCAAAAAAATAAACTCCAGCCTCTGACTGGAGTTTATTTCAGACTGTCGACAAACTCGATGAAAATCGTACTTGTCGGGAGTCTTTTTTGATTTAAAATAGAAGTAATACAATGCTTGAGGTGATTAATATGCTTTCTAAACATAATCCAATTCAACGGGAT
>NZ_JAMBOJ010000094.1 GCF_023715565.1 Cytobacillus firmus | reverse complement strand
TCTCCTCCAAAATCCTAACCTCCAGTAAAATAACATCACAAACTATTTTACTAAAGTTTTAGGGTGATAGAGCAAAAGTGTAAAATCTAATCAAGCGAAAACTGTCAACTTTATTCTAGCGTTTACATACCTTAGATGATAAACATTTATTCAACGAAGAGGAACGCAGAGAAATTGTTTATAATGTTGAAAAAGCGTTAGATTTAATAAAATTACTCCATCCTGATCTCCACTACCTAATTAATAAACACATTGGAACCCTCTACTTTATTAAGAAAGAAGGATTTGGTGGGGGTTCTGTCTCTGGTTTATTAGGCTTAATATGGCTTAACCCCCCTAAGAGATGGACCGTGATCGACTATGCTGAAGCACTTTACCATGAATTTATTCATAATAGTTTATTCTTGGATGACATGGTCAATTGTATTTTCCCAGATCCCCTTTCTTGTGAGAATGAAGAAGCTCTTACTACGTCGACGATTTTAAAAAAGAAGCGGCCATTAGACAAATCTTTCCACGCTGCTAATGTATCTATTGGAATAATGCATATGTACCATTTGTTAAGCGATAAAAAGAAATCTAGAATGTACGAAGAAGATCTGAAACGTACTATCGTAGAAATGAATGATAAAACTCAATTCTTAGGAGAACGTGGACTAGAAATACTTAAAGAAATGAATCACTTTATCAATACTTATGATTTCGATAGTATTACACTATCTCTAAGCGGTAAATGATTACTTGAAAACTATGCTTGCAGAGAACTTTTTTCTGCAAGCATATATTCCGTGCTGTCAATCTATTACAGAAAAAAATTTAAAAGGATCAATGGAAAGAAAGGTGTTTATTGAATGGAATTAAGCATTCTTGATTTGGCTACTCTCGCTGTAGGGAAAACAGCAAAGGATGTTTTAGAGGATTCCACCAGATTGGCAAAGGCCGGAGAAGAATTTGGTTATACAAGATTTTGGATCGCTGAACATCATAATATATCTGCGCTCTGTTGCCCATCACCTGAAGTTATGCTCGGATACATTGGTGCTAATACTGAAACTATCCGTCTTGGTTCTGGAGCTACACTTCACCCCTACTATAAACCTTATAAAATAGCTGAAACATTTAATTTGCTTTCATCTCTATTTCCTAACCGAATAGATTTAGGAGTAGGAAGAGGTCCTGGAGGCTCTCCAGAAGCGAAGTTAGCTCTTTCGGATAATTTTTCGGAGCAAGCAAAAAAATTTCCCGATACTGTGAAAGAGCTTAAAGACTTTCTTGATAATAGTTTCCCACATAAACACCCGTATTCGACTATAAATGCTTATCCAATCCCATCAGTTCCTCCACAATTATGGATTCTAGGAACTTCTTTAGAAAGCGCGAGGCTTGCAGCATTATACGGGGTCCCTTATGCATTTGGTCACTTTTTAAGTGCAAACAAAAGCTCAGAAATCATGAATTATTATCATAATAATTTAAAAGGTAAAGAAAGCGGCATTAAACCGAAAACAATTTTTGCTGTTTTTGTGATTTGTGCAGAGACAAATGAACGCGCCCAGGAGCTTGCAAGAAGTGCTTTATTATGGGAGGTACAATTATCAACAGGCATTGGCGATAAAGGACTTCCGTCTTTTATAGAGTCAAACGGCTATACTTTTAGTCGACAAGAGATGGAATTAATAAGAAACTTTAAGAATAAAATGATAATAGGATCACCAACAGAAGTGAAAAAAAAACTAATAGATATACAAAATACATATAAAGTAGATGAAATTATGATCTTAACTAATACTTTCTGTTTTGAAGATAGGATAAAATCATATAAGTTAATTGCAAAAGAAGTGTTTTCCGTGTAGTTATTACATAGCCGAATTTAATTTTTTTCAAAGGAGAAGAATAGAGTAGAGGTGATTAAAATATGTAATCCTAATAAATAGTACTCAAATTATATGTAAAGGAGTATATTTTTTGCAAATAAAAACATCTTTCCGTTTTTTATGGATAGGCCAGTCAATTGCAAATTTAGGAGACATATTATATATAGTAAGCATAATTTCAATAGTGTACGAAATCACTGGGTCTGCATTTTATATGGCTCTATTTCCTTTTGTTAATACAGTTTCAAGGTTTATTAGTGGTTTTATTGCTCCTATTCTTTTAGAAAGATATAGAACGAAGCCACTTTTGGCATTTTCACAGTTTGGTAAAACAATCATTGTATTAATGCTCACAGTAAATTCAATCTATCTTTTTTCAATAGATAATATAATTTTCACCTTTGTATTTGTAATGTTTATTTCATTTCTAGATGGGTGGGCTAGCCCTGCTAGAGATTCATTGATTCCCAGGTATTTCGATTCAGAGGAGAAATTGGTTAAAGTAAATAGTTTTCTTTCTATAGTCGATCAGACAATCACTTTAGGAGGATGGCCAGCAGCTGGTATTTTAATCACTCTATTAGGATCAGGTAATCTACTAATTATAACAACTATATTATTCGTTATTTCAACCATTTTTATGTTTTTAATTAAGGATTTAGATAGAATTGAGGATGAACTCAATAAAGACGAACAAGAATCAGAAAAAATGACAAAGAAGGTTTTGCTGGAAGGATGGAATACAATATGGAAGACACCTTCTTTAAGAACAATTACGATTGTAGAATTTACGGAATCCATAGCAAATGTGGTATGGGTTGCAGCTATTCTGTATATCTATGTTGAAGAAGTTCTACAGGTTAGTGAAAATTGGTGGGGATATATCAATTCAAGCTTTTTTGCTGGTTTAATGATCGCTGGTTTTATTAGTTTAAAGTGGTCACAAACAATAACTAATAATTTGAGATTTGTAATCATTAGTGGAGCATTTCTTACCAGTATTACTACACTTATTTTTGGATTAATTTCAACTCCTTGGCTCGCACTTGTCATTTCCCTTTTTTTCGGTTTTGGTAGTCAAATTAAGGGAGTTGCTCAACAAACTATAGTCCAAACGAGTGTTAATTCAAAATTATTATCAAAGGTATACTCTGCACAGGATAGTATCGTCTTTGGAACATTTGGTGTTTCAACTATTTTATTTGGGATATTTGCTGATCAATTTGGTGTGAGATTTACATTTTTATTAGCTGCATTTCTACTTTTCGCTTCAGCCTTTTTTGTCTCAATAAATCAAAAAACACTAAAACATATTAAAAGTGGGGAAATAAATAAGTGATTTGATAATTGAAATAAAGAGCCTATGTCAAAGATTTTAATATTCAATTTGACATAGGCTTTTATATTTTATTATTTTATCAAAATGCACACTTCCTCTTACAAGCTAATATTACCTTGCCCATTATTGGACTAAAGATCAACTAATTGTCCGGATCTGATAGCTTTCTGTATAATGAAGCTCTTGATACATTTGTGATTTCACAAATTTGATTTACAGTCATATTCCCTTCCTTATACAGCTTTACTGCATAATTCATTCCTGCGTGATTTTTATGATACTTCTTTAACCGACCTTTAAATTTTCCTTCTTTCTTAGCCAACTCAATCCCTTCACGTTGTCGCATACGAATAAGATCTCGCTCTAATTGGTTAACACCAGCCATTACCGTAATTAAGAATTGGCTGTATGGATTATCTTCTGATAAATCTAGCCATGTATCTTTTAGTGATTTTAAGCTTCCCTTTTTACCTCGTATGTTATCGATTAATTCAAATAGATCTTGTGTACTACGAGTGATTCGAGTTAAGTCTGTAACATAAATGATGTCATCTTTCTGTAAATTCCCTAACATTCTTTGAAGTTGCTCGCGATCCTTTGTTGCTCCTGAAACTTTCTCTTCATAAATAATATCCATTCCGATCTCGTTCAGCTGCTGAAATTGCCTTGAAGTATTTTGGCTAGTCGAACTGACACGTATATAACCGATCTTTCGCAAAAATACCACCTCACTTTTGAGACAAGTCTTGTGAGACACTCTTAACTATGATTCTATCAGTCTACTTCACTTGTATCAATAGAGTACACTCTATTGATATATAATTAAACTACTTAACTGAATAATTGCAGAAATGAGATGATACTGTATGAAAGTTGCAAGGGGTAGAGAATTACTTACACCAGATCAGAGACTGGCTCTAATGCAAATTCCTGAAGATGAATGGATATTGGGAACCTACTACACTTTTTCCAAACGAGATTTAGAAATTATAAATAAGCGAAGGAGGGAAGAAAACCGTTTAGGGTTCGCCGTTCAATTAGCCGTTCTTCGATATCCCGGTTGGCCATACACTCATATCAAAAGCATCTCAGATTCGTTCATACATTATATATCAAAACAAATTGGTGCCAGTCCATTTTCACTTAGTCTTTATCCTCAAAGAGAAAATACACTTTGGGATCATTTGAAAGAAATTCGAAGTGAATATGATTTTGTAACTTTTACCCTAAAAGAATACAGAATGACATTTAAGCATCTTCATCAATTAGCTTTGGAAAATGGCGATGCCATTCATCTACTACATGAATGTATCGACTTTCTAAGAAAAAACAAAATCATACTGCCTGCTATCACTACACTTGAGCGAATGGTGTGGGAGGCAAGAACAATGGCTGAAAAGAAGCTATTTAATACGGTTAGTCAGTCCCTAACAAATGAGCAAAAAGTAAAACTTGAAGAGATCATTACATCACAGCATCCATCCGAATCCAATAAAACGATTTTGGGTTGGTTAAAGGAACCACCGGGTCATCCTTCACCCGAAACATTTCTAAAAATAATAGAACGACTCGAATACCTACGGAGAATGGAATTAGAAACGGTACAAATTAGTCATTTGCACCGCAATCGCCTTTTACAATTATCTCGCTTAGGTTCAAGATATGAGCCTTATGCATTCCGTGACTTTCAGGAACATAAACGATATTCGATATTAACCGTCTATTTATTACATCTTACTCAGGAATTAACGGATAAAGCTTTTGAAATTCATGATAGACAAATACTCAGTCTGTTATCAAAAGGCCGTAAGGCTCAAGAAGAAATTCAGAAACAAAACGGTAAAAAGCTAAATGAGAAGGTTATACACTTTACGAATATCGGACAAGCCTTAATTAAAGCAAAGAAGGAAAAATTAGACGTATTTGAGGTTTTAGAATCCGTTATTGAATGGACTTCTTTTGTCTCCTCGGTGGAAGAAGCACAAGAACTTGCACGTCCAGCCGACTATGATTATTTAGACTTACTGCAAAAACGATTTTATTCACTTAGAAAATATACGCCAACGCTATTAAGGGTATTGGAATTTCATTCAACAAAGGCAAATGAGCCACTTTTACAAGCTGTTGAGATTATCCGAGGAATGAACGAATCGGGAAAGCGAAAAGTGCCTGATGACTCGCCTGTGGATTTTATTTCAAAACGTTGGAAAAAGCATTTATACGAGGATGATGGTACAACAATCAATCGTCATTACTATGAAATGGCTGTTTTAACAGAACTTCGGGAGCATGTTCGGGCAGGAGATGTTTCCATTGTTGGCAGCAGACAGTATAGAGATTTTGAGGAATATTTGTTTTCAGAAGATACATGGAACCAAACGAAGGAAAATATGAGATTATCAGTTAGTTTATCATTCGAAGATTATATGATGGAGAGAGCCAGCAACCTTAACGAAAGGTTAAGGTGGTTAGCTTCCAATTTCAACAAGTTAGACGGAGTTTCTCTTGAAAAAGGAAAGCTGTCACTTGCACGCTTAGAAAAAGATGTTCCAGAAGAAGCAAAAAAGTTTAGTTCAAGCCTTTATCAAATGCTGCCAAGAATAAAATTAACTGATTTACTCATGGATGTTGCTCATATAACAGGATTTCATGAGCAATTCACTCATGCTTCCAATAATCGAAAACCTGATAAAGAAGAAACAACCATTATCATGGCCGCCCTTTTAGGAATGGGAATGAATATAGGCTTGAGCAAGATGGCTGAAGCAACACCCGAACTTACATATAAACAATTAGCCAATGTAACTCAATGGCGCATGTATGAAGATGCCATGAATAAAGCCCAAGCTGTATTAGTAAATTTTCATCACAAATTACAATTATCTTCCCATTGGGGAGACGGTACAACATCCTCGTCAGATGGTATGAGAATGCAGCTGGGTGTTTCGTCACTACATGCAGATTCAAACCCACATTACGGAACTGGAAAAGGAGCCACCATCTATCGATTTACAAGTGACCAATTCTCTTCTTACTACACAAAGATTATTCATACAAATTCAAGGGATGCGATTCATGTTTTGGATGGTTTGTTGCACCATGAGACGGATCTAAATATAGAAGAGCATTATACAGACACAGCTGGTTACACAGACCAAATATTCGGGCTGACTCATTTATTAGGATTTAAATTTGCTCCAAGAATAAGGGATTTATCGGACTCAAAATTATTTACAATAGATAAAGCAAGGGAGTATCCAAAACTAGAAGCCATTTTACGTGGACAAATAAATACAAAGACCATCAAAGAAAATTATGGGGATGTTTTGCGATTAGCTCATTCTATAAGGGAAGGAACGGTTTCAGCATCCCTCATTATGGGGAAACTAGGTTCCTATTCAAGACAAAACAGCTTAGCCACAGCCTTACGTGAGATGGGCCGAATAGAAAAAACGATCTTTATTCTTAATTACATTTCAGATGAATCTCTAAGAAGAAAAATACAAAGAGGATTGAATAAAGGAGAAGCCATGAATGGGTTGGCAAGAGCTATTTTCTTCGGAAAACAAGGAGAGCTTAGGGAACGAACCATACAGCATCAGCTTCAAAGGGCCAGTGCTTTAAACATAATTATCAATGCCATTAGTATCTGGAATACCTTACATCTAACAAAAGCAGTTGAATATCAAAAACAATCTGGTAGTTTTAATGAAGAATTATTGCACCATATGTCGCCTCTAGGTTGGGAACATATTAATTTGCTAGGAGAATACCATTTTAATTCCGAGAAAATGGTCTCGTTAGATTCTTTAAGACCATTGAAACTTTCTTAACGTTGTTAAAAATAGGGGAATTGTCTCGGAATTGTGCTTAACGTTGTAAATCCGCATTTTCCTGACGGTACCCCTAGTTGCGGATTCAGTTTTTTCATTTTTATTACTTGGTTTTAGATGGGTTTTTGTCTCAGGATTTCCATTCTCCTTATACTCTGGGTATATAATACTATCGAAGAATTGATCACGTGAATCATCATTTGCGTGTTTTTTTCATACTTTGGTGCATCTTCATAGGTAAGACATGGGGCAGAACAGGAGATTAACATTAAAGCAGTTGAAACGATTAACATGATTTTGGTTATTTGTATTTTAGTTATACCCTTTCACTCCTAGCAAACCTAATTATCTATTTTTAACTATTTTTTCTTTGCTAATTTAGCTATGTAGTTCAAACATTCTTCTATCTGGTATCTGACTAATTTATAGCTTTAGCCGTACTTTACACCTCCTTTTTCTTCTAGTAATTGTACAAGTTGCTCAATTGATATTTCTCCACTATCAACTTTTTTAAAATATTATAAAACTTCCAGGGGTTAATATATAAACCTCTCCTTGGTATTGATAATATAGAACTTTCTCAACTAATCTCTTTCTTTGCTCCTCCTCACGTTTCTTTCAAAAGCTAACATCACATGATCCCCTCCAATACAAAAAGACCCCAATACAGCCATATAATGTGCTGATTGGGGTCTTCCCAGTAATTTATTAAATTTTAATTTTACCATTACTTTAGTCTATATTTCAAATTGAATAAACGGGGTAGGTTAGTGAAACGATGAAATTATATAATTCGTTTAGAGTTCTAGATTATAGAAGGTTATTTTATGGTTGTTTATGATTTTTATTTTTGTATCCTATAACCTGTTATATTACTTATCATTTTTTGTAAGAAATAGTTTATAATTTGTAAGAAATAAATTTCGATTTTTTCAAAAAGAAATGAGATTCTTAGTTTTGTAATTTAAAACTGGTTCGTCATTTGTCATTTTAAACAGTTGGGAGTATAGTCTATGCTGCTTACAAATCCGGAAAGATATAACTTTTATAAATATGAGAATGAGCTAAGAAAAGGTATCGATAGTTTTACAGTCTATTTAGATAACGTATTGAAAACTGATGGAATAGATGCTGTTCTAAATGTCCTAAAAGGATCTGGTTTAGCGGTTAATATATTCAATAATTCCAAAAGGAAACGAGACTTCAAACAAGTAATTGATCACATTCTAGAGCAATTGGTTAAAAAAACTGATTTGAGTAAAGTTGAGAGTATGAAGTTAGAAATAGAATATATCGAGTATTTATTCAATCAGTTTTTAATGGAAAGAGAAGAATTCTTTGAGGAATTTGAAAAGATTGAAGATAACTACAAGGTAGTATCATATCTACTTTCCTTAGAAATATATTTAAGTACGCTTAGGAAACGAGGTGGAATAAATATATTGAAAAACATTCCCTTAGAAGACGTTACAGATTTTAATACTAGACAAGCATTTTGGGATTCTGCAATTGAATCAACAGGGCTGATTTTAAAATATTTTAAATTTAAACACTACGAGTTTAAAGGTGTTAAAAGAAACATTGGACCGAAAACCCTTGAATCATCTGCTTACCATATATTTTATAGTGAATTTTGGAATACACTTAATGATCTTCTGGAATACTGGCAGTACTCTGAAGTTAGTGTTAAAAAAGACGAAAAAGGAAAATTCCACTTTAATATTCAAGATGAAAATTTCGAATTAAATAATTTGATTTCTAATGAGAGATTTAATAATCTTCGACAAAGCTGGCAAATGGGTAAGGTAGGAGAATACCAACAAGTACTTAGAGAAAAGGTGTTAAGTCCTGATGAAGCCTATAAAAAGATTAATAACGAATTATCTATCTTATTTGCATTTCAATATTTTGGGGACCCTTTACTTAAAAAAAAGGTAGGCTCGATTAAACTATCAGGATGGATTCGGGCATATCAGTTGTTAGTGGATGAATGTGAAAAGTTTCTAAAGAAAAGGAAGGAAGTATCGGTATTCAACGTAGATAACTATTGTTTTTCCAAACCTATTAATAAGTGGGAGAAGTACTTTCAACAAGCTGGTTTCACAAAAGAAGAGTCCAAGGAAATTATTAAAATATTTACTTTTGATCATACAAGTCAAGATTTAATTGATTGTCCTTTTATTAGGGTAGATGAGAATTTAATCCTAATACCTTCTTTGACTTCTAAGGCAGATATTTCTAGGGCGTTAGCTTCGAATTTTCTAAACAGGAATTTAGATTTAGCCTTTAGGGGTCCAGAATTTGAAGAGAGAATGAAAGTGGCATTGCAGCAATGTAATTTAAAAAATTCTTCTTTATTCAAAAGAACTGATGAGGATTACGAGTGTGATATAGCCTTTGTATTAGATGATGAGTTGTACTTTGTAGAATGTAAAGCTCATGTTCAACCTTTTACTACAAGACAACATGCAAACCACTTGTATAAATTATTTAAAGAAACTAAACAATTAAATAGAATAGCTGATTTTTTTGAAGAGAATATACCCATAGTTATTGAGCAGTTAAAACTTAATAAAAGTTTTAAACCAAAGAAAGTACATCGAATTTTACTTACAACTTCAATGTTGGGAACTCCAATCTTTACGAATGATGTATATATAGTGGATGAATCTTCTCTACTTAAATTTATTGGTCGAAATCCACCTGCATTGCATTATTTTAATAAAGGTAAAAATGTTGAAATACCTAGTAGTAAATTTGAAATTTATGAAGGGGAATTAAGTAATACTAAATTTCTTAAGTATTTGAATTCGCCACCTCAAATACAGATTACTAAAGATTTATTTAACAAAAAAGAACTTGAGTTCGACCTGTTTAATATTGAAAGGAATATCAAGACTAATGAAACAATGCATTTAGGAAATAAATTCTCTAAAGCTGAAAATGAACTTATTAAAAAGCACTACAGCAATCTGTCTTTTTAATTTTTAATACCATTTCGTTTAGCTAAGAGTTAAATTAACATTGATGATGGAGCATGGGTTCGTAATGGAACTGTAATGAACAGCCCAGTTTCGGTAGGTACATTGCATATGGTATTGCCGGGCTCGAGTTACACCATATGAAAGTGATTAATGATAAATACTTATAAGTCTTTTTCTATTAATGACCTAATTTTTCATTTAATGCTGTAAAATTAGGTTATTTAAAATTGAAACTTCCTAAACAACAAGAGAATTAAATAATACTTCTTCTTTAACATCGGGTGCTTAGTTGAATAAGAGCCGTTATTTATTACAAAATACTCGCCCAGTTTTGGGGCGAGTTTTGCTTTTTTATGGAGAGATTATTTTGGCTAGCTTTATTTTAGGAGGATTAAACCACTATTTCACCCTTACTATTGTAGTCTTCCATACTTTTCTTCTAATATTGAAATGACTAGCTCCTCAATTGTACTTTTTGATTTAGCAGCATCTTCCTTAATTTTTCTCTTTAGTTTAGAAGGGATAGCGATTGAGAGGACGTCCATGTCACTGTCAATAAACACTCCTTCTAATCTCTTCGAAATAGCTCCCTCAATTATAGATTCTTCAAGTAAAGAAAAAATGTAATCTGGTATATCATCTTTAATTAAAATGGGTTTTACTTCAACCGTGATCTTGTTTTTTTTATCTAAAAAAACCTTAATGTTTTTTGGCCCCAGTTTAGAGTAAAAGAGACCCATTGTTCTATAGAATTCTTGAGATTCCATAAAACTGAATTTGGCAAAGCCTTTCTGTGTTTTATAACCAATATCCGAAATCTTTTTTACCGGTTTATATCCTGCTTTTTCAATTTCCTTATAAGGGATGTGCTCTCCATTTTGGGTTTGAAGATAAGGCTGCCTATCTTCGTTTAGCAATAGAAAATTACTGTCTTTTCCTTCCGGGGAAAGAAATTCCTGGTACCAGGCGTAATTTGTATCTTTGTCGTAGAAATCTTTCCCTTCATTTCTTTTCTGTTCCTCGTAGAAAGATTTAAAACGCTCAAGTTCCTCTGGGGAAATGAAATAAAATTCTCTTCCCTTATATAACTTCTTGTCGGCAGCAAGTAATCCTTGTTGAATGTATTGAAAAATTGTTGCTGTATGAAGACCAAGTAATTTGCTAGCTTCTCCAGTGGTAATTCCCGGCTTTCCCTTTTTCTTACTTAATTCCAAAACATCTTCTTTGTAGAATAATTTAGTGTTATCAATGTGCCAGTTGTCTTCATAAACCGGCTTTAATTCCCCTTGCTTTACATATTTATGAATAGTTGATGGCTTAACCTTAAGTATCTCTGCAGCTTCATTTGTTGTTATCATTTCTCTTTCTTTATCCATGATTTTTCACCTTACTTTTTAATGTGTCTATAAAAAAACCAGCAATGTTGCTCGTTATCAATTCTAATTAGTTCTATCTAAGATAATCATACTATAATGCAATTTTTTATATAAGTTTAAGTGGAGATTATTTCCTGATCACTTTTAAAGATGTTTTATTTCTTATAGAGGCTTTTAACTCTTCAAAATCTTTATTATCACATCCACATACAATACCAATCCAATAACGAGATCCGTTTACTGTAATATACCCTCCATCATCCACTATAGTATTACAAAATTGACAAGTAAATACGATATTCAAGGCTTTTTCACCCGCCTTTAGAAAAGTGAGAGTTGCTTAAATGTAATCTCCGAACTTTCCTCGGAAGCTGTTGAAAAGGTAAAAAGAGAACGATTTGAACGTGTTTCTTCTATTATATTAGTAACTTCTTTGAACTCCTTGAACCAATGGAGCGGAAAGCATCCCTTACATTTAGTTAGTTCAATATCTTCATAGAAATAAGCATAAGTTGTAGACGTCAAGTCGAATTTTACACTTTTTGCTCATTTCCTTTTTACACTTCGGCTGAAAATATGCTTTTCCGATTTCTCATACGATGACTTTCCTCATCTTCTCTACCGTGAATGACTTCCACA
>NZ_JAMBOJ010000093.1 GCF_023715565.1 Cytobacillus firmus | reverse complement strand
GGAAATTCACTGCCAAAAAATAAGAATTTAAAGAATTAATACCCTGAAATAAGAGAAAGGTGAATTTGAGCGCACTCAAATTCACCTTTCTTACTATCTGAAGCTAGTTTTGTCCCAGCCCCTTTTTCCATCTTTTTTAGTTTGCATTTTTTATATATTTTATATCTTCAACACTCCATCTCTCAGGAGCATTACCCTCTTTGTATTTTCCGATTACCCACTCATAATCGTAATATTCAGGTGATTCATATGCTAAATATATTTTTCCTTTCTCCTGTCTGAATGCATATGGTTTTGCAAGTGGTTTGTGTATCCATTCATACTGATGATTTCCAATATACATATAACAAGGACAATCATTTCTATTTTTAATGACATATGACAGAAAATCCTCAAGTGCATTTAATGAATCCATAAAATCCTCGTATTTAATGGGCTCTTTTAAACCCTCAACTTCATTATTTAAGTGCTCATTTTTTTCTATTAGTTCTTTATTCTCATTAATTACAAATGTGTTTTCTTCGATCAATTCTTCAACTGCTAATATCTGTTTTTCTAATGCTGCATTTTCTTTTTTTAATTCGTCTGCGGAATTAGACACACTTAAATTATCTATAATAGCCGTTACTAAAAATGCTAGTAACATAAGGAATGCATAAGTTTTAAAGTTCCTTTTGATAACTAAACACCTCCTAAAAAGCTAGATGAAAAATGCTAGGATAAACTCCGTCATTAATTACAAAACAGAATCTTAATTCCCTCGATGCTGGTAGTTTTCGTGGCTTGGTTCCTGCTGGAAGAAACACCATTTTAAATAAAAATTATTGAAGTGGCTGTCGATTCTTATTTTTGATACCTCTATACTTTATTAATTGTTGTTTTTCACAATAAATGTTGCCCGTTGCTTGCAGCGATAGAATGCCCGCCACTACGTGTCTGCGGGGTCTCACCTGTCCCGCTATTTCCGCAGGACGTTGAATAATCTTACCAGAGTAATCACCGCACGAAGAAAATGCGCAAGTATTTTTGAGGATCTAGCACTTTTTCACTACAATAAACACAGTAAATTCAAATAGCAACAAATTTTGCGAAGTATCCCTTATACTTAATACGATAAAAACTGTTTTGGATTCGTAATATTTAAAATATTTTATCTGATTCAATAAATAATTACAATTTTTCACCAAAAAAATTAGTTCGTTGCCGTTAAGTGAACTACTAAATATTTGAAACTATAAAAAACATATCAACAAAAATAGAGAAGCTAATTCACATTTGAATTAGCTTCTCTATTGATAATGCTATTTTATGAACCGGTTACTAAAGAGTGCCTTCTACTCTTAATCTAAAATAGTAACTTTAACTGTTTTTCTGCCAAAATTGATGGCATCATCTTGAGATGGCATAAAGATATCAATCTTATTGCCTTTAATGGCTCCGCCAGTGTCTCCTGCGACAGCTTCACCATATCCTTCAACATGGACTTTTGTTCCAAGCGGTATCACATTAGGATCTACTGAGATTACTTTTTGATCAGGATTTTCTTTTAAATTGATTCCTGTTGCAGTTATTCCAGAGCAGCCTTCACAATTAGCCGTGTAGGCGGTCGCTTCCATATTCAACACTTTTTGAGGTGCTTCCTCATTTGCGGTTTCCGCCGGCTTTTCTGCAGCAGGCTCGGCAGCTGGTTTTGATTCAGCAGCAGACTGTGCTGGTTCCGGATTAGACTTTGCTTCTGGAGCTGGCTCTGATTTTTCAGCTGGCGGCGTTTGTTTTACTGCCTGCGATTCAGACTTTTGCTCTGAAGGTGCTGGTTCTGCAGGCTGTTCGGACTTAGCCGGAGCAGCCTGTACTGGAGCAGATACAGCATTAACAGCTTTGGCATCAGGGTATAGAATTAATTCATCATCCGGCCGAATTAAATCAGAGCTCAAGCTGTTCCATTCCTTGATTGCCTCGACTGTGACATTATGCTCTCTTGCTATATCCCATATAGTATCGCCTTTTGATACTGTGTATTTCTTTTCAGGGTATACATTAAGTACATCATCCGGCTGGATGATATGAGAAGACAGCCCGTTCCATTCTTTGATTATGTCAACTGGTGTATTATATGACTGGGAAAAATCCCATAAAGTATCGCCTTTTTTTACGGTTACTTCTTCTGCTTGTGCATTCGCACCTGCTGTTCCGGTAATTGCGGCAGCTGCTACAAAAGTTAAAATTGTTTTTTTCATAAGTTAAAACCTCCCGTATAGCTCTTTTTTAGCCAACGGGGATAATAATAACATGGAATTTCTGCTAAAAAAGAACAAACAGGTAATAATCCCGTTACGGATATAACAGCCTTATAACAAATACGTTTCAAGGTAAGGTGCTTTCTAAACTGAAAGTGGTGATTTTCCTGTTATCATGGCATTTAAACCAATGTTAATATAATTGGTCCATTTATTGGTAATATCTATTTTTAAACAGGAGAGGAATAAATTTCTAATGAAAAAGCCAATCCGTTTAGGATTGACTAGGCAGTTTTCGCAGGCAAAACAATATTGAATGTCGTACCTTTATTTAATTCACTCTCGATAAATACTTTCCCATTATGGCTTTCAATAATTTTAAAGCTGACCATCAAGCCTAAGCCATTCCCGTTTTTCTTGGTTGTAAAAAAGGGTTCTCCGATATTTTTCAATTTTTCCTGAGGTATTCCAACTCCTGTATCCTGTATCGCTATTTGCACCTGGTTATTTACGATAGATGCTCTGACGGTAATATCTCCTCCATCAGGCATCGCTTCAATTCCATTTTTAATAAAATTAAGGAAAACCTGTTTAAGGCGGTTTTCGTCACATTCAATCTGGATGATGTCTCCTTCATATTCAAAACGAATTTTCACTTCCCGTTTCCGGGCTTCGAATTCCAGAAAAGAGATGACATTTTTTATAATAGGTATGATATCTCTTTCCTCCAGTTCAACGGCTTTCGGCTTAGCAAGAACCATAAAATCTTCTACTATATTATTTACCCGGTCAATTTCATCTAAAATAATGCTTAAGAATTCCTGTCTCTCTTCATTCGTTTCATCCAGCTGAAGGTACTCTGTATATCCTTTCATTGTTGTCAGCGGATTTCGGATTTCATGGGCAACCCCTGCAGCAAGCTGGCCCACTGCTGCCAGTTTATCCTGCCGATGCAGTACTTCTTCTGTTTTTTTCCTTTCGGTTATATCGTTCCTAATGGCTAAGTATTGATAAGGTTTTTCGTTCGCATTCATGAACGGTACGATTGTAGTATGGACCCAGTAATATGAACCATCCTTAGCTTTATTGCGAATTTCCCCTTTCCATACTTCGCCTGAGCCAATTGTCTTCCATAAGTTTTTAAAAAATTCCTTCGAATGCAGATTTGAATTTAATAACGAATGATTTTGTCCTATCAGCTCTTCCCTGCTGTACTGGGAAATTTCACAAAACCTCTCATTTACATTGGTTATGATTCCTTTTTCATCAGTGAAAGCAATTATGGATGACTGGTCAAGAGCAAATTTAATATCATTAACCTCTTTCAGGGAATTATTGAGATTGGCTTCAGCAGTTTTCAAGGCAGATATATCTGTCCGGATGGAAACATACTGATAGGGTTTATTCTTTTTATTGAGGAAGGGTACAATTATTGTCTCGACCCAATAGTAGCTTCCGTCCTTAGCTTTGTTGCGGATTTCCCCCTTCCATATTTCCCCTGACCCAATCGTTTTCCATAGTTGGTGGAAAAACTCGGGCGGATGATATCCTGAATTTAAGATATTATGATTTTTGCCCAGCAGTTCGTATTCTTCATACTTGGAAATCTCAACAAATTTGTCATTCACATACGTGATAATTCCTTTAGGGTCAGTAATAGCCACGATAGATGATTCATCAAGTGCAGCCTGAACATCGTGCAAATGGGTGTTGCTTGCTTCCAGCCGTTTTCTGATTAGGATACCTGACATGATGAGGCCGCTCAGAATTACAGTTCCCGCAAAGAGTAATATAGGATTAAAAGATTCGATTATCGCAGACATTGCAGGCTTTAAGCCCCCTCATTTTTACTTTATCAATATGATTGTAATGGAATCATTAGTACCATGGAAGAGCCTGGAGGAAATAAAGTCATATGCCCATTAAAAATGGCAAACTTAAAAGCAGATTTTAAACCATTTTTTTGCCTGTCAAAATAATAAATAAAATTTTTAAAAAATTCAATCAAAATACTTCACATTCACTTAAATTCAGTATATACTGTACTACAACAGAAGTAATTAAAATAAACTGTATTATAAAAAAGGAGGAATTATGATGATTAAAAGTCCGGTTGAATTTTTTAGAACGCTTCCCAAAAAGGTATGCCCTGAGTGTGGCCAAACCGTAAAGGAACAGGCTGAATCATATTTAATGGAATGTGATCGCTGTCTGTCAAAGAAAATGGAATAGCACAATCAGCGGAAGGCTTCCTGGTCCTTCCGCTTTTTTTATAAGGCTCTTTTCGTAAAAAATTGTTGTTTTTCGCTTATCAATGTTGTCCGTTGATTGCAGTGAGAGGATGCTCAGCAAACCACGGGGCGGGCGGTGAGCCTCCTTGACGCTACGCGTCTGTGGGGTCTCACCTGTCCCGCTACTCCCGTAGGACGTTGAATAGCTACCTTGAGTAAACACCGCACGAAGAGAATGCGCATGCATTTTCGAGGATCTCGCACCTTCCACTACAATCAACTCAGTAAATATAATATAAATTGCGAAAACAGCCTTTTATAAAGATGCACAGCTGTTACAGAACAATATGAAATTATTTGAAAAATCTATAAATATATGCGCGTTTCCTGTATAATTGTTCCATAATCTCTTTATTTAGAGAATCGAAATAGGAGGGAACAATATATGGTCCAAACAGCTATAACCAGATTAAAGCGTCATGAGGTACCTAAAGAGCGCACATGGAAAGTGGAGGATTTATTTGCATTAGAGGAAGATTGGCATAAAGAGATAAGGAGTATTGAAGAGGATCTTGCTGTTTTTGATCAATTCAAAGGAAAACTTCATGAAGGTTCGCAGGTGCTGCTTGATTGCCTTTCCGCTGAGGAAAAGCTTTCTATCCGTCTTGTCCAGGCCGGCACATATGCAAGCTTGCACCAGTCAGAAGATGGCACAAATCCCGACAATCAGGCTAACTCATCACGAATAGCCTCCTTAAGAGCAAAAGCCGCTTCCGCTCTATCATTTATTGATTCTGAATTATTAACTCTGCCTGATGGTACAATTGAAAAATACATTAAGGAAGAAAGCAGACTCGAACCATTCAGAAACAAGCTTAACGATCTGCTGGAAACTAAGAAGCACAGACTTTCTCCTGAGACGGAAGAAGCGCTGGCTGCGATGGGAGAAGTATTTGGTGCTCCTTATACAATTTATCAGGCTGCAAAACTTGCGGACATGCTATTTGCCTCATTTAAAGACAGTAAAGGAAACGAATTACCAAACTCTTTTGCTCTTTACGAGGATCGTTATGAGTTTTCACCGGATACTACCATCAGGCGGAATGCGTATGCTTCATTTACAGATTCGTTGGAAAACTACAAGAATACATTTGCTTCTGCTTATTCTGCTGAGGTGAAAAAGCAGGTTGCGCTTTCGAAGCTGAGAAAATACAGCTCAGTCACACAAATGCTTCTCGATTCCCAGCATGTAACAGAGGAAATGTATAACAATCAGCTGGACATTATCCAAAAAGAGCTTGCTCCCCATATGCGCAGATATGCTCAGCTGAAGAAAAAAGTCCTGGGATTGGATAAAATGCTTTTTTGTGACCTGAAGGCTCCTCTTGATCCAGAGTTCAATCCGGAAACAACATATGAAAAAGCATCCGAAGTCATTCTGGAGGCTCTTAAAGTAATGGGCCCGGAATATACAAATATTATGGAAAAAGGCCTGTCAGAACGGTGGGTTGATTTAGCTGATAACGTTGGAAAATCCACAGGCGCTTTTTGTGCAAGTCCATACGGTTCCCATCCATTCATCCTGATTACATGGACAGACACGATGCGTGGTGCATTTGTTCTCGCTCATGAGCTTGGTCATGCGGGCCATTTTTATTTGGCCAATAAATATCAGCGTATCATGAATACCCGCCCTTCAACCTATTTTGTCGAAGCACCCTCGACACTAAACGAAATGCTGCTTGGCCAGCATTTATTGGCAGGTACTGAAGATAAGAGAATGAAGCGCTGGGTTATTCTTCAAATGCTAGGAACTTATTATCATAACTTTGTCACACATCTTCTCGAAGGAGAGTACCAGCGCAGAGTATATCGTCTTGCTGAACAGGGTGTTCCGCTAACGGCGAAAACACTCTCAGCTCAAAAATTAGATACACTTGCTGAATTCTGGGAAGATTCGGTTGAACTGGATGAAAGGGCCGCTTTAACCTGGATGAGACAGCCTCACTATTACATGGGACTTTACCCATATACCTATTCAGCCGGTTTAACTGCTTCCACCGCCATGGCACAAAGCATCCAGGAGGAAGGCCAGCCTGCTGTCGACCGCTGGCTTGATGTCCTTAAAGCCGGAGGAACAAAAAAACCGCTTGATCTCCTTAAGAGTGCCGGTATTGATATGTCTAAGCCAGACCCGATTCGGAAAGCAGTAAGCTATGTTGGATCATTGGTGGATGAATTGGAAAACAGTTATGTGTAACAAGAACCCCCTCCGATTTAAGGAGGGGGATTTTTGTTTTGCCGCTTTTTGCCACCGGTTGTTTAAAGTGTTCTGATAGGCAAATTAAGTGGTTTTAAGCTATTCGTCTTCTCAATAAAAACAAAGCTGTCATACCTTAAAGAGATTTTAGTGGGAACATAATTACCATACTGTTCAAATTCAGGATCATATACAACTCCAATTGCCTGGTGTCCAATAGTATCTGTGAATAGATCTCTGTTTTCATCGGTGAACAGCAATACTTTATCTCCGGGGCCAGCCATTTGAAGGGCATCCTCCCAGCTTCCAGCCTGTGCGGGAGGCACCTCCATAACCTGCATTTCACTACCCCATTGTTCGGCGGCTATAACGGTACCTGAGTATGTGCCAAAACCTAATGCGAAAACTTGATCTTCTCCATATTTTTCGCGGAGAATTTGTCCAACATTCACAAGCCCCTCTTCTTTCATATCGGTTGCTCTTGCATCTCCGATGTGTGTTGTGTTCCCAAACGATAACCTTTGCATCTTTACCGTAAAATCCCGATACTTCCTCCAGTGCACTTACCATGTGATGGTCCCTGATATTCCAATCCTCAGGACCGCTTTTTATCATCGCCCGATAATAATTTTCTTCATTCAAGGCAACAAGGCTGTTTATTATAAGGTTCAGCGATTCCTCTTCAAAGTTATGGGTTTCCTGCCACTTGTTTTTTATTTTCAGCAAAAGGTCGGCAACTTCCTTATCGCAGGCGTCTCCATAAAATTCTGCAGCCACTGCATAATTTTCCGGTTTCCGGTGATATGGCTCGAAGCAGGAAAATGCTTTTTCTGCAGCTTGCAGCTCGGCTGCTCCCTTTGATGCCAGAAGTTTTATTATTTCATCCATAGACTCCCATAAGCTATATATGTCGATGCCATAGAAACCTGCCATTAGGCTTTGCTCTTCAATGTGCTGATTATAATAATGAATCCAGGTAATCAGCTGTTTTATTTCATCATTCGCCCACATCCATGTCGTCCACCGGTTAAAACCCTTCAGTGCTTCAAGGGGGTTCATAGGCGCATACCCTTTAACATACCTGTTAACTGTAAAGCAGGAAGGCCAGTCCCCTTCCACAGCGATTGAACCCTTTCCGTTCAATCAGCTCTTTCGATATTTTCGCTCTTATAGTATAAAACTCTGATGTTCCATGTGAAGCTTCTCCCAATAAAACAAATTTTGCTTTCCCGTCAGCTTCAATAATGCGGTCAAACCAAAAAGGATCAGTGAAAGAACCTGCTTCTGATTGAATAGATGTAATCAGCTTTTTAGTTGCATTCATTTTTATCACCTCAATTTAGCCTTATAGCTAACTTGCCCATTTGAATTAGGATTATATGGCTGAATAATAGATCACTGAGGAGAGAAAACTTTAAAGAAAGCAGCTCGATACTATATCAGAAGGGTTAGTGAATCATGAAAGAAATGGATGAAAAATACCTGGGTTCTGCACCGAAAGAAAAGATGGTTACCATTGGAAATGACAGCCATTTTCCGAATCTGAAAAATACGGTAGGGGAATCTGTTGATGAACATGAACAGCTGGAAACCGCAAATGCTATTCTAGGCGCGAAAGAAATTGGCCAGCAAAATGAAAACCTATAAATGGGGAGGGAAACCATGGAAACAATAGATCCGAAAAAAGTAAAATCGGGAGATGAGGTATATGTAATTTACCATAATCCTCACACTCCCAGTGTAGCAAACGTAAGGCCTGCCGAAATTGTTCCGCATCCAAAAGATCCAAATGCAGTTGCCCTCTTTCTTAATGAATCCTTCCATTTAATAGAAGAAGACGATGCTCTGTTCTCTTCTGAAAAGGATGCAGAAGAAGCGTTTCAGGAGTTATATGGAGATTACTGAAGCCAATTAAAGAAAGACTGTTAGGTTTGAAACAGTCTTTCTCTATATGCTGATTATAAAATTTGAGGCAATTCCCTCATTTCGACAGTTGTTTCATCACCGCATAATGGGCATTTTAAGTCTGAAGAGACGAAATCTTTTCTCATCCAGCCATTACAGCTGTTACAGGAATACACCTCTGTGTCGAGCATTACAACCTCTGGCTTATCATCTTGTCCTTTTTTATTGAAAAAAATTGGAAACGCCCCCTTTTTTTCTTAGTATGGACAAGAAACGGGAAAATTATTGAAAAGATTTAAAATAAATTTGATAAGGAGGCTGTTGAATGGTCCGCCAACAGAAGAAAAAAAACCTTACTATTGCAGGAACCGATATTGATGAAGTGAAAAGGCTGAATAGACAATCAGGCTTATCATATAACGAAGTAAAAAGAATGCTGGCAGAAAATTACGGTAAGAAATGAAATATTTAATGTGCACTTTTATTCAAGTTCTACTCCTTCTTTAATGGCCAAAAATAGGCATGTTTTTGTGGAGAGTAGTGTAAGATCGGTTCTTCCATCAAGTGCTCGCCGGGCAAAAAAGCTGCCATTGTATTCTCGTATATCGAACAGGAAACATTATGCAGCTGCCATTTTGTATGATGAATATCACCGCGGAAAACGTGGTCACCTTTTGTTACCCATAAGCAATACCTTTCAGTCAGCCATTCATCAAGTGACCCTTTCTCAGAATTCAAAGGTCTGGATTCCGGTTTATATTGTGCTTTGAACTGTCCGAGCTCTTTATTATCGTTTTTCCGCCTGCTTTCATAATTAATGATTCCTGCTGATCTATGCATTTGCATTTCGGCATTCACATAGGGAAGGAAATACAGCAATCTGGCTCCTGTTACCGCTATAAGATTGTCCGCATCCAAGCTGAAAAAATAAACACCTTTCCTTCCCCCATACTCTGCATATGTTCTTACATTCAGTTCATTCATTGATTTCATCATTGGCAATGGCGGCAAGCCGCGGACTCTCATACTGCTGATCCAGAAAGGGACTATTCCAATCCATGCTTTTCCGTTGAATTTATCTAACGTTAACTGTGGCGGAATGTGCTTCTTCATTATTTCTGCAGGCACAGGCCAATGAGCAAACAGAACATCATTCCATATTTGCTTCATCACCCATGGCCTATCAGGCAGCGAAAACGGTCTGTGCCATGTTATCTCAAGTGAGTTTTCCATCCTCCTGCCCCATTCTTTATTATTAGTAAGAATATTCCTCGAATCTTCTGCTCTAAACCATCACCTTATCCAATGCAGTATTTTTAAAAAAAAGGCTGTTTTCGCAAAGTTTGTTGCTATTTATATTATATTTACTGAGTTGATTGTAGTGGAAGGTGCGAGATCCTCGAAAATGCATTCGCATGCTCTTCGTGCGGTGTTTACTCAAGGTAGCTTATTCAACGTCCTACGGGAGTAGCGGGACAGGTGAGACCCCACAGACGCGTAGCGTCGAGGAGGCTCACCGGCCGCCCCGTGGTTCGCTGAGCATCCTCTCACTGCAATCAACGGACACCATTGATAAGCGAAAAACAACAATTTATACGAAAAGGGCCAAAAAAAAAGATCGTCATGCTCCTGGCAAAATACACTCGGAAATGACGATCAACGTGTTATGCTTTTTTTTCATTAATGGCTTTCATCATACCCTTTGCGCGGTATGGAAATATCCACCCCAACAACATCTTCAATAACTGCATCCGCCTGGCCTTCCATATAGGTATCACTTACCTGCTCATGAGTTGTTGCGAGACCTGATGAAAGCTGATCATTTCTTTTATAATCCTCAGCCTCATAATATCTGCCAGCAATATTTTTGCCATTATTATTGTCCTTCTTATTCATTCAGAATCCCCCTTTCTAAAATAAGAACTATCCTTATTTTGGACATTAAACCGATTATCATACGATTCAAATCAAGGGAATGTTGAAAAACAAAAAATCTGCCCTCATATAGGCAGATTTTAAGCAGCTTTTATTGTTAAATTGTCCACTGATTTTACCAGCCTACGTAAGCAGCACCAACAATGATTAGAAGTATAAACAGGACAACGATTAAAGCAAATCCGCCGCCATATCCTGCGCCTGCACCCATTCTAACACCTCCTGACGTCTAGTGACAGTGTATGAACATGATGTTTGTCCCGAATGGGCAGATGTAACAGAGGAAAAAAAAATATATCAAAAATTCGCCGAAAATGTGAACAAAAATAGGAGATTAATTATCCAAATTAATTTGGTAAGAAAAAAACTCTTTACTGCAAACGGATTCATGTTAAAATAGACATGTATTCAGGTTAGATGTCTGACGTCTATTCACCTACCTCTTTGATAAGAGGTCTATATTTTTGACGTTCTGTAAAAACGTTTACATTATTCTAAATTCAACAAATGAGGTGTCAACATGAGTTTTATCTGGGGTATATTCGGGGTCTTGACCATATTGGGAATAGCTTTCCTTCTTTCATCCAATCGTAAAGCGATCAATTTACGCACAATTCTTGGCGGCCTAGCCATTCAGTTTGCCTTTGCGTTTGCCGTACTTAAATGGGATCTTGGGAAAAAGGCACTGGAAAAATTAACTTTTGCAGTAAATGATATTGTGAGTTACGCCAATGAAGGAGTTAATTTCCTCTTTGGAGGGTTATTTGAGGAAGGTTCAGGTGTTGGATTTGTATTTGCATTCCAGGTCTTGACTGTAGTTATCTTCTTCTCTTCCCTAATCTCTGTTCTATATTATACAGGGATCATGCAAATCATTATTAAAGTTATTGGCGGAGCTCTAGCTAAATTGCTTGGAACAAGTAAAGCAGAATCGATTTCTGCTGCTGCTAATATTTTTGTCGGACAGACAGAGGCACCTCTTATCGTGCGCCCTTTTATCAGCAAAATGACAAAGTCAGAATTATTTGCTGTCATGACCGGTGGTTTGGCTTCCGTAGCTGGTTCAGTTCTGATTGGTTATTCCTTGCTTGGTGTTCCACTGGAATACCTGCTTGCAGCAAGCTTTATGGCAGCACCTGCAGGTCTTATTATGGCTAAAATAATGATCCCTGAAACTGAAAAATCAGAAACAACAGATGATATTAACATTGAAAAAGATACACAATCTGTCAATATCGTAGATGCTGCGGCCCGGGGGGCGAGCGATGGTTTAATGCTTGCCTTGAATATTGGTGCCATGCTTCTCGCTTTTATCGCTTTAGTTGCGTTAATCAATGGAATCATTGGTTTTGCGGGCGGACTTTTTGGTTTTGAAAACATAACACTTGAAATGATTCTTGGCTTTATTTTTGCCCCGATTGCATTTGCAGTAGGTGTTCCATGGGCAGAAGCGGTGCAGGCTGGCGGCTACATCGGCCAAAAGCTTGTGTTGAATGAATTCGTTGCTTACTCAGCCTTTGCTCCTGAAATTAGCAATTTGTCTCCTAAGACTGTTGCAGTTGTCAGCTTCGCGCTTTGCGGATTTGCAAATATTTCTTCTATGGCTATCCTTCTCGGCGGCCTCGGCAATCTTGCTCCTGAGCGCAGAAATGATATTGCCAAACTTGGAATCCGTGCTGTAATAGCTGGAGCTCTTGCCTCTCTATTAAGTGCGGCGATTGCAGGAATGTTAATTTAATAGTCTGATGAGGCTGGGACAAAACTAGCTTCAGATAGTAAGAAAGGTGAATTTGAGTGCGCTCAAATTCACCTTTCTCTTATTTCAGGGTATTAATTCTTTAAATTCTTATTTTTTGGCAGTGAATTTCCTTAAA
>NZ_JAMBOJ010000092.1 GCF_023715565.1 Cytobacillus firmus | reverse complement strand
TCCCGTTGAATTGGATTATGTTTAGAAAGCATATTAATCACCTCAAGCATTGTATTACTTCTATTTTAAATCAAAAAAGACTCCCGACAAGTACGATTTTCATCGAGTTTGTCGACAGTCTGAAATCCCCATTCGGGGATTTTTTTAATATCACTCGGCTGCTTGCGATTAATGCAGCGGGAAGACGTCCAAAATGGTACCAGTCTCCGCATCGGCAATGAACTCATACTGCTCAGCTTCCTCACCGGAAAATCTTGAAATGCCGCCCTTATAAACCTGATATTTCAAATGTCCCTTTTCATAAGGTTCAGCTTTCATTTGAATCCATGATCCGCTTATCGGACCTTCCTGCTTAAATGCATCCTTTGCGTTAGCTAAAGCTTTTTCCGGGGAAACAGAAGTTTTCTGCGAAAGCAATTCCCTTGCTGCATATCCGCTTGCCAAACCAACTCCTACACCTAAAATAAAAGATTTCCAATTCATATTTGCACCCCCCAATGTTGATGATATAAACAATTTATTATTAAAATTTTCTGTTTTCCAATCTATCTTACCAAAAATAGGCTGGAACTAAAATTAATATAGCATTTCGTCAGTCGAAATTTCTTGTCTGAAATGGTGGAAAGACGTATGAAAGTTCTGTAAAATAAAATTATACATAACTGCAATAGACAATATAAAGATTGAAAAAGGAGAAGAATAGATGAACGAAAATACTTTGCAGCTTTTTAAAACATTGACAGAGTTGCCGGGGGCACCTGGAAACGAGCATTTAGTCCGGAAATTCATGCGAGAACAAATCAGCCAATATACAGATGAAGTTGTTCAGGATAAGCTGGGAGGCATCTTTGGAGTTAAAAGAGGCGATGAAAGCGGTCCGACTGTAATGGTAGCAGGACATATGGATGAAGTGGGATTTATGGTAACCAGCATTACAGATAATGGAATGATCCGTTTTCAACCACTTGGAGGCTGGTGGAGCCAGGTTTTGCTTGCACAAAGAGTACAAATTATAACAGATCACGGATCTGTCACAGGAGTTATCGGTTCCATTCCTCCGCATCTGTTAGACGAAGCCAAGCGCTCAAAACCGATGGAAATAAAGAATATGCTGATTGACATTGGGGCGGATGACCGTGAAGATGCCAAAAGAATAGGCATTAGGCCAGGACAGCAAATTCTGCCGATTTGTCCATTCACACCAATGGCAAATGAAAAGAAAATTTTGGCGAAAGCCTGGGATAACCGTTACGGATGCGGCTTGGCTGTGGAGCTTTTAGAGCAAGTTCAGAATGAAACTCTTCCTAATATCCTTTTTTCAGGAGCAACAGTTCAGGAAGAGGTTGGCTTAAGAGGTGCGCAGACAGCAGCTAATATGATCAATCCTGATATTTTCTTTGCTTTGGATGCAAGCCCTGCCAATGATATGACCGGGGACAAAAACGAGTTCGGGCACTTAGGCAAAGGGGCTTTGCTGCGGATATTGGATCGTTCAATGGTAACACACCGGGGCATGAGGGAATTTGTACTGGATACAGCCGAATCGAATAACATCCCATATCAGTATTTCGTTTCACAGGGCGGAACAGACGCCGGAAAAGTTCATATATCCAACGAAGGTGTTCCAAGTGCTGTAATCGGCATTTGCTCCCGCTATATTCATACACATGCATCCATCGTGCATGTCGACGATTATGCAGCGGCAAAAGAATTGCTTGTTAAACTTGTAAAGTCTTGTGACCGTTCAACAGTAGAAACCATCCGTCAAAACAGTTAATCAGACGAGACAGCAAAAGCTGTCTCTTTTTTCCTGTCAAAAGAAAGGAGCATTTATGAAAATTCTCATTGGTTCAAAAAATCCTGCAAAGATTTCGGCAGTACAGGCTGCCTTTAGTGAATATGAAGCTGTCATCATGTCCGAAGATGTGCCATCAGGAGTGGCTGATCAGCCGTTTTCGGATGAAGAAACCATTAAAGGGGCCATCAACAGAGCTTATGGAGCACTTGAAATATCTGAAGGACAAATCGGCATTGGGTTAGAGGGCGGTGTGCAAAAAACAGAATATGGTCTTTTTCTCTGTAACTGGGGGGCTCTGGCGGAAAAAGGGCAGCCTCCAATTATTGCAGGCGGAGCCAGGATCCCTCTTCCTGTAGCAGTTGCAGAAAGGCTATTGGCTGGGGAAGAACTTGGCCCTATCATGGATGATTACGCACAAAAAGCAAACGTCCGTAAAAATGAAGGAGCAGTTGGGATATTTACAAGTGGGCAGATTGACCGTGCTGCCATGTTCTCGCATGTCATGAAGCTTCTTATCGGGCAATATGAATATAGAAAAAGGGGTTAGCAAGCTAACCCTCTGCTTCTATTCGATTTCAAAGATGTACGATAAAACTTTCATTGCCTGGCTTACAGTTTCAACAGTAACATTTGCTTTGCTTGAAAGCTCTTTTAGAGGATGGTGAAGTGCCTTTGGACGGATAAGGATCAGCGGCTTACCAAGGGTGACAGCTGCGCTTGCATCCATAGCGGTGTTCCATTGCTTGTACTTCTCACCAAATAATGCAATAACCAGATCTGATTTTTGCATTAGAAGCTGTGTTCTTAAGTTATTAATACCTGAAGCAGCTTCATCCCGAAGTATGGCATCCGGCTGCGTCCCGAGAATTTCCTCTCCAATCATGTCAGAACGGTCATGATTTTCCATGGGACCTGTAAAATGAACTGGCAGCTGTAGTAATTTTGATTTTTCCTTTATTTCATTCCGCCAATTGGAATGTATTTCGCCTGCTAAATAGACGGTTATTTCCATTCTTTTTCCTCCTTTATGCAATATTCTTATATTTTAACATTTCTTCTAGGAAGTAACGCAATGAAAAGGCTGCCAATCCTGATATGAAGGGTTGTCAGACTATTGAGAAGAAATGTATGATAGGTAAGGATATGAGAATCCAGCAAGGAGGGGACAATAGAATGAGTAAAAGATTCACTGTAGCCTTGCTCTTATTTATTTCATTTATACTGCTCAGTGCCTGTTCAGCATCGTTGGAAGAAGAGCAAATCGCCGCAAAGAATGCTGCAGAGGAAGCATTTAACCAATCACCTGAAAAGACAAATCATAAGTTTGAAGATATAGAATATTATTTGCCTTTCGGCTATGAAGTAGAAGAGGAAAGCCCCAATAACATCATCCTAAAAAATGGATCGAAACGATATATCCTTTTTTACAATCAGCATGAAGGTCCGGACAGCAGGGTTGTTTACGATGCTACTTTAAAGCAGAAAGATGAATTTGAAGTTAAAGAGACGTTTACAAAAAAGGGCCATAATGGCTTCCTATTAATCAACAGCGGAAAAAAAGACGAACATGAATTGGTCGTCGGGATTGGCGGCGTAAAATTATCAACGCAGGCTAAAACCAGAAACTTATCCTCTGACGCCGCAGCGATGATGGAAATAGCCAATTCTGTTCAAATGAATAACTAAAGCGAGGGGCGCTGCCCTTCGTTTTTTATTTTGCCTTTATTTATATTGTTATAATAGAAAGCCCCTATTAAAAGAACAATAAGAATATAGAAGATTTTATATTACAAGTGTCTTTACATATGTTATCTTATAAATGCGGAACTTTTATATAGGAGGAAAATTATGAGGAATTTCCTGAATCGTAAAGGGGTTACCCTTTCAGCTAAGGTTTATTTCATAGATGCCCTGAGCAGTATGGCGCTGGGCTTGTTTGCTTCGCTGATCATTGGGCTGATTATTAAGACAATTGGAGAACAGACTGATATTAAATATTTGCAAGATATGGGCATTTTGGCTATGGGGCTGATGGGCCCTGCAATTGGAGTGGCAGTTGCATACGGACTGAATGCTCCCCCGCTGGTTGTCTTTTCAGCCATTGCAAGCGGGGCTGCCGGGGCGGCGCTCGGAGGCCCGGCAGGGAGCTTCGCTGCAGCCCTTATTTCCACGGAACTTGGAAAATTGGTCAGTAAGGAAACTAAAGTGGATATTATTGTAACACCGCTTGTTACCATCGCATCAGGTTATATTGTTTCTACATTTATTGGCCCTGGAATTGACTTTGGAATGAAAAGCTTTGGCAGCCTGATCATGTGGGGAACCGAACAAAGGCCGATTCTCATGGGCATCATTGTCGCGGTATTAATGGGACTTGCCCTGACAGCTCCAATCTCTTCAGCTGCCATTGCGCTTATGCTTGATCTGCACGGAGTTGCAGCAGGAGCTGCCACAATCGGCTGTGCAGCACAAATGGTCGGTTTCGCTGTGAGCAGCTACAGGGAAAATAAAATGGGCGGTTTAGTTGCGATAGGAATTGGAACATCTATGCTTCAGGTGCCCAATATTATTAGAAACCCGCGCATCCTTATTCCACCTACCATCGCAGGAGCGATTCTCGCACCGTTTGGCACGACCATCTGGCTAATGGAAAATAATGCTGCAGGGGCGGGAATGGGCACAAGCGGACTTGTTGGCCAGATTATGACATTTACCACGATGGGCTTTGGCCCGAACGTTTGGATGAAGGTCATCATCTTGCATATTATTGGACCCGCTCTCATCAGCCTGATATTATCTGAATATATGAGGAAAAAAGGCTGGATCCAATTTGGAGACATGCATATCAGCACAGGGGGCGTAAGGAAATGAAAAAATTAGAATCAATTGAGCAATTTAACGAGATGCGCAGCAGCGGGAAACACATTTTCATGTTTTCAGCAGACTGGTGTCCTGATTGCCGGGTGATTGAACCGGTATTGCCTGAAGTTGAAGCAAAATATAGTGACTATAATTTCGTTTATGTAGACCGCGATCAATTCATTGATCTTTGCATTGAGCTCGATGTCTTTGGCATTCCTAGCTTTATTGGATACAGGGATGGCAAGGAGCTCGGCCGCTTTGTCAGCAAAGACCGCAAAACTCAGGAAGAAATCGAGAACTTCATTAAAACTCTTGAAAACTAGGCCTGGAAATTATTTAATAAAGTCAGCTTCAGTGCATGCCCCCTCAATTTGCAGTGGCGGGCAAGACACTTCCGCTAATAAGCCCTCCTGCATCTTTTTTGAGCAGGAGGGTTTATTAGTGTAAAATGATAGTCGGAAATCAATCCCCAAAGGAGGGGCTTATATATGAAAATGGATAGCAGAAAAATGAAAAATGAATTAGAGCAGCGCTTAGCAAAAGAGAACCGGACTTTCTCTTTTGACAGGGAAAAAGATCAGCTTAGAATAGAAAATAAGGACACTGGAAAAGGTATTACCATCTCTTTGCCTGGTATTATAGCTAAATGGCAGGAACAAAAGGAAAAGGCGATTGACGAAGTCGTTTATTATGTAGAGGAAGGCCTGGAAGCAATGGTGGAGGATGCTCATTTATCCGGCCATGAAAAAAACATTTTTCCAGTCATTCGATCAACTTCTTTTCCGGGTGAATCACAGGAAGGTGTTCCTTTTCTGACAGATGAACATACTGCTGAAACCCGAATATACTATGCTCTTGACCTAGGTAAAACGTATCGCCTTATTGATGCACAGCTAATGGAAAAAGAGGGCTGGGATCCGGAAAGAATTAAAGAAACGGCTCTCTTTAATGTAAGATCTCTCTCGACCGATATGAAATCGGATACTGTAGCAGGCAATACTTTCTATTTCTTAAATAAGAATGATGGATATGATGCAAGCAGGATACTGAATGATTCGTTCATTAAAGAAATGAGCAGGAAAGCAGAAGGAACCATGGCAGTGGCAGTTCCGCATCAGGATGTATTAATTATTGCTGATATTAAAAATGAAACAGGCTATGACGTTCTCGCCCAGATGACTATGAGTTTCTTTGCGAGCGGCAGAGTGCCCATCACTTCCCTTTCATTTCTATACGAAAATGGAGAGTTTGAACCCATATTTATTTTGGGTAAGAATAAAAAGAAATAGCTTTTATAGGCCACATCAATGTGGTCTTTTTTATTGGCTGTTTTCGTAAGGTTTTTTGCAAATTGCATATTATTTACTGAGTTGTTTGGAAAACTTGCCGACCCATTATGAAAAAAGTGATTAAACCCCCAGGAGAGATAATGTATTTTCGAAATATATAACAATCAATTATTTCTATATAATATTGTGAAGGCTGTTTTCGCAAAGTTTGTTGCTATTTATATTATATTTACTGAGTTGATTGTAGTGGAAGGTGCGAGATCCTCGAAAATGCATTCACATTCTCTTCGTGCGGTGTTTACTCAAGGTAGCCTATTCAACGTCCTACGGGAGTAGCGGGACAGGTGAGACCCCACAGACGCGCAGCGTCGAGGATGCTCACCGCCATCCCGTGGTTCGCTGAGCATCCTCTCACTGCAATCAACGGACAACATTGATAAGCGAAAAACAACAATTTATACGAAAAGAGCCTTTAGTAAGAGCCTTTAGAAAGAGCCATTGAGAAAAAGTCAGCTGCCTGTACAAATGAATTATGAACCTACCCTGAGTCGAAAGTATGTCAGTAGCTCTTTGTTTGTTTGTAAATTTACCCATTCTGTCTTTAAAAGGACTCATTCTCGGATTTCTTATTCAAAATCTGTGAATAACTGCTAAAATAATAGAGATAGTCTAACAAAGTTTTTGATAGAAAGAGTTGATATAAATGAGCTGGATTAAAAAACTGTTCCATATGTTTAAAGATAATGATGAGGAATATGAGGAATTTGAAGATCATGCGGATGAACGAAACCAGGAGAAACAGCCTGCTTCTCAAAGTACAAAAGAAAGTTCAAGAGATGTAGATGCTAAAGTAGTTTATCAATATCCTAAAGGCCAATTCCGTTTTCCAGTCATACCTGACCATGAAGCAGCACGGGAAAACAAGAGGCAGCAAAAGAAGGAGCATACACGCGGGCAGACGGTTAAAGAAACATCTGAAAAACGGCAGCCGAGGGTAAGAGAAACGGAGCGGAAGAGAAAACCAGCAGATTCTCCATTTCATGAAAAAAGGGTGCCCCGTTCCGCAGAAAGAGAGCGGCAAAAAAAGACTGCGCCATCACCTGCAAGTGAAGAAAAAATCCTGACCCGCAACGAAAGAGATGCTGCCAATAAGAAAAGGCCGTTCCAGCCGACAGAAATTCCATCCCCAATTTATGGGTTTAAGAGACCAGGTTCAAAGACGCCTAAGGAACAATCCGGGAGCGGGGAACAGGAAAATAGCCGCAGGGAAATTACATACGATGAGGTTATGCGCAAAATTCAGCAGACTCCTCCTAACCGGCCAAAGATGACTGCGGCTGATTCGCAAAAAGAAATAGAAACCATCTTTCCCGCTAAGGTGGAAGCTTTGCAGAGACAGGCTGCTGTTCCGGAAGCTGAGGAGTCGGCAGCAAACAAATATAAAATAGGTGAATCCTCTGAATTAATGTTTGAAGTTCAGGAGGAAAACCAAGAGAAAGAATCCCGTGAAGTAGAAACACATGCAGCATGGGAGGATGCGCTGGAACCTGACAGCCATCCCGGTTCTTCGACACCATCCGGCAATGAGTTCTCAAACCATGAAAAGAGCATTAAGTTTGAAGAAAAACCTGAAGTAAGCAGATCGCTCTCAAATTTGATTGAAGAGGCTCTTCATGAAGAAGAAGAAACAGAAGCTTACACAGAAGAATATACAGAAGACACAGCACTTTCCGGACGGGATGATTTGAATTCTAATGCGATCACTGAACCAGAGGATGAAGAGGTCCCAGAGAAGAGTCAATTAATCCAGGATATGAACATAGAATCAGAGAATGAAGAGTTATCAAATCCAGTGCAGGAAAAAAGTGTTCAAGAAGAAAAGCCTTCTTCTAGAGGGTCAATCCCATTCAATGTCATTATGCTGAACAATGACAGAAAAAAATTGAACCATCAGGGGAAAGAATCAAACCCGGCAGAAGAAAAAAAAAATAATATCGCGATGTTTCCATCTGAAAGCATCCAGCAGTCTGCTGCTTCAGCAGAAAGAATTGAGGATTACACGACTTCGGAACAGAAGATAAATCAGGAAGAAGATGACATTTCTTATTATCAATTCCCGTCGCGGACATTACTGACACCACCGGTAATCATGGATGAAGAATCTGATTGGCTTTACGAGCAGGAACAGATGCTAAACTCCACCCTGCAGAACTTCAATGTCAGGGCAAGGGTTGTCAATGTTACGCAGGGACCTTCTGTCACCAGATTTGAAGTGCAGCCTGAGCCAGGGGTCAAGGTTAATAAAATAACGAACCTCTCGGATGATATCAAGCTTAGTCTGGCAGCAAGGGATATTAGGATCGAGGCACCAATTCCCGGAAAGCATACAATCGGCATTGAGGTTCCAAACCAGAGCAGCCGTCCAGTATTTATCAGTGAAATCATTAACACCCCTGAGTTCCAGAATGGCAGCTCCCCATTGACGGCTGTGCTTGGATTGGATATCTCAGGAAAGCCGATTGTGACAGATTTAAGGAAAATGCCCCACGGTCTAATTGCCGGTGCAACGGGATCAGGAAAGAGCGTCTGTATCAACACGATCCTGGTAAGCCTTTTGTATAAGGCGAGTCCTGATGAATTAAAGCTTCTCCTGATTGACCCAAAAATGGTCGAACTTGCACCATATAATCGAATCCCTCATTTAGTCAGCCCGGTTATTACCGATGTAAAAGCAGCAACAGCTGCCCTAAAGTGGGCTGTAGAGGAAATGGAACGGAGATATGAATTATTTGCACATGCAGGTGTGCGGGATATAAACCGTTTTAATGAGCTGGCTGAAGAGCATAAGCAATATTCAGAGAAGCTTCCATTTATGGTCATTGTGATTGATGAACTGGCAGACCTGATGATGATGGCGCCTGCCGATGTGGAAGAAGCCATTTGCCGGATTGCACAGAAAGCCCGTGCATGCGGGATGCATCTGATTATCGCAACCCAGCGGCCTTCCGTAGATGTCATTACCGGACTAATCAAAGCGAATGTGCCAACAAGGGTTGCATTCTCTGTGTCATCCCAAATTGATTCAAGAACAATCATCGATATAAGCGGAGCGGAAAAGCTCTTGGGCCGGGGAGATATGCTTTTCCTTGAAAATGGATCCTCAAAGCCGGTAAGACTCCAGGGGACATTTGTTTCAGACAAAGAAATTGATGATGTTGTAGCCCATGTACGCAGGGAACAAGAACCTGATTACTTATTTGAGCAGGAAGAGCTTCTGAAGAAAGCCCAAGCCATTGAAGAAGAGGATGAACTGTTTTTTGAAGCATGCGAGTTTGTTGTTGATCAGGGCTCAGCTTCCACTTCAAGTCTGCAAAGAAGATTTAAAATAGGCTATAATAGGGCAGCCAGGCTGATTGATATGATGGAAAAACAAGGATTCATTTCAGAAAATAAAGGCAGTAAACCGAGGGATGTCCTTATTACTGCGGTTGATCTTGAATCCATACAAGACACTAGTACATTAAATTAATCCATGGTATTCTTTACTTGCATGTTTAAAATAATATGAATAACTACTACGATAACGAAGAAAGCATTCATAAGCCGGCGACCTGCCTGCTTAGCGGCCTGCTCCTTGCAACGCCAAGTCTTCAGGCAAGCCTGCTTTCTTTCATGTTTGTAAGGAGCTTGGGATGAAAGAGATTGAAATGAAGGTTAAGGGAGAAATAAAGCGTCTGACAAACCAGACTTTTAAATTTGATGAACGTGTAAGAGATGGCTGGTTCTCAGCGGTTTACTTTCTAAAGACCAGAGAGATTGTTAAGAAATATCACGTTGATAAAATTGTAACTATGCAGTTTTTTCAAAAGAGTCATGCCGTTCTATGCGGTACGGATGAAGTCATTGCGCTGTTAAAAACATTTGCCGACCGTCCGGATGATCTGGAAATTCATTCATTAAAAGATGGTGACAAGATTTCACCCTTTGAAACAGTAATGACCATAACAGGACGATATCAGGATTTCGGCTATCTCGAAGGAATCATTGACGGCATATTGGCCAGAAGAACCTCGGTTGCCACAAATGTCTATAATGTCGTAAAAGCGGCTGGGGTTTCGGGTGTTCAAAAACAGGTCATCTTCATGGGGGACCGGGATGATCATTATACCACCCAGGCAGGTGATGGATATGCAGCCTATATTGGGGGAGCAACAGCCCAGGCAACACATGCTATGAACGAATGGTGGGGCAAAAAGGGCATGGGTACAATGCCACATGCACTGATTCAAATGTTTGAGGGAGATATCGTCGCGGCTGCTGAAGCTTATCAGGAGACGTTTCCTGAAGACGATTTAGTTGCTCTGGTAGATTATAATAATGATGCAATCACTGATTCCCTGAAAGTCGCCAGAGCTTTCGGCGATGAACTTAAAGGTGTCCGGGTTGACACATCCAGAACAATGATTGATCAATATTTCTTGAGAAATCAGCATATCCTGGGAACATTTGATCCGCGTGGAGTCAATGCTGAACTGATCTTTGCTCTTAGAAAAGCGCTGGATGACGAGGGCTTTGGCCATGTGAAGATTGTGGTGAGCGGAGGCTTCACCGAATCTCGAATCCATGATTTTGAAGAAAAAGGTGTTCCAGTTGACACTTATGGTGTAGGAAGCAGTCTTCTTAATATTAACATTGGATTCACGGGAGATAATGTGATGATAGACGGCAAGCACGCAGCAAAGGCAGGACGCCGTTACCGCCCGAACCCCCGCCTTGAAAGAGTTGAATAACAGAGCAATACTTTTAATTTGATATGGAAGGTTCACTCCCTTTTTCGTAAAGCTTAACAGCTTCCAGGCCGGAATAGAGAGCCTTCCTGATACCCAATTTTTATATGTAATGTTTTAGGAATAAAGAGCTGGCAATACGTTACATAGTTTTTAAAATCGATTAATGATATAATGTTTCAATACATTAAAGTGTAAATTTATCGCAGTCTAACGGGCAGTAAGACCCCCACTTCAAGACTCAGAGGAATCAAAGGAGGATAAGTGGGGGTCAAACTGCCCGTAAAGGCCCGATTGGTTCAACTAACAATCAGGGGGGGATAAGGAAAACCCCCACTGATTGAAGTTTCACTTTATATAAATAACAGCGAAACAGCATAGCATCACAGTCACGGAAGTATGTCTTCTCAGGGGATATGCGCAAAACTATATATATGTCATATACTGTTTTACAGATATACGATGGTTGGAGGTTCTTTATATGACTATTTACCATTTCGTAGGTATAAAGGGGTCCGGAATGAGTGCATTGGCACAAGTTCTGCATGATATGAACTATCAGGTTCAAGGCTCCGATTTTGAGAAACACTTTTTTACGCAGGTGGCACTTGAAAAATCTGGAATAAAGATCCTTCCCTTTCAAAAGGAAAATATACAGCCGGGCATGACGGTAATCGCCGGGAATGCATATCCGGACACGCATGAAGAGATTGAGGAAGCAATGAAGCTTGGCTTGCCTGTTGTGCGCTATCACCGCTTCTTAGGTGATTTTATGAAGAATTTCACAAGCGTTGCAGTGACAGGAGCACATGGAAAAACATCCACTACAGGCTTGCTTGCACATGTTATGAGAGGTGCAAAACCAACTTCATTCCTTATTGGAGACGGTACGGGCAAAGGAGACGAAGAAGCTGAGTATTTTGTTTTTGAAGCTTGCGAATACAGAAGACACTTCCTTTCCTATTACCCGGATTATGCAATAATGACGAACATCGATTTCGACCACCCTGACTACTTTGCCAATGTTGAAGATGTTTTCTCAGCTTTTCAGGAGATGTCTTGGCAAGTGAATAAGGGCATTTTTGCATGCGGTGATGACGAACAGCTGCAAAAAATACAGGCTAAAGTGCCTGTCGTATTTTACGGTTTCGGAGAAGAAAATGATTTCCAGGCACGCAATGTTGTTAAGACTACTGAAGGGACAACATTTGACGTTTTTGTACGCAATACCTTTTATGAGACCTTTTCAATTGCTGCCTATGGAGATCATAACGTCCTGAACTCTTTAGCTGTCATCGCTTTATGTCATTATGAAGAGATTGATGCAAAGATTGTTCAGGAACAGCTTCTTTCTTTTGAAGGGGTGAAAAGAAGATTCTCCGAGAAGAAAGTGGGCTCTCAGGTTATTATAGATGATTATGCCCACCATCCGACAGAAATTAAGGCAACTGTAGAAGCTACCAGACAAAAGTATCCCGAAAAGGAAGTTGTCGCTGTTTTCCAGCCTCATACATTTACGAGGACTCAGGCATTTCTTGAGGATTTTGCATCAAGCCTCAATCTGGCTGACAAAGTTTATCTATGTGAAATTTTTGGCTCCGCCCGGGAAAACCATGGAAAACTCACGATTAATGATTTAAAGGATAAAATTCCTAATGCACAAATTTTAAATGAGGAAGAAACAGCTATCCTAAGAAATCATGAAGAAAGTGTAATTATTTTTATGGGTGCAGGAGATATCCAAAAGTTCCAGCAGGCATACGAAAACCAAATATAATTTATAAAAAAGAGGCTGGGACAAAACCCACCTCTGAAATGAAAAAGCCGGTGACATTTTACGACGAGTAAAATGTCACCGGCTTTGATTGTTTTTGAGAAAAATAAGGACCACTTCTGATACAATTAA
>NZ_JAMBOJ010000091.1 GCF_023715565.1 Cytobacillus firmus | reverse complement strand
ATTTAGGTTGAACTGTAATTGAGTCATAATTAATTCCTCCAACTTGTTTTTCGTAGCTGATAACATTGTTGACCAAAGGAATTAATTTGACTCATTTTCTTTTTACACAATTATATGGGCTTGACCCTTCAGGTTCCGACCTTAACTCTCTGTTTCCCGCTTCTTGTGTCAGAAGTTGCTCTAGGTTCCGACTCTAACTCTCTGTTTCCCGCTTCTTGTGCCAGAAGTTGCTTCAGGTTCCGACTCTAACTCTCTGTTCCCCGCTTCTTGTGTCAGAAGTTGCTCCAGGTTCCGACTCCAGCTCTCTGTTTTCTGCTTCCTATGTCAGAAGTTGCTCCAGGTTCCGACTCTAGCTCTCTGTTTTCTGCTTCTTGTGTCAGAAGTTGCTCCAGGTTCCGACTCTAGCTCTCTGTTTTCTGCTTCTTGTGTCAGAAGTTGCTGCAGGTTCCGACTCCAGCTCTCTGTTTTCTGCTCCTGTGTGAAGTTGCTTCAGGTTCCGACTCTAACTCTCTGTTCCCCGCTTCCTGTGTCAGAAGTTGCTTCAGGTTCCGACTCTAACACAACAAATTCAGCTTGCTATGTCCGAAGTTCCCACCTGTCCTAACAATTCCAGCGGCTAACTTATATTATCCGTGACGTAATCATGCCTTCAATTTGATTAATCTGCTCAAGCAGTCCAGGGATCACATCGCCATTCACTTTATTATCGATGTCAATCATGGTGTACGCATATTCACCGCGGCTGCGGTTTACCATGTCTGCGATATTCAGCTGATAACTTGAAATGGAAAGTGTGATTTGGCCGACCATATTTGGGATGTTTTTATGAAAAGCAGTGAAACGCCGCTTGCCCGTGTAAGGAAGCGCAGCATTTGGGAAATTCACTGCGTTTTTGACATTGCCTGTTTCAAGGAAGTGCTTCACCTGGCGTGCAGCCATGACTGCACAGTTTTCTTCCGATTCCTTAGTTGATGCACCAAGGTGTGGAATGGCCACTGCGTTTTTCATTTTAAGGATATTTTCATTTGGGAAGTCTGTAATATACTTGCCCACTTTTCCGCTTTCAAGGGCAGCTGCCATATCTGCTTCATTCACAAGCTCTCCACGTGAGAAATTCAGGATGTGGACACCCTTTTTCATTATGCTAAACGTTTCATCATTGAACATTTCCCTTGTATCATCGGTTAAAGGAACATGCACAGTGATATAGTCAGACTCTGCAAACACCTGCTCAATGCTCATAGCGCGCTGAACATTTCGGGACAGGTTCCAGGCTGTGTCGACAGAAATAAATGGATCAAAGCCAATAACATCCATATCAAGTTCAAGTGCATCATTGGCCACAAGTGCCCCGATTGCCCCCAATCCGATAACGCCGAGCGTTTTGCCTTTAATTTCTTTTCCGACAAATTGCTTCTTTCCTGCTTCTACAAGCTTAGGGATCTGGTCTCCTTCATCTTTCAGCGTTTTCGTCCAGGCGATGCCGGCAAAAAGATTCCGTGATGAAGCCATTAAAGAAGTAAGTACCATTTCTTTAACTGCATTCGCATTGGCACCAGGTGTATTAAACACGACAATTCCCTGTTCAGTGCATTTCTCCACCGGAATATTATTCACGCCTGCTCCTGCTCGGGCGATTGCTTTTAATCGATCCCCAAATTCCATTGAATGCATATTAAAGCTGCGAAGAACAATGGCGTCAGGATTGTCGCTGTCATTATCAATTGTAAAATAATCCTTGTTAAACACTTCAAGTCCGCTTGGTGCGATTGCATTTAGTGTTTTAATCGTCTGCACTTTGTCTAAAGTCATGATACTCACTGGATTCTCCCCTTTTCAACTAACTTTGTAAGATTTTTAAACAGAAAGAGGTAAGGGTAGATTCCCTTACCTCTGCCCAGGCGAACGGCTTCGACACTATGTGCTCCCCCGCGGTGATCCGCGTCTCGCCAGTTACACATAGCCTTTTCGGTTTTATAAATCTTATCAAAGTCTTCTGAAAACTTCAACCCTTTAAAGCGCTTACAAAAATAAAAAATTAAAATTATTTTTTATGACTAATAAAGTATATTTTTCTAAATTTGTCCATTATGCTGCAGACAGGCTTTTTACCCCTAATTCATTTCTTGATTTCAAGCAACACTTGGTTCCTATTAAGTTTATAAAAGAAAAAACATGTTAAACCTAATACATATCCTAATACCTGCAGGTGAATCATATGCGTGCTATGATCATTCTTTTTTCACTCCTAGCCGGTACATCCGGCCTGATTGTTATACTTGATTATATCCAGGGCCATTCAATTTTTGAATCCTGGGAAAGCATAAAAATTGCTCTGTCTTCCGCGCAAGGAGAAGATTACTTCCTTATCATAATTTTTATCCTTGGTTTATTCGTTATGTACTGGTTACATGAAAAGAAGAAAAAGTAATCGCTATTCTACACTTTTCCCTGTTTCCATTTACGCTGGATGGATGCCAGTACGAGCAAAGCGGCTGGAATGGCGAATTGGAAAGCAATATGCAGGAAATAAGGGACTACTTTCAATCCTTCATCCAGATGGCTTTGATAGCTTGGTGCAATCATAATGGATGAAATACAAATAATCCCGCCCATAAAATAGGAAGTGAACACATTTGGCTTCATTTTAAAAAGATTATTCATTCCGATTACCGCACAATAGAAAAATAGGCCCACTTTAATAAACCCTAGAAAAACAATCAATAGGATTATAAGAGGATCCAGACGCTGAATAAATCCTCCAATCTGAATATAGCCGACAGCAGCCAATGCCGGGAAGGCCGAACGCTCAAGGAGATCTGCACCAAGAATACAAATTAAGAGCATAATATTAATGGTTAAATAAATACCAACATACGCAATTGCCATACTCCCTGTTTTTAAAATCTTTGTCTTCCGTTTCATTAAAGGAAGAATCATCGTAAATATAATCAACTCTCCGTAAGGAACCGTCATATTAACCGGAAAAATCTCTCTGAAGACCGGTTTCCATCCTTTAGCTAAAACAGGCCGCAAATTTTCCAGATGTATCAAGTCACTGATCACATAGAATATCAGGATTAGCAATAAAGTGACTGTCATGATGGCGAAGCAGATAATCCCTGCTCTTGCAAATACCTCAAAACCTAAATGAACTGCGTATACCAACGCAAACACCATACAGATACCCAGCGTAATAATGGAGGTTTTGGCATAAGGAGAACTGATCAGTAATTCCTCAACATCACGTAAAACCCTGGACGCAATATAAATGAAATAAATAATGTACATATAGCTTATAAGGCTTCCCAGATATTTCCCTAAAATCTTTTTCACGTATTCTGTCAGCGGCAAATCCGGATGCTGTCTGTAAAGACGATAGTAAACAGCAAAGATTATCAGCCCGGCAATGGGTGAAAGAATCGTAACGATCCATGCGTCCTGGCGGGCACCGCTTCCAAGATCCAGAAACACAGCTGTCCCGAACAAAAAAAGGACTATTAAGCAGAATAATTGTAATCCATCAATCTTATCTTTTGGCATTTACTTCACATCCAGAATTATTGTAATTTATATGGATCTGTCAGTAATCCTGCGTTCGTTATTTTCGCATTCACATTTACCTCAATATCCGCAGTTTTAAATAGCTTATTCCATTCTTTCTTATGTTTTTTCCAGTAATCCGGATTATTAATGGATAGTTTTCTGCCGAACCCGAATACATCGGTTTCCATTTCCTGCGCCATTTTGATTGTTTCCCTTATTTGGCTTTCGGCCACGGTTTCTAATTTTTTCTCAATCTTTCTAATTTCTTCATCACTATCAATTTTTATATAGCATTCCAGTTCAGCAATATAGCCCTTAATATCTGCATCAACTGCCAGAGTTAATTTTGGTTTTAACTCTGTCTTAATGGTCGACCTTATTCCCTTTGTCGTGACGGTCAATTTTTTTTTACTGTTACAGGGCAGCGGAAAGGATGTATATTCAGCGGCTGAATTGATTATATGGGCTGTTCTTGCGAATTTGCCGTCAAACCAGCCGGCTAATTGATCTTTTTTAAATAGTGCCAATCCCGTTACCTCTACGACTGGAGGCTTGATGTCCTGCAGGTTATCCGTCTGATTCTGAGATTTAAGCGGTTTGTTCAAATGAATGCCTGACAGCAAAAGGTTCTGCCCTTCCCCTGATAAAAGGGAGATGGCCCGGTATATAGGAACGATTTCAGAGATGGCGTACATTTTTTCATTATTCTCGCTGGTGCTGATAATACTTTTCGTTGGATTGGATTCCAGCGGTTCAATGACCCCCAGCACTTCTTCCGCAGTCGTGTCCCTCGCAATAAAAACCGGGAACGATGAGCGTGATTCCCCTCTTTCAAACACATCAAATATATGGCCCAGCCCCTCTCTTGCAAGAGCCTCTCCAATCACAATCAGAGATAAATGAGTAACACTGTTCTCTCTTGGAATGATTAAAGACGCCATCCGGTAGGCTTCAATAAAGGTTTCTGCTTCGACTGTGTAATTAATAACCGGAAGGCTATTTCCAGCCCCATTTTGCGAAAAATAACCTGGATTGATTACTTGATACGTGACCCGATAGCCTGTTTCTCTTTCCTGGGGGAGGTCTATGCCAATAGCAATTATTAAACCGACTTCATTTAAATCTCTATAATTGGAACAGCCCGTTAGTAAACCCATTATCAACAGGACCGAAATGACTTTTCTCATGAGTTCATCCCTGCTCTTTTAATTGAATTACGAATAATGGGACTCACTTGGATGAGGTCCCTATCCGGACTAAACTGTCTTTCAAACCGCTGACTCTGACCGGTGAGAGTGGAGTGAGATATGGGACTCCTACTGATTTAAGACTGCAAAGGTGCAGAATAATGCATAAAGAAAACAGGATAATTCCATAGAATCCAATAAAAGCCGCGGCAAAAATAAGAATGAATCGCATCCCGCGTGCGGCGTTCACAATATTAGGGTTAGGCAGTGTGAAGCTTGAGATAGCTGTCGTTGCCACAATGATTACAATTGCTGCTGAAACAAATCCTGCTTCGACTGCAGCCTGCCCGAGAATAAGTGCCCCTACAATGGAAACAGCCGGACCAATGGCCCTTGGCATTCGGATCCCCGCTTCCCGCAGAACTTCGAAAGCCAGTTCCATTACCAGAAGTTCCACAATGGCCGGAAACGGAACCTGTTCTCTTTGTGCCATGAGTGTCACCATTAAAGTAGTAGGGATTAAGCCATGGTGATGCGTGATCAGGGCTAAATAAATGGCCGAGGCATACATGTTAACGTAAAAAGAGCCAACCCGAATGAGTCTTAGAAAGGAACTCACCAGGTAATTTGCATAATAGTCTTCAGGAGACTGAAAAAATTGGATAAAAAAAGCCGGCAGAATCAATGCAAATGGTGTTCCCTGTATAATGATGGTGATTTTTCCTTCTAATAGGTTAGCTGCGACCACGTCTGGCCTCTCCGAATTCTGGAAGAGCGGAAAGATCGTTTTTCTGTTGTCCTTTAAGGCTTCTTCCACATAATTTGTGTCCAGTATACTGTCCATATCGATTTTACAGATTCTTTCCTTCACTTCCTTGATGATTTCCTCTTTCGCTATGCCCTCCATATATAAGATGCCTATATCGGTTTTGGTCACTTTCCCTACTTTTGTCTGTTCTATCCTTAGATTGTTATTTTGTATTCTGGCACGGATCAGTGAAATATTCGTACCTAAATTCTCTGTAAATCCATCTTTTGGCCCTTTTACCACCGTTTGTGTAGAAGGTTCAGTAATAGTTCTTGATTGAATCTTTCCTGTTCCTGCAAGGATCGCCTCTGAATGCCCTTCTATCAAAATAACCGTGTCCCCGCTCAGCAAACCGCTCACTATTTCGGACCATTCATCAATGGTGTTTACCTTAGATACCGAAAGGATTTGAGCTATTTCCCTGGACCAATTTTGAATAGGTTTTTGTTCATGACTCCATGCAAGAATAGGATGGAGAACATTGTCATGCAGGCTTTGTTCGTCAACGATACCCTGGATATGTATGATAGCTGCTTTACCATGGTTTGAGAGGAATATATTTCGGACTGATAGATCGGAGCTGTTGCCAAACTGCTCTTTTAAGTATTCAATATTGGAGGCTATACTCTTGCTTAGCTTTTTATGGTGTCTGTAATGTTTCCGGAACACAGTAAATCTCCTTTGGAAAACAATCTTATTTTGTTAGTGTGCCCGGTACCATTTGGAATATGAATAACTTGTTTTTTAAATAGGCTCTTTACGCAAAGTTTGTTGCTATTTGTATATAATTTACTGAGTTGATTTGAAGGGAAGGTGCGAGATCCTCGAAAATGCATTCGCATTCTCTTCGTGCGGTGTTTATCAAGGTAGCCAATTCAGAGTCCTTGCGGGATTAGCAGGACTGGTGAGACCCGCAGATGCGTAGCGTCGAGGAGGCTCACAGTCCGCCCCGCGGTTCGCTGAGCATCCTCTCACTGCAATCAACGGACTACATTGATAAGCGGAAAACAACAATTTATACGAAAAGAGCCTTTAAATACAAAAACCTAACCAATCAGGTTAGGCATTCATTATTCTATATTAACCGTGATTCCTTCACCTCAGAATCTGTGGAACACTCATACTCACCAGAGTATTCCACAAGTCCAATCTCGCAATTTTTCCCGATCTTGACATTTTTGCCTCTGACGACCTGAGCTGAGGTGCCTTCGAGTTCGATGTCATCCCCTTCAATTAATTCCGCTTCGAGCTTTAATGGAAATAGCGATTTGATTAATTTAAATAGGCTTTCTCTATGCTGAGCCACTTTTATCTTTCTTCCGCCAATCTCTTTCGCTTTGCTTTCTCCAAATAGTTTAATATCGATTGTTTCTGCGTTCAGTAAACCATCTATCTTAAAAGCCCCTTCCGCATGGAAAATCTCCGCTTCACAGTCCCCTGCAATCTTTGCTTTCCCATTCAGAACCATTTCATCGCATTTCACAGAACCTCCAATGGCTGAACTCCCGGACACCTCAAGCTTTCGGCTTAGGACAGCTTCTGAAATGGAGGCAGAGCCATTGACCGATAAGGATTCAGCTTTTACTACTCCATGGATCTTGGCTGCACCGCTGATTTTTCCTTTTTCAGTTTTTACGTTCCCATGGATTGTACCGGTGCCATTACAATTGAATTTCTCACATTCTATATCATTATTTACTGTTCCCTTACCATTGATCTCAACTTTATGAAAAGCTCCGCCATTAACCGATCCAACTCCATTAATGATTAAGTTCCCCAATGCTTTCGTTTCCAAAGTAATTCCTCCTAAGTCAATTTTGATTTTAATTCTTCTGCACACTGTTCTATCGATATAGAGGCAGCCAATTTTGTTCCTTTTTCAAGTAAGACCCCTTCACCGCTCATTGAAACCAGGCAGCTGGATATCCCGAGTTTTCGAATAAAACAAATCACTGCCTTTGGCTGCTGTAGTATTTTTTGATGGTCATTCAGCAGCTGAAGTAGCATCTTCCCTTCCTCCATATGGATATTCCCCGATTCGAGCAGGTTGGAAAGAATATAAAGCTTAAGGATTTCATGATAATTAAATTCGTCCATTTCCCCCTGTGTTTCAAGAAAGATATTCAAAACAGGCTCGGAAACGATCCCTTTTTCAATCAGACCCTCTTTTGTCAGCTTTAGATTTGAAGCACTTAGTGAAAACAAATCAGCAAGTTCATCCAATGAGAGACTATCCTTCATCATCTGGACTTTTTCGACCCGCTCGAGAATTTTCTCTTTTGGAAAAAATGTCTCCTGCCCAGTAAAAGTTGATTTCCGGACAAACCAATCCTCAGGTATCAGATTCTTTCTTTTCCATCTGTATAGCTGACCATAAGAAATACCAGTCAAATCCAATACTTCTTTTTTTGAAATTAATTGATCACTCAATTCCAGGACTCCTTTCTGATGATTCGATTGTAACATAACACTGTTACGTTCGGAATATTATTTCATTCTTTTTTTGCTGAGTTTTTTCGACATATATTGTGTTTTGCGCCATAAAATCACGGCTATAACAATTTTCGCGGTGAAACAATGTTCTATTAACATAAAGAAACCTGGCTCACATAGAACCAGGTTTCCATTCATTCGTATACTTTTAGTAAGTTATACTGCTTTCCAATATACCGGTAATTTTGCCTGCGGTACATCTCCTTTGGGGTATCATCCCCATCCGCCACAAGAATGATCGTTTTATCCTTATACTGATCCATCACTGATTTCTGCAGAGAGCTGCCGATGCCTCTTTTCTGAAAATCCTCATGGACTATCAGCCCATCAATTTCAGCTGTTTGTTCCCTAATAATGACATCAACAGATCCAGCTGGCTTTCCTTTGTAAAATGCAATAAGCTGCTGAATGCTGTCATCGCTGTAATGTCTTAAATGTTGTGCTTTCTTTGTCTCCGCAAAATTTTCCCCATACACCGAATCCTGCTCATATTGAAATTCCAAATAATCGTTCATTGTCTTATCCGTAACATTTTCGACTATGATTTCTTCCCTTTCCTGGACTTCCGGAAAATCAGCCGGAAGAATCGCAAATAACTCCAAGAACCCCACAGTATAATCTTCATCCCGCTGAAAGTAAGCCACAAGCTCTTCAGAAAGCTCTTCGTCATCCGGAAAATAAAACCTTACATGCTTTTGGCCATATTTCTGATGAAACTCTTTTAAATATTGATGTGCATTCTTAAACTCCTGAACGGAGGGCATTCTTTTAAAGGAAATAAAATTGCTGTCATACTGAAGGAGCATGTCAGGATTATGATTATGAATAAATAGGGCATTTTCCAGAACAGCGTGTCCCGGTTTATAAATATCATGAAATGTGATCTTTTCCATCGGTTTCTCCTAAAACATTTTTATAAATATTTATACTCTCTATCTGTTATGAGCACATCATGACAGCGAAGCAGACTATTCTTTAATTCCATCGGGGTGCTGGAGTTATTATAAGCACACAGGGAAATCAGGCCATGCTCAGTAACCGCCTTAAAAAGCTTCTTTTCATATTGTTCAACTAAAGGAATATATTCATTTACGTTTCCCCACTCCACCTGACCCCATGTGAATACCAATGGACTGCTATCTAAGTAGGGCTGAATGTGTTTAATAAAAAAATTGAACACTGTATCAGGATTAAAATTACCGTTGGAGTAATAAAAATCATAATTATTCATAAAATGAACTCTGCTTAATTCCTCTTTTCCTAACAAATTAGTTAATTCTTTATTAATAAGAATATAATTCCGGTCATTCTCCACAAGCAAAACATGTCCGCCGCATCTTATACCTGTCGTTATGTACGAGACCGCATTTTGAATATAGCAATCCAATTGATCATAGTGATAAAGAATATGGCCACCGTTTGACTTTCGCAGATCATCAATTAAATCTATTAATAATTCTTTCATTGATATGTACCCTTAGAACGAAAAATATGTTTGATATAAAATTCACTCTCCATTTGCTAATCGGCCCCTCCTTGCTTCTTTTCTTAATTATATCCAAAAATTGAAGAAATGGGTGTGTTTCATCAAGGTTTCCCGTCCATGGTTCAAATAAAAACTCGAGGTAAGTTCCTCGAGTCTGCTGTAATTGTAAAAATTGATTCATTCTTCCACATCCGCCCCGGCTATTTCATCAAAGCTAATTTTCTCAAGCTCTCCGCTCTCCAGTTCAAGATATATCTTTCTGCTGATGCTATCCAGCCGGTTTACCCTCCCTTTGTATTCGCAGAAGAAGCCTTCCCGCCAGACTTTTACTTTCAAAGGATATGCAAATTCCATTGCATAGTGTACTTTGTTTTCATATTCTTCCAATTCATATTCATCAATAAGCGGCTTGTTTTGAGCCATTTGTTCCTTTTCCAACTTTCTTAGCATAGCCCGGTGTTCCGGCATGAAGTGAGCAGGCTGCCATTTTATTTTTCCTCTGTCTTTTAGCGGCATATTAAATCCCTCCATACTTTATTATAGAACATTTGTTCTATTTTATAACCAAAAAAACAGAAAAAGATTAAGTTGGTTCATTTGGATAATAAATGTACGAATGGTAAAATACACTTTAACTCTAAAAAAAGATTGGTGAAACAATGAAGCAGCTGCAAACCAAACACAGGTGGATCGGACGCCTGCTGGCATCCGATCCCGGGCTGATCCGATTTCAAAAAGCCGGACGTGCCACATTAAGTTTAATGGCGTCGGTATTTACAACTTTATTACTTATGCAATTAACAGGGTCCGATGCTGCTCTCGCCCTTACTCCTGCTATTGTATCCGGAATGGCAGGCATGCTTGGCATCATGATTGTGATGGATGACTCTAAAAAAGGAAAAATGCTCACAACCGGCCTGCTTGGTTTTTCAGCAATGGCAGGGGTATCGATCGGTTCCCTGCTGGCAGAAAGCACAATCTTTACGGATATTTCCATGGCTGCATTAATATTTTCAAGCTTTTATTTGACCCGGTTTGGTGTCCGCTATTTTTCATTATGTATGATCGCATTCATGACCCTTTACTTCTCATCTATTTTGCATTTATCAGTCAGCCAGCTGCCCTCCTTTTACTTTGGGATCTGGATTGGGGTCGGGTATGCTTTCCTGTTCAATTTCATTCTTTTTCAGAACACCGGGAAGAACCTGAAAAAAAGCATCCGCTCCTTTCATTTTCAAAGTAATTTTACCTTCAATCTCTTAATTGAGGGGATTCAGAATGAGCGTATGACTACTCACCAGCGTGAAGAATTGCGGAGAAATGTGCAGAAGCTCCGAGATTATGCTGTAATCGTTTCAGAGTATATCAATGAGGATGATGTACAGAAATTTGGCCCGGGCTGAGCCCCTCCCAGCTTAGGTTATATATCTTTGACACAGGCATGCTGATTGAAACCTTGACTGACTCTATCCGCAGCTTAAAAAATGCGAATGCCCTTGACATAATAGAGCTGAGAAACCTCCTGGTCTGGGTGACCCGCGCTCTTCGTGACGCTGAAGTTCTTGCCCATCAATATGAAGAACAAAATCTTCGTGAAGCAGAGCTTGCTGTACAGGCGCTTCGCCTGCTTATTATGGATTTGTTCAACAGGGAAGACAAACCGGCAGGATGGCTATACTTGATCAGGCGGATCGAGTCCCTTGCAAACCATGTCATTGAGGGCGGTATAACCATACAGCAGGCACTTCATAAAGTAAAAGTCAATGAAATAGAAGTATCTGAAGAGACGCCTGTTGAAGATGAATCACCTGAAGAAGATAAGAGCCTCAAACCTTCCACCAAAAAAGCGTTTCAGGCATTGACTGCTGCCATTCTCTCTATCATTGCCGGCCAGATTCTTTCGCCTGACCAGCCTTATTGGGTTCTTTTGACAGCCTTTATCGTTCTGCTCGGAACCGAGTCTATCGGGCGCATTTATACGAAAGGATTTCAGCGGTCAGTTGGAACGATTATAGGAGCAGTAATTGGTTTTACGCTTGCCAAAGTGGTCAGCGGCCATTCTGTACTGGAAATCACGCTCATTTTTGCAGCAGTATTCTTCTCTTTTTATTTATTTGAAGTCTCGTATACATTAATGAGCATGTTTATAACGATGCTGGTCGCTTTTATGTATGACCTTTTACTTGGCGGAATTTCATTTTCCCTAATAAGTGCAAGGGTTATCGATACCATTGCTGGTGCCGGGATTGCATTCGGCGTTTCTCTATTTATTTTTCCTAAGAAAACGAAGGATAAAGTGGCCGATACGATAATTGATTATCTTCAAGAACTGAAACCGTATGTGTCGGCATATGTGCGAAGCTTCCGGGAAGATGTGAATGTTAAAGAGCTTTCAGGCAAAGGGTTCTTATTGGATCAAAAGCTAAAAACCATAAACGTTGAAGCACAATCGCTGATAAAGAAACCCGGATCTCCGCGTCATGCCGACGTTAACCGATGGATCACCCTTTTTTCAGCCATTAATTACTATGCGAGACATCTGGTTGCCTCTTCCTACCGGAAAGGATTCGACTATCCTGATGAGCTGATCGATGTTTTCATCAGGATTGAGGAGAAACTTGAATTAAATATTGAAACATTAATGGATCTGATTAAAGAAAGCGGAGACGGCACGCTTGTCTATAGTCTGGACAGTGAAAGGGAACAAATTGAAAGAATGGCACCACCAAGGCAGCAATCCCAGCGTGATTTAATTCATCATCTTTATTTCGTCTGGAGAATCAATAAAGCAATTGTGGAATTGGCAGAAGAGCTTGGTGCAGGGAAGGAGCAATAATGCTCCTTCCTCTTTTATTAATATAGAGATTAATAAAAGAAATATGGAGGATATACGTAATATGGATAAGGATAACCATACACGAATGGCGGAGCTAAGGCACTTCCTAAAAGCAGACCTCCCAGGAAAGGAAACCCGAAGCCAAAACCGAAACCGAACGGTCTCCTAAAACCAAAAGGTCTTCCAAACCCGAATGGTCTCCCAAAACCAAACGGTCTTCCAAATCTGAACGGTATCCCAAAACCAAATGGCCTCCTTAATTCATCACCCGGGCTAATCTGCATTAGTTCATTCAAATCATTCTGCATGTCTAGTCCTCCTCAGACTAAATTTCAGTATAAGTGTATGCAGATATTTATTTTTAGAGTAGGCTGTCACCCAGACAGAAATCCACATACAACACAAAAAAAGAGCAATGCCCGAAAGTGAACTGTGCCCCGATTTACGGACAGTTTAAAAAGCGCCTATGCGGCTAGTAAATGACCCCGGTATTGCACCGGGGTCATTTTATTTAAGCCCCATTGATAACGATGCTGGTTATATTCCTCG
>NZ_JAMBOJ010000090.1 GCF_023715565.1 Cytobacillus firmus | reverse complement strand
ATCCCGTTGAATTGGATTATGTTTAGAAAGCATATTAATCACCTCAAGCATTGTATTACTTCTATTTTAAATCAAAAAAGACTCCCGACAAGTACGATTTTCATCGAGTTTGTCGACAGTCTGAAAGCTCCCCACCGGGAGCTTTTATTTGTATAAAATATCATCTCGAAGCGCTGCTACATGAGTCAACGCTTCATCTATATCCCTCTCACTCACTGCGAAATGCGCAAGTGCATCATGCAGATGCCTCGCAATCGCATCAAAGTGTTCCGGCTGCAGATTCATATACTCATGTGCTTTCGCCATGGAATTGCCTGAATATTGATTAGATCCCCCAAGAGCATAGCTAATGAACTTAGCTTCTTTTCAAAAGGCTGTTTTCGCAAAGTTGTTGCTATTTATATTATATTTACTGAGTTGATTGGAGCGGAATGGATACGGAGCCTGGAATTTAAGATGCTAAATGATCTTTTTCTTCTATTTTTTTTCGCTCCTGGTCACTCATGAATGTTATTTTGTAGCCAAGCATCGCAAAGATGATAGCCAGGATTGGAACAGTGAAATTTAAAATGGCGTATGGTGCATATTCAAACGGATGAACGGCCAGTGTTGACATAATAAATACCGCACAAGTATTCCATGGAACAAAAACGGACGTGACGGTACCTCCATCTTCAAGGGCACGTGAAAGATTTTTTGATTGCAGATTTTTATCCTTAAATGCCTGTGTGTACATCCTGCCCGGCAGCAGGATTGAAATATACTGCTCCGCAGCCGCTACATTGGTAAAGAAGGCAGATAGCACAGTAGTAGCCACTAAGCTCCTTGCTGAACGGGCCAATTTCAGGATCTGTTCAACAATGGCTTTTAGCATGCCGGTCTGCTCCATAACTCCACCAAAGGACATTGCTACAATCGTAAGGGACACAGTATACATCATATCGTCAATGCCACCTCTATTAAATAGCTCGTCCACCATCGCGTTTCCTGATTCAATCGAAAACCCGCCCTGGAGTGTATTCACAGCATCTCCTACAGCCCCGCCCTGTACAAAAATATGGCATAGCCAGCCAAGGAAAACACCCACCTCAAGTGCAGGCAATGCAGGCACTTTTTTTGCCACTAATCCTATAACAATTAAAGGAACCAGTAATAGCCAAGGAGATATGACGAAACTTTCTGATAATACATTCATTACCTCGGTAATTTTTTCATTTTTTACACCATCCCCGCCAAATTGCCTTCCCAAAAACCAATAAGCAACAATGGCAATAGCCAGCGCCGGAATGGTGGTATAAAACATGTGCTTTATGTGATCAAAAAGATCTGTACCTGTAATTCCTGCAGCCAAATTAGTCGTGTCTGACAGCGGAGACATTTTATCTCCAAAATAAGCACCTGAAATTATAGCCCCTGCCACCATTGGTGCCGGTATGCCCATGCTGATACCGATGCCCATTCCAGCAACGCCTATCGTTCCCATAACAGACCATGAACTCCCGATTGCAAGCGCAACAATCGCACAGATGATGCAGATGGACGCCAAAAACATTGAGGGTGTCATCAACTTCAGTCCATAAAAGACCATGGTGGCTACAATTCCTCCGCCAATCCAGGATCCAATAGTCAAGCCTACCATTAAAATAATTAAAATAGCCGGAAGTGCCAGCTTAATGCCTGTATAAAAACCTTCCTCAATATCATTCCACTTATAATTAAAACGCCAGGCAATGATAGCGGAGACAATCGTTCCGGCAATTAAAGGCACATGAGGGCTTCCCTCAAATTTTACAATCGTAATAATCATAGCAGCAATCATTACCAGCAGCGGCAGCACTGCAAACCAGAAGGGTATTTTCTTTCTTGTTGCTTCTTTCATAATGTTCCTCCTCTTAAAGTTACACGTCTGTTGGTTTAATTATTGCAAGATTAATGCCAAGATATAAAATTCAAACATTCTTCAGACTATTTAGCCAAAAAAAATTCAATTCCCATCCGTATATGTATGTAAGCACGCAAAATAATTTGTCGAGCGCCCGCTCATTTTGCATAATAAAGCAAATATTCTTTGCACCAAGGTAAAAATAAAAAACCGGGCAACAAAACCCGGTTTCCATTTTTATTACTTCTTAATAAGATCCTCGCGCTGGGATTGGTCAATCCACTCTTGAAGCTTATCTTTAAGTGTATTGAATCCCTGTGCAGATTCGTCTTCCATTTTAATTGGAGCAGCCTGGCGCTTGCGAGGCTTTTTGGCTTTCGCTTCTGCTTGAGGCGCTTCTTCTGTTGCACGAATTGATAAACCAATTTTTCCTGCTGCTTCATCAACAGAAAGAACCTTAACTTTTACTTCATCGCCCACTTTAAGATGCTCATTAATATCTTTTACGAAACCATGAGTCACTTCGGAAATGTGAACTAATCCCTGTGTATTCTCATCTAGTGCCACGAACGCACCATATGGTTGAATACCCGTTACCTTTCCTGTAATAACACTGCCTACTTCAATTTTCTCAGACATGAAAACACTCCTATTTAAATTCAAATTTTATCTTTTATACGCAATAAAAAATTATATCACAACTTAATCAAAATATCAAAAGGAATTCAAATGGAAACCCCATATTTTTATCCCCTAAGGAATCACAGACTGCATTCATTATAATTAAACAATCAGCAAAGAATATGTAGACATTCATTTTGTTTGTTAACTAAATGTTCATGAAGTACAAAGAGGATCTTACGTTTACCATGATAAAATATAGTTAAAAGAAATCGTTAACGGGAGTGATGGATATGTCAAATATAGGTCTCAACATTAAAGCTTGCCGCGAACGTGCAAACATGACCCAGCAGCAGCTCGCATTAAAAGTGAGAGTGGGGACGGGAACGATTGCAAAATACGAGAATGGAGATCAGATCCCGGATACACAGACTGTACTAAGAATCTCAACAGCCCTGGATATACCTGCTTCCGAACTGCTTGAACAGGAACTGCAGAAGGGCAAGTCTGGAATCGATTATGAAATCGAGCAGCTTGTGCGTAAAATTGGCACAAAAAAAGCAAAGCTTATCTTGCGGAAAGCTAAGGAATTCAGTGAGGAAGATTTCCTGCGTGTCATGCAAATGCTATATGAAATTAAATATGATCAAAAAGTTTTATAAAAGGGAGTATATAAAAAGGGAATACTGGTTAGCCTTGAAGTATAAGGCTTTCTAGTATTCCCCCCTTTTTGAAGTTGACAATCTGTTGTGGATTGTCCTTTTTTTATGCCTTCGGATTTTGCTTTACAAAATGGCTGATTCTCTTAATCGCTTCCTGCAGAAGTTCCATGGAAGTGGCATAAGAGCAGCGCACATGGCCTTCCCCGCTTTCGCCAAAAATATTGCCTGGCACGACAGCTACCTTTTCCTCCAGCAGCAGCTTTTCTGCAAATTCTTCAGAAGAAAGCCCGGTACTTTCAATAGATGGGAAAGCATAAAAGGCTCCACCTGGCATATGGCATGTTAACCCCAATTCATTCAGAGACTGAACAAAATAATTCCGCCTGCGCTTATAGCTCTTTTTCATATCCTCGACATCTGATCTGCCGGTCTTCAAGGCTTCAAGTGCAGCAAACTGTGCCATTGTAGGTGCGCACATCATTGCATACTGGTGAATTTTCAGCATTGCCTGCGAGATCTCCTCAGGAGCGCAGATAAACCCCAATCTCCAGCCTGTCATAGCAAACCCCTTTGAAAATCCCGAGATTAAGATAGTTCTTTTCTTCATTTCTCTGATGGCGGCAAAACTCGTATACTCATCATCATATGCAAGCTCCGCATATATCTCATCAGATAGAACCAGCAAATCGTACCTTTCAGCAATTTTTGCAATAGCGTTCAGTTCATCTCCACTTAACATTGTTCCAGTCGGATTATTGGGAGAACAAAGTATAATGGCCTTCGTCCTGGAGGTTATTGCGTTTTCCAGCTGCTCAGGCAATATTTTAAACCCATTCTCCTTTAAAGTCTGGACCTGGACAGGCACACCTCCTGCAAGAGTTACTAAAGGAACATAGGAAACAAAACTTGGTTCCACCACAATTACTTCATCACCCGAATCAAGGATAGCCCTTAAGGATATATCCAATGCCTGACTCGCTCCCACTGTAACGACAATTTCACTTTGAGGTGAATAAGATACTCCAAAGCTTTTCTGCATATAAATTGCTATTTCCTCCCGCAGATCCATTAAGCCAGCATTAGCCGTATAAGAGGTGTACCCCTGCTCAAGGGATAGGATAGCTGCTTCACGGACTGACCAGGGTGTAATAAAATCCGGTTCCCCCACCCCAAGGGAAATAACTCCTTCCATTCCGGCAGCAAGGTCAAAAAAGCGGCGAATCCCGGAAGGCTTCAGCTCTTCTACCGTTTTGGATAAATAAGATTTAGTTTCCTTCATTACGGTGACACCACAATTCGTTTGTCATCTTCATTTTGTTCAAAAATAGTTCCGTCATGCTTGTATTTTTTCAGGATAAAGTGTGTTGTTGTCGACAAGACGGAATCGAGAGTCGACAGCTTTTCTGATACAAATCGGGCGACCTCATTCATGGAATGGCCTTCAATGATGACTGAAAGATCATAGGCGCCTGACATTAGATAGACAGATCTCACCTCTTTGAAACGGTAAATTCTTTGTGCAACTTCATCAAATCCTACCCCGCGCTTTGGAGCGACCTTCACATCAATCATAGCGGTAACTCCCTCATGGCCATCCACCTTTGACCAGTCAATAACAGAATTAAAGCGCACAAGCACTTTCATTTCCACAAGTTTATCTAAGAGGGTTTCCGTCTCCGCCACAGTTAATTGAGCCATTTTTGCAATGTCCTCAACCGGGATTCGCGCACTGTTATTTTCTAAAATTTCAAGAACTTCGATTTGCTTTTCAGTTAATTTCAAAACTTGTCGCTCCCATCCTTTAGTGATTTACTCTATAAAATAGTTACATTATAGCAAAAACTTCGAAAAATAAATGTGTCACTTTCATTATTTATTAATTTCTTTAAAATCATATGTGTCAAGATTAAGATTAAGGGGAAAATATTGTGAAACTGAGTCTAGGAAGGGGAAGGCCCATGGAACAAGCGACATTTTCAGGAACAGAGCCCATTAATGGAACAGATGTTTATTATGAATACTATAAACATGAGTCCTCCAGGAATACCCTGGTTCTACTGCACGGTTTTCTTTCATCCACCTTTAGCTTTCGCAGGCTGATTCCTCTGCTGCAAACGGATTTCAATGTGGTATCGATGGATTTGCCGCCCTTCGGCAAAAGCGGGAAATCCCAGCAATTCGTCTACTCCTATAAAAACCTGGCGGATACGGTTATCCGGTTATCAGAAAAACTGGGCTTTGAAAAAGTCACATTAATAGGGCATTCCATGGGAGGACAGATTGTTTTAAATGTTGCACATTCCAAGCCTGATCTGGTTGACCAGGCCGTACTGCTGTGCAGTTCCGGATATATGAAACGAATGAAGCCTCATATTATCTTTTCAAGCTACATACCATTCTTTCATTTGTATGTGAAATTATATCTTCAGCGCTCAGGAGTAAAACAGAATTTAAAAAATGTTGTATACGATCATTCCATGATTGATGATGAAATGCTCTATGGCTATTTGTCGCCCTTTTTAGAAGACGATATTTTCCGGGCCTTAACCAGAATGATCCGCGACAGGGAAGGCGATATGCCTGCCGCTGCATTGAAGAAACTAGAAACGCCGTGCCTTCTAATATGGGGAGAACATGACAGGGTCGTTCCGCTCCATATCGGGAAACGACTGAATAAAGATTTAAGGAATTCCAAACTAGTGGTACTAAAAGATACCGGTCATCTCGTGCCAGAAGAGCGGCCGGAAGACGTTCTTATGCACATCCGGAGTTTTGTAAATTCCGATCAAGTGTGCAGATGAAAAAGGCAGCCCCCGGGACGGAGAGCTGCCTTCTTCACTTTACAAAGCGCAGGAGCCATTATTCTTGATTTCAAGAAGACGCCCGGAAATTTCTATGCAATTTTCCAATGGAATGACTTCCTCAAAGGAAAATTCATATATGGATTGAATCTTCCTGGCTAATTTCAACTGATCATTCAGATCATGGGCTGCCTGGACACAATCCGCAATTTCAGTGTCATAGTTGCCTGGCCCCACTCCAAACGGATCCCATTGATCCAGTGTATAAACCAGCAAAAGATTTGTTTGCTGAATTTCCATTTCTATCACCTGATTATTATTCGGCTGAATGAAGCCGCAATATTTTAATTTTTAGCATCAATATCATATCATAGAGGCAGGATACATAAAAGAATTCTCAAGGCGGTGACAGATTTGAATCGTTTTAATTTCCATCAAAAAATCAGCAGGGAAAATACAGCTTCTGTTAAGTGGGATCGGACCAGGGAAGTTTTCGGCAGATCCGATGTATTGCCGATGTGGGTAGCGGACATGGATTTTCAGCCACCAGAGGAAGTAAAGAAAGCCATAGAAGACAGAATAGCTCATGGAGTCTACGGATACACGTTTGCTCCTGATTCAACCGCAGACTCTATTGGGCAGTGGCTATACAGGCGGCATGGGTGGAAAATCAATAATAAGTGGATTTTATACAGCACAGGAGTGGTTCCCTCCATCGCAACTGCGATCCAGGCTTTTACGGAAAAAGAGGAGAAAGTATTGCTCCAGTCCCCCGTATATACTCCTTTCTTTGAGATGATTAAACAGAATGGCCGCAAAGTCGTAAATTCTCAGCTGAAGCTCGAGAACGGCCGGTTCGAAATTGATTTTGCCGATTTTGAAGACAAATTGAAAGAAGGAGTGAAACTATTCCTCCTATGTAATCCGCACAATCCGGGCGGCCGCATGTGGACAGAAGAGGAACTAAGGAAAATAGGGGAGCTATGTGTAAAATATAATTGCCTTATTCTTTCAGATGAGATCCATTCTGATTTAGTTTATAAAGGCCATAAGCATTATCCCATTGCTTCAATGGAACAACCATTTGCAGACATTTCGGTCACCTGCATAGCTCCGACAAAAACCTGGAACCTTGCAGGGATTCAAGCTTCAGCTGCCATTATCAGCAATGAGAAGCTGCGAAAGGCATTCCAGGCAGAACAGCACAAGCAAGGATTCTTTACGCTGTCGGCCTTTGGCATCATTGGCATGGAGGCGGCTTACCGCCATGGAGAAGATTGGCTCGATGGTCTGATGGATTATCTCGCTGAAAATAAACGAACAGCAGCTGAGTTTATTGGCGAGCACCTTCCCGATATTCGCCTGATGGAGCCGGATGGCACCTATCTCTTATGGCTGGATTGCCGCGGATTGGGATTAAGTGATGCCGAACTGCGCCAAAGGCTTTTGGAAAAAGGAAAACTCGCATTGGAGCCCGGCCCGAAATACGGCCAGGGTGGTGAGGGCTTCGTCCGGATGAACATTGCCTGCCCGCATGAAGTATTGGCGGAAGGGCTGGAGAGGCTGAAGAAGGCTTTTGAGTGATAGTATGTGGTGGCACGGCTGGAAGGCCGTGCTTTTTTTGCGTTGCGCGGAAATTGAGGGTAGCCGGTCTGATGAAGTCCCTTTTTCACAGGTCGTTCCTCATTGTGGACGTTTTCCATCTAATTAACTACTATTTTCTCTGGTCACTCCACATTTTCGGCGCTATCCCCTCTGATTAATTACCAGTTTCTCTAGTCGCTCTCCATTTTCGGCGTTAATCACCTCAAACTTATCCTGTATTTACCTTCTTTGATAATATGATGCTTTCCCCCTCCCTTTTTTCTCATAATTACTCACTAGTATCCTCCGTACAGTCTTCCCAGACCCTCCACCATCGCACCAATCCACTATCGTATTTGTAGTAATTTTCCTATCTGGAAACAGAATCTTAAATTCATTCACACCTCGGAGTATCGCAGTGTCCACCTTTTCTTTCAAACCACATCTCTCGCATATTAAGTAACCCAGAGAAAAGGGGGTCAAGAACGAAGAACCGGAATCACAAAGAATCCCTTTTCTCCATTGCCTATAAGTGAACTCTGGAATTCTCATGTAGGGATTCTCTTTCAGACAGCGGGCATTTAACTGCTCCACAAGCTTCATGTTTCTGAGTATTGCAGCAGTTGAAGTGTTTTTTATTTTCTCAAGAAATCGTTTTAGCTGTGAAGGAAATACTGCGGAAAGATTTAGTGGAGCCTGATAAAGCTGAAATCCGGGGTTGATAAATATTAGATGAGATTTGATGGGAAGATGAAAGCCAAGTTCTTTAAGGAGTCCTCGCAATAGTGTTTCACATCGCTGCTGCTGAAGAAGGGGATTTTTCTATTTCCGTTTTGGACAGAAGGGAGTACCACCTTTCATTTTCTATGTAATAGTCACCTTCGTAGTTTTTTACTTCAAAGACAAAAAGAGTGCTGCCGTTGATAAGGAGAGTATCGATTTGAAAGTGGGTATTGCTGCTTTCCAGCAGGAGATCATTTAGAATGAAAAAATCGTCGTGTAAATCCTGAAGTTCCCTGTCAAAATGAAGCTCGCCTGCATACCCCTTCTCTAAAAGCAGATACTGATTTTTATCCTTCAAAGGCAGTTCAAGACGAATGGTCAGGACGCGGAGCAATTCCAGATCCCTTGGTTCGAAACGGGGTCTATTATTGATATTTCACCTCTGGTAAAGAATTAATTTCATCTTATGAAATTTTTTCCATAATCACAAGTAAAATCCCCTCACGCTTCAAGCAAGGGGATTTACAGTACATATTCAGCAAGCACGCTCTGCACTTCGTAGATGTTCAAGTTTTTATTAAAGTGTTTTTCAATTGGTTCATCTGATCCTGAGATCCAAATTTTTAATTCGGCCTCCAGATCGAAGCTGCCTGCAGTTTCAATGCTAAAATGGGTAATGTTTTTATAAGGGATGCTGTGGTACTCTATTTTTTTCCCTGTGATTCCCTGCTTATCCACCAGGATCAGGCGCTTGTTTGTAAAAATGAATAAATCACGAACCAGCCTGTAGGCTTTTTCAACCTGTTCACTTGGAGCAAGGACGGCTGAAAATTCGTCCTGGACCTCCTTAATGTCCGCTTCTGATGCATTGCCGATAAAGCCATCGAAAATTCCCATTTAACCAACCTCCATTATAAGGTTTAACTCCATTATACGGATTGTCAGGAAGAATTCCCAGTGATAAAGGCTTTCCCTTCCCGGAAAGCCTTCGCTTATTTATTCTTCTGTTGACTGATCATCCTGTGCCTTTTTTTGCCCTTCTTCTTTTTTATCTTTTGAAATACGGCCGCATGCAATGCGTTCTCCGGAATCTCCTGCCGGCTGGGTCATGCCATCATCCGGCCCGTCATGGATGACAATGGAGGTCCCTTCCTTTGTCAGCAGTGAAGTTTTGTCTTCTTTTAAGGTGACCTGAGGCGCCATAAAATCAATCTTAACTTTGCCGTCATCCTCGACAATCAGGTTAGGAAGATCCCCCGCATGGGATCCTTTCGGGTGAAGCAGACCATGCTCCTTATTGTCAGGATTGAAATGATTCCCGGCGGATGTGAAATCAGGGGGTTCGCATTTTGCTTCTTCATGGATATGGATAGCAAGCTCACCCGGCGGCAGTCCGCTCAGATCTCCGGTTAATTTTACACCGCTAGCCTGTTCCTGCACCTTAATGATGCCTAATGAATCGCCTGCAGCATTATACATTTCAACTTCTGTATTTGTTATGTTCTCTTCCCCGCAGCCGGACAGAAAAAGAACAAAACCCAGCATCAAAGCTTTTCTCATGATTGAATCCTCCATCAAGACAATTTGCCTTTAGTGTTGCCCAATCACATTCTCAATAAACCAAAAAATTGAAAGCAGCGCAGAATAGTTATCTAAGTTAACAAAAAAAGAAGAACAGCCGCTCAGCTGTTCCCCTCTTGTCTATTTTGCCTCTCAATGCGCTCTTCAAGCTCTTTCGCCTTTGCTGCTTCGCGCCTTGATGCACGGATAATTAATCTCATGGTAAGAATGGCCCCAATTAAGAAGATGGCAAACGTTAAAGCTGCCGGGCCGTATTCTGATTTATCTTCAGGAAAATACAAAAACAGTGACAGTACATACCATTGCAGCACTCTAATCAATCCTTTCTGCTAAAAGCAGTGTCCATTAAATTATTATATCAGCAATGGCTGCACAGTCCAATGAACTTATTTCAATACCTCAATCTTTTCAATGACCACATCTTCTGCAGGCTTGTCCTGTGCGTCTTTTTCAACCGCTGCGATGCTGTCGACTACATCCATTCCCTCAACAACTTGTCCAAAAACGGTGTGCTTATTGTCAAGCCAAGGTGTACCGCCTTTTTCATAGGCTTTAATGATTTCTTCCGGATATCCTTCCTTTTCCATTTCTGCTTTCAGGCTTGGATCAAGTGTCGTGTTCTGAACAATAAAGAATTGGCTTCCGTTTGTGTTGGGACCGGAATTCGCCATGGATAAAGATCCGCGGATATTATAAAGCTCATTGGAGAATTCGTCCTCAAATGCTTCACCGTAAATGCTTTCGCCACCCCTGCCGGTTCCATCAGGATCGCCGCCCTGGATCATAAAGTCTTGAATGACACGGTGAAAGATTAAGCCATCGTAGTATCCGTCTTCACTGTGCTTAATGAAATTTTCAACAGCTTTCGGGGCCTGGTCCGGGAAAAGTTTAATTTTAATATTCCCTTTTGATGTCTGCATTTCCACCAGTCTTTCATTCCCCTGGACTTCTTCAGTCAGCTGCGGAAAATTGTCAGGTGTTTCACTTGACTTGTTATTTGCCTGTTTTTCTTCAGTCTCAGATCCATTTGCATTGTCCGCTTCTTTATCAGTGCTTGTCCCGCATGCTGACAAGATAAACATCAGAATTAGAATGGGAGTAAACATACGCCATTTCATTGTTTTCCAGCCTCCTATAAAAAACTAATCACATTTTAGCTTACCTGATTTATTGAAAATTTGCACTTTGTTTTTTCAGGCTTCATAATAGGGCTAAAGAAAATGAAAAAGGAGAGGTTAGGTTGGCAGAAGTATCGATAGGCGACAAAGTAACAGCCATCTATAAAACAGGCAAATATATCGGGGAAGTGACTGATATCCGGCCGCAGCATTACCTGGTCAGAGTGCTGGGGGTCCTGAAGCATCCGATGCAGGGCGATTTACATAATCCTAAAGAAGCGGACGTGATGCTTTTTCATGAACGCCGCGCGCTTGCATACAGAGAGCAAACCAATGTGCCTAAGCAAATGGTAAAGCCTTATGCAGACGAAATACCAGATTATAAAGATTCGCTGCAAATAGCACTGGATAGAATGAGAACTGAGCTGGAAGGAGATTCTTCTTCATGGGCTGAGCAAAGCATAAGAAATCTCGACTCATTGGAGAAAGACTATTTTAAGTAAAATGAATACAAGCCAAATCACTTTGATGGATTTGGCTTGTCAGGCAAATTTATTAAACAGCTTCGAGAAATCTACCCGGTCGCCTATTGTCGTAGGTTCCGGCTTTTGCAGATACTTTTTATCCTTTTCTACCAATCTGAAAATATTGTAAGTCGTTAAGGCATCATCCAGAGCCCGGTGATGTTTTCCCGTTCCTTCCTTGCCGTATTCCTGAACGGCTTTCCATAATCCTGTCTGATTTTGGTCCCCAAAGAATCGCTTATATTCCATCGAAAGGTCCACTTCCCTGCCCCTGAAGGGAAAATCCACTCCAGCCTGGATGCAATTATTTCTAAGTACCTTCATATCCATATTTCCCCACGTAACGATTGTGCAGGAACGATTTCTGTTCATATCCTTCATTTTCTTAACAAGTTCAAGAAAATCCATTCCCTGGTCTACTTGTTCCTGTGATATATGCAAAAAGGATTTGCACCTCTCGGACAATGTCGGAAACCGGATAGGAGTTACATATGAAGAGAACTCTTCACAAACCTGATTGCTGATAACAGATACAATGCCAGCCTCGATAATTTCCGGAAAAAAACCTCTAAAAGCACTGCCTTTATCAGGCATGGTAAATTCAAAGTCAATAAATAGGTATTGATGTTCCTCCCCCATGTTTTCACCTGCTTTACTTTAAAATTTACGGACTTAATTTCTTATATTATAGCATGAAATATTTCAATTTTCTGATCAAAATGTTTTTATGCTGGAAATTTCCCATTGCCCTCCTTTTCTAGCTATCTATTAATGGAATAACCACCCGCCAATCTGTATATTTCTATTTTTCCCGGCATAAACATAAACCATATTCTAGTTATTTAAGGGACAAATAGAGAAAAGAAAAGGGGGGCAGGAAATGAAAAAAGGTATATGCTGTTTTATGTTTGCAGTCCTACTGTCAGTGGGATCCCTAATGACTGCGAAAGCTGACGATGCTGAAAAAGAATTTGAAGACATACTGGAAGATCAGATTCGCAGCACAGTTCATTATTACAGCGAAGACTCCTTTTCAGTTATTGATGCATATGGTATGCAGGGAAAGGTAACAAAAACCGTTACATCTGATGACCCGCAAACATCAGAAAATGAAGAGGTTATTGAGGAGTATACTTCCCATATCGGCATTGTTTTTTTGGAAATGGAACAGAAACGGGATGGCTTATTTAAATTTAAGAAAAAAGATTTCTTTTATTATGATTTTGATAAAAAAGAGTTTCTGACTGCATCCAATGTGCTTGGGAATGAATCCATCAGAGAATTTTTTGAACGGTATGTTGACGATATCGAAAAAAGCATTACCCCCTTCTCCAAGTTACTCCTCCTGTTCTTCCTTTCATTTATCATTACGGTTCCGCTATTCATCATGATTTTTCAAAACCGCAGCGGCATTAAAACTTAATACAGCAAAAAGGGGCTGGGACAAAACTAGCTTCAGATAGTAAGAAAGGTGAATTTGAGTGCGCTCAAATTCACCTTTCTCTTATTTCAGGGTATTAATTCTTTAAATTCTTATTTTTTGGCAGTGAATTTC
>NZ_JAMBOJ010000009.1 GCF_023715565.1 Cytobacillus firmus | reverse complement strand
TGATCTCGTTGAATTGGATTATGTTTAGAAAGCATATTAATCACCTCAAGCATTGTATTACTTCTATTTTAAATCAAAAAAGACTGTCGACAAGTACGATTTTCATCGAGTTTGTCGACAGTCTGAAGCGCTATAAGCGCTTTACTGAACATTACCCATCATATGTTTCATAATTTCGGCATATTTGGACTCTGCATGGGGTAAACCAAAGCTGCCCGCATCCTCGAGCGGTACGATCCGGTAATGACTTAGCTGTTTATTGCTGACATAGGTCGGTACAAATTCCGGATTGGTAAGTGTGACATTGACCCCATTTTGGTCAATGTATTTTGTAACCTCTACAGTGGCAAGCCCGCCTATATCTTTATAATCGCGCATCTGCCCAGATAAAAAATTGCCAAGCGAGTATACGACCAATGACCGGCCGCCGTCTTTTCTGTCAATCCACTCCATAGGCTGCAGTACATGTGGATGGTGGCCGAAGACAATGTCAACACCTTCATTAACAAGTGTCTGAGCTAATTTCTTCTGATCCTCTGTTGGCTGAAGCTGATATTCATTCCCCCAATGCATACTCATCACAACAATGTCAGCTTCGTCTTTAGCCCGTTTAATTTCTTTTTTTATGGCGGTTTCATCAATGAGATTAACGAGGTATTCTTTACCTGCCGGTACGGGTATTCCGTTTGTGCCATAGGTATAAGAAAGATAGGCAACTTTAATTCCGTTTTTGCTGAGTATTTTCAAGGTTTGCTGCTCCCGCGGTGTTCTGCTCGTTCCCACATGCGGCAATCCAATTTGATCCATATAATCGAGAGAAGCTTCCAAGCCCTTTACTCCCTTATCGAGTGAATGGTTATTGGCAGTTGAAACGATATCAACGCCTGCATCTATCAAAGCATCCCCCACTTCCTGAGGGCTGTTGAACATGGGGTAACTGGAAATACCTATATTGTGGCCGCCCAGAATAGTCTCCTGATTGGCAAGTAAGAGATCGGGAGTATTTAATAGCGATTTTGCATGTTCAAACATTGGTTTGAAATCGTAGCCAGTTTTTGTTTTTGCATCATTATATACCCAATCATGAATAAGGATGTCGCCAATAGCTCCCAAGGTCACCCTTTCAATAAGGATTTTATTGCCCTCGGCAGTTTCCCTGATTTCTGGATGCAGCTGTACAGGTTTGGCTTCAGCAGCCTCAGCTTTGTATTCAGTGTGCATTTTATAGATTAAGAGACCCGAACAAAATACTAATGTGGTACAGAAAAATGCGGATAGCATAAAGGCTTTGGTGTTTTTCATTAAAATTATCCCCTTAATATAGAGCATTAGAAAATATATTAATAGTCTAATTTTAATATGGATCTTTGCATTTTTCATCATTTTTCTGCAATTATTTCATCGTTTTCAATCCCTTTATCAGTTCGAAGCCATAGGAAGTTCAATTGTAAAGACACTGCCTTGTGAATGAGTGGAATGGACTTTAATACTGCCATTATGTTCCTCAATTATTTTCCTGCATATGGATAGACCGATGCCAGTCCCTTTTTCTTTTGTTGTATAAAATGGTGAAAATAATCGGTGAATCGTTTCTTCTGACATGCCCGTTCCATTATCCTCAATAATGATTTTGGCTTTAAGGCTGTTTGATTTGACAGTCAGGCAAACCTTTCCATCTCCTGCATGAGCTTCTTCACATGCCTCCAATGCATTTTTTAATACATTGATCAGTACTTGCTTTATCTTATTCGAATCACCATAGATGATGGGCTTTTTAGGACATAGGTTAACAGAAAGGTTTATTTTTTTTATATTTGCCTGATTGTCGAATGAAATCTTCATTTCCTTAATCAATTTGTTTAAGTCTATTTCCGTTTTCGTGTTAAATCCAGCCTTAGATGCATTTAGAAATTCATATATCATATCATTTGCCCTATTAATCTCATCAATGGCAATTTGGGCGTAGTGTTCTTTGCCGATCTCAATTAAGTAGGGCTTTAAGAGCTCCATAAAACCTTTCACTGTTGTCAACGGATTTCTGATTTCATGGGCTAATACTGCTGCCAGCTGTCGGTCGATTTCACGGATTTCTATTTCTGCTTTTTTTATATATTTCACTTTTTCCTTCTCCATCTCATTGTTCATCCTAACATTAGCGTTTTCGGCAAAAGTTAAGCCTAAACTAATGTATGGCGAAAGATATCAATATATGTTCTTTTATGTATAAAAATTTATTCGCAAAGTAAAAAACAGCAGAAATAAGATCTGCTGCTTTGCGGTGCGGGCTGGCTTTTAGCCAAGCCATTTTATTTTGGGCTCGGTTTTGTCCCTGATTCGTTTAATGTTGGCCCTGTGCCTGTATATAACAAAGAATCCCAGGATAGACACAACAATAATCAGCGGTAAGTCTCCTAATATAAAAGCGTAAATGATGGAAGCTGCTGCTGCTAGAATAGAGGATAAAGACACATACTTAGTTATGTAAAGGCTTAGAAAGAAAACACCCAATATGATAAGAAACATGAACGGTACATAGGCTAACAGCACTCCGCCTGAAGTTGCCACTGCTTTTCCTCCGCGAAAACCGGCAAACAGCGGATACATATGTCCAATAACGGCAAAAACTCCGGCAATAAGATGATGCATTTCTGAATCAAAGAAAAAGGGAAGGGATGCAGCAAGGGTACCTTTTAAGATATCGGCTATGGTAACGATCATGCCGGCCTTCACTCCAAGGGTTCGGAATGTATTGGTACCGCCCAGATTTCCGCTGCCATGCTCACGAATATCCACTCCATAAAAAAGTTTTCCAACAATTAAACCTGAAGGAATGGAGCCAAGTAAATAAGCTAAAATAATGATAATTCCATAAATCATAAAAACTCTCCTTCATACTTTCTATGTTAGTATATTGTACCATGTGAGCAAAGCAGCATACCATGTGCAATTTAAAAGAAGACCAATTTATTTCTGGGGGCTTCAAACTCTCTCGCTTTTGTTTGATATGTTTGTCACCGGGTATTAGTAGACTGTCACAGCAATCAAATCCAATTAAAGGAGAGATTAGCATGGAACAAAATAATAAAGTAAATGGACAAGCAGCTAATGTAGAGGGTAAGCTCGATAACATGGGGAGCGAGAAGAAAGATGAAATTCTTTCAAGCTTTGATGGGTTTAAAGATTATTTAAGCGGAAAGGTTTCCATGGGACAGAAAATGGGCATGGATGAGGAGCAGCTTGCTAATACTGCTCAAAAGGTAGGAGATTATCTGGCTTCCAAAGAAGATCCGAGAAACCGGGAAGAAAAACTTCTTCAGGAATTGTGGAAGGTAGGAACAGAAGAAGAAAAGCATAAGCTGTCACATATGCTTGTAAAGCTTGTTGGGTAATAATAGATTTAAATGGCGAAGGCACCTGCCTTCGTCTTTTATTTTGCCTGAACGCGCATAGATGAGTTTACAATAGTCAAAAATGGTCTATATATAGTTATCTCAGTCTAAGGAGCAGGGGGAGTCTTGGTGAAAAAGGTTCTGGGAAAAGTAAAAATAAAAAGGGTATGGATACCCATATTGAGCCTTGTGCTGGTATTGGCAGCAACCATCATCTATCAATCCAATAAATCACTGCCAAAGGGTCTTTCGTTTGAAGGGGAAGTATATTCTGCAGAAGATGCTCAGTTCCTTTACGATTTAACCTATGAAAAAGAAAATGGCAAAAGAGAAAGTGAGCAGCAGATCTTTCAGCGTATTATAGAAGCAATTGACGAGTCAGAGGATTTTATAGTGATGGATATGTTTTTATTTAATGGCTTTAATGATGGGGATAAAAATTATCCGGATATTAGCGGTAAAATTGCTGATAAGCTAATAGAAAAAAAGCTCAGCCGCCCGAATATGGAAATTACCGTGATCACGGATCGGATTAACAGCACCTATGGATCGCATGAAGTTCCGGAATTCCGGGACCTTAAAGAGAATGGCATAAACGTGGTTTATACTTCACTAGTTCCTTTAAGGGATTCAAATCCTATTTATTCGGCATTCTGGCGTGTATTTATTCAATGGTTTGGCCAGAGTGGAGAAGGCTGGCTGCCGAATCCGCTCGCAGAAAATGCTCCAAAGGTGACATTTAGGTCCTATCTCGATCTAATGAACATAAAAGCAAATCACCGGAAGGTTTTTGTGACGGAAAAGACAGGAATTGTAACGTCCGGAAACCCGCACAATGCGAGCGGATTTCATTCCAATATAGCATTTGAAGTAAAAGGGCCAATCTTAGCTGATCTCGTCAAAACGGAGCAGGCAGTGGTCGATTATTCAGCATCCGGAAAATTAGCAGATTTCAAACCTGAAAAGAGCAATAAAACTGGCCCGCTTAAGGTCCAGGTGCTGACTGAAGGCAAGATCTATAAACATATTCTTCAAGAAATTAATAAAGTCAAGAAAGGAGAAACCATCTGGCTAGGCATGTTTTATCTTGCTGACAGGAAAGTAGTTGACGCACTTAAAGAAGCAGCCGACCGGGGAGTTATAGTACAAATGATCCTGGATCCCAACCAGAACGCTTTTGGATCTGAAAAAATTGGGCTTCCTAATATACCTGTTGCAGCTGAATTGGATAAACTAGGTCATGAAAACATAAAAATCAAATGGTACAATACTGGATTTGAACAATACCATCCGAAAATCATGTATGTTACCGGCAAAGAAAAAAGCTTGATCATAGCTGGTTCAGCTAATTTTACAAGAAGAAATCTGGATGATTTAAACCTGGAGACAAATTTAAAAATCAGTGCACCAGCCCAATCCCAGGTTATAAGGGATGTTGACAGGTATTTTAATAAGCTTTGGAATAATGATGGTGCCATTTATACAAAGAACTATTCATCTAACGAGAAAATGCCGGGGGTTAAGTATATTACTTACAGACTGCAGAAGCTTACTCACTTTACAACATACTGAAAAAGGTTGAAACCTTTCCTGTATTAATTTCGTTAATATAGGAAGGGGTGAATAATTGATGAAATTCTAAAATTTCTTCCCATGATCTATTTCGTTACAATGGAAATAAGGGGAGGAAGAGAAATGTATGAAATAGAAACAAGTAAGAAAAAGGCTCCCGCTAAAAAATTTATTTTTGCGGGGCTTTTGTTTGCTTTTACACTGATAACCTCAAGCGTAATCCTATTTTTATACCCTTTTGCTTCAAAAGAGAAAGCAGATTACTTTAAAGGAGATCATCCAATTTTATTTATGGGCAAGCAGGAGGGAAATGCTTATTTAGAAGGGGAAACGACATATCTGCCATTACCATTTCTGCAGGAATTTGTTGATGAAGCTATTATGGTTGATGAACATTCACAATCTATCATCATTACCACTAAGAATAAAGTAGTGCAGCTTCCATCTGATTCTTCGAGTTATTATGTGAATGAGGAGGCTGTTAAATTGGACTTTTCTGCTGTTAAACAGATAGATGGAGAAAGGTATTTAGCGATTGAGCCTCTATTGGAAATCTACCCAATAGCTTATTCAATACTCCCTGATACAGGTGCAGTTTGGATTAAAAAGAATGGAGATACTTTGGCTTCCGGTAAAGTGACGGAAAAAGATATTCATGATGAATTGCTCCGGCTGAGGACAAAAGCAAGTCTGAATTCACCGTATACATCCACCTTATCTCCGAAAGAGAATGTCTTTATAGAACATGAAAAAGAAGACTACTTTTTTATTAGAATAGAAGACGGTACAGCCGGCTATTTGAAAAAGAAATACATAAAAAAGGGAGAGAGCAAGAAAATTGCTATTTCTCTGGAAGAAACAGAATATACAGTCCCCAAATTAGATGGTCCTATTCAGCTGACATGGGAAGCTGTATATACTAAAAACCCGAATACTTCAAACATCCCGAGGATGGCTGGTGTGAATGTCATTTCACCAACATGGTTTGAGCTGGCTGACGGAAAAGGGACTATTAATAATCTTGGTTCAAAGGATTATGCAAAATGGTCCAAAAAACAGGGATACCAAATTTGGGGCTTGTTTTCAAATGCATTTGACCCTGAATTGACACATGAAGCTTTTGGTTCTTTTGATACCAGGCAGAATATGATTCGCCAGCTTCTGCATTTCAGTCAATTAAATGGATTAAACGGGATCAATCTGGACATTGAAAATGTTAATCCTGCAGACGGTCCTTACATAACACAGTTTGTAAGGGAAGCCACTCCTTACTTTCATGAAGCAGGTTTAGTAGTGTCGATGGATATCACTTTCATTTCATCAAGCGGCAATTGGTCTGCCTTTTATGAAAGGGATAAGCTGGCGGGTATAGCAGATTATATGGTAGTCATGGCTTATGATGAACATTGGGGCAGCTCACAGGTTGCGGGAAGTGTAGCAAGCCTCCCTTGGGTCGAGGAAAACCTGAAACATTTGCTTGAGGTTGTGCCCAATGAGAAATTATTATTGGGTGTGCCTTTATATACAAGACTATAAAGAACAGAGCGATACAGTCTTCAAACATAATGGAATAAGATCAACTGCCGGAATGGTTTTTCTCCCTGGAGGAGAATACCTGATGGGTACTGCAGACCGGGAAGGTCCAGTCCGTACCGTAAAGATTGATCCTTTCTTGATGGACAGCTACGCAGTGACTAATGAAAAATTCCAGGATTTCATCAATGATACGGGTTATAAGACAGACGCTGAAAAATATAACTGGTCATTTGTTTTTCATCTTTTCCTTCCTAAAGAGCTGAAAACAAGAAAAAGGCAATCTCCCCATACCCCCTGGTGGTTTGCAATCGAAGGAGCTTCTTGGAAGCATCCTGAAGGCCCAGGATCCTTAATTGAAGACCGGCTGGATCACCCTGTCATTCATGTCTCCTGGAATGATGCAGCTGCTTATTGTGATTGGGCAGGAAAAAGACTCCCAACAGAAGCAGAATGGGAGTTTGCAGCGAGGGGAGGACTTGTACAAAAAAAGTACCCTTGGGGAGATGAGCTAACACCTGGCGGAAAGCACCTGTGCAATATCTGGCAGGGGACCTTTCCTGTGGAAAACAGCCTGGAGGATGGTTTTGCAGGGACTGCCCCTTCAAAGTCATTTCCGCCAAATGGGTATGGCTTGTTTAATATGGTCGGAAATGTATGGGAATGGTGTGCGGATTGGTTTACAAGAGACGTAGAAAAGAACGGCTCCAATAATCCAGCAGGACCTCTAAGCGGGGAAGCAAAAGCTATCAGAGGAGGGTCCTATTTATGCCATGAATCTTATTGCAATCGCTATCGGGTGGCTGCTCGCAGCTCTAATACTCCAGACAGCTCCGCTGGCAATACTGGGTTCAGGTGTGTTGCTGATGCCCCGCTTGTGTCCTATTGATATCATAAAAAAATCTATTTAAGGATGTTTGGAAGGAACTGATCTCTCATGAACATAGAAAGTTTGAGAATGTTCTGTTATGTAGTGGAGGAAGGAAGCATCAGCCAGGCTGCCAGAAAAGGCTTTGTCTCGCAGCCAGCGGTCACCAAACAGATCCATCAGCTGGAAGACCGTTACGGGGCCTTGCTGTTTGACCGCTCTGATAATCAATTAGTCCTTACATAGGCAGGATCAGCCCTTTATCCCTATGCCAAGGAAATTATTGCTTATTATGAACAATCCCAAGAAGCCGTCAGGACTATCTCCGGAAAAGTGGAAGCAAGCCTGCATGTTGGAGCCAGTTTGACCATCGGTGAATATATTCTCCCCGAATTGCTGGGAAAATTCATGAAAAAACACCCTAACATCAAATTTAACCTGTCCCTCGGCAATACTAATGATATGCTGTCAAAACTAAAGCATAACGAAATTGATATTGCCCTGGTAGAGGGCATACTTGAAAGGGATAAAGAGGACGGCGAATTAACAGTAGAAAAATTTGCTGAAGACCAGCTGATCCTGATTACCCCGGTTGACTGTAAATGGAAAAACAGGGATGATATCAATCTGGAAGAATTGAAGGACGAAAAACTTATCTGGCGGGAAGCCTCATCCGGTACCAGGATAACCGTGGAAAATCACTTAAAGGACTATGACTTTTTTCAGGATATCCACGCTTTTATGGAGCTCGGTAGTATGCAATCCATAAAGGGATCGGTAGAGGCTGGTCTCGGAATCAGCATCATGCCAAAATTAACGGTAAAAAAAGAGCTATCTTTTGGCATCCTGCACCAGGTTAAAATCAGGGATTTTTATTTAAAAAGAGAATTGTATCTTGTACAAAAGAAAAAACGGTTCCGAAAAGTAGGATTGTCTTCGTTTGCCAAATTTATCAGGACAAACCCAATCATCCACGATTTGTAAATTGTTTATTGTGTTGTGAAGACAGGTGAGACATAGTATCGCTTGTTCCGGCATAAATCCCCTCCTAGAGGAGCAACCTCAATTGTAAAAACAGTAGCTATTGGAGCTTTAGCTGTTGGAGTGGTAGATGTAATAGATGTGGCAGATGGAGCCGAGGTAGCTCATGCTGATGACAATATTCCAGACGCCGACCGTCCAAGTGATTTCTCTGAAATCACTCAAATCTCTACTGTAAATGAGGACTTGGCTGGTTCTGTTCATCCTATAACTGGTGTTCCTTTTGAAGAGGAAATTATTGATTTACCTAACGGAACCTCAATAATAGGAACCTTCCCGGAATTTGATGCTGAGTTCGAAGTATACATAGATGAGAGTTTATATCTTCAATCTGATTATGTTCATTTTAGCTATGCTAACCAAGAATTATATGATGACATTCAAATGGATCCTGACTTAGCAGAGGATTTAGGATTATCCAAACAGGACATTCAAGGGTTAGCTAAAGGAGATACTCCAGAAGGATTTACTTGGCATCATAACCAAGAGCCAGGCACTCTTGAGCTGCGACAGGTCATACAGGTGGAAGAGAGTTATGGGGTGGAGGAAATGAGTACAGATAAATGATTACATATGCAATCGCTACAATTTTTGGCTTAGCATTATTAATTATTTTCTTTTAAGCGGGTATTTATTTTTTGTTATTTATTTTAGGTGGAGCATTTGCAATGCTTGAAATCGAGAGACCATATCTATTAATCGGTGATTTAATATTTTGCGGTTGGGGGAATTTTAGCATTGTTGTGTTGGGGGTTACAGCTTGTTTTATAGTAAGCCTGATTTTACCGAGTAAAGGCAAATAAAAAACGTTTTTAAGTACGAGCAACCATTTCTTGGTTGCTTTTTTAACTTCTAAGCATCAAAAAAGGACAGGTGGATGTAGAATGAGAACCGAGTATGGCCTTTTTAATAACAATGTTGAAGTAAATATTGATTCAATTATTAAAAAAATTTGGTGTGAGAAAATAAAACGAGATTATGGTTATAAATTCTTCTTATATGAAGATTCATTAAAAAGCGCACTCTATTACCATATTAGGACTGAACTAGAGAACAATGGAGGATTCATCTATGATTTACGAATTTATACCGAATATAGACTTCCTTGTGGAAGAAGAGCAGACATTGCTATATTAAAAATAGATTTAGAAAAAGCTAAAACGTCCCATTTGAAAGATTCTGTAATAGGGATTGAGGCGTTAATTGAAATAAAGTATAAGGCAGCAAACGTATTTAAAGATTATTACGATGACTTAAATAAAATGGCAGATTACTCAAGGTTATATCCTAATTCTAAACTGTACGCTGCATTTATACAGGGGGATTATTATAATGATGATAATTGCAGCTGGCTTAATGAAATGGAGTTTGATAAGACACTTTCAAATAAAATTATTGAGTTACTTGGTTATTGGGATTCAGAGACAGATGCGTTTGTTACAAAAGTGACCAACAGCTAATCTCCAATAATAAGAGTGTGGTTAATAATAAATAAGGCTTTAATACTCATGAGAAAATAAAGAATCCACAATCTCGTTTGAGCAGTCCTTCGGACACGGTGTACATGTGCCCTAATGAATGGGCTTGTTAATGGACCGCGATTTTCCTGGCAGACAGCATTCAAATGAATTGTGGATTTTAGTCTTATTATATGCAAGTTACTCCTTCATAGACCCTTATCAAAAAACAAAAGGGTGCTTTCTTAATATAGGTATGAACAAACCAATATGATATAATTTTTATGTACAGCAAATAAGCAGGGTGGGCAGCGGCCGCCTCCAATCCATTAGGAAAGGGGGTGCCGCTGATGGTTACGTATGAAGCAATGAACTTGATGGTGAGCTTATTTACATATTTTCATGGTATAAGGTCTCTCCATCCTTAGTATACACTTTTATAGTTTGAATGTTGTCAGGATCTAACTCTGTTTTAGCTATGTAACTCACTGTATAAGACTTTTCTTTTTTTGAATTAACTACAAATTTTTCTGTTTTTCCTTCTTGTGAAATTAACTCAAAATAACCTACTTCCTGAGGATCTTTTTCAAACTTTACTCCTACATAATTATTATATTCCCCTTCAAGAAGAAGAACATAAAAATCTAATCCCCTTTGCTTTCCCATTTCAGTTTTCATTTCTCCATTTTTACGGTACTCAACTAACCCTATCGTATTCTCAGAAGTATTTTCATATAAAGAATATATATGATCTTCATCAGGATGGAATTCTAAGCTTTCATATTCATTGTGTTTCATATAATCATCATAGGCATTCAAAAGGATGTTTCCATTTGGATCTGTTTCTTTAAATACTAGTTCATATACTACAAGCCCAATTACTAGAGCCCCTAATAGTACCAAAGTATAGATTGAATATTTCTTCATCAAAAAACCTTCCAATTTAATCCATTTTTTCCGAAAAATTTACTATAATATTAATACTATAGAGGGAGTTGGAAAAATGCAAAGGGAAAAAACTACCAGTCACTGGTTCTTAGCTGTATTACTAGTAATTTCTTTGTTTACTGTACCTTTTAATGCCAGTGCAGAAGAAGCGATCTATGTTCCGGAAGTTGAATTTTCACCAGAGATAATTAATCAATATATAGATGGTGAGGGAAATTTAATAACCGAAACTTCTAGCCTACCAGATAGTTTTGTTACTGACCAAAATGGAAATATCATTAAAAGCGGTGGGGTATCTACATTCTCATGTGCCTATCAATACAAATATGAAACACTCTCAGATAAGCTAGATAGATCAAATACCTTTATAAACTATCATCCTTCATTTAAAAGCTGGGATAAAGTAGACGGATACTTTTTTGGTCAATCAACTGTAAGTTATTCTATTGGTTATAGTGGAGCAAGTGGGGCTTCAGTTTCTGTATCAGTAGCACCACCTGGAAATGGTACATTTATCAAGGCAGACCCTGCTAGATGGTCCCGTCCAGGAATTTACGGTGACGTTTGGAGAAAATATCAGAGAATAACCCGTACGGGCGGTTGCAGTAGCGAAAAATATATTACATATAAAACTTCCTACCATACCAAGAAAACATATATTAAAGCCAAATACCAATAATAGAAAAAACGAGGGCATCTGCCTCGTTTTTTCTTTGTCGAAATGAAGAATATATTGGCGTCAGAATCATAGGGAATTAATCCATAATCTGAATAAGAAATTCTCCGAGAAACCACATATACTCTCAATTGACAGAAACATAATTATACGAAAGGGCAGGCTAATCAGCTGCCAAACCAGCTGGCTTTTTCTTATTTAACAAACGGGGCAGCTTTGTGGAATAAAGAAGCGGGCACTAAATGAATTACAAAATGTTACAATTGCGTTAGAAGCAAAATCAAAATTTAGGATAAGGAGAATTTTTATGGAGAGAACTTTAGTGAAAACGGCTATATATTCCTTTATTACTTCTTTCTCATTAATGATAGTTTTGATACAAAGGGTTAGAACCACAGAAGATGTTAATGGAATGGTTTCGTCATCAGAAACAACTTATCCAGAGTTTTTCTTTATGATTTTAAAAAACTCAATAATTATTACATTCATAATGGTCATAATTATGTTTCTTTACAAAAGATACAAAGGAAAATGATTGCTATTAGGGAGACGGTTGTTCTTATAGACAATCGCCTCTTTTGTTAAAGGGGCTGTATGCCTTAATTAAAGGTTTATGGGTTTGAAGGTCGCAGATTATCGTACCGTAAGTATGCCCTTTCTTGAAAGCAAAATCATCCAAACCGAGGAAAGGGTGACACCTCCGGATTTAGTGCTGTCCGCCGAACAATGGCTAATAAGGTATCGTGGCTTATCGGAATGTGTGCAGCGTGCGCCACCTTTTCAGCTGCTAGACAGCTAGTGGAAAACGCTATTTTTCTTAACAGCTCTTCCGCACGAAAGGTGCGCCGGCCATTGGCTGAGATTCCTTCATACCGCTCAGTGAATATCTTAACCGAACAATCCGCCTTGTCACAAAACCATTTTCTTGAAAGGAGATGCAGCTCGACCGGCTGACCGCTGACAGGGAGATCCTGTATGATCCGTGCATATCGGCTATGAATTTTTGAAGTGTTTTTATTGCATTGTGGACAAGAAGCAGATGACACGGTGCTTTGAACTGTGAGGAGTAAGGAGTCAGATTCAGCTGAAGAAGAAACATGAATAAGTTCCAGATGAGGATCAGGCGATAACCATAAGATCATTATAAATCTACACCTCCTGAATATTATACTTACCTAATATCCAGAAACCGCCTTCACCAAACAACCGTAAGAACCACTTTTATTTTGCAATAAACAATGTGAAGAATTGTACTTTAACAATAGGGTGCTTTTATTTGAAGGGGACCTAAAAATTTCTAGTTAGAAAAGGAATGTCTTCAAAATTGAGACATTTCTTTGGTTTTTCTAGAGTACAACTTACTTTCATTATGACAGGGCAGTTGATTATCATGAAAAAAGAGGATATTAATTGACCGGAACGCATAATAACAATTCCAAAAGGGAAACGACTTAATATCATATATCAACGGATGTATAATAACGGAATAAATGTTCGTATAATACAAATTAACGCAGACATAAATTTGACTTAGTAAACGACCAAACCCTTGGTGTATAAGGGTTTGGTCGTTTTTATAATTATATCATATTTAGCATTAAGAAGGATTAACGCTTATTTATGAATTAACGCTTGTTTGTAATCAAGTAAGAGGCAACCGATGTTCAAAGTTTTCTCATCGAAATTGGCCTTTTTTTGTTACTCCGGAAAAGTGTCAGTATGTTTAGGTGCAATTCGTCATAATCTTCATTAAAGCTTCTGCAAAAATCATAAAGCATACCCAATAATGGGTACCGCCAAAATTACTATTCATAAACTACTTAAAGGTTCTTGATTTGATAGCCAATAACTATAGAAGTAATATCTACCCCAAAAGCATATACTCATATTCTGTTCAAGCACCAGTTTAACTATATGGATCTTACCGATTCATGAGAAGTGAGGGAACGGTCGGCTTTTTGGGGCTGCCCCTAAAAGCCGGTTGCATTTGCAAGAGGTAGTTAAACTATGTATGGTGTGTATGGTTATCTAATAAAAAACAATGAATTGGATTTTTAAAAAGAAAAAATATACTCATATACTAGTAGTCAAACTAAAAAACGAGTATATTTTTTACCTTATTTCCCCTGGTAAACCTTACTTTCCGATTTTTTAATAACTAATAACTTTTTTAATAAAATCACCAAATAAAAACCAATAACAATACCTATAAAATTTAAAATTACATCATCAATATCAACTGACACCATTGGGACTTTGATTGGCTTTGTTGTATTTATATTAACTTTGATAGTTTCTAAGTATGTTTCACTAAGTTCAATGTTAGCTGGTATATCTATAATTATTTACAGCCTTATTTTCGGGGAAAGAGTCATTATTGCCCTTCATTTTTTATTAGTGCATTAGTGATATTTTTGCACAGGCAAAATATCAAAAGATTGATAAAAGGGACAGAAAACAAACTATGGTAATGAAAATAAGAAATACAAATATCAAAAGTTATTTGGTGAAACCAAAAGAGGAGATTGTAAAGAATTGAACTTAAACAATAGGGTGCTTTTATTTAAGAAGGGAACTAAATATTTCTAGTTAGAAAAAGGAATGTCTTCAAAATTGAGACATTCCTTTCGTTATTCTAGCGTACAACTTACTTTCATTATGACATTATGCCAGGGCTGTGTGCCTTATATAGTTAGTTGACATGAAAAAAGAGGATATTAATTGAAAGGAACGCATGATAACAATCCCAAAAGGGAAACGTAAAAAAGAGCGAATTGTGCCATTACACGAGAAGCGTGGGGCTAGGTGTTCACATTTCGCCCTACATTTGCTGCTTATTTAGCACGGGAAGGAATGCCATTATTTCGATTAGGACATAATGGTCTGCACCAAAACACAGCTGTATGCTCGTTTATATCATGAAGCAAGAAAAGAACTGTATGTTCAAATGATGTAAAAAAATGGAATAAATATTCGTATAATACAATTATTACGAATATTAGTTTACATAATTATATTATTTTAAACTTTTTCAATGCATTAAAATGGTTTTTGTATATTCGAAGAAGTCAACTAAATGATCATCAAGTATCTTTCTTAAAATAACTAAGGAACAAAAATCAAATGGGGATGTTTCTTCCAAAGCCCTATCAATGGGCAAAGTGAAAGAATGGCTCAATAAAAATAAAATTACTCCGGTATACGATCCGGCAAGCGGGCAAAATTACGCGGAGTCTTATTCCGAAAAAAATAAAGTCACATACAGGGTATGGCTTGAAGATGGAGTTTCACTATTAAAACGGGCAGAATTAGCAAAGAAGTATAATTTAGCCGGTGTTGCAAGCTGGAGCAGGTACTTTGCAGATGAAACAGCATGGTCTGCATTAAATTTAACTAATAAGGAAGCAGCTAAAAAATAAAAGAACGGCCGGAGAGGATTTAAACAATTTAGTTTTTGTGGAGAAACATCGTAGATAGTACATAAATTATCATACCTTTTAGCACAGTAACTAGCAGAACTGTTTTCACTGATATATCAACGTTTTATAAGAAAATAACAACAAAATATCATAATAATAGCACCCAAAATAACAACTTGACAATGGCTATTGTCATTGTGCGAATAATGGTGCTATTTTACTTGTAAATTGCTATATTATTATCAGTCTGTTTTCGAGAAAAACCAAGGATTTATAACATTATGTAGTAAAATGCACTTGAAAATTTTAGTGCTTCACCTAACGAAGCAGGTTTGAAATTAGTTATGAAACTTATTTTATGGAAATACGTCTATACTATAAGGTTATTAAGGTCATTACAAATTAGAATGATAAATGGAGGTAGATATGAGGGGCTTATTTATTATCTTTTCAATCATATTGTTAGTTTCTTGTGATAACCAAACCTTAGGAACAGTTGTTAATGAATATGATGTTAGTAAATTAAGTATTGATTTTGGTAATAAAAAAGCATACGAAATAGGAGCTAATGTTGAAGGAATGCCTATTTTTAAAGATACTAAAAAAGCATTAAAACAGGCAAAGCTGGAATACAAGGAAGCCTTTGAAGCAGTAGCTAAGGAGTTTGATTTAGAACCCTTTAGTGATAGTAACTATAAAGAATACAAAAAATATGGGTGGCAAATAACTGTGAAGGATAAAAATGTTCAAGAACAAGGTGTGGAATTATCAAAGTTTCTTGATATATACGAAAATAGTTTTGAATAATGATTAATATTAAGCTAAAGGGTGCTTTCGTATTATTGAGTTAACCAGTTTTTACTTGTTGCTCTTTTTTTATAGGACCTATTATTTCAGTAGCCAGGGTAGAACGTGGGTAGAACGTACGGGTGCGTGGGAGTTAGATCTCGTCAACTAAACTGTTCGCCCCCTACTTGTAGAATGATGTTTGAGGCTGGTTAGGACAAATGATCTCGTATAACAAGCGAGGCTATGGAACTACAGGAAGGTATAGGGGTTACTGGCGAGTACGACAAAGGGAGAGATAATTATTGAATCCAGTAGTTGGCCAGGATGTGGCCAAAGGGGGGGAAGTGAAGCTCAGGCATTTCTAGATAAAGACAAGCCATTTGGAAAGAGCTTCAAGATAAAACATATCAGTGAGGGTTTAGATACTTTTATCTCTTTTTTGAAAGAGATAGAAAGAAATACTGGTGTTAGACCAGCAGTATTTCAGGGCATTACCATACACCGATTATTCAATGTCTGGAGGAAAGTCAATATCTATTTATTTTGGTAAATCCCATCATTTCTCATCAGGCTAAGAAAACCAGTCTAAGAAGGGTAAAGACGGATGCGTTTGATGCATATCAACTTTGTATTCTGTATTACAAAGAAGAATTTGAGCCTTATAAAAAAAGAGGCTCAAGGCTGCTAAACCTAAGAACATTGTTAAGGCAATACGAAGCCGTTACGAACCTTTACATTCAGGCAAAACTTCAATTCCACACAATTCTTGATCAGGTATTTCCGGAATATAGGGGAGTATTTGGAGATTTATTTTCAAGCTCTTCAGGTTTTAAAGGAGTTTCCTACTTCTGAAGATTGGTGAAGCAAAGATACTGGAGCGAATTGTGGAAATGCGTATAAAACGATCTGCGGGTTGGGCCAGGGAGAGGGCAGCTAAATTAATAGATTCGGCTAAGCGAAATCCTTTCCAACAAGGTGTGTATCAAAGTCAGTTGTTCCGTTTGGATATGTATATCACTATGCTTCTTCAGTATCAAGAACACCTATCCAGTATAGAGGCAGAGATAGATGTCCTAGCAGAAGAAATTGAAGAATGTAAGATAATCAGTTAAGTCCCGGAATAGGAGGAAAAATCGCGGCAACGATCAATTCCAAAATCGGAGAAATTGACCGGTTTAATCACCCTAAAAAACTTGTGGCTTACGCAGGGATAGATCCAAGTATCCATTCATCAGGTAAGTTCACAGCTACTATAAATCAAATTACTAAACGAGGTTCAAGCCGAATACGGCACGCTTTGTATATGGCCGTTTTATGCGGTATAAGAAGCTCGAGGAACAAGAAGTTAAAAGAGTATTATGATAGGAAACGAAATGAAGGAAAGCCTTCAAAAGTAGCAATGATAGCTTGTGTAAACAAGCTTTTACACTGGATATACGCAATGCTAAAAAGGAATGAACAGTTCCTGGATTTTGCTTAATCCACAGAAAACAGCAAATTAAGAAAAACCTTCCAAAAAGAATTTGGAGGGTTATTTGGCTTGCTTTCAAAAGTATAACACGGTGGATTAGATATTTTAATAAGAAGTTCTTGACTCCTATTAGCTGGTTTAATTAAATTGGAACAACACATTCAATAACAAAAAGCTTGGGATATCCCAAGCTTTTTGTTGCGTTAATTGTATTGATAGTTCACTTGCTATTTGCGTTGCGAAAGCGTATGTTTTTTGGGCTGTTATATTTAGTTTTCTCCACGTTATCTGAACTACTTAAGAAGATCCTGCCTTAATTTTCTGCCTCGGCTTTAATATGGCTAAAGGATCTCACGGAGAATAGACCTTTATCAGTTAATTTGAGGTCTGGGATAACCGGAAGCGCTAAAAATGAGAGCGTCAAAAACGGGTTGAATTCCATGCTGCACCCGATTGTCACAAGTGCATGATTCAATCGGGATAAACGTGCAAGGACAAATGAAGAATCCTGATCATTCATGAGTCCCGCAATAGGCAGGGGCAGTTCCGCAAGGATCTTTCCATCCTGGACAACAGCCAGGCCGCCTCCCATGGCTGCGGTATGCTTAATGGCAGCCAGCAAATCCTTATCAGATGTGCCTGCTGCGACAATGTTATGGGAATCGTGGGCAACTGTTGAAGCAATCCCACCTCTTGTAATCGCTAATCCCTTTACAATACCAAGACCGATATTGCCTGTGCAGTGGTGCCGCTCAACAACCGCCAGCTTTAAGAGATCTCTATGAGGATTTGGCTGGAAATATCCATTCTTTACATCTGCCTTTTCCACCAGATGCCTGGTCACAATGCTGTTCGGTATAATGCCAATGATATTGCAGTCACCATTCCCAATCCGAATGCTTAGATCTTCATAGCACATGCTGCTGATTTTGACACTGTTCAGGATGGGTCCTGCAGGTGCAATGCTGTTGGGAACAGAATTCTTCATGACCCCGTTTTCTGCAGCAAATCTTCCGCTCTTTATTACTTTCTCCACCTTGACACTTCTTAGATCACTAAGAAAAACCAAGTCGGCTTCATAACCGGGAGCGATTGCCCCTTTATTTTTCAAGCCGAAACATTCTGCTGCATTCAGAGTAGCGATTTGAATGGCAAGGAGAGGATCAATCCCTTCGCTAATGGCCATTCTGACATTATGGTCAATGCTGCCCTCATTGATCAAATCATCCAGATGCTTATCATCCGTAACAAATAAACAGCGCCGTGCGTTTTGTTCGCTGACAGATTTGAGAAGAGACAATAAATCTCTTGCCGCAGACCCCTCCCGCAGCATTACATACATCCCCTTGCGCATCCTGTCCAGCGCTTCCTCTGGATTAATGCATTCATGGTCTGTTCTTATGCCGGCTGCCAAGTAAATATTGATTTCATCCGCATTAAGTCCTGCTGCATGCCCATCAATGCATTTTCCTTTACTATAGGCTGCTTCCAGTTTTTGCAGCATTCCCTCATCATTATTCATAACAGCTGGATAATCCATAACTTCACCGAGCCCCAGCACTCTTGGGTGACTGTAATATTTTTCGAGATCCGTATAACTGAGGGAAGCGCCGGCATTTTCAAATGGAGTAGCAGGCACGCAGGATGGAAGCATAAAAAACACATCGAGCGGGATATCTTCTGAAGATCCAAGCATGAAGTCAATGCCGTCAGTCCCGCTGACATTGGCTATTTCATGTGGGTCTGCAATCACTGTAGTTACTCCATGTGGGAGGACAACATTGCTGAACTCTGCAGGAGTAACCATTGCCGATTCTATATGAACATGCCCATCAACGAAGCCGGGAGCGATAAAGCTGCCCCCAGCATCGATAATTTCTTTGCCTTCATAGCATCCTAAGCCAGCTATGAATCCATCTGCAATTGCTATGTCTTCATCGATGATTTCACGTGTAAATACGTTTATTACCTTCCCGTTTTTAATAACCAGATCGGCAGGAGTTCTTTTAGCCGCCACATCAATTCTTTTTCGTAACGTTTCAATGTTAAGCTTCATATGGACTCCCCACTTTGTAGAAAATATCAGTCAACAGATTAATGACCGCCCATAATGAAATTAATAATAAAGGCGGCGCTTACAAAATACATGATCCAGTGGATTTGCTGATGCTTACCTGTAAGAAGCTTGAGCAGTGTGTAAGAGATAAAGCCGAATGCCAGTCCCTGGGCGATGCTGAACGTTAAAGGCATGAGAACAATCGTTAAAAAGACAGGAATCACATCCGTAAAATCATCAAAGCTTATATGTTTAATTTCACTAAGCATTAAGGCTCCAACTAGAATGAGAATAGGTGCAGTTGCGACGGACGGTATAAAATAGATAAGCGGAGCAAAAATGAGCGACAGGAAAAACAGTACTGCTACAGTTAAAGAAGTTAAACCGGTGCGTCCGCCTTCCGAAATCCCTGTGGCGTTTTCGACGTAAGCGTTTAAGGCAGTGCTTCCGAAGGCAGCACTTGCCATCGTTCCAACTGCGTCTGCCTGAAGAGCACGATCCAGGTTTTCAATTTTTCCATTTTCATCTGTGAGGCCGGCTTTTCTTGATAATCCGATGAGGGTAGCTAAATTGTCAAATAATTCTACAATCGTAAAGGAGAAAATGACTGAGATGATGCCATATTTTATTGCTCCCATAATATCCATAGCTAAAAACGTCTCAGACATGCTAGGGAGATTAAGGGACACGATGTCACCTACAGCTTTTGGGTAGGCAATAAAGCCAACAATCATTGCTGCTGCACTTGTACCTAATATACTAATCAGGAGGGCGCCTTTAACTTTCTTTGCCATCAGGAGGGCGGCAATAATCAATCCGAATAGGGCAAGAAGCGGACCTTTGGCGGTGATACTTCCCAAGCCGACAAATGTAGCATCGTTTGCGACTACCAGTTCTGCATTTTTTAACCCGATGAAAGCAATAAATAAACCAATCCCTACACCTATAGCTGACTTTAAGACATCCGGGACACCATCTACGATCTTCTGCCGGACTCCGGTAACTGTCAAAATTAAAAACACAATCCCCGATATAAATACAGCACCAAGGGCTGTTTGCCAGGAAAGACCCTGGCCAAGTACAACTGTATAGGCAAAAAAGGCATTCAGCCCCATGCCCGGGGCAACTGCTACAGGGAAATTTGCCCAAAGTGCCATTAGAAGGGTACAGAAAACACTTGCGTAAATCGTTGCAGCCAATGCGGCTTCTTTTGGTATCCCTGCATCTGCTAAGATTATCGGGTTGACAAAGATGATATAACTCATTGTCATAAACGAAGTAATGCCTGCCAGAATTTCTGTCTTTACATTTGTGTTTCGTGCGGAAAGCTTAAAGAGCCGTTCTAAGAGGTTCGCATTAGAGGCAGGCGGGAGGCCCGACCCAAGATCCTTTTCAATCATCGACATGAAAGATCACTCCTTATTCATGGATTCATCCAGAGACACGAACTGACTCGACCATGGAACAGGCGGGAGATCTATTTTCCTGGTTAGATGGGTTCAATAAATACATCCATAATTCCACCGCATATTCCTCCATCTTCATAAAACAGCCCTTTTGTTAAATCTACGCGCTTTTGAGTTGGGGTATTTGTTTGGATGACCTGGAAAGCCTTCTCAATTACTTCTGCTTCACCGCAGCCTCCGCCAATTGTTCCTTCTATTCTTCCGCAGGGGAACACAATCATCCGGCTTCCAGTTTTTCTCGGGGTAGAGCCCTTCGTGCGGATAATTGTGGCGAGTGCTGCTTTCTCACCTCCTTTCCTGATATCAAGGGTGCGCTTTATAAGCTGCATTTGGTCCATTTTCCGGCCCCCTCATGGAAACCCATTTTTGCAAATTTTTTAATTTGCGAACTTAAGGAATCTCCTGATTTTTGATTTTTCACTTTCAGAATTTCTGCCATGATGCTGACAGCAATTTCTGCAGGAGTTTCAGAACCGATATCAAGACCCACAGGGGTGTATAGATTTTCAAAGCTTTCATCCCGAAAATCCTCCTGAAGTTCTTCGAATACACCCGAAATACGTCTTCTGCTGCCGATCATTCCAATATATCCTGCCTGACAATCTCTTTTTAAGAGTTCATTCAAACTGATAACATCATACTTATGTCCCCTGGTAAGAAGGAGAATATACGATTTTTCAGAAATGTCGACATGCCTGAAGTATTCCAGATAGGATTGGCAAACCACTTCATCCGCGTTCGGAAAGCGTTCTCTGTTTGCATACTCTTTCCGATCGTCTATTACTGTCACAAAAAATCCGAGCATTCGTCCCATTTCTGCCACGGGTTCACACACATGGCCGGCACCGGCGACTATCAAATGGAGAGGAGAAGGGAAGTACTCTGCAAAACATTCAACTAAACATTCTTTCCACATAAATCTCACAGTTCCTGACCGTTTTTTAGTGACTAATTTATTGCAATGTACCGTTATTAAATCCCTCACATCAAGCGGCAGAAGGGAGGCTTCAGTACAGAAATCTCCGCCTGGCCATAATAAAGCTTTCGCTCCAATGAGTTTTTCATCAGGATAATCTGTTATGGTCAGCAGAAATGTGTCTTTTCGGTTTTTGATTGACTCTTCTAATCTGGAAAATAAATGGCTGCTCATCAATAGGATCACCTTGTGGATTGGACTTTTTGTTTTTTGAGATCTTTTAAGGCATTAAACACTCTTTCGGGAGTAGCGGGCAGATGGCGAATTCTGGCCCCTGTAGCATCATATATGGCTGACATGATAGCAGCAATAATCGGAATCATCACCACTTCTCCAATTCCCTTAGCTCCAAAGGGTCCTGATTGTTCGGGTTCTTCTACCGGAAAGGTCTCAATCAAAGGAGTCTCGCGGATAGTAGGGATGATATAATCAGTGAAATTCCGCGTTTTATGATAGCCATTCTCGATCAGTATATCTTCATACAGAGTATACCCGATGCCCATTACGGCTCCGCCTTCAGTCTGGCCTTCCAGCCCTTGCGGATTAATGACCTTGCCCGCATCCGGGATAGATACAACCCGCAAAACCTCTGTTTCACCTGTTAAAGTATCAACTTCCACCATCACCACATGTGTCAAATATCCGTATAAATGGTGGGGCGCACCGCCTGAACCTTTGATTTCTTCTTTTTCTTTCGGCAGGTAGAAGTGTCCTTCTACTCTTGTAGTCTGATGATGGTCATGAAGGTATTTATAGATAGACTTATAAGGTATGATCTCTCCATGAGCTGAAATATGGTTCGGTCTTAAGGCAATTTGAGATGAATCCAAATTCAGCATTTCAGCAGCAGTTTGAATAAGAAGCTCAGTCATCCTGGGTGCTGCTGCCGCGACAGCTCTTCCTCCGGTATAGGTGGAGCGGGATGCAGTTACAGTACCGCTATCAAGTGTTCTATGTGTATCACCTTGAACGATGCTGATATTGCTGATATCACAGTTCAGCATCTCAGCGGCTATTTGGGCATAGGCGGTGCTGTTTCCTCCTCCGATCTCCTCGCATCCTACACCCACAAGGAATGTTCCATCCGGCAGTAGTTCAATAGAGGCGGCTCCATAGTCGGGAAGACCAATACCCATTCCGATCCCATGAAAGGAGGTTGCAACGGAAACTCCCCGTTTTTTCCATGGCTCACTTACTTCGGATTTATACTTGGCCCGGTTCTTCCACAGATCGCAATTCTCTGCTGTTTCCAGGGTTTTGAAGGTTCCGGCACTGGATTTGACAATATGGCCGACACTGGAAACTTCCCCTTGGTGATAGACATTTTTTTTGCGCAATTCAATAGGATCTATTCCAAGCTTTTCTGCAATCATGTCCATATGTGTTTCGATTCCCATGCATACCTGATTGACGCCAAAGCCTCTGAAGGCACCGGCAATGCCATTGTTGGTATACACACAGAAGCCCTCTAGATCCACATTGGGAATTTTATAAGGGCCGCATGAATGTTCGATCGCAAGGGCGATGACAGCCCCGCCAAGTGATGCATATGCCCCCGTATCTCCTATGGCTTTCACCTGATTGGCAAGGAGTGTCCCGTCTTTTTTGGCAGCGGTTTTCATTTGGACTTTAAAAGGGTGCCTTTTTATGCCCGCAATGACAGACTCTTCCCGGCTTAAGTGAATTTTTACAGGCCGGCCATTCGTATGGAGCGCAAGGAGAGCAAGGTATATTTGAACCGTGATTTCATCCTTCCCGCCGAAAGCACCGCCAATTGGGCTCGAAATGACTCTAATTCTTTCAGGGTTATAAGCCAGGGACCTCGCAATCTGCATTCGATCGCGATATGCATATTGTCCAGGACAGCGAATGGTGAGGAAACCTTCGTCATCCATAACACCCCAGCCGCCTTCTGTTTCGATAAAAGCATGCATTTGCCGGGGAGAATAATAAGTATTCTCTACAATGATGTCAGCTTCCTCGAAGGCTTTCTCCATGTTTCCATTTTTAATTTTGACATGGCTGTGCAGATTGCCATCGGGATGAAGCTTTGGAGCAGAATCTGTCAGTGCATATTCAGCATCTGCAACAACTTCAAGGGGCTCATAATCCACTTTGATTAAACTCAGTGCCTGCTCGGCGATTTCGAGTGTTTCAGCAGCTACCAGGGCTACAGCGTCACCTGTGCACCGGACGACATCCGAACAAAGAACAGGCTGGTCGGGAACCACAATCCCAAATCCATTAAAGCCGGGAATATCTTTATGGGTTAGTACACATATAACTCCAGGCAGATTTTTTGCTGGCTCAATATCAATGGAATTAATTTTTGCGTGCGGATATTCAGAGCGCAGCACTTTGCCCCAAACCATATTGTCAAAATGGTAATCCGTCATATATTTTAATTCTCCGGTTACTTTTTCCGGGCCATCAATTCTTTTTACCCTTTTCCCAACCCATTTGGTGTTCACTGGTTATTCCACCTCCTCATTAAACGGTATAATCCTCTTTCCAATAAAGCACTTGCCATATCCCTTCTATATGTAGCGGTTGCCCTTCCATCCGTGATGGGCATGACCTCTTTCCAGGCAATTTTGGCGATATTTCGGATTAATTCATCATTAAGCTGTCCGAGAGGAAGCATAGATTCACACTTGCGTGCCCGGATAATAGTGGGTGCCACAGATCCGAAGGCAATTTTTCCTTCCCTGCATTTCAGGTCCTGTTCCATTGTGAGTGAAATAGCAACGTTCACAATGGAAATAGATTGTGCTTTACGGGGGCCGAGCTTCTGGAAAATGCCTATTTCATTTGGACTTTGCGGTTTTATAATAATTTTTGTGATCATTTCATTTTCTTTTAATACCGTCCTGCCGGGACCAAAGATAAACTCTTCGATTGGAAGGGTTCGTTTATTCGACATAGAAGTGAGTTCCAGCCTTGCTCCAAGAACATATAACGCAGGCAGGGTATCACCTGCAGGGGAAGCAGTGCCAATATTGCCGCCGATTGTACCCATATTCTGCATTTGAGTGGCCCCAACCTCACGTGCAGCGTCCACAAGTACATCCGCTTTTCTTTGCAGAATCGGAGAATGAATAATATCTGTATGTGTGGTCAATGGGCCTATATGAATACAATCATCACTTTCCTCTATATACCGCAGTTCATTTAAGTTTTTTATATTGATCCAAACCTCCGGCCGCCATTTGCCTTCCTTCATCCGGACTGTAGCATCTGTACCGCCGGCTATCACTCTATGGATTCTGCCCTTCTTTGACAGCAGCATCAGACATTCGGATAGAGAGGAAGGGGTAATCATGTCAATTTCTGAAACAAGCATCGACTTACCTCCTGGTATATTTTTTAAGAGCATTTTTATAATCTTCCTGACGGTTCAGGTTAAGATGAATTTGCTCATTTTCCACTGGCACCTCTAGAACAAATTTTTCATGTTGTTGGATAATATGTCTCAAGCCCATTTTCTCTTCCTTGACCGATAAAAGCTCGTGTCTCAATTTTGCGGAAAAGAGGATAGGGTGGCCTCTTTTGCCCTGATGGGTGGGGACTGCAATCAGGCAGCCGCTTTTTGTAAGATTCACGGCGAGATTATTAGCGATGACAGCTTGAAGCGGCTGGTCCACGGATGTAATCAGAATCGTTTTTGATAAAATGTCTGCAGCTTTCACCCCTGCAATAATGGACGAGCATTTACCATCTTGAAAATGTTCATTTATTATGATTTTTGCAGAATGATTTATTCTGTGTGGAAAGAATTTTTCAGCTTCAAATCCCAATACGACGACAAGATCAGTAAACACCGATTTACTAAGAGTGCTTAGCTGATGCTCAAATAATGTCGTTCCATTCCATGGCAATAGTCCTTTTAGAGTACCCATTCTGCTGGACTTGCCCGCAGCAAGCAAAATAGCTGTATGTGTCATGGATTATCCGATTGTTTCCGTCTCGGATCTTTTTTTCGAAGCAGCTGTCTGAACGGCCTTGATAATTTTGGTATAGCCTGTACAGCGACATAGATTGCCTCCTAATGCGGTTTTGATTTCCCCAACGGATGGAACATGGTCAATTCCGTCCAGGAAAGCTTTTGCTGATACGATGATTCCCGGAGTACAGTACCCGCATTGTGTTGCTCCTTCTGCAATAAATGACTCCTGAATCACATCCAAATTTGGTGATAATCCGACTCCTTCACAAGTGGTGATCTTCTGGTTTTCCACCTGACCAGTGAGGATAAGACAGGAACATACAACCTCATTATTTATTAGTACAGAGCATGATCCACATTCTCCCTTTCCGCAGCATTCCTTGCTGGCAGTCAGCCCCAGATCTTCCCTCAAAACATCAAGGAGCGGTTTCGCAGGCGGGCAGAGGACCGTACATTCCTTTCCATTCACAACAAATTGAATACTTTTCAAATCTTCGCCTCCTCATAGATTAAGAAACTATAATGGCAATGAAAAAAGTGATAGCGGTTTGTAGGGATATTAGCCTGGCGAGCAAGCAGAGGTATTTAAATTATGATATTATGCATCTTCTTCTAAATAGACTAATAAGCACAAAAAAATTCCTGCACAAAAGGTCCTGTGGGAAGTACACAGAAAATATACCTTTCGTAGATAGGAATTACGGTTCCCAGTAGAAACCCTCAAACCGATTATTGAGGTTATACGAAAATTCTATTTAATTTTTCATGGTGCTGAAGGGAGGTTTTATTGGGACTATTATAGAAATAGAGGGGGAGTTGATTTGTAGTGTAATAGTTAGGTCAATATTTTGTCAAGTAAGAATTTTCTGAAAAAGGTATTGACTAATAAAATTGCCTTGTTTAATATAGTGATTACAGGAGGATTACATGACTGTACTAACTTCAAAATTATCTCAGACAATCAAAAAAGATCTCGCTTTTCTTTATAATCGTGTCAACCAGGAGATCTATGGAACAGGCGTAAAAAAACAGCGTATTGAAACTTTTGATGATAGAGTGATCATCTTTGCCCAGCATAAGCGTGTTCAGGCACTGCAGATGCTGAGCCGGAACTTTCAACACCTGACTATTTCGGTTGATTCAGCATTGATTGTTGAATTCAAATCGCATTTAAAAGGATTGATTGAACATGCTCTTCATTTGAAAGTCAAAACGATTTTAAAAGATTATGATCCTGTTACTGAAGAAGCATGCACTATTATTTATTTTGAAGAATAGCGGTTTTACATTATGTTTGGGAGATCTGTGCATGACGCAGTTTTCTTAAACCTGAATATAGGAGCGGTTCCTTTGTCTTTTGTTTAACGGAAGCTGGATGAGACCGCAGTAATAGAACATCTATGGTTTATTTTGATGTTTTCTATTGCTGCGGTTTTTTTTATACAAATATTTCTTTTGGGAGGTGATGCCGTTTCTAAAAAAACTGGAGCAGGCTATGGCATAACAAAGAATTAAACCTGGGGGGAAAATCTTTGGAAAAGCTAAATCCTTGGAAGGTAGGGACTTTGGGATTTCAGCATGTGCTAGCCATGTATGCAGGTGCTGTCATTGTCCCATTGATTGTGGGACCGGCAATTGGACTTAATGCCAAGCAGCTTGCTTACTTAATATCGATTGATTTGTTTACCTGCGGGATTGCTACATTGCTTCAAGTAATAGGGGGGAAGCATTTTGGCATTAGGCTGCCTGTGATTCTGGGATGTACTTTTACAGCAGTCGGCCCGATGATTGCCATCGGAAATTTGCAGGGCATTACTGCCATTTACGGGGCAATTATTGCTTCAGGTATTATCGTCATGATCCTATCACAATTTATGAGTAAAATTATGAGATTTTTCCCGCCGGTCGTTACCGGTTCAGTCGTCGCTATTATCGGGGTATCACTAATTCCTGTCGCCATGAATAATGCTGCAGGCGGGCTGGGATCACCTGATTATGGAAGTTCGAAGAATCTATTCCTGGCTGCATTTACACTGGTGTTAATTATTTTAATGAACAGGTTTTTTAAAGGCTATATGAAAGCGATCTCTGTCCTGCTGTCATTGGTGACCGGGACAATAGCAGCTTATTTTATGGGGCTTGTCAGCTTTGCTGAAGTCAGCCAGGCTTCCTGGTTTCATGTCGTTCAGCCGTTTTATTTCGGATTCCCGACATTTAATGCTTCAGCCATCCTTACGATGACTTTAGTAGCGATAGTGAGCATGATTGAATCCACTGGGGTTTTTCTTGCTCTCGGAGATGTCTGTGAAAGAAAGCTGGACTCTAAAGATATAAAAAAAGGGCTGCGTGCAGAAGGACTGGCTGTTGTTATAGGAGGCATTTTTAACGCGTTTCCTTATACGTCCTTTTCGCAGAATGTTGGACTGGTAGCATTGACTAAAGTAAAAACGAGAAATGTCGTTATCGCAGCTGGTCTCATATTAATGACTTTAGGCCTTTTGCCTAAAGTGGCTGCTCTGACAACGATTATTCCTATGGCTGTTCTTGGTGGAGCCATGATTCCAATGTTTGGGATGGTTATTTCATCAGGAATCAGAATGTTGTCTGCAGTGGATTTCAGCAAAAATGAAAACCTGCTGATTGTTGCCTGTGCAATCGGAATCGGACTTGGTTCAGCTGTTGTACCGCAGATTTTTGAGAGCCTGCCGACAAGTGTACGGCTGCTGGTTGAAAATGGCATCGTATTGGGAAGCATCACAGCAATTTTATTAAATATGGTATTTAATTATAAAGAATTAAATATAAGTGAAAGTGAAAGAATTGAGCAGCTGAAAGGAGACCACTCAGCTGAATTGATTTAATAGCAGCTGCTGTAACCATCTGCCTCTAATTTAGAGGCAGAAATCAAATTAATAGATAGGAGCAGGGTAAATGGATTTAATTCTGAAAAATGCAAATATTCCGCAGGGAGATCGTCAGGTTTTAACGAATATTCTAGTAAACGATGGAAAAATTGTCGGCTACACGAACGACATATCTTTTCTAAATGCCTCCAAGGTTATTGATATACAAGGAAAATTAGTTGTCCCAGGCTGTATTGATCCACATACACATTTTATGGACCCAGGGTTTACCCACAGAGAAACATTTGCAACCGGCAGCCGTTCAGCAGCAGCGGGCGGCTTGACAACCATTATTGATATGCCATGCTGCAGCAAGCCGTCTGTTCGCGATGGGGATAGCTTCAATAAAAAAATCGGACCAATCAGAGATCAAGCTTATATTGATTACTGCTTCTGGGGCGGCATGACTGGTGAAGATGCACGTGAAGGCTGGATTGATAATATTTACCCTCAGATAGACCAGGGAGTTGTTGCGTTTAAAGTTTATATGACTCCTTCAGTTCCTACCTTCCCTAAAGTATCTGACGCAGAAATGCTTGAGATTTTCAAAAACGTGGCAAAAACCGGTCTTCCGATTGGTGTTCATGCTGAAAACTATGACATCTGCACATTCAATTCGAAGAAGCTTGAAAAAGAAGGCCGCCTTGACGGACCGGCATGGGCTGAAGCTCGTTCAAGCCTCGCTGAGAAAGTGGCCATTGAATTGATTCTCAGCTTCGCGGAAGCTACAGACGCACGTGTACATGTAGTACATATGAGCACAAAGGAAGGCGTCGAGCTGGTTAAAGCTGCTAAGAAGCGTGGTGTCAAGGTTACAGCTGAAACTTGCCCTCACTACCTTGTCCTTAATGCTAAGGATTCCATGTCAGAACGAGGCTCTTATGCAAAGATTGCTCCTCCATTGCGTGGAAAAGAGGATAACGAATCTCACTGGCAGGCTTTGGCTGATGGAACAATCGACTTTGTCGGAACTGACCATGCTCCATATGAAATTGCCACCGAAAAGGATTATCCAGGTGCAACAATCTGGAACACCTTCCCTGGCATCCCTGGGGTAGAAACGATGGTGCCAATCCTTGTCAGTGAAGGCTTAAATAAGGGCCGTTTATCACTATCCAGATTTGTAGAAGTAACGAGCCGAAATGCCGCCATTCATTACGGCATTTACCCTAAAAAAGGCTCAATGGAAATTGGCAGTGATGCAGATTTCACAGTTATAGATCTTGAAAAAGAATATGTAATTGATGAGCAGAAAACAGAATCAATGGCTAAGTACAACCCGCTCCATGGCATGAAACTAAAAGGTAAACCAGTCCAGACCATTATCCGCGGAAACGTGGTTTATGAGGAAGACAAAGGGATTGTCGGAGAAGCGGGATATGGTGAATATGTTCCACGCCAAAGCATCCAGAGGCTTGAGAGAACATTTAAGTATGAAAAATATGAAGCGGTAAATGTGAAAACTAAAGATCCAGTAGCACAGCAATAATTATATATTATGAGGGAGGCAGAACTGATTGGAACTTAGGGGAAAAAAACACTGTGTAGTCATTATTGATATGTTAAACGACTTTATCGGCGAAAAAGCAGCATTAAGGTGTGAAAATGGCGAAAAAATTGTTCCTAAAATTCAAGAGCTTATTGAGTTCGCACATGAAAATAATATTCAGGTTGTGCATGTTCAGGAGGCTCACAGAAAAAATGATCGTGATTTCCGTGTAAGGCCTGTCCATGCCGTAAAGGGAACCTGGGGTTCGGAATTCATTCCAGAGCTTCAGCCGGACGAGAGCAAAGGAGATTATGTGGTCCAAAAGAGGCGGCATAGTGCATTCAGCTATACCGATTTTGATCTCTTCCTCAGAGAAGAAGAAATTGATACGGTCGTCCTCACTGGGGTCTGGACCAATGTATGTGTACGAAGCACCGCCTCTGATGCCTTGTATCATGGCTATAATGTGATTTGCGTATCAGATGCCACTGCTTCGCAGGATGATGATATGCACGTATCAGGCCTAAGAGACATTGACATTTTCGGAGATATATTATCTACAGAAGAATACAAAGAACTGGCTAAAAAGAAATTCTCCCAAGACGAATCCGTTGTCTAATTCTTCATCAGTTCCAAGGAAAAAGCGAATTTTAGTGGGCATAACCGGGGCAAGCGGATCATTGTATGCATATACACTGATCCGCGCTCTTCATCAATTAGAGATCGAAACGCATTTAATTGCTACGGAGATGGGAGAAAAAGTCATGCAATTTGAATGCGGGGTCAAGATGGACGAGCTGAAGGAGTATGCCGCTATCCACAGCAACAGAAATCTTTTCGCTGCAGTTGCGAGCGGCTCTTTTAAAACTGACGGAATGGTGATTGTGCCATGTTCGATGAATACATTGGGGGCGATTGCGAACGGGGTAGGCGATACACTTCTAAGCAGGGCTGCCAGTGTGGTTTTAAAAGAGAATAGAAAATTTATTATTGTTCCGAGAGAAGCGCCTTTTAATTTGATACACCTGCGCAATATGACTCTTCTTGCTGAGAGCGGTGCATGCATAATGCCTGCGTCACCAGGCTTTTACCATAAGCCAACAGAGATTTGGGAGCTGGCAAACTTTATGGTTGCGAGGATATTGGACATGCTGGATATTGACCATGAGCTCCTGGAGAGATGGGGGGAAAAGGCATGAACCCTGTAACAATGAGGGCTTTGCTGGATAGATGGGAAAGCAGTGGAATTCTCCATCGGGTTAAAAAAGAGGTGGATCCACTTTACGAATTGGGAGCAGTAATTAATACGAAAAATGGTCGCCAGCCTTTTTTATTTGAAAAAATCAAAGGTTACCAATCTTCCATGGCTGCCGGACTCGGAGGAGACAGAGAGCTGATGGCAGACAGCATGGGAATCCCCTCTTCTGAACTTATTCCTAAAATCATTGAATCAATTGTTAATCCTATTCCGACGACTTTAAGGCAAACTGGCCCTGTTCAGGAGAATCTTGTAACCGGGGAATTTGACCTGGCAGATTTGTTTCCTATTCCAACTTATCATGCAGAAGACTCAGGAGCCTATTATGTAGCGGGAATCCTGGTGGTTAAAGACTTATCCGGAAGAAAAAGGTATACCTCGATTCGCAGGATGCAATACCTTGGCGGTAATCGAACGAACATTCTCATAACCTCCCCCGAGCTGATGGAGCAATATTCCCATTATGAGAGCAACGGCGAGCCGATGGAAGTTGCTGTTATGTTTGGTGTCGTTCCAGCTGTTGTACTAAGTTCCCAGATCAGTACGCATCTGTATCATACCGACAAATTGGATGTAGCAGGTGCACTGCTTGGCCAGTCACTGGATGTCGTTCAATGCAAAACGGTAGATTTGGAAGTACTGGCTGATGCGGAAATCGTTCTGGAAGGCAAAATGCTGCCATTTGAAAGGGAACTGGAAGGACCGTTTGGCGAACTGGCCGGTTATTATGGTACCAGAACGCCACAGCCGATAGTAGAATTTTCAGCCGTTACTTACCGGAATAACGCTATCTCACAGACTATTTTTCCATCAAGCTATGAAGAAAGGCTACCAATGGCACTTGTCAGGGAAGCTACACTATTAAGCACTGTCAGGCAGGTTGTTCCAAATATTAAAGCTGTACATATTCCGATGGGCGGTGTCGCTCGCTATCATGCAGTCATACAAATTGAAAAGAAACATGATGGTGACGGAAAACAGGCGGCACTTGCAGCTTTTGCAAGTGATAAGGATTTAAAGCATGTGGTTGTTGTGAATGATGACGTCGATATTTTTGATTCGGATGATGTTGAGTGGGCCATAGCGACAAGAGTGCAGGCGGGGGAGGATATTTTCATCGTACAGGGTGCGAAGGGATCACCGCTCGAGTCTTCCCATCATTTAAAAGGAGTCAGTGATAAGATGGGCATCGATGCAACCTATCCGCTTGGAAAAGAAGAGTTATTTAAAAGAACTTCAATCCCCATTGAAGTGAATCTCGAAGACTATCTTTAAGATTTTGCAGTAGAGGAGGTCAAAAATGAAGGCAATTGGCTTAATAGAAACAAGAGGCTTGACAGCAGCTGTTGCAGCGCTGGACTCAATGGCAAAAGCAGCAAATGTCAGCTTAGTTGATTTAAAAAGAGTGGGATCCGGACTTATCACCGTCATTATTGAAGGGGATGTGGCGGCGGTCACAGCTGCTGTTGAGGTTGGAAAGACTGCTCATACCGTGGCTGGAGGAGAATTGGTTTCGGCTAATGTGATACCCCGTCCTCATTCAGAACTTCGCAAAATCCTATAAGAAGTTGTTCCATAAGTGGAGGTGCATAATGTGTGTCTGATTTTATCAAAAGTGTTGTAGAAGAAGTAATGAAGCCCTACAGCAATCAAAAAATGAACCCTATTAAGGGAGCTGCCAATTTTTCCACGCCCCGCAGCCAGCCGGTATTGGAGTCGGGTATACCGGGCATCAGCCGGCCAAATTATCAGAAAGAAAAAATGAATAAAAGAATAGCTGTTAAGCATGCAGAGCTGCCCCAGGCTGCTAATCCACAACCCAACCTGAGGAGGCAGACAGTTTCACTTTCTTCACCTGCGCCTTCCGCTAAAGAAAAAATTGCACAGCTTCAAACCCTGTCCCTGATTCAAGGGAAACAGAGGGTTTCTGGCAGGGCTGAATCCGCTGAAATGAAACCCGGCCGAAATGCTAGAGAAAGCAAGCTTATCGGTCAAACTTCGGAGGGTGTTAAAGTTTGGATGTTCTCAGATCTTCACCCTGCATTGGAAGGTTCCTTTCAGAGGGAATTGAAAACAGCCTCAATCGGGGTAGTTACTTCAGAGAAATGTACGCCCGGACAGCTATTTTTACTGAATGACCTTTTAAGAGAATTTCCTTCTTTAAGATATTGCCTGTCTTGGGACAAAAACAACGGGCAACCCTTTTCGCTTGAGCTTTATGAAGAGGATGATGGAATACTATTAAACGCTTTAAAGAGCTTCTTTAAAAAACTTTCCCAAAAAAATTTTAAAACGATTACAGCGCTTAAAGAAAAGTCCCCCAGTCCATGGCTTACAAAACAATTGGGACTAAACTCGTTAATTGGCGGTGTCAGTGTCATTGAAGGAATCGACTATTATTCCAGCATTTTGCTCCTTGACCGGCACATGAAAAAAAATACAGCAAAACCTATCAAATTTTTGATAGAGAAAAAATATCTGCTTCTTTTCGGCCAGTTTGATGAGGTATCCCGAATCACGGATCTGCTTAGTAAGGAATTCGACAGGATTAAATAAGGCTTGATCAGCAGCACAGTCACAGATCAGCTCAATAATTCCTGGAAATTTAGCCGTTCTGATAATTTCATAGGAGGAGGATTCTTCAGTTGCAAGCATTGGGTTTGATTGAAACCGTTGGTTATTCAACAGCAGTTTCGGCTGCAGATGCAGCCGTAAAAGCAGCAGATGTAGAAATTGTAGGGATTGAAAAAGTAATAGGAGTGGATGGCTACCTTGGCGTCACAATCCATTTCAACGGTGATGTGGCGGCTGTAAAGTCTGCAGTCGATGCAGGTGTGAGTTCAGCAGAGAGAATAGGAAAAGTAATTTCTGCTCATGTCATTCCGCGTGCACACAGTGAAGTGGCAGGGAAGCTGCTTCCGAATTTTAAACTGAAAGACATACAACCGGAAGCCGGTACTGAAAAAGAAGTTAAATCCGTAAAAAAACCGCATGACAAAAAGAAAGCTAAAAGACAAAATGAGCCTGAAGAAAATGAGAATGATAAACCATCAGTTTAATAAACTTAAGGAGGAAATACACAATGGGTGAAGCATTGGGATTAATCGAGACGAAAGGCCTTGTCGGCGCAGTAGAGGCAGCAGATGCAATGGTTAAAGCAGCAAATGTGGAGATTTGCGGATATGAAAAAGTGGGATTCGGTCTTGTAACAGTTATGGTCAGAGGAGATGTGGGAGCGGTTAAAGCAGCGACCGATGCAGGAGCCGAAGCTGCCAGCAGAGTAGGAGAACTAATCTCGGTACACGTCATTCCGAGACCGCACAGCGAAGTTGAAAGAGCTCTATTATCAAAAAATATCGGTGAATAAGCATGAGGAGCAAAAAGCAGAGTGTTATGGCGAAAAACACTCTGCAGGCGCTTTATATGCGGAATGAAAACTGCAGAGACAGAAAACCTCATATCCTGGCTCTATTAACCTCTCATTTGATAGGAATGGATCCGGGATTTTCTTACTTGAAAAAGCTAACAATGGAAGATATTACACTTAGAATGGCTGCAGAAGAAGAAATGCTGACCCAATTTCCGCTTGAGGACTTAGTCTCTCTGACCGGGAATGACGATTGGATCTCTGTTTCTATGATTAATGATCAGTTCCTTGATCATTTTGATGAAATACTTTTGCCAATTCTATCATTTTCTTTAATAGCAGATCTATTGAATCTTAACGAAAAAAGGCCATTGGTGCAAATCATCTTAATGGGTTTATTGAAAGGGAAACGGGTCACGGCTTTGAAGGCTGGAGGTGATCCTTTCAGCCAATATTGGAAACTGAAAGGAATGGATAAAGGTCCGGACTTATTAAAAAGAAAGCTCAATCAGCAGATGGCAGAGCTGAAGGTGCTTGGAATCAGATTAATAGATTTCAATGATAGCGCAGATTTTGCTGTTCATCAGAAGAAAACGGTTATATCCGAGGAGACAGTCCGGTTTGCCTATTTGAACAATCTTGATCTGCTGACTGTTCCAAAAGGGGCTATCATAACCCCCCTGGCAAAAGATACAGCAAAGGAACTTAAGATCGAAATTATTTTACATTAAGGGGTAGGTCTTTATGCAAATGGGAATAGTGGTTGGCCGTGTAACTGCCACTAGAAAAGATGATAATCTGGTGGGCACAAAATTATTAATTACCCAGCCTGTAGGATTGGACGGCTCAATGTTACCGAACCCCATTATAACCGTTGATACTGTTGGTGCCGGCATTGGCGAGAAAGTCATCTATGTGACTGGAAGCATGGCATCAAGAGCAGTTCAGAATAAAGATGCGCCTATCGATGCTGCCATTATCGGAATTATCGACAGTGTAGAAGGAATGGAAACAGGGGGTTAATAAATGGATGCAAAAAATATCAAAAAGGCAGTGCAGTACCGCAAACTTATTGATGTGTTGCTTGATTCCAGCCAGTATGCTGATGTAGTTCTGAAAGGGGGATACTTTATTAATGTGATCACCCGTGAGATCTATGAAGCAGATGTTGCGATGAAAGGCGAATACATTTTAATGGCGGGAGACGCAAAAGACTTAATTGGACCAAAAACAACAGTGGAAAATATTCAGGGTAAATTCGTTTGTCCAGGGTTCATTGATTCTCATATGCATTTTGAGAGTGCGATGCTGACTTGTACGGAATTCTCCAAGCTATCCATTCCGACAGGGACAACTACGCTGATAGGAGATCCCCATGAAATAGGGAACGTCCTCGGTGTTCACGGGATGCAGGCAATGATTGAAGAAGCTAAGACACTTCCAAACCGGGTATTATTCACGGTGCCTTGTGCTGTACCTGATGCTCCAGGTCTGGAAACATCCGGTTTTGATGTGACATCCAAGGATATGAAGGAACTCCTGGAAGACCCATATGTGCAGGGCATTGGGGAAATCCAAAGTTTCAGCAATATTGGTCCGGTATATGAGCATGCCCCGGAATTAATAGACGACCTTGTTGCCGCAGTTTCATATGCAAACAGCATTGGGAAAACGGTCGAAGGGAACGCACCGGGATTGTTTGGCAAAGAGCTTGCCGCCCATATAATCAGCGGAGGCAACCATGTGTCATGTCACGAAACTACGACGAAAGAAGAAACGGTCGAAAAGCTTCGCAATGGCGTAAGTGTATTCATGCGTGAAGGCTCTTCCCAGCGAAATATGGCAGACTGCATCAAGGCGATTACAGAGGATGGACTGGATTCCCGCCGTGCAATCCTTGTATCTGACGATATGGTGCCTGCTGATCTGTTAAATTACGGTCATATGAATGATATCATCCGCCGAACCATTGCTGTAGGGATTGATCCAGTGGAAGCCATCCAAATGGCGACCATTAATCCTGCTACCCACTTTGGTTTTAAAGATGTGGGGGTAATTGCACCAGGCAAAAGAGCAGATGTCGTCGTGATCAGCGATCTGAACAATATGACAATTGATCAGGTATACTTGGCAGGGAAAAAAGCAGCTGAAAAAGGCGAATTAACTATAGATATTGCTCCTTACATATATCCGGAAAGTGTGAAAAAGTCAGTGAAGCGGAAGTCTGTAACAGTCAAGGAACTCGCCATTGAAGCCCCGGGAAGCCGTGCAAAAGTAAGGGCAATTGAAGCGATACCTTTCCAGAACTTAACCGGCGGCAGCGAATATATGCTGAATGTCAAAGACGGCATTGTGCAGCCGTGCTTAAAGCAGGATGTTCTGCCGTTGCTGGTAGTAGAACGCCACGGTCGAACCGGAAAAATCGGCAAGACGTTTCTTCATGGCTTTGATCTGAAAAGCGGAGCTATAGCAGAAAGCGTTGCCCATGATACACATAATATTATTGTAACAGGAACTAACTACGTAGATATGGCCATGGCGGTTAACCGTGTCATTGCCATGGATGGCGGAATAGCCATGATAAAAGATAGCAAAGTAGTAGGTGACCTTCCTCTCCGGATCGGCGGTTTAATGACAGATGAATTAACTGGAAAAGAAATGAGTGAAAAGGTTGACGAATTATCGCATCTTGTAAAAGAAGTTCTTGGCTGCGGTATGGAAGTTCCCTTTATGCATTTATCATTCTGGTCATTAGTCACAAGCCCGAAATGGAAAATTACAGATATGGGGCTTATTGATGTAGATAAATTTGAGGTTATCCCGACCATTATCAATTGATCATTAAAGCGGCAGAGAACGCCGCTTTTCATATAGTAAAAGATACAGCAGGTTAAGGAGGAATAACATGGGAGTAAAGCTTGTCGATTTAACGCAGGAAATTTACCAGGGGATGCCTGTTTTCCCTCTTCATCAGAAAACGATGGTTTTCCCGAATATGTCTCACGAAGAAAGTGAAAAGCAAGTTGGATTCATGTTTGCAACTAATAATCTATTAATTAATGAACATGGTCCCACCCATAGTGATGCAACTTATGAGTATGATCCTAACGGCCAATACATCGATGAAATGCCGCTTGAGTATTTTTACGGGCCGGCAGTTTGCCTTGATGTGTCCCATATTCAGCCTGATCAATATATAACAGACCGTGATCTAGAGGATGCACTGAGGAAATCACAGCAGTTTATTGAAAAAGGAGATATCGTTCTCCTCTATACTGGCCATTACAATCGGTCTTATGGTACTGACAAATGGCTCACCACGTATACCGGTCTGAATTATCAGGCTGCAAAGTGGCTGGCTGATAAAGGGGCAGTCAATATAGGCATTGATGCCCCGGCTATTGATCATCCGGATGATCCAAAGTACTCCGGACATCTTATTTGCCGAGAATACGGAATAACCAATACGGAAAACCTCTGCAATCTCGACCAGATTGCAGGCATGCGATTTCTGTATTTCGGACTCCCTCTCAGAATTCGGAAAGGCACGGGATCTCCGATTCGTGCGGTTGCAGTTTTCATCGAATAACAACAAAGGCTGGTGTTCTAAATGAAAGAGGTTTTTAACAAAGGCAAAATCCGGGACGAAATTATTATTCCGCCATACGAAGGAAGAAGCGCACTGATTCATAAAGGGGAAGAGCTAATAATTATTGATATGGAAGGAAAACAGGTTGGGGACTTTGTCTGCTTTAACTATGAAGATCCCTCGGAACATGTATCACCTGTCCATATGCGGGCTTCACTCAGCAGTATACGCCTTAAAACGGGAGACTGGCTCTACAGCAACCGCCGCCGTCCCTTAATGCAGCTATTGGAAGATACTGTTGGAAAACATGATTTCTTCTTTCCGGCATGTGATTATTACCGCTACAAAGTTGATTTCGACAAAGAGGACCATCCTAATTGCCATGATAATATCGCTTCTGCCTTAAAAAAGTATAATATTCATCCTTCAGTTATTCCCGATCCTATTAATATCTTTATGAATAATGTCCTTGATGAAGCGGGGGATTATGTCATTGCAGAACCTCTTTCCAAGCCTGGTGATTACATAAGGCTGAAAGCATTGTGTGATGTTGTCATTGCCTGTACAACGTGTTCCCAGGACATGGCGCCTGTTAATGGGTATAAAGTGACTCCTATTAAAATGCAAATTATGGAGGCGGATTCATGAATGATATTCAGTTTCTTCAGCATCTGCTCCAGATTGACAGCTCCAATCCGCCCGGAAACGAACATTTAGTGACGGAAGCTTTTATTAATAGATGCAAAGAAAAAGGTCTGCCTTTTAAGGTGACCATGCTTAATGAGACCCGAAGCAATTTTGAAGTTACGCTTCCCGGAAAAAGCGGTAAACAGCTATTCTTATGCGGCCATATGGATACGGTCTCACCTGGGAAAGGAGAATGGGTACACTCCCCTTTTTCAGGGGAAATCGTAAATGGGCGGATTTATGGCAGAGGAGCTTCTGATATGAAAAGCGGGCTTGCAGCAATGTTCCTTGCTTTGGAGGATCTGTATCTCACCAATTCTGTTCCGCCTGTTGGCGTTACCTTTTTGGCAACTGCCGGCGAAGAAGTCGACAGCTGTGGTGCCAGGGCTTTTTTAGAAAAAAATGATGGTCGACAAATCGATGCACTTGTCATTGCCGAACCGACAAATGAAAAAATTGTGATTGGCCATAAGGGAGCTCTTTGGCTTGAGATTACAGCCTATGGAAAAACCTCTCATGGTTCGATGCCGGAACAGGGAATCAATGCAGTAGATCATATGCTGAAAATAATCCGGGTATTGGATGAAATGAAAATTGAATGGAAGACAGAAAAGAAGCCCCTCGGAAAAAGCAGCCTGGCTGTTACCATGATTGAAGGCGGAGTGCAGACCAATGTCATTCCAGATAAATGCAGCATAAGAGCAGATATTCGAACAGTTCCTCCTCAGTCCCATTCCCATTTTATAAACAAGCTAAAATCCAAACTGGATGTTCTATTGGATCAGGGTGAGATTTATCAATACAGTGTTGAGACCCTTCTTGATCGTCCAGCTATTTTAACAGACCCAGCCCGGGATATTATTAAAATTGCGCAGACGATAAATGGCGAATCGGAAGCGGACCATTACGGGGTGTCCTACTATACAGATGGTGCCGTACTTAATCCAAGGAGTGAAATTCCTACCTTGATTTATGGCCCGGGTGATGAAAAACTGGCGCATCAGCCAAATGAGTGGGTTAGTCTGGCGGCATATCAGCGCTCCATCCAATTTTACAGACAGCTTATTATGACTTATGGCAAGGTGGAGCCGTCAGAAGTCAGTCCGATGCGAGGGGGAGGAAGAAATTGAGCAGTATCCTGATAAAAAACGCTGAAATTATAACAATGAATGCGGCTGAAGAAATCATTTTCGGAGATTTATATATTGTAGATGACCGTATTGCCGAAATTGGACAGAACTTATCACATAAAGCGGATAAAGTAATCGATGCCACCGGAAAGACGGTTATTCCTGGATTCATTCAGACGCATATCCATCTTTGCCAGACATTATTCCGCGGACAGGCTGATGATTTGGAGCTTCTTGATTGGCTGAAGCAGAAGATCTGGCCGCTTGAGGCATCACATGATGAAGACTCCATCTATTACTCTGCCATGCTAGGAATTGGCGAATTGCTCCAGAGCGGAACTACAACTGTAGTGGACATGGAAACCGTTAATCATACCGAATATGCCTTTCAGGCCATAGCCGAAAGCGGCATACGGGCACTCGCAGGAAAGGTCATGATGGATAAAGGGGATGAGGTCCCTGTTCCATTAAGGGAAAATACCTCAAAATCCATCCAGCAAAGCGTGGATCTCCTTGAAAGATGGCATAACCGTGATAACGGTCGCATACAATATGCATTCTGTCCCCGATTTGTGGTTTCCTGCACAGAGGAATTGCTTACGAATGTCCGGGACCTCTCTGCACAATACAATGTGAGGGTCCATACTCATGCTTCTGAAAATGCCAATGAAATTCTCCTTGTTGAAAGAGAACTGGGCATGCGGAATGTCGTCTATCTGGACAGCATAGGGCTTGCTAATGAAAGGCTGATACTTGCCCATTGTGTTTGGCTTAATGAAGAAGAAAAAAGAATCATCAAAGAGCGAGGCGTAAAGGTCAGCCATTGTCCGGGATCCAATCTGAAGCTGGCATCTGGTGTGGCAGAGGTTCCTTCCTTATTGGATCAGCAGGCATTTGTCAGTCTTGGTGCTGATGGGGCTCCGTGCAATAACAATCTCGATATGTTCAATGAAATGAGATTGGCTGCCATCATTCAGAAGCCTGTGCACGGCCCGACCGCAATGAACGCGAGAACCGTCTTCAGAATGGCGACGATTGGCGGAGCAAAGGCAGTTGGAATGGAACAGGAAATCGGAAGTCTGGAGCCCGGAAAGAAAGCAGATCTTGCTATTCTTGATCTGAATGATTTTCATGTCTATCCGTCTTTTGATATCGATACCATCTCGAGGATTGTCTATTCAGCCACTCGTGCAGACGTAGAATCCACCATTGTTAACGGGAAAATGGTGATGGAAAAACGGAAGCTGAATACAGTTGATAAAGAAATAGTTTTAAAAGAAGCGAACACCAGCATAAAGAGGCTCCTCAAAAGATTAGAGACAGCAGTTTATTAATCTTCTAATTCGGCTGACAGCGAAAATCAGCCGTTTTTTTTATGGTAAAATATAGTTAAAGGAGGTGATAGTATGAAAGCTGTTGAAAATTTAGATCATTCAAGTCTAATGCAGGCAACTGAGTTTATTACAGAAATGAACGCCTTGCCAGAGTGTCATATAGGGTATTTGGGGACAAGCCAAAACGATATTTTTCAAAGTCTGGAAGAAATGTATCATGATCCCGAATCAGCTGCGTATATTATCCGGGAGGGTGAGGCTCTTGCTGGATATCTGGGTATAGATGCTGATCTAAATAAAGGGACAGCGGAGTTATGGGGCCCATTTGTACAGAAAAAAGAACTAATGAGTTTATTATGGGAAAAAGCACTCCATTATTTTGAAGGAAATCTCCATACATACTATTTATTTGCTGATACATACAACAATACTGCAGCAGGATTTGCATCCAAAAACGGATTCAGGCTGCAATCGGCTCAAACCTACATGGAATTGAAAGAACATTCATGCAATGATTTAAATGAGGTCAATTTATTGTCCCTTCGCAGCCATGGAGAATTTATTCATTTGCATGATACTGTGTTTCCTCATACCTATTATTCAGGAAAAGAGATTATCGAAAAAATCAATGCTGATCACAAAGTCTATACATCTGAAGATGCGGATGGATTAAATGGCTATTTATATGCAGAGTACAATCGTGAAGAAAAAGAAGGAAGCATTGAATTCATTGGTGTGGATCCCGGGAAGCGGAAGAAGGGTATTGGACAGAATTTGCTGGACATGGCGGTCCATGATCTTTTTGTAAATAGCGGAGCCCAAAACATTAAGCTTTGTGTAGGGACAACAAATGAGAAAGCGTTATCTATTTACAAAAAAGCAGGGTTTAAAGTTGAGAGATCATTGAATTTTTATAAGCTTGATATTCGGGAATAAGAGCAATAAATTAGTGTGCCTTTGTGTTATTAGGTAAGATATATTTAACCAGATAAAAATGGAGGGAACATAATGGCTATTGAAAACCCAAGCAGGGACGAAATCGGTGTCCTTTTAAAAAAGGCAAAACGGATAGCTGTTGTAGGATTAAGCGGAAATCCTGAGCGTACATCCTATATGGTATCAGAAGCGATGCAAACAGCTGGATTTGAAATCATTCCGGTTAATCCGTCTGTTGATGAAGTACTTGGTGTAAAAGCAGTGCCAAGTCTTAAAGATATCGAGGGTCATGTAGATATTGTTAATGTATTCAGGCGATCGGAGTTTCTTCCGGAAATCGCGAGGGAATTTGCTGAAATAGATGCTGATATTTTCTGGGCACAGCTCGGAGTGGCAAACGAGGAAGCATATGACTTTCTGAGAGAAAAAGGGTACACTGTCATAATGGACCGCTGCATTAAAGTTGAACATGCTCTGACAAAGTAAACTACAACATGAGGTCTCTATAAGATCTCATGTTTTTTAATTTTTTTCAGAAAGCCTGTAAATAAAGGATTTAAATAACGGAAATAATCAGGATAAATCTTTTAAATCTCAAGAACTTATTTGCCAAAACCAAATAAATAGATAAAATAAAGCATAGACCATCCTAAATTATATGGTAAAATATAAATATAGAACACCTGTTCGAACGTCGGTTTTTTTTCAAAGAAAATTGGCTGTATGCCGATTTCTTATTAGGGTGTTCCATTGCCGTGATTTCGGCGGCAAGTGTTTTGCAGGAAATGAAAGGGGTATGTTCGTGGCAAGAAATCAGGAAGCTTTTGACTACAATGATGATGCCATACAGGTACTCGAAGGGCTTGAAGCAGTTAGGAAACGCCCTGGGATGTACATTGGAAGCACGGATGCAAGGGGTTTGCACCATCTTGTATATGAGATTGTCGATAATGCTGTCGATGAAGCACTGGCAGGTTACGGGAATCATATCATTGTCAGAATACATAAAGATAATTCAATTAGTGTGCAAGATAAAGGACGAGGAATGCCTACAGGAATGCATAGAATGGGCAAGCCGACTCCAGAAGTCATATTAACTGTCCTTCATGCCGGGGGAAAGTTTGGCCAGGGAGGCTATAAGACGAGCGGAGGACTTCATGGTGTTGGTGCATCTGTCGTCAACGCCCTTTCCGAATGGCTTGTGGTTAAAATTAAGCGTGACGGCTTTGTATATGAACAGCGTTTCGAGCTTGGCGGCAAGCCGGTGACCACATTAGAAAAGGTCGGCAAGACAAATCAATCAGGGACTACGATTCACTTTAAGCCGGATCCGTCCATTTTCTCGACAACCACATATAATTACGAAACGCTTTGTGAGCGTCTTCGTGAATCTGCTTTCCTTCTAAAAGGAATGAAAATAGAAATCATAGATGAGCGTAATGATTTTCATGACGTTTTTCACTATGAAAACGGCATTGAAGCATTTGTAGGATATTTAAATGAAGAAAAGGATGTTCTGCATCCTGTCGTAAGCTTTGAAGGCGAAAGCAATGCAATTGAAGTGGATTTTGCTTTTCAATTCAATGATGGCTACTCGGAAAATGTTCTTTCATTCGTCAATAACGTCCGCACAAAGGACGGCGGAACGCATGAGGCAGGGAGCAAAACTGCGATGACGAGAGCTTTTAATGAATATGCCCGCAAAGTTAATCTTCTGAAGGAAAAGGATAAAAACCTGGATGGAGCGGATCTGCGTGAAGGATTCACTGCGATCATCTCTGTTCGTGTTCCAGAGGAGCTTTTGCAGTTTGAGGGCCAGACGAAAGGAAAGCTGGGGACAAGTGAAGCTCGTTCTGCTGTTGATTCAGTTGTTTCCGAGCATTTATCTTATTTCCTTGAAGAAAACCCCGAGACAAGCTCTCTGTTAATTAAAAAGGCGATAAAGGCTTTCCAGGCACGGGAAGCGGCCCGCAAAGCCCGTGAGGAAGCAAGAAGCGGAAAAAAACGGAAAAAATCTGAAGCAATGCTTTCAGGAAAACTGACTCCGGCCCAATCCCGGAACCCTCAAAGAAATGAATTATATTTGGTTGAGGGTGATTCGGCGGGAGGATCTGCCAAACAGGGCAGGGACAGGCGTTTCCAGGCTGTACTTCCACTTAGAGGTAAAGTAATCAATACTGAAAAAGCAAAGCTTGCGGATATCTTTAAAAATGAAGAAATCAATACTATTATCCATGCCGTTGGGGCGGGTGTCGGCGCGGATTTTAATCTGGATGATGTCAACTATGATAAGGTAATCATCATGACAGATGCCGACACTGATGGAGCACATATCCAGGTGCTTTTGCTCACGTTCTTTTACAGATATATGAAACCACTGCTTGAAGCGGGGAAGGTATTTATTGCGCTGCCTCCTTTATACAAAGTCAGCAGAGGTTCAGGCAAAAAAGAAGTGATCGAGTATGCATGGAGTGATGATGACCTTCAGGATACCATTAAAAAAGTGGGTAAGGGTTATATGCTCCAGCGTTACAAAGGGCTTGGGGAAATGAACGCCGACCAGCTGTGGGAGACAACGATGGATCCGGAGTCGCGCACATTGATCCGCGTTAAAATTGATGATGCAGCCAGAGCCGAACGCCGTGTGACCACCTTAATGGGCGATAAGGTTGAACCCCGCCGCAAATGGATTGAATCGAATGTGGCATTCGGACTTGAAGAAGATGGAAGCATCCTTGAAAATGAAAATATTACAGTACTAGAGGAGGAGGGTGTTGACTCATGAGTTCTGCTGAAAAATTCCGGGACCTTCCTCTTGAAGATGTATTAGGCGACCGCTTTGGGCGTTATAGTAAATATATTATTCAGGATCGTGCCCTTCCTGATGCACGTGATGGGCTAAAGCCTGTTCAAAGACGGATTCTTTATGCCATGCATGTGGAAGGAAACACCCATGAAAAGGGCTTTAGAAAGTCCGCTAAAACAGTTGGTAATGTAATCGGCAATTATCATCCGCATGGCGATACTTCAGTTTATGACGCGATGGTGCGGATGAGCCAGGACTGGAAGGTCCGTAACCTTCTTGTGGAAATGCACGGTAATAATGGGAGCATCGATGGAGATCCCCCTGCAGCCATGCGTTATACAGAAGCCCGTTTATCTCCCCTTTCTTCCGAATTGCTGAGAGATATTGAGAAAAGAACCGTTGAATTCATTCCGAACTTTGATGACACGTCCAGTGAGCCAACCGTTTTGCCTGCAGTTTATCCGAATTTGCTTGTCAATGGCTCAACAGGCATTTCTGCGGGGTATGCAACTGATATTCCGCCCCATCACCTAAATGAGATTATTGATGGTGTTATTTTACGTATGGATAAGCCTGATTGTTCAATAGATGATCTGATGGAGCATATCAAAGGTCCGGATTTCCCTACAGGAGGCATAATCCAGGGAGTCGAGGGAATAAAAAAAGCTTATGAAACTGGAAGAGGAAAAATCATTGTCCGCGGAAAGGCTGAATTTGAGGATTTGCGCGGAGGGAAAAAACAGATTGTCATCACCGAGATTCCTTATGAAGTAAATAAAGCAAATCTGGTTAAGAAGATTGATGAGTTCCGCCTAGACCGGAAAGTGGAAGGCATTGCCGAAGTCCGAGATGAAACAGACCGGACCGGCCTTCGCATTGTAATCGAGTTAAAAAAGGATGCAGATCCTGAAGGTGTCCTTCACTACCTGTACAAAAACAGTGACCTGCAGATTCCTTATAACTTTAATATGGTTGCCATTCACAATCGCCACCCGAAATTAATGGGGTTACGAGAGCTGCTGGATGCTTATATAGGCCATCGTAAAGAAGTCGTTACACGCAGATCCCAGTATGAGCTGCAAAAGGCCGAGGCGCGCCAGCATATCGTTGAGGGCCTCATGAAAGCTCTTTCTATTCTCGATGAAGTGATTGCAGCGATCCGCGCTTCCAAAGATAAACGGGATGCAAAAGATAATCTGATTGCAAAGTTTGAGTTCACTGAACCTCAGGCAGAAGCAATCGTTTCCCTGCAGCTATACCGTTTAACCAATACTGATATAACTGCATTAAGAGCAGAAGCCGAGGAACTTGCTAAGCTAATCGGCGAGCTTAAATCTATTCTCGACAGCGAGAAAAAATTGCTTTCGGTTATTAAAAAAGAGTTACGGGATGTTAAAAAGCGCTTTGCTGATGAACGCCGTACCAGAATTGAAGCGGAAATCGAGGAAATCAAGATTAATCTTGAAGTTCTGGTAGCGAGTGAAGATGTTATTGTAACGGTAACAAAGGAAGGCTATGTCAAGCGTACTAGCCAGAGATCGTTTGCAGCATCTAACGGACAGGATTTCGGCATGAAGGATTCTGACAGAATTATAGCCCAGCTTGATATGAATACAACTGATGTTCTCCTTGTGTTCACAAATAAAGGAAACTATCTGTACTGCCCGGTTCATCAGCTGCCGGATATCCGTTGGAAAGACCTCGGTCAGCATATTGCCAACATCATTCCGATTGACCGGAATGAATCGATTATCCGGGCCATTCCTGTAAAAGATTTTGAGACCAACGAATATCTTCTGTTTATGACAAAGAATGGCATGGTAAAGAAAACCGAGCTGAAATCATATAAGGCGCAGCGATATTCAAAACCTCTAGTTGCTGTCAATGTTAAAGGCGATGATGAAGTTCTTGACGTTTATTTAACTGATGGCACGAAGGAAATTTTCCTTGCGACTCACCAGGGATACGGTCTCTGGTTCCATGAGGAAGAGGTCAGCATAGTAGGGGCAAGAGCTGCCGGTGTAAAAGGCATCAATCTGAAAGACGGCGACTTTGTTTCTGGTGCTCAGCTTATTGAGGATCCGAAAGAGCAGGCTGTTGTAATTGTTACACAGCGGGGCTCCATTAAAAAAATGAAGCTGACTGAATTTGAACGGACCTCACGTGCCAAGCGCGGCGTAGTGATGCTTCGTGAATTGAAATCAAATCCTCATCGTATTGTTGGCTGTGTAATTGTCCGAAGTAAAGATGATTTATACATTGAAACAGAAAATGGCCATATAGAAACGGTTAATGCTTCGGCTATCCGCTTTAATGACCGGTATTCAAATGGATCGTTTATCATTGACGATTCCGAAAGCGGCAAAGCAAAATGCATTTGGAAGACAAGGGCAGAAAATACGGTCAATGCAACTGAATAGAATAAAGAGCCCCTGTGAAAACAGGGGTTTATTTGTCTGCTGAACCGATAAATTTCGGTGTGTAGATTATCTTTTATATAAAAATGAATCGGGAATAGTGTGAATAATGTTATTCTTATGAAAGCTGATTGTATAAAAAGTTTATACTAGTTTGATTGAAACGAATAAAAATATTTAAATGCCTTGTTAAAAAAACCATTATATTTTGCATGAAATCAAGGTTTATATTGAATTTTTACTCCTATGGATGAATATTCGACTTGTCTATTAAAAATTCTTTTGATAGATTATAAAGAGTGTGTTGTTTTTGTAAGATAATAAAAATTTTTAGGGGGAATAGCATGGCACTATTAGAAACTATCGTAGGCTTTCTAAATGATCTTTTATGGACGTACATTTTGATTGCCGCGTTAATTATTCTTGGTTTATTTTTTAGTTTTAAAAGCAGATTTGTCCAATTAAGATATTTTGGTGAAATGTTCAGAATATTAGGCGATAAAGCAATGGTATCTGCTGAGGGCAAAAGAGGGATATCATCCTTTCAGGCCTTCACTATTAGTGCAGCTTCCCGTGTTGGGACAGGTAATATTGCCGGTGTAGCAACTGCGATTGCTGCAGGTGGACCTGGCGCTGTCTTCTGGATGTGGCTAATTGCATTTATTGGAGGGGCATCAAGCTTCATTGAAAGTACTCTTGCTCAGATCTACAAAGTGAAAGATAAAGATGGCTTCCGGGGCGGGCCTGCGTACTATATGGAAAAAGGCCTGAATAAACGCTGGATGGGAATAATCTTTGCAATCATCATTACATTCTGTTTTGGGTTGGTGTTTAACTCTGTACAATCCAACACGATTTCCCTTGCTTTTAATCAAGCGTTTGGCACAAGCCGTTTAACCATTGGACTTATACTTGCGGCATTAACAGCTGTCATCATTTTCGGTGGTGTTAAACGAATTGCGTATGTTTCTCAAGTTGTTGTGCCGATCATGGCAATTATATACTTAGGTGTAGCTATCGTCATAGTCATCATGAACATTACTGAAGTTCCTAATCTGGTTGCCGGCATAGTAAAAGGTGCTTTTGGCATTGATCAGGCTGCAGGGGGAGCGATGGGTGCAGCGGTGATGATGGGGATAAAAAGAGGTCTATTCTCAAATGAAGCAGGTATGGGTAGTGTACCAAATGCAGCCGCAACAGCAGCCGTTTCCCATCCTGTAAAACAAGGGCTTATCCAAACTCTTGGCGTATTTGTGGATACGATCTTAATCTGTTCTGCAACTGCTTTTATTATCCTGCTATCAGGCGAATATGCGAACTCTGATCTTACTGGCATAGAATTGACTCAGGCAGCCCTTAGCACACATGTTGGATCATGGGCATCTACTTTCGTTGCAGTTGCTATTTTCTTATTTGCTTTTACTTCTGTTATTGGAAATTATTATTACGGCGAAACCAATATTGAATTTATTAAAGAAAGCCGCTCTGCGCTGTTTACTTATCGCATAGCTGTTATCGGAATGGTGGTCTTCGGATCCGTAGTTGATTTAGCCATTGTATGGAACCTTGCTGATTTATTTATGGGCTTAATGGCGATCATTAACTTTATTGCGATTATATTGCTTGCTAAAATTGCCTATGCCGCATTGAGTGATTACAAGGCACAGAGGAAAGAAGGAAAAGACCCTGTGTTTTATGCTGATTCCATTCCGGGCCTAAAAGGGATAGAATCTTGGGAAACGAAAGAAAGTGCTTTAAAAAAAGAAGCAAAATAAGTATTTAAGTATTTAACAGCCTCTTATCCTATGGATAGGAGGTTTTTTGTCATTTTACATATAATTTCCATAGTTGGACAAGATAATAAAAAATAGGGGGGATTCATAAATGAAGAAGGAATTGCTTTTTGCGTTTGCGGCGTTCTTTTTTATGTCTTTATCCGCCATAACCGGTGTATATGCAGGTGAACAAGACCAAAAGACTGATACTCTGTCAAAAGATAAAGTGGATGTTACCGGTGATCAAAAGGCAGATACTGTCTATCTTAAGGGAGTTTATTATGAGGAAGGCGCTGCATTTTTAAAGGAAATATCACTCAGGGTCAAGGCTTCAGATGGTAAAACGTATAAAGCGGAGCTTGAAGGGGGTTATGAACCTCATATACAATTTGAAGATCTTAACCATGATTCCATAAATGATATGTATATTAGTATTCCTACTGGCGGAAGCGGCGGATTGTCGAATTTTTATTTATATACTTTAAAGGACTTTAAGCTAATCGACCTGTCTGTTCCGGATCCCTTAGTAATCAATAGTCAATTTGAAAATGGCTACAAAGCTACTATCAGCATCCAGAATACCAAACAATCGTATACGTTCGATTTACGGGATAGAAGTGAAGAGTACGAACGGCTTGGTCTGTATGTAAATGGAAAGCTTAGTGAGCCGACTGAGCTAATGGTAAATCCGTATAGCACGTTGAAAATCATCCCTATAGAAGGGAAGAAGGGATTATTGGGAGTTCAAAGAATAAGCGGTGCATTTAATGCAGATACCATTGCCTTTGTAGAGTCCTTTTGGCTGTATGAAGATGGGAAGTGGATTTTAAAAGATACAAAAGTTATGAAAATGAATTCGCGCACCCGTTAGTGACTGGGCATTTGTCACGTTTCTTTAAGGATCCCATATACTGGGCATAAGGAAATTTGTATAGGGGGGCCTTCATGTGAGCAAATTTAATCCATCTAAGCTGTCTGTTAAATATATGCCTCCTGCGACGGAATTCAGACCCGTAGACAGCAGGAAATATACACTTACACACTCAGATGCAACTGGAGAGTTATTTTTGGCAATAGGGGGATGCTATGATTTAAGTGCAATTAATCCTAAATTTCGTGATGAAGTTTTTGCTGAATGGATACCTCAAATGGGGCAGTATGTGCTGAGCGGGAGGGTATATATCAGCAACGGGGAATTTGATCATCAATACTCAAAAATAAGGTTTCTCATTTTCCAAAAGGAATTGGATCTGGCGCTGACAGCCATGATTTATGGTGACCGTTCATTTTACTCCAACTATCCATGGCTGCTTGATTCCCCAATCTTTATATACTTTGAATCTGTATATCCGGAATTCAGCAAGCTGATTTATTATGAGACACCCAGAAAGTATTTAACTGCCGCACTGATTCAAGTGTGAGACACATATATGGAACACGTGTTCGCGTATAGGTTAAAACGCATTCATTAATGGAAAAGATGCTGTACCAAATCATCTAAACACAGGAGCGATTGAAATGAAGAAGGAACCAAAAAATACATTTGAATTAAGTTATGAATCTGATGGAAAAATGGGTGATAAAGATAAAAACAATAAAAAAGAAAATAAAGATCAGGAAGAAATATTCTTTAATAGTACACAGGATAGTGAATAAAAGCTTTGATAAAGGTTGCACGTAATTATGTTATGTAAACTAGATGAAATTAATCTTAATTATAAGAGGGGTTTATAAATCATCAGAATATCCCTTAAGTAAAGATTAAACTAATATCAGCTGGAGTATCGAACATAAAACCAGGAGCTTAATGAAAATGAATTTTGGCAGTAAATAAATTTCAGCTGAAAATTCATTTTAAAATTCTATAAATGTCAAATTAAACAAATTTGATAAAAATTTTAACACTGTCTCACTATCTTAAGTATACTCTTATAATGAGACATTTTTTTCGTTTTAATTCACTACTTCCTATAATATATATTATGTTAACTAGAAAATCGAATTATTATCAGTATATGATTTTACCCCCTCCCTTAACAAATGCCCCGCATTACATTTAATGCGGGGCATTTGTTCCATTTATCTTCTATTGCTTCTTCTTCTCAAAACCAAGCTCATCTGCCATTTCAGTAAGTGCTGACAGGTTTTGGTTCTTAAAAGCATTGTTCAAATTTGATTTGTTCATGATCTGCTGCATTGGATGCATATTGGCGTTGTGGTTTCGGCTTCGTGTAAAAACTACCGCTGCTGTGCTCAGCACTATGCTGATGAGCGATCCCCATAGCCAACCCCAGTTGCTCTTTCTCTTTATGCCAAACATATTCATCATTGGCCTGCGCATATTTCCCATATTATTAAAAAGCGCTGAAATCCAGTTATTCAACTGCAAGCACTCCCTTATTAAGAAACGAATTTGGATGGGTTTTTAATCATCCGATTCTTAATTTTCGCTTAGCGGAATGCAAATATGCTGGCAATTTTACGAAACTTGCCAAAAACAAACACTAGAAAACATCACTAGAAATTTGGTTTGTTTTTAAAAGGTTCTTTTTCTTTCCTTTTTCCATACTACCTTTTGCATAATCAGAGCTGCAAACGCTATTAATGCCACAAATAGTAAACTTACGAAAAAACCGAATCGAATTTCTTTTTCCATTAATGTTCCGCTGACTGCAGCTAGAATCAGGATTAATCCCAAAATAGCAAGGAGCTTGCCAAATATCTTGTTCTCCAATATCCGCATCGCCGAAATAATAATGAACGACCAATTGAATAAGATCATGATCCCTGCAGCAGTGGTAATGTATTCATAAATTTTTCCCGGCAACAGCAGCGCAGTTACAATGGATGCAATTAAACCCGCTGTGGCAAGTGCGAGCGATGGCAGCGGCAGGTCCTTCCACTTTTTAATTTTTTTTGAAAAAAAATTTGGAGCATCGCCATCATTAGATAAAGTAACCAGCAATGATGTTACTCCAAACAGTGAAGCAGTCATGGTTGAGAAGCCGGCAATGATGATGGCTGCGTTAAAAACGTGCGGGAAAAAGTCCAGGTTATAATGTTCCATGGCAGTCACGAATGGACTTTCTTTTTCATTAAATTCCCCATGTGAAGCCATGTAAACGGTTAAGCCAAGTGAAATGACATAGATGATGACCAGGACGATCAGCATAATGATGCCGGCTTTTGGAGCGTCTTCTTTCTTCTTTAACCTGGTAGCCATCAACCCGATGACTTCGATTCCTCCGTATGCATAGAAAGCATAAATTAAAGATGACCAAAAACCTTTAAAGCCCTCTGGAAACCAGGCCCCAGCAGAACCCGGGAATCCCGGATGTTTGACATTGCCATCCATTATTCCTGTCAATGCAGCAAAAGCCAGAATGATAAACATAATGATAGCTGCGGTCTTAATAACTGCAAAGAGGTTTTCTGCCTTATCAAAGCCGTTGCTTCCTGTTAAAACGACGATAATGGAAAGAATGGCATATCCTGCTGCAAAAATCCAAAGCGGGACATGGGGCAGCCAGAACCTTGTTAAGATGGATAGTGCGGTTAACTGGCTTCCCATGATTAATATATTGGAGCACCAGTAATTCCAGCCGCAGCTGAATCCTGCCCATTTCCCAAATGCTTTATTGGCATAATAGCAGAAAGATCCTTCCTGAGGGTCTTCTGCTGTCATTTTTGCTAAAAGGTTATAGACTATATATGTTCCAATAGCCGCTATTATAAATGAAAAAACAATGGCTGGCCCGGTAATCTTAATTCCTATCGCAGAACCCAGGAAAAACCCAGTCCCGATGGTGCAGCCCACACCAATCAGTGATAATTGCCACCATTTTAAATCACCTGATTCACTTTTTTTCGAGGAATTGCCGCTTGGAAGAAAAAAATCCATGATGTACCTCCCTCTATGCGTCGCATACTGGCAAAAAAATAAGCCGATTCAGCTGATGATCGGCTTCGGTTTCAATGCCACATGGAAATTTGCCAAAAACCTTATTTCTTTTTCTCGGAACTTTCGCTTTTTAAGCCTGTAACAGATCGGAAAAGCTGTGTTTTCATGCTTCCCTGCACAATATCCTCTAGGAAAAATTGTTCAATCAATTTTTTGTATTCCTCATCTTCAAACATTTTTTTGTTTTGCAATTCCATTTCAGCGAGACCCTCATAGGTGGAAAGAAAAGCATAAGTATGATCATCTCCTGATATTGGCGATAATAGCTCAACCTTGTGCTGGTAATTTTCGTTCCGAAAGCTTTGGATCATCCTCAGATTTTTTAAAGCTTCAACGAAATCCTCCTGCTTCACTTCAAAAGTTTGGTAAACGAAAACAGACATGTTAATCTCCTTCCCGATTTATAGAATGTATTTTTTCTCCTTTTATCAGCGAGATAGTTCATCTAAATTGCCATACAAGCATAGTTCTTCACTATTGCTTAGTGTGTTTATTAGTCCATAAAATATTCCTGGACGACAAAAACAGCCCAATTGAATCGGGCTGTTTGTATGTTCATTAGACCATAACTTTGCAGATATCATTCGTAAATTCCACAGGGTCGCTGATAGGCAGGCCTTCAATCAGCAAGGCCTGGTTATATAGAAGGTTAGTATATAGACTTAACTTTTCCTTATCATTTTCCATAACATTTTTCAAAGCCTGGAATACTTCATGGCTTGAATTGATTTCCAGTACCTTGTTCGCTTTAACATTTTGATTGTCAGGCATGCTACTGAGTACCCTTTCCATTTCTATGGTGACTTCCCCATCTGCAGCCAGGCACACCGGATGGCTTTTAAGTCTTTTGGAAATACGGACATCTGTTACTTTTCCTGATAATATTTCCTTCATGGTGCTGAACAGTTCTTTATTTTCCTTTTCCTCTGCTTCTGACGGCTTTTCTTCTTCGTTCTCTATGCCGAGGTCACCGCTTGAGACCGATTTGAATTCCTTCTCTTTATAGGACATCAGCATTTTAATAGCGAACTCATCAATATCTTCTGTAAAGTACAGAATTTCATAACCCTTATCCGCCACAAGCTCGGTTTGCGGAAGCTTTTCGATTCTTTCATATGACTCTCCGGAAGCATAATAAATATATTTCTGGTCATCCTTCATTCTTGATACATATTCATCAAGAGATGTTAAGGTCTTTTCTGTTGAAGAATAGAACAGCAATAAATTCTGAAGTGTTTCCTTATGAGTTCCGAAATCGCTGTAGACACCATATTTTAATTGGCGTCCAAATGACTTATAAAATTGTTCGTATTTTTCCCGTTCATTTTTCATCAGCTGCTGGAGTTCGTTTTTAATCTTTTTGCTGATGTTTTTGGCAATAAGCTTAAGCTGGCGGTCATGCTGTAGCATTTCCCTTGAGATGTTAAGTGATAAATCTTCGGAGTCCACCAGTCCTTTGACAAAACTGAAATAATCAGGCAGAAGATCTCCGCACTTGTTCATAATTAAAACGCCATTCGAATAAAGCTCAAGGCCCTTTTCGTATTCTTTTGAGTAATAATCAAATGGAATATTTTCAGGAATATATAAAATGGCATTATAGCGGATGGTGCCATCCACATTAATATGGATATGCTTTACCGGCTTGTCAAAGCCATAATGCTTCTCTTGATAGAATTTTTCGTAATCTTCGTCTGTCAGCTCGCTTTTATTTTTGCGCCAAATTGGTACCATGCTGTTGATGGTCTGCTCTTCTGTTATTTCTTCAAACTCATTTTCAGCATCTTCTTTTGGTTTTCTGATAGTCACATCCATTTTAATAGGATAGCGGATGAAATCAGAGTATTTTTTTATGATGGACTTTAAACGATACTCTTCAAGGTACTCATCATAGCTTTCATCTTCTGTGTTTGCTTTGATTTTTAAAATAATCTCAGTGCCGACCGTGTCTTTTTCATATGGTTCAATCGTATATCCATCAGCACCATGTGATTCCCATTTATATGCCTGTTCACTGCCAAGTGCCCTGCTGATTACGGTTACCACATCAGCTACCATGAAAGCAGCATAAAATCCTACTCCAAATTGCCCAATAATATCATGGCCATCTTTAATCTCATTTTCTCTCTTGAAAGCGAGCGAACCGCTTTTGGCAATGACTCCCAGGTTGTTTTCCAGTTCCTGCTTTGTCATGCCGATGCCGGAATCTTTAATTGTTAAAGTTCTGTTCTCTTTATCTGGAACGACTTTTATGTAGTAACTGTCTTTTTCAAACGTTAACGAATCGTCTGTAAGTGCTTTGTAGTAAATTTTATCGATCGCATCACTGCTGTTGGAAATAAGCTCCCTCAGGAACACCTCTCTTTGAGAGTAGATGGAGTTAATCATCATTTCCAATAATCTCTTAGATTCTGCCTGAAACTGTTTCGTTTCCATGTTCGTCTCTCCCCTTACTGTTCTTGATTGCATTAGCACTTATACCTTAAGAGTGCTAAACAATATTTAAATATCATATTAGTCGATTTCTGTCAATTAGCTTGAACTAAATGATTTCTTTCGCACATTCAACGAGATTGCGTATTGTTACTTTTAACTGTTTCGACAGCTGTTCGGAAGTCCATTTCGCACTCTGATTGTCTAAATCTGATTGGATTAACAGCATCATCCAAACCGAAAAAACAGCTGAAAATAAATTTGAATTTCACCCTGTCTGGAACAGAGATTCTTCGCAATAACAGTCCAGAATCTTATTTCGTAAAGTATGGTCATAAGGCTTAGGGAAATCCGGATGTGATATATCGATTAAATGATATAAGTCCCAATAAGGTATGTTTAAATGGCAATGTTCCCAGTCCAGAACCACCGTCTTACCGTCCGCATACCCAAAATTCCCCTGGTGCAAATCCCCATGGCAAAGAACCTTCACAGCAGAAAAAGGCTTAGAGGTAAATGTACTGAAAAGGATGCTTCCTAATCTTTCTGAAATATCATGTAACCTAAAAATAGTAAAAACTTTTTCTTTGTTCTGCAAAATTTGGTTTGCCATTTCCTCAATAGCCGGTTTAGGACCGCTCAGCCTTGTATTGGCAAACCGTTCAGCGGGCAAAGAGTGCCATTTGGCCATTAACGCAGTTAGTTCAAGTGCAATCTTAGAATCAAAAGTATGTGTGATGGTGCCAAGATCCTCTAAGATAATCCAATTATTGCTTAGTGTGGTCTGAACATAATACGACAGGATTTTTGAGAACGTTAGAGGCAGTTCCGCCAATACATTTTCGAAAATCCACACTTCTTCTCCAAGCTGAGTATTGTTTGTAAGTGGTTTAAAAATAAAGCTCTTGGTTTCATCAATAAAAAAGCGCTCGACAAACTGTCCGTTCGAGCCTCGATATAAAAGTCCAGTTTTCAGTCACAAATATTCGTAAACAAGCTCTCGCTCCACCCCTTATAGAATTGTACCTAACAATCTATAAAGCGGCTTATGAAAATAATACTTCTTTACACAAAAAAAGTACCCTCAGAGAGGATACTTTTTACAGCAAACTGAATTCGTAGCCTTTTCCCCTGATCTCAGCAATTAACTCAGGCAGGGCATCAACAGTCTGGCTTAATTCATGCAATAGAATGATTGCTCCGTCTTCCAGGTTCTCTAAAACGTTTGAGACAATTTGTTCAGGCTCTTCTTTGAGTTCCCAGTCCATGGACGAGATTCGCCACAATATGGTGGAGAGCCCGAGCTCTTTCGCTGCAGCAATGGTATGCTCATTATACTGTCCATAAGGGGGCCTGAATAGCTTCACTTCATGGCCTGTGATGGATTCAATCTTTAACTTACTTGTCCTTAGATCCCGGAATTGTTCCTCTGGAGACAATTTAACATAATTGGAATGCTTGGAAGAATGAGTTCCTAATTGATGGCCTTCTTCGAGGACCCTTTTCCACGGGCGCCCGGTGTATAAAAGCCTTGATTGCCAGAAGAAAACAGCGGGAACCTTTTCAGTCTTCAATATATCCAATATTTCCGGAAGAACTCTTGAGGGTCCATCGTCAAAAGAAAGGGTTAAGGTTTTCTTTGATGATTGACCGGCATTAATTAATTGGATGTCAGGGTCGTTCGAAACGTACACGACGTTCGAGCTATCCACTACTCATGGACAATTGGCCATTCTTCTCCCCCCTCTTCTTTAGTTGATGGGATATATGATTTTCCGTAATAACTTTCTGCATCATAAGTAAATACATACATATCATCTGTAAACTGCTCTGGTTTGCCATCAAAAACAACTTCACCATCTTTTAAGGCAATAATCCTGGTCGCATAGCGTTTAGCCAATTGAACATCATGGACGTTAATGATGGTTTGAAGGCCATGCCGATCATGCATCTCTTTCAGGAGGCTGAAGATCCGGTCTGAAGTTCCGGGATCCAGGCTGGCAACAGGCTCGTCTCCCAGCAGGAACCTTGGGTTTTGAAGGAGCGCTCTTGCAATACCAACTCTCTGTTTCTGCCCTCCGCTAAGCTGTTCAACCCTGCGTTCGGCAAACTCTGTTAAGCCAACTTCTGCAATGACTTGGTTAGCCCGTGCCTTTTCTTCCTCCTTAAACCATCCAATGAGGTTCTTAAAGCTGCTTCTGTAGCCGAACATGCCTGTCAGGACATTTTGCAGGACAGTCAATCTGGGAACTAAATTAAAATGCTGAAAGATCATTCCCATCTCCCTGCGGATTTTCCGTAGCTGTTCATCACTAAGTTCGGCAAAAGATTGGCCATCCCGGATGATTTCCCCTGATGAAGGTGTCTGGAGACCATTTAAACAGCGGATCAGAGTGGATTTTCCGGCACCGCTTTTACCCAGCACACAAACAAAATCTCCAGGGTGTATCGTCAGATTTATTGAATTAAGCGCGTTATGCTTCATGCCGGGATAACGGACAGTTATAGTTCGAATCTCAAGCATTTCCTGCCTCCTTTATATCACTCGGTTTCTGACATAGCTTCCGAAAAGGTCCACTAGAATAACAATGACCATAATGACCAGGACATCGAGCGAAACGGAACTGTACTGGAAGGTTTTAAAATCATTAAAAAGCCTTTGGCCGATTCCTCCCCCGCCAATGAAGCCTAAGATTAGGGAAGTTCTTATTGCAACCTCAAACCGGTAAAAGTAATTTGATAATACATTAGGCCATATTTGAGGCAGGATGCTGAACAGGGAAGCAAACCAGCTTTTTGCCCCAACCGCCTTCATGGCCTCCTGAGGGCCTGGATCGGAGGCTTCAATGAGCTCTGAAACCAGTTTCCCCAGTACTCCAATATTATGAAACATAATGGCCAGGACAGCCGGAAAAGGACCGAGTCCAAGAGCCGTCAACAGAATCAAACCAAAAACAATTTCAGGAATAGAGCGGACAAAGCTGAGGCCCACTCTTGTTATATGGTAAATATATTTTGAGCCGGCTGTGTTTTTAGCGGCCATAAAGCTTAAGGGAAGCCCGATAATAAGACCGAAAAAGCTTCCCAGAAAAGCCATAGCCAAGGTTTCCAGACTGTCTTCAAGGATCCTTGGAAGGAGAGAAAAATCCATCGGGAACCAATGGGACAGAAAATCTATCATATTTCGGAAGTCCTTGAATTTCGATAAATCGAATTCCGTTAGCCTCATGCTTAGATAAACAAATAAAACCAACATCAAATATGTTACTATGCTGCGTTTTTTAAACCACAATCTTATCAGCCCTATTCTTTAATAAGTCCCTCTTTTAGGGCAGCCTCGCGGATGCTTTCATAATCTTTGTTGCTTGCTTCTGTAAATCCGCTTGCTCCGAATGCATCCAGAATTTCCGGATCTTCAATTGCAAGAAACGCTTCTTTTAGTGCTTTAATTGTTTCTTCATCAGTATTTTCATGTACAGCCCAAGGGTATTGGAAAAGCTTTTCTGATTTCCAGATCGTTTTAATTTGATCTCCGTCAACTTTTCCTGAATCCACTAATTGGTTGTAAATGGCGCTGTCGACTGCACCTGCATCCACCTGTTTATTTTGAACTGCCAATGCAGTAGCATCGTGTGAGCCGGTAAAACGTACGCTTTTAAAGCTGTGATCATTCTCTGATTTATAGACTTTGCGGTTCTTCAGTTCCATGGCAGGGATAAGAGATGCTGAAGTCGAATTGATATCACCGAAGGCAAAATCCGTTTCACTGCTGTTTTTCAATAAATCTTCAAGTGAATTCCAAGGATTGTCTTTGTGGGTGATGATATATGAGTAATAGAATGGCTCTCCATCAATCAGCTGTGTAATGATGGCTTTTGCTCCGCTTTTCTCATGGGCAACTACATATGTTAACGGGCCGAAATAAGCCATATCAATTTTATCGTAGTTCATGGCTTCCACCACACCGTTATAATCCGGATAAACTTCTACAGCTACTTCCCGATCGAGTTTTTCGGATAAGGTTGACTGCAGTTTTTCCATGGCAGCTTCCATCGATCCCTCTGTTTGAACAGGTATGACACCAATGGTAAACTTTTCTTTCGATTGATCTTTTCCATTTTTATCTGTGTTATCTTTTTCATTTCCGCTGCACGCTGATAAAAGCAGCAGTGAAAAGATAGTTAAGAGCATTAAGAATTTTTTCATGTTAGCACTTCCTTATTTATTTTGTTTGTTAGTAAAGGTAAAAAAGGACTCTGTTCGAGTCCTTTTTAGATCACCGTAATCTTTCCGGGATTCTGATCTGTGACTGTCCCGATGATGGAAGCCCATTCAACTCCTTTTGCCTTAAGGTCATTCAGGAGTGGTTCAGCTTCTGATTCAGGAACGGTTATTAAAAGTCCTCCTGATGTTATAGCATCACAAAGAATCACTTGGTCAACATCATCAATATTTTCGTATTGAATTCGTCCGGATAGCCACTTATGATTCTTTTTAGAACCGCCGGGAATAATGTTCTGTTCAGCAAGCTCTCTTGTTTTTGGGAGGACTGGGACAGCACTTCTTTCAATCGTTATCCCTGTGCCGCTTCCTTCCGCAATCTCCATGGCATGTCCAAGAAGTCCAAAACCGGTAATATCTGTGCAGGCATTAACCTGATAGTTATCCATAGCCTCTGCTGCCTCTTTATTTAAAGCAGCCATGACTTCCATCACTCGGTCAATTCCTTCCTGATGCAGCATATCCCTTTTTATCGCTTGAGTCAGGATGCCTACACCAATCGGTTTGGTTAAAATCAGCTTGTCACCAGGCTTGGCCGAAGCATTGGTTCTCACCCGTTCAGGATGCACGGTTCCAGTAACAGATAAGCCGAATTTTGGCTCCTGGTCGTCAATGGAGTGCCCCCCTACTAAAACTGCACCTGATTCTTTTACTTTATCGGATGCGCCAGCCAGAATGTCTGCAAGTATGCCTTTATCCAATTTGCTGATAGGGAACCCTACAATATTCATGACAGTTATAGGCTTGCCGCCCATAGCGTAAATATCACTCAGCGAATTGGCTGCGGCGATTTGGCCGAACATGTACGGATCGTCAACGATTGGAGTGAAGAAATCCAGTGTCTGCACAAGGGCAGTTTCATCATTTATTTTATATACGCCTGCATCATCTGATGTATCCAATCCTACCAGGAGGTTGGGGTCAGGTACAGACTTTGGCAAATGACGCAGAACCTGCGCCAGGTCCTCAGGACCAATTTTGCATCCTCAGCCGCCTTTAGTTGATAAAGAAGTCAGTTTTACGATTTCTTCTCTCGACATATTTCTCCCTCCTTGCCTACTCAATATATACTTGGGGTTTTGCTAAGATGGTTTCGTAAATTTTCTGAAGTGTTTTGGCTTCAAATTCCGAAGAATGACTGCCCTCCACGTAGAATTTGGCAGCATGCCCCAATTTAATCCTCAATTTGTTATTATTCACTAGTTTGTCTGCATTATCAAGAAATTCGACCGTGTTACTATAGATTAAACCGGTTTTCTGATGTGAAATAATATTTCGGTTGCCCAGGTTATTGGCTGCAAGAACTGGAAGGCTATACCCCATTGCTTCTAGAATGGCGGCAGGCTGACCTTCAGAATGGGATGTGTTCAATACAGCATCCGCTCGCCTGTATAGTTCTCCCATATGATGATGAGGAATCTGGCCAAAATATTGAACCCATTCTTTATGTCTTTTAGTAAGGGTCCTTACGATATTTCCCTCTTCTTCTTCAATAACAGGACCCGCCAGCCAAAGACGGATGCTGGGATTCCTTTCATATAGCACCTTAAGATTTTCAATAGCAAAAGGAATATTCTTCACCTTGCGGATTCCTGCCGGCAGCAGAAATACAAAAGTCCCGTGTTCTCTTTGATAATCCGCTCCTGTTTCAGAAAATATTACAGTGCCCTGATGGATAACGCTGATTTTATCTTTTGCTTCAGGTATTTCACCTGCGAGGAGAAGCTTAGCTTCTTTATCAAATACATGAATAGCTTCGGCATTGATAATAGTTTGACTGACTTCAGCTTTCTTTTCCGGATCATGAAGGTCGATATTTAAATCAGTGCCGGTCATGGTTACGACATATCTTTCAGGTTTTTCACCAAGCCCCTTCATAAATTGACCAAACCGATAAGCGTTAAAGCCATGCACAATATCAGCTTTTGGCAGTCTTGATAATTTGCAGCTGTCTGTCATATTGATAATTTCAGTCTCAATGCCCAGCTTGTTAAGGTTTTCGGATATTCGCTGAACGGTAACTGTGTTTCCTCTTGCCTGGTGAAAATTCGGACTTGCCAGAAGTACTTTCATCCTTTCATCCTTCACACTCATATTTGCTCTTTCTTCGTTTTAATTAAAGTTTGCATCAATTATTGCAGGAATATTTCATCCTGTCCATTAATGTATTTCAGCATGCTGCACTTTTATTTATAACAGTAAAAAGCCTGTTTCTATATTAAGAAACAGGCCCATTCTCTATTGGTTTCCAAATTCTTCGACAAGCTCTTTGAATTTCTGAAGTGAGTTTTCAATTGGATATGGAGAAGTCAGATCCACTCCGGTCTTCTTTAACAGTTCCAGCGGATAATCAGAGCTTCCGCTTTTTAAGAACTCCAGATAGCTATGAAGTGTTTCTTTGTCCCCTTCAAGAATTTTCGCTGCTAAATGAATGGCAGACGCAAATCCGGTAGCGTATTTATAAACATAAAATGGGCGGTAAAAATGAGGGATCCTTGCCCAGCCGAATTTTACTTCTTCATCAAAAACAATTTCATCCCCATTATATTCACGGAATAATCGTTCATAAATCCTGCTGAATACTTCGGCGTTAAGCGGTTCTCCTTTTTCTGCTAACTCATGGGTTTTCATCTCAAACTCAGCAAACATGACTTGAGTGAAAAAGGTACCTTTAAACTGATCAATAAAATGATTAAGCAGATGCCTGCGGACGTCTTTATCCTTTTCCGTGTTTAGCAAATAATGAATCAGGAGCACTTCATTGACTGTTGAAGCCACTTCCGCCACAAAGATGCTATATCGGGCTGTGATCTGCGGCTGATGCTGTGAGCTCAGTTTACTGTGGACACCATGCCCGCATTCATGAGCAAGTGTAAAGAGGCTGTCCAGATCATCCCGGTGATTCAGAAGGATATATGGATGAACTCCATAAATGCCGAGATTATAAGCACCTGACCGCTTCCCTGGAGTTTCACGCACATCAATATAGCGTCCAGACTTAAATTCCTTCAGAATAGAAATATAATCATGCCCAAGAGGCTGGAGCGCTTTACACATTGTGTCATAAGCTTCTTCATAGGAAATTTCTGGTTTAACACCCTTTACTAAAGGAACACTTAAATCATATTGCCTCAGCTCGTCAACGCTTAATTGTTCCTTACGGATTGCGGTATACTGATGCATAGCCCGGATATTCTTTTTAGTCGTTTCAATTAGGTTTACATACACTTCCTTTGGCACCTGATCACCGAATAGTCCTTTTTCAAGTGCTGAAGGATAATTGCGGATTTTGGCCATGGTGACATTGTTTTTTATTGCGGCAGAAAGGGTGGAAGCAATGGAGTTTTTCAGCTGCACATAAGGCTGGTAATAAGCCTTATAGGCTTCTTTCCTCTTTTCCCGGTCTTCTTCTTCCATAATTTTCGCATACATGCCCCGTGTCAATTCAATCTTCTCGCCATCTTCTTTTGTTACATCGCCAAATTTTATATCTGCATTATTAATCATTCCAAAAGTATGGCTGGGAACGGAAAGTGCTTCACCGAGATGGGATAGAACTTCTTCCTTGTCCTTATTTAGAACGTGCGGCTTATAACGGAAGGATTCGAGCAGATCTTCTTCAAAATATTTCAGGCCCTTTTCTTCAGCAATATAGGCTTTTAGGGTTTCTTCATCCAGGCTTAAGAGGTAAGGCATAAAAAAGGATGTCGAAGAACTGACTTTAACGCTTAATTGCTTTGCCCTATCTACATACGCCTGCGAATCTGCTACGCGTGTGTCTTCATCGGTTTTCAGCATCGCATAGGCATACAGCTTATTAAATATGTAAGAAAGCTTTTCTTTTTTTTCGAGGTATTGATAAAGAGAATGACCATCATGGATTTGTCCGTCAAAGGTTTTCAGCTTATCGGCGAGTTGTTCAATCTGCCTGTAATCTTCTTCCCATTTCTCCAAGCTTGGGTATATATCTTCCAGATTCCATTTTTCATTCAGGGGAATGTCATTTCTGTCTTTGTATGTCTTCATCTTATAGACTCCTTTACAGCAAACATTTTTTTATGTCATCGAATTCAGCCCGTTGATTTTTGCATCAGGCACGCAGCGAACCCACGGGGAGTAACGTAAGCCTCCTCGGCTTCACCTGCGGGGTCTCTCGATCCCTCACTTCCCGCAGGACATTGAATAAACTTCCTCTAGTAACCACCTCACGAGGGAAATGCGTCAGGATTCGAGGATCAATTGCCCGCAGCGAAGATCACCTCAGAGGTAAAATAAAAGCAACATACTTTACAAAAAACAGCCACTAATAATTAACTATATTCAAAAGTTATCGCAAAAACCCTTCCTCATTTTTGATTTTATCATTTTTGGCTATTAAAATAATGTTGAAAGGATGTGGACGGTTTGGCTATTACTTTGCCTCATATAGAAGACTCAAATAATACTGCATATTTCCCTCCAGCGGGTGATTTCGAAACGTTTCAGGATGATGCCCATTATGAAGAGAAAGTCAGGGAATGGGGGTTATCCACTACTAGGGAAGTAAAAAAGGAATTCTGGTATAAAGAAAAAACACAGCAGCGCCTTGTAACGGTTAAAGGGTACCAGAAGTACGGAGAGTCTGGTGACTTTTATACAATTATTATCGAGTTTCAGGATGGAAATCTGAGCTGCATACATCCTGCTTACCTTAAGGAGATGCAATCCCCAAGCTTTGGAAAGGCACTGGCTGCTGATTTTAGGGATATCTCCTCAGCTTCTTCTGAAAAGAAATCTTCCAAAAAAGACGCAGAGAAGTCTGAGGACGCAACAAAGGAAAAAAGCAAAAGTGATAAACCTGCACTCAATAAAGCAAAAAAGAAAAAACAGCCTGCATTGGAGCTTCCGGCAGAAAAGGTCCACTTTACAGCTAGAGTTAAGCAGTTTGCCCTGAGCTGGAATCATTTCAATGAAGCCAATGATGAAGTCATCATACTTGAAGATCTTATCATTCAGAAGGACGAATCGATTGAAGTCGGGATTGGCTGGTGCTCCCATTCGAAAACGTTAAAGAAATTTGAACTTGAGCCTGGTGAAAGCCTCGAATTCGATGGAAAAATAGTTAAAAAGAAATTACCTAAAGGGAAAGACTGTGATGAGGAATTCATTATCGAAGAACCTGTTTTATACAAGGTCAATAATCCATCAAAAATCAAAAAAAGCTAAGAGCGTGATGCTCTTTAGCTTTTTTTGATTATGAAAGAATCCTTTTCTCTCCCTCGATTTCCTGTATGGGATTGATGTTTTGTGTGAATTCAAGGGTACCTATATAAAGCCCTTTATCATCCCGTACAGCGAAATAACGGATGTAAACATATTTATCCCTGAATTTAATCCAAAAATCTTCAGAGTCTTTTAGTCCTTCCTTGAAGTCCTTGAGCAATTCCTCCACTACATGTACACTGCGGGGCGGATGGCAATTTTGAACGGTTCGCCCAATTACGGCTTTTGTCCTGGCGAAGATTCTTTCCTTGCCATGAGAGAAATACCGGACTACGTCATCATGATCAATAAAGGTGATATCTACAGGCAAGTGATTAAATAACAGCTCCAGCTGTTTTAAGGATAACATGCCGGTTTCCATTTTGATGTAGCCTTCCGATATGGCGTTCCCGTCAATCCCTTTCCGTTCGGGCATCCATTCCTTTTCTGGTCCGGTTAGGCAGAAACCGATATCGTCACTTTCATGGGCAATCTTTACCCATTCATCTTCTGTAAGGTTTTTTAAGGCCATTGGGAAAAGGATATTTTCCTCCCTGTAAATCATGGCACTGACTTCATTAAAAACGAAACGGACGGCATTGATGACCTTTTGCTTGTCCCCCTCGTAATGGGTGAGAAGGCTCTTGGCTTCCTTGATGCCATCTCTGATAAAGTCGTCGATGCTCCACATATTATTTGTTGGGCCATAAATTCCGTACTTCTCCAGGTAAGGAAAAAGCAAATTTTCCTTTCGGCTGTAATGCTTATCAAGATCAAGGAGCAGGGTGAAGTCTTCCAATAGTGCATAAACATTTTGCTCGTGATCATCTTGGATGAACGCCTCAATATGAATCTTAACATTTTCTCTCAAATGCTTATCAATTGCCTTATTCTCCCGTGTGAAAGTATGGACGGGATGCCCAGGCTGTTCTTCCGCTTTAGGCTGAGCAGATGTTTCATTGTTGTTATGAATAGAATGGCTATGATAATCGGGATGCTCACGGTTATTAATTAATTCGCTCACTGTACAATTCCTCCTATTATTTCAATCCTTTTTCAAGGCTGTTACTAGACTTATAAGGAATGTACCATGAAGGAAAGGCCCGTAATGTGATGAGAATCATATTTATTAAAAGTTTATTGTTTATTCTGAGGAATGGAATGTCAGCAATAAATTACCACCCCCTCCATCTTTTCTTTTTTGTTACACTTTTAAAGGATTGAAAGATGGAGGTTTTCCAGAAGTGAAGAGAAAATATCACGTTTTGATCATGGTTGCTATTATTTTTTCCGGCGGATTCGCTGCCGGCATTTATTATACAAAAAACACATATGGGCTCCAGTCTATTAAACAGCCTGTCCCTGCTTCATCCTGAGATGGACGGAAGCATTTCATTTTCTGGTAAGACGGCGCGGAATAATCTGCAGAAAGTGGTGTCAAATGCTCATAAGCAAGATGTGAAGGCATTCCTGGCTCTGGGGGGATGGTTTCATTTCAAGGGCGGGGAATCCTATGATTATTTTAAACAGGCAATAGCGGAAGATTCCTCGAGAAGCAGGCTAGTAACAGAACTTTTGGGGCTGGTTAAAAAGGAAAACCTTGACGGAATTGATATTGATTTTGAGCATCCGCGTTCAAAGGAGGATGCAAGATTCCTGGCTGTTTTTATCAATCATTTGAGCGGAGCACTCCATGCAAACGGCAAGGAGCTATCTGTTGCGGTTCATGCCAAGGTTCATAGTGTTACAGGTACAGAGAACGGATATGTTGTGTATGAGCCTGACATGTTCACTAAAGTTGATTATGTAAATATCATGGCATATGACGGCCAGTGGGATGGCGGATACAATGCTGCTAATCTGTCTCCCTATTCTTTTACAGAGAATATCGTCAAATATTGGGGGAATCTCTTTGATTCACAGGGGATTTCCAAGGATAAGCTGGTTTTAGGTGTTCCACTTTATGCTCAGCCGGAGGATCCTGCTGTTAAGCCTGTATCCTATCAGGCCGTCATAAACAATAATCCTGAATATGCAGGAAAAGATATAATCAGCATAAATGGCATCAGCTATTACTATAATGGATCAGCCACCATGAAAAAGAAAACCATCCTGGCTTTAAACCGCGGATTTGGCGGAATGATGAACTGGGAAGCTGGCCATGACGCAAAGGGTCCTCACAGCCTCACTGAAACGATTGCTGAAGTTCTACAAAACACAGAAGAGCCTTAAAGTATTATTCTGTGATAAAATGAGAATAGAGCAGGAAAAGTCCCTGCTCCTTTTCATGAAAGTAAGAACTTCCTAATTTCCTCCCGCCGGTCCTGGTAGACCTTCTCTCCAAGCAAAATCAATTCTTCCACAAACTTTACTTCGTCAAAAGGCATTTCTTCACCCAGATCTTCATTAATGCGCAGGTAATTTTCTCCAAGAAGATGTTTGCAATGGTAGGTCACAGATTCGGAGGATAAATGCAGAGCCAAGTCCAATAACTTGGGCGTCACTTTCATGGACGGTAGCTGGAATGGCAGCCAATGCTTTACACCCCAATATTTATCATGATCAATCGTAAAATCAATTTTTTGGAGACCTGTACCTAGCGAAAGGATTTTTATGTTTTGCAGCTCAATCTTGAAGTGATGCATAGCCTCCGTAATACAAATGAGAGATGGATTATTCGCCCATAACCCTCCGTCTATGGATAAATAACTGTTGCTGATGTTGTTAGGCGGGAAATAGACAGGTGCAGAACAGGAGGAAAGCACTGCATCCCAAAGCTTCATGGATAGGCTATCATTGCCGGGACTTCCGTAATTGGAACGGTGCACAAACGGTTTGCCATGTGTTACATCGACAGCTGGAATCAAAAGCGGTTTTTTTATATCGGACAGCTGCGTTTCACCAAAGGCTTTCCGGAAAAAGCGCCGCATATACTTATCACTGTAGACACTTTTAAAAAGGCCGACCTTAGCCTGTTTGACAAAAATCTTCTTCCCGAATGATTCGTATCCATTCAGGACCTCGCTCATATCTTTTTTCATGACCAGTGAAGAGGCAATGATCGCCCCTGTGCTTGTGCCTGCGATTATATCAAAATAGTCGCAGACAGGCTGTTTCAGTTCCTTTTCGAGAGCTTTTAAAATGCTTACGGCAAAAACACCGCGTATCCCCCCGCCATCGATGCAAAGTATTTTCATTGGATCACCTGCTGTTTCCGTAGTCGTTCTCCAGGATATGTAAAAAAAGAGATCAGTGGGAAAAGCCCCACTGATTATAGTTTCACTTTATCATTTCTTCGAATACCGCTGAGACTTTGTTAAATTCTTCATCGCTTTCAATGGGTGTAAAGTCGCCATCCTCATCCAGTTTTAAAAAGAACACATCAATATCTTCTTCTGTGTCTTCCTCAAGATCTTCGACAAAGCTGACAGCAGCATATTGATTCCCATCAACCTCTGCAGATGCGAGAACCTCCACTTCCATTTCCTGATCATTTTCATCACTAATTGTAAAAACTTCTCCTACTTCAATCTTGTCCATTTTTTAATCCCCTCTCCTTAATAGGTTCTTTCTATATTTTCCCGTTTTAGAGGGATTTCATGCCTAAAATAGAAAAAGGATCGGCTTTAGATGCCGATCCAGTCATAAAGTATTATTTAATGCCTGCTGTCTCTTTCTTTGCCACTTTTACACTCCATCCAAATGGATCAGATTCGGTACCTTTTTGAATGCCGGTCAGTGTATCATAGATTTTCCTGGACAGATCCCCGGTTTTACCTTCATTAATTTCAATAATCTTGTTGTCCCAGAAGAATTCTCCAATTGGAGAAATAACAGCAGCCGTGCCTGTTCCAAATGCTTCTTCAAGCTGGCCATCGGCATGTGCCTGATAGATTTCTTCAATAGAAATTCTTCTTTCAGTCACCGGAACATTCCAATATTTCAGTAACTCCAGTACAGAGTTTCGAGTGATTCCTTCCAGGATGCTGCCATTAAGTTCTGGTGTTACAACTTCTCCGTTAATTTTGAAGAAAATGTTCATGCTTCCCACTTCTTCAATATATTTATTTTCTTTTCCATCAAGCCATAGAACTTGCGAATATCCCGTTAAGCTTGCAAGCTCCTGAGCTTTGAGACTTGCTGCATAGTTCCCTCCTGTTTTAGCTGTGCCTGTTCCCCCTTTTACGGCACGCACGTATTCATTTTGAACAGCAATTTTAACAGGGTTGATGCCTTCCTTATAATAAGCGCCTACCGGCGAAAGAATAATGATAAATTTGTATCTCGTTGATGGAGCCACTCCCAGGTATGGCTCAGTTGAAATGACAAACGGCCGGATATACAGTGAAGTTCCTTCAACATTCGGAATCCAGTCCCGATCAGCTGAAATTAATTCTTTTAAGGCATAAAGAGCAAGCTCTTCATCAATTTCAGGAATACATAACCTGGAGTTGGATTTATTCAATCTCTCCATATTCTTTTCAGGGCGGAACAGCAATACCTCATTATCAATGGTAAGATAGGCTTTTAACCCTTCAAAGACACTCTGACCATAATGGAAAATCATTGCGGCGGGATCAAGAGAAAGCGGCTGATACGGTACAATTCTTGGGTCGTGCCAGCCCCGTCCGGCAGTATAATCCATTTCAAACATATGATCTGTAAAGTTCTTGCCAAACACCAGGTTATCAAATGCAGGTTTTTGTTTTTTCTTAGGTGTGTGGTTGATTTCAATTTTAAATTCTGTCATTTGTCAAAACTCCCTATCTGTAGATGATTTAAAAACCTAATGCCTGCTTTTCGTGCTGCTCTTAAAAGAGTGTAAATAAAAACGCCCAGTCATCCTCCCAGCGTGGACGAAAGGGCTCGCTTCCCTGAAACAACCAATTTGGATGCTCAACAGCAATAGCTGAAGTCATTAAAAGACTTGTATGCTGTTTTGTAAGGGTTGCCTTCCGCTCTTTTCTACTTCAAGGCAGTAGTGCAGTTATTTGTTAAAGTTTTTATAAGTTTTTCTAATATTATGATATTCTACTATATAAATGTCAATACGAATTGACAATAAATTTAGAATTAATCAGGATTACTGAAAATTCTATAAGCAAAAGAAAAAGAAATAAAGGTGAAAAATCATCTTTTTAAATTTATAATCAATATATCAATACAAAAGGGGATTTATGATAATGAACAGTAAAGAGCTTGAAGATAAAATTATTCAAAACTATCAGGGCGAAGAGAAAATGATGATCCTCGTATTTGCCCAGTGGTGCATCAATCACGATTTAAATCCGGAGGAAATCTATTTAAAGGCATATCCGGATCAGGGAGAAAACAGTTCACTAAAGGAAGCTCTGGACCTGACTGTCCCAAAAGCAGAAGCAGGCGATGTGCCTGATCAGACTCTGCTTGGTGTTCTATCCTTGTTCGGAAATGATGATCTTGCCTTCATTGTGATGGAAGAAATAAAAAATATGAAAAAGGACAGCTAAGCCAAAATGGGCCGCTGTCCTTTTTCATTTAAAATTTTATTTAAACCAGCCCTTCTCTTTGGATTGGGTTATGGCTTCAATCCTGTTCGTAACTTCGAGTTTATCAAGAATAGCCGAGATATAGTTTCGCACAGTTCCTGTCTTAATACTGAGCTGGTCGGCAATTTCTTTAGTGTTTTTGCCGTTCGCTATCAGTTCCAGTACCTCTTTTTCCCGGTCTGTCAGCGGATTTTCTTCGCCATAGACATCATCCATTAATTCAGGTGCATAGATGCGCCTTCCTTCCAGGACGTTTCTGATAGAGCTTGCCAGTTCCTCACTTGGGCTGTCTTTTAGCAAGTAACCTCTTACACCGGCCTTGAGGGCACGCTGGAAATAGCCTGACCTCGCGAAGGTCGTCAGAATAATAACTTTGCAGCCGCTGTCTCTTAATTCTTCAGCTGCTTCCAGGCCGCTTTTTTCCGGCATCTCAATATCCATGATGCATACATCCGGTTTAAGAGTTTTGACGAGGGATATGGCTTCTTTCCCATTCGAAGCTTTCCCAATGACCTCCATATCATCTTCGAGATTTAGCAGGGATCCTAAAGCACCCAGCACCATCCGTTGATCTTCAGCTATGACGATCTTTATCATGCCCTCTCCTCCTTGTTCGGTTCCTTCACGACTGTAGGTACTCTCATTATAATCGTTGTTCCATTCTCAGATTCAATCTCAAGGCTTCCATTGACAAAATCCAGCCGCTCCCCTAAGCCAAGTAGACCAGACCCCTTGCCTACATCTGTTGAGGGGTTCATGCCGACCCCGTTATCCTGGACAGTAATGCTGACTTCATTCCAGGTTTGCTCGACATTGATACGGCATTCTGTCGCCTTGCTGTGTTTTACTACATTTGTTACAGCTTCTTTCATGCACATGCTTAAAATATTCTCAAGGAACAGGGATACATTCTTTAATTTGATATCCTCTTCCCCGATGAATTGGATAGATGCGGCCTTTAAAATTTGCTTAACAAGGATAATTTCTTCCTTCAGCCTGATTCCCCTCATCTGGGAAACCATTTTTCTAACTTCGTTTAATGCTGTTCTGGCTGTTTGCTGAACATCTACAAGCTCTTCCTTTGCTTGGTCAGGATCCTTATTGATGAGCTTCCTGGCCAGATCACTTTTTAACCCGATAAGAGACAATTTTTGTCCGAGTGTATCATGAAGATCCCGGGCGATCCGCTGCCTTTCTTCCTGTTTAACGAGGTCCGCGATCCTTTTGTTGGCGTCTTCGAGCTGTTCCTCAAGCCTTTCCTGCTTTTTCTTATTATGAATGTTAAAAGGCAGCAAAATCACACTGATCCAAATGATAATAATAAAAGGGATCTGCTCGAGAAATAATGGCTTCTGGGTGACAAAATTAATGTTTATGGAGATGGTGGTTGCGATCAGGTGGATGACATACAGCGTTAAAAAGGCAATCCTGTTTTTGATATGTCCATTGTAATAAGCAATATAAAAGGCAAAGTAAATAAATGAAAAAAGAATGGTCATTGTGATCGATATGCTGATTAAGATGCCAGTCCATAAATAAACTGGCCATTTCCGCGAAAGAAAAGCAAAACGCAGCGATATAAAAAATAGGATAGTCAGGATAATTCCAACGGCTATGGCGATTTTAGATGTAGATCTGAAGATGAAATAAAACGGCAGAATGCTGAATACACTCCATATATATGGAGAAATGCCTGAACTTTTCAATGCAGTTAAATAATTTTTTAACATATGAAGTACCTCTTTTTATTCGTGAAATAATGAAACAGCTCCTTTGCTATCATACCACAAAGGAGCTGTTCTTCAGCTTATACATTCAGTTTACGGCTTCACAGATGCCGTTTTAGTTCTGCTCTGGTTTTTGCTGACAGAAGACTTCTTTGCTGCTCCATACCCGGTGAAGTCTTGTGCTTCTTCATCCCATAAGCGGAATTGAAGTGACTTCAGGCTGGTAGAAAGAGTAATCGTCGGTACATTCTGAAGTTCAGCTGTATTATAATGGGCGCTTTCAAGGTTATAGTTAGGAACGCGCGGGCTTAAGTGATGAATATGATGGAACCCGATGTTCCCTGTAAGCCACTGAAGTACTTTTGGCAGCTTGTAAAAGGAACTTCCTTCTACAGCAGCTTTAACATACTCCCACTTATCATCCTCTTCAAAATAGGAATCTTCAAATGTATGCTGTACATAGAAAAGCCAAATTCCGGCTGCTCCGGAAATCATAAAGATCGGCCCCTGAACCATCAGGAACGCTTCCCATCCGATAGCCCAGCACATAAACGCATACAAACCGGCGATGGCCGCATTTATAAGGTACGTATTGATGCGTTCATTCTTTCTTGCCCCTTTTCTGTTAAAACGGTTTTTTAACAAAAATACATATATAGGGCCTATACCTAACATAACGAAAGGATTGCGGTAAATGCGGTATGCTGCACGAGTGGACCATGACGCATCCTGATATTCTTTCACTGTCAGTGTCCAGATATCTCCAGTACCGCGCTTGTCCAGATTACCGCTGGTGGCATGGTGCACATTGTGGTCATGCTGCCATTGGTGATAAGGAAAGACGGTCAGGATCCCAGTGATTGTGCCAATGATTTTGTTTGCTTTGCGGTTTTTGAAAAAGGAATGGTGGCAGCAATCATGGAAAATAATGAAGGTCCTGACAAGAAAGCCTGCTGCAACGACAGATATGCCAAGCGTCAGCAAGTAAGAAATGCTCAGGCTTTTATAAGCCATGAACCACAGCAGGAAAAATGGTCCCAGCGTATTTACCAGCTGCATAATGCTTTTTGTTAAATCTGATTTTTCATAAGGTGCCATTTGTTTTTTTAAGTTGAGTTGTTTTTGTTTTGAAGTCATTTGTTAATTCCCTTCATCATGACGTTAATTTTAATAATAAAGGGTTTGCGAACAGCTTTGTAGACATAGGTGTCATGTCCAAACCATGACGTTTATCATGGTTTGGACAAAAAATTAAGAGTTCATCCTAATATCTGGCTGTAAGTATTTACTTATTGCGGGTTTCTTCCACTTCTGACACAAGGTTAAAAAGGAATTCGTAAACTAATTGATATGCATCTTGAATAGATAGCTCCTCTTTAAAGCCGTCAATATCGTTGAGTGAAAAATTAAAATCCCAAAGCCCATCCTGCTGGCTGAACATCAGGCTGTATTTTGGCGTGCCTGTATGAGTATTCTCATCTATAAATGCTCTCATAGCTGATTCTGCTTTTTTTGGCAGCTTCAGTCCCAGCATGACTTCATAGTTGCCAAAAACATCATCAGTTTCAAAGGAAACAGCATCCGCCCCGATCAGGTCAAACCACTTCGACTCCAGATACATAAATTCATTTTTATGATTTTTGAAGTAGTCTATCGGCTGATTTAAAAAGTCGGCAGATTCTTGTCCGAGAACTTCCTCTGTTTCCTTATCTCCTCTTTCTATATATGCTTCATTAAAGCGGTCTTCTCGATTCCTGGTTTCTACTTCATGACCATTATTCAAGAGCCCGTGCTTTTGGGCAAATTCCTGCTCTTTTTTATAAAGTTCAGCGGGCTGTTCTTTCAAGTGCTTTTCCATCCGGTCTTTTAACAAATTGCTTTCCTCCTCAAATATCTTTATCTTCCCCGTCTTTTTGATGTATTTCTTGAAGCTGTGGAAGACGGTGTCTTTTTCCCTTGGTTTTTTGTGCGGCCTGTCCGGGGTGAATTGCTTTTGTCTTTTCTGCCTTTTTCATTGGAAAACCTGTCTTCTTTTGATTTTGGCTGGCTTCCTTTTCTGCTGTCATTTTTCTTTCCAGAGGAAGGTTGGCGTTTGGAGTCATGCCTCTTTTTTACAGGTTTTGCATCAGGCTTGATATCGCTATTGCCAAGGTTTTGCTTAGGAATAGTAATTTTCAGTCCTTTTTCAATTGCTTCAAGGAGCGGCTTGTCTGCAGACGAATAAAACGTAATTGCCAATCCTTTCATGCCCGCACGGCCGGTTCTCCCAATGCGGTGGACATAGCTTTCGGGATCGAGTGGGATATCATAATTAAAAACATGGGTGACCCCTTCGACATCAAGCCCTCTGGCAGCTACATCCGTTGCAACTAATAGCTGTATCTCTGCGTCCCTGAATCTCTTCATTACTTGTTCACGTTTCGATTGTGATAAATCCCCATGAAGCTGATCGCAATCAAAACCGTTCGATTTCAGCACTTCAAATAATTTAGTTACTCTGCGTTTTGTACGGCAGAAGATCACGGCCAAAAATGGTCTATGGGTTTGAATCAGCTCTATCAGCGTACCCTGCTTGGCGCGATCAACGGTATGTATCGCTATTTGTTTAACTGAATGGGCTGGCCCCTGTGTTTTTTCAATTTGGATATACTGCGGCTCTTTCATGTGTCTGTTTGCCAGTTTTCTTATTTCTGCCGGCATAGTGGCAGAAAAAAGCATTGTCTGCCTTTTGTCAGGTGTTTCTTTAATAATTCTTTCAACATCATCAAGAAAGCCTATGTGCAGCATCTGATCGGCTTCATCCAATACTAAAAAATCCACTTGTGATAAATCAATGGTATTTCGTTTGATATGGTCCAGCAGCCGTCCAGGTGTCCCCACGACAATCTGCACATTCTTTTTCAGCTTTTTGAGCTGCTTGTCCACATCCTGCCCCCCATATACAGCTAAGACATCTATATCACTGTCTTTCGTAAGCTTCAGTACTTCGTCTGTTATCTGTAATGCCAGTTCCCTTGTCGGCGTTACAATCAGAGCCTGGATCTGAAGGGCATCTGGGTTCATTTTCTCCAGAATAGGCAAGATAAATGCCAATGTTTTTCCGGTTCCTGTCTGAGCCTGGGCAATGACATCCTTTCCTCCCATAACAGCTGGAATAGCCTGCGCCTGAATAGGCGTTGGCTTAGCGATGCCATGTTGCAGCAGAATATCTGATAGCTCTTCTGAAATGCCAAGTTTTAAAAATTCCTGCAAATAAAACCCTACTTTCTTTTCCTGGTCTTTATTAATATGTCCTTATTTATATTGTGTGTTAAGCGGTAAAATAGCAAGCATTCTGTTGGATAAAAACGCGAAAAAAGTGGTTAGTTCAAAATAAAAAGCCCAGGTTAAGACCAAATGGCCTGCAGTGGGCTTCTAAGTGCAAACATCAATTTATTCCCAATCCTTTGTTGGCTCTCTTTCTTCAGCTATTTCCATTCCGTAGGCAAGCCGCGGATTGAGAGCAGTTTGGCCGCCCTCTTTCTCTTGGCTGACTGCCCTTTTATTTACAAGCATTCTGTGGACAAAGATTTCAGAAAGAGTGATAATACCTGCTGAAATGATGCTTCCCCAAGCAATTTGCAGGTAACCGTTAAGCAGCACACTCCCAAACACCCAAACAGATACATAAACTAAGAAAAAGTCAGCAATAAGGGCATTACTGTTTCCCAGCCGAGGGAGAATGATGCGATCTCCGAGCAAATAGGATATGGCTGTTACCAGAATACTGAAGGAAAGAATATCTGCGAATGTTGCATCAAAGAATAAATCAAGCGCTATGGCAAAAGCAATCATGGCTGCTCCTAATTTTAGTATTAAAATAAGTGTTTTGTTCATAAGCAAACCTCCTCTTTACTGTAGCTTTTATCAATATGGAGATTCCCATTCATTTTCTGTTTCTGCGCAGCAGCAGCAATTTTTTCTAAAAATTATACAACTTGTTCAGTGTCCCTCAATATAATGGCAGTAATAAGAATTACATTTTAAGTTAAAGGTTGTGGAAGAGTGATACTCCGAGACAAAATACTTAATGTGGTGATAATAAGTGAATGCTGAATATAAATTTCAAAATCTCCAGGAGAGGAATATGACTTTTGAGCAGGTTTTCGACCGGATCTTACTTTTTATAAGACGAAATCCTGATGGGAACTTCAGATTGATGATTGGTACAGATTCACAGGTGCATTGCAATCGCACTGTGTTTATAACCGGGGTTGTGATCCAAAATGAGCGAAAAGGCGCCTGGGCATGTATCCGGAAAACTGTTATACCAAGAAAAATGCTGCATCTTCATGAGCGAATCTCCTATGAAACCTCACTTACTGAAGAAGTGGTCTCTTTATTCACAGAGGATTACAAAGACAAAATGTTTGATATTGTTCTGCCATTCCTTTATAAGGGCGGATCATTCTCAATGGAAGGGCATATGGACATCGGATCAGGCAAAAGAAATAAAACCAGGGAATTCGTTAAAGAAATGGTGTCCAGGATCGAATCAATCGGCCTTGAACCAAAAATAAAGCCGGAAGCATTCGTGGCCTCCAGCTACGCTAATCGATATACGAAATAAAAGAACTCAGAGTATATGAGTTCTTTTCATTGGGGCAAATTATACGCCTGCATGCTCTCTGTATTCCTGTTCGGCCTTTAATGCCACAGCCTCTGTCAGTTCTGAAGTAATTTCAGGAAGAGCTGTATTTAGCAAGGAATTGGCAACTTTAGCCATCATTCCCTCTGCTGAAATGTCAAGTGATCCTGTCATGATATTTTTTTTATTCCTTCCATTCTCCGCAAGAAAGTAGCCATGTCCCGTAAACTTCTCATTAAGTCCTGTTAACTGAAACGTAACCTTTGTTGGTTCCTGCCAGCTCGTTATATCTACTTTTAATTCGATTTTTTTCTTGATAATCCCCATATCGCTTTTGAAGCTCCAGGTTGATTCTTTGTCATTCAATACCTCATGTGCAATATATCCGGGCACTAATGGCGCCCAATTCCCAATATCACTGACAAAGCTCCATATTGACTCAATCGGAATATTTACTTCTGCCTGATGTGTGCTGCTTGCCAATTTTACCGCCCCTTTGAGACCTGCATAGTTGTTTTCCATGAATATGTATTCAAAAGGGACGGATGAAATTCATAAATTTGTTGTCTTTTTTGAAAACTCTTTTCACGTTAATTGTTGTTTTAGCTTATCAATGTTGTCCGTTGATAGCAGCGAGAGGTTGCTCAGCGAACCACGGGGCGGGCGGTGAGCCTTCTCAACGCTCCGTGTCTGTGGGGTCTCACCTGTCCCGCTACTCCGGTAGAACTTTGCATATGCTGCTTTGAGTAAACACCGCACGAAGAAAATGTGATAGCGTTTTCGAGGATCTCGCACCTTTCGCTCCAATCTACTCAGTAAATGTAATATAATATAGCAACAAACTTTGCGGAAACGCCCGTTTTGAAAGTGAAAAAGCCTGCTGTTATTCCAGCAGGCTTAAAATTTACCTTCTATAGTAATGATACCTTCTTCTTGAACGTGAAGAATGACATTCATCGCAGATTTGATATTCGTGTTCCCATGGCAGTTTTTTGCCGCATTTTCTGCACTTTCTTGAGAGCTCCTTAATGTCCGTTTTCAGTCTTTCATAGACATGGTCACTGATTTCTTCTCTTAATCTTTCCCAATATAACGCCTCGGTTCTCTGCTCAAGTCTATATAGGAACAATAAATGCAGGCCGATTGCTTTATAAGTCAGCTCAAGATCTTCCAAATTGCGGTTCTTGATACGGGGCTCAGGAAGCTCCTCGCCATCAATTATGGCATACATGGTTTCTTCCCACTGACGGACAAGATCGGATTCTTTTTTTGAAAAGGGCAGATGGAGAAAACCATATAAATCCATCAGGCCGAGCTTTGCTTCTATTTCTGTGCCGCGAACCCTTTCATATAGGTCTCTCTCCTCGGTTAAAGCTGCTTTTTTGGTTCCTCTTGGGCTTTCAAATTTATCCCAAAGCTCAAAAAATGATCCGAGATCGCGGTAAAACCTTTGAAATCTTTCAAATACTGAATTGGTCGGGGCGATAGCAAAGCTGTGTACCGGTGCATCTTCCATTTCAAGCAGAGCTTTCATTCTTTTGATATCTTTTGTAAAAGCAACCTTCCCAATATTGTAAAGTCCTTTTCGGCCGGCTCTCCCAGCAATTTGCTTCACTTCCTGGGAAGTAAGGGTCCTTCGTTTCGTTCCGTCAAATTTATCATTTTCTAGGAACACAATTCTCCTGATAGGCAAGTTAAGCCCCATCCCAATGGCATCAGTGGAAACGATAACAGATGTTTCACCATTTATAAAACGCTGGACTTGTTTTTTTCTGGTTTCAGGAGGCATTGCTCCATATATCATGCTTACTGAGTGTCCTTCCTGCTGAAGTCTTGATGCCGTTTCAAGCACTCTCTTTCTTGAAAAACAAATAAGTGCATCGCCCTTTCGAACATGACTGAATTTAAATTCCTTTGCCTCCACTTCAAGTGGAATATCCCGGCTGTATTCATTCAGTTCAATATCTGTGTCGCCAAGCAGCTGCAGCATCATACTTTTTGCACTTCGGCTTCCAATAATATGGACTTCATTGGCATTAGCCTTAGTAATGGCTTTATACCAGGAAAAGCCTCTGTCTTTATCAGTAATCATCTGGGATTCATCGATCACAATGACGTCATAAAAATCCTTTTCGTAGAACATCTCCACTGTGCTGGATAGATGCTGTGAACCTGCAACCGTCTTCTCTTCTTCACCGGTTTTCAAAGAACAGGGTATACCATCACGGTTTAATTTATCATATACCTCGAGAGCTAAAAGCCTCAAAGGAGCGAGATACAAACCGCTGTTTGCAGCTTTCATGCATTCAAGCGCATGATGGGTTTTCCCGGTATTGGTTTCTCCGATATGAAGTACATATTTTTTTGCGCGTTCCACTGAAGGACTGTATTCCTGCCCGAAAATATTTTCGAGCATGCGTTCTTCTTCCTCTTTCTTCCGCTGCTGCTCAGCCAGTTCTTCTGCTATTTTTCTTTCCCGGTCTTTAATGTCCTTCTGCAATTGTTCTTGATGGCGCTCAGGGTCAAATGGAAATTCAGCAAGCTTGACCAAATCACCAACATATTCCTCCTGAATAGCTTCAAAAAAGCTGTCATTTAGATTGTGTATTGTATGGGCTATAAGTTTCTTAACAGACTTCCCGGTCAGCGGTTTACCATATGCATCTTCATATTCCTCGAAAAGATGTTGCGGAAGGTTCTGCAGGATGAGTGTTTGCAGAGAATCAGAAAGAAATCCAGATATATGGTTTTTATAGACATAGTAATACGTTTCATATTCGAAATAGCCTTTTCCATAATACAATGCTTTATGAATATTCCCTGTCAGCTCCTCAAAGAATTCTCCCATGACAGTATAATCTTCGGCATTGAAACTGCCAGTTTCCTCAAGCTTTTCTTCCAGTGCGAAGGTATCCACCTTCTGATACCTTGTCCTATTTTCAAAATCAGAAACAAGCTGTTTTGAAGTCTTATGTCTGACATGAAGATAAAGAAGGCTATAATCTTTTTCAATAATTTCCTCGATGTTTTTTTCGATATTTTCACGAGTTCGATATTTTCTTCGCTGGAGCTGCTCCTCTTCTGCTTTCTGCAGATAATGGACTCTTGCCTTCTTATAGCGCTCAGCCCAAGCTTCCTTATTGTTTTCAAACAGGGCATTAAGCCAGTCCAAACTGTTAAAAGGCTGATAATCTCTCATTTCAGTACGGAACAGATGATTGATTATTTTCCTATCAACATTCTCAGTGTCATACCCTTTTTCATTTAAATATTTCTTTTTTTCCTGCTTGGATATTTTAGCGGTTATTTTATTCAGCCACACATTTACCCAGATTTGATCGATATAATGAAATCTTTCAGAAAGATATTCCTTATAGGAGGGCATTGATTCCTGTCCGCCCAGATAACGGTCGGCATCCTCCAGAATTTTTATTTTTGTATGCTCTTCAGCATTAGTGTATATCTGTTCAAGCTGATTCATGTTCCGTCCCCTTTAAACAACGCCAATATGCGATGTAATCATTATGACTTAGGTTATGTATGATAGTGGAAATTTAAGTAGTCTTCATTTTACCATCTTTTCAAAAAATATCATTGACATAAAACTTGAAGCGGCATATAATTTGTTTATAATTAAAATATCTTGAATTCGAGACAAATGAATTCAAACTAATGGAGGAGAATTAAAATGACAAAAACTAAATGGGCAGTTGATCCAGCACACAGCAGTGTGGACTTTTCTATCAAGCATATGATGATCGCAAACGTGAAAGGCAGCTTTAATAGCTTTGATGCTGAAATTACAGCAGATCCTGCAGATTTAACAACTGCGGATATTACATTTAATGTTGAACTTTCTAGTGTAGATACACGAAATGAAGATCGCGATAATCACCTCCGTTCTTCAGACTTTTTTGATGTAGAGAACCATCCGAAAATGACATTTACTTCAACAGACATTGTAAGCAAGGGTGACAATGAATATGATGTAACAGGCGATCTTACGATTCATGGTGTAACAAAAACAGAGACCTTTGCTGTGACATATGAAGGATCAGGCAAAGATCCATGGGGAAATGAAAAAGTTGGCTTTACAGCAGCCGGCGCTATCAAAAGAAGCGACTACGGGTTAACCTGGAATTCAGCGCTTGAAACAGGGGGAGTCCTTGTTGGAGATAAAGTGAAAATTGACCTTCAAATACAGGCAGCAAAAGCAGAGTAAGGCATAAAAAAAGGGCAAGTATTCCGTCAAGTCGGTATACTGCCCTTTTTTGCAGTTTATTGAGTTTATTGATCGGCTAGCAATGTAGCAATTTTGTCTTCAATCACTTTTCCTTTGTCACTTTCAGTTAGGTTGTTCAAAATAATGGAAAAAACAAGCTCATCCCCACTGGATGTTCTAACATAACCTGATAACGAACTGACAGTCGAGATGGAACCAGTTTTTGCTTTGACATTCCCGGCTGCATTGGAATTTTTCATGCGATTTCTTAGAGTACCCCCTACCATTCGGTCTGTGTCGCCGGCAATCGGCAATGAGTTCAAATAAGAAGAGAACCATTCTTCGTCCTGGACTTCAAAAAGAAGTTTAGAGATTTCGTTGGCCGGAATTAAGTTTACATGTGAAATCCCGGAACCGTCCCGGAGCACGAGAGTTTCCTCATTCATTCCAAAGGCCTTCACCTGTTCTTCCAATACTTCAAGCCCTTTTTCCCAGCTGCCTTCCCCTTTGACAACCTTGCCCATTTCCTTGATTAATGTTTCTGCATGGCCATTATTGCTTAGTTTCATAAAAGGAATAAAAAGTTCTTTAAGCGGCATGGATTTATGTTCAGCAAACAGCTTTGCTCTTTCAGGGGCAGTGCCTGCTACTGTTTTCCCTTTCAATTTTATCCCTTGTTCAGCGAGAGAACGCTTTAATAGATCCAATGCATAGCCAGTCGGCTCCCATACAGAGATCCATTCCCTTGAACGGCTTCCTTCAACTGGGATTTCTCCTTCTATTGTAACGGTATTCGTCCCGTGATCTCTTTCAATATGGATATTATTCTTTCCCCCTTTAGCAGCGGTTTTCGCATTATTAACGATTTTTATGTAGTCTGTTTCCGGGACCATTTTTACAATCGGTTCGTGCCCGGCTTTTTCTGCAGGATATACTTCTACAATGACTGTGCCCGCGTCATAATCCTCATTTGGGGAGGCAGTAAGTGCTGAGACTTGTCCGCCATAATACCAGGATTCGTCGCTCCATGACAGATCGGTTGAATAACGCACATCATCATACCAGGTGTCATCACCGATCAGGTTGCCATGAACAACCTTTATGCCTGCTTCCTTTACTTTAGCGGCAAATGCATCAAAATCTTCCTTTAAAAGAGTTGGGTCTCCTTTTCCTTTTAATATCAAGTCACCCTGCAGTGTCTTCCCCTTTATTGAGCCTGTGTGGAGAAGTTCTGTGGTGAACTGATAATTTTTACCCAGCGTTTCAAGAGCGGCAGCCGCTGTAAGGAGCTTCATATTAGACGCCGGCCGCAAACGCACATCACCTATGTGGTCATACACTAGCTCGCCGGTTTTTGCATTTCGGATACTGACTCCTGCAAGGCCTCCCTGGAGTATAGGATCATTATTCAGCAATTGGTTCAGTTGCTGTACAAGTTCACTGCCTTCTTCTGTTGCCTGTACATGAGGAGATTCGTGCTGGGCTAAAGGAACAAGTGCCAGCATAAATACCAGCAATAAACTGATATACATTTTTACACTCTTTTTCATATGTATTAAGCCACCTTCCATTGTTTTATTACCATTTCTTCTTAGAAAGGTGAGTTCCCTTTATTTCCATAATGAGGAAAAAGATTCATTTTTTTGCTTGCTTAACTATTTTATTCTCTACAGTACAAGTTATGTGGGATCACTGTTTTTTTCTATTTTTACTAAATAAAATATTATTCCAGCAAGAATATTTATTCTTAGAAACTTTTAGAAAAAATGGTATGATATAAAAAGGTGAATTTTATAAGGGGTGGAAAGAATGAGTGTACATAAAGCAATATCTGAACATGTTGGAAAGCAAAATAAGATAATCACGAGGTTTGCTGCCTTGGATCAGCAGCGAGAGTATTATATTGAACAAGCATTGGATCTTTGCAGGAGGGGACTTCCTTTTTCTGCAGATAAGATAAATGAAGTAACTGCTGAGATAAATGAACTATCCAAACAGGGCATAATACCTGCAAGAAAGTATGTTACAGCTGAGATGATTGAGGAATATGCTTCAAAAACAAATTAGGTATATTTGATTATAAAGAGGCGTGGCTTCCGATTGGATGCCCGCTTCTTTATATCGATTTTGAAGATTCATGGACGAATTCCTGTAAATCTATTCTTTTATTTATATTAAATTGTATCCCTTCATTTTCTAATAGTTCTCTTTGAATGTCATGCCATTCACTGTCTCTAAACCCAATTTCCCCTTTCCCGTTCACAACGCGATGCCACGGGAGCTGATGCTTTTCACTTTGAGTATGAAGAATCCGGACCACCTGTCTTGCTCCCAGGGGGCTCCCGGCAAGCCTTGCGATTTGTCCGTATGTCATGACTTTTCCTCTTGGGATATTTTGAATAATTTTTATCACTTTTTCTGTAAATGGCTGCACGTGTAATAACTCCTCCTTCTTTTTTTATTATAAAACAAACCCGCCTGAGTTCAGACGGGTTTGTTCATTATCCCAGCATTCTCTTTGCATGCTCAGGAAAATCAATAAAGGGGTTTCTGTTCCCCTGAAGAGATTGAATGGCAGCATTCCTATGCTTTTCATATATAGTCACCGGATTATCTTCATGCCATTTCAGCAAAGTCTGCATATCCATCTTCTTGTCCAATAAAAGTTCTTTTTTATATCTGACAGCGAAATAGAATACAGCTCTTGCGACAATCCCTTTTCCATATTCCGGCTCAAACTTCTTCAGTTCTGCCATTCCACAGCCATTCCTGACGCCTGCCGCCTCCATTTCCGGGACATAGGCTTCAAAATCAAAGTAGGGAAAATTGCTTCTCATACTATTGCATGCCGGCTCACAGGCAAAAAGATGATGCAAATCCCCTTTCATTGGCTGTCTTCCATCAAACCATGATTGCGGGACGACATGCTCAGTGTTAAATAGTTCTCTTCCATTACTGTGAAAACCACTTTCACGAATAGTCTGCAGAAGTTTGAGATCCTGGTCTATCGCTTTAAGAGGATCCATCCCCTTACCTGAATACAAGCTTTTAAGTTTCAGGTTCTCCTGCAGGTCCACCCAGGGATATACGTATTGGTGAGGTGAATAATTTAATTGCCTGTCATGGCTTTGAACCAACAGGTAATGAACCTGTTCCGGGAGATCCTCTTTCTCAAAATCAAGGGTTGGGTAGTAATTCTCTTGATTAATAATATCCTCTTCAGGATTATAGTAGGGTTCATTCTGTACACTTTCAATATACCTTGACTGAGCCTCTGCCCATTCCGCTGCTATACTAGTCACTTTAATCATATGGCATTAAGAACCGTCGATTTGAACTCCTGGTCAAAAATTCCGGCTAAATGCTCTGGAACGGTTAAATATACGAGTCCGTTTCCTTCAAGTTTTGGAGAGTTGCCAAGCGGAACCGTCCTTCTGATCAATTGAGCATAAAGCTCGGGTTCTGTAAGCTTTCTTTCAAACTGTCTGTTTGAAAATTCCTTGATTAAGGCCAAAGCCCCGGAAACATGCGGGGCGGCCATTGACGTACCGCTGAGGGTTGCGTACTCGCCGTTCAGAAAGGTAGAAAGTATCCCTTCTCCCGGCGCCACTAAATCTATTTCATTATGAGAGTTTGTAAATTCGGAAGAATCCCTTTCGAGGTTAATAGCCCCAACACTAATCACTTCATTATAGCAGCCTGGATAAGCAAACTCATCGGTCGAGTCATCCCCATCCCCTTCATTTCCGGCTGCACACACAACAAGGATATTCTTATTTACAGCAGTTTTAATCGCATCATGCAGCTCCGGAACATCTGCCGGACCTCCAAGCGACATGGAGATGATATCTGCATTTTGCTCGATGGCATAATGGATGCCTTTAATAATCCATTCGTATTGTCCGGAACCATTTTTATTTAAGACCTTTACAATAAGGAGATCAGCTTCAGGAGCTACACCAATCACACCGGCATCATTTTCATGGGCAGCAATAGTCCCTGCCACATGTGTTCCGTGCCCGTTATAGTCCTTGAAACTATTTGGATCGCTTTTATCATCGTCAGTAAAGTTACGGCCGCCTACTACACGGTCTTTCAGATCAGGATGGCTAATGTCGCACCCCGTGTCAAGTACAGCTACTTTGATTCCTTTTCCTTTTGATTCACTCCAAACTTTTGGCGCTTGAATCAGCTCTACGCCACTTGGAACTTCAGTAACATCCTCTTCCTGCTGAATCACCTGATAAGGAATGACACGAACATTTTGCTCCATTTCTTTCCCTCCTTAAGAGATTAATTAGAGCCGGTTCCTGATGTTAACTACATTTTAACAATTCTGACTATTTAACGACAGTATCAATGGTAGTGATCTTTAATAGAATTTGCGGGATAAAAAGGCAAAATTTGTGAAAATTGGACTATAAATGGCAGTCTGCTGAATTAAAGAGTCTTTAACAGCTTCGGAATCTCTGCATAGATTTGAATAATTTCATCAATTTTCATTCTCACCAGCCCTGAAGATGAAGGTGCAACAAAATCGATAGTGCCGGGAACTACTGATTTCTCCTGAATTCCCCATGGCAGCTTTTTTTTGCGGCTGTATTCCTGATATACGCCTTTCCCAACAAAGCAAACGACTTTTGGTTTAAGTTCAGAGATTTTTTTTATTAAATCTTCTCTGCCTTCTTTATATTCTTCCCTGGTTATTTCATCAGCTGCTTTAGTAGGCCTCGCGACAATGTTTGTCATTCCATAGCCCAATTCCAATAATTTATAATCTTCCGCTGCGGTGTATTTACGGGGAGTTAAGCGTGACTCATGAAGAATTTTCCAAAAGCGGTTATTTGGGTTTGCAAAATGGTGGCCTGTCTCTCCAGATCGAATGCTTGGATTGAAACCGACAAAAAGCAAATCAAGATTTTCTTTCAAATGGTCTTTAATAGGCTCCATATAACCATCCTTCCGATATTGCAAGCTATATTCATTTTACCTAAATAGTCTGGTAAAAAACAAAAAGAGCCCCTAAAGGCTCTTTTAAAACTGATTATCCTTCAAGAATTTCAACTTTCTCCATAACATCGCCATTGCTCATTGCTTTAACTGCTTCCATGCCGGAAGTAACTTTTCCAAAAACAGTGTGAACTCCATTTAAGTGAGGCTGTGGCTCATGAACGATAAAGAACTGGCTTCCGCCCGTATCGCGGCCCGCGTGTGCCATAGAAAGAGATCCTTCTACATGCTTATGAGGGTTTCCTTCTGTTTCACACTTGATTGTGTACCCTGGACCCCCAGTGCCTGTTCCGTTCGGGCAGCCTCCCTGACTTACAAATCCAGGAATTACACGATGGAAATTCAAGCCATTATAGTAGCCTTCATTTATAAGTTTTTTGAAATTTTCAACTGTCCCTGGTGCTGCTTCAGGATATAGTTCAAATTCAATCTTTTCACCGTTTTTCATTAATATGTATCCTTTTTCTGCCATACTAATCATCTCCTTATGTAAAAATCAAATTAATAATACCATTAATCTCATCAGGAATAAAATCATAAGCCGTTTTTTCCCTGATTGAACATAAAAAACAAAGGGTAAAGTTAAGATAGATTAAAAGGAAGAAATGTCTTATTGGAGGTTTTAAAATGAAAAAATGGGCTTTTGTCTCGGATTTTGATGGAACGATTTCTAAAAGAGACTTTTATCTGATTATGATGGATAAATATTTTCCGGAGGGGCGCAAGCTGATGCCCAAATGGAAGGCTGGAGAGATTAAGGATATTGACTTTTTGGATAAGGTCTTCACATCCATTAATCAGGATGAGGAACAAATTATCAGCGATATTTATTCCATTGAAATAGATGAATATGTTCCTGAGTTTATTGAAAGGATACAGCAGGATGGCGGAGATTTTTATATTTTAAGTGCAGGCACAGACTATTACATCCATCACATCTTAAAGAAGTATGGTATTAAAGATGTTAAGGTCTTTTCGAATGAAGGATATTACCATGAGAAGAATGTTCATATGAATATTGATAAAAATCATCAGCATTATCATGAACAATATGGCATTGATAAATCGAAGGTCATTCAGGACTTGCAGAAGGAATATGAAACTGTATTTTTTATGGGGGATAGTGAACCGGACTCCCACCCTGCAGAGCATGCTGATATTACCTTTGCCAAAAAAGGGCTTCAGGACCTTCTCCGGGAAAGGGGCATAAGGTTTGTTCCGGTAAATGATTTTATAGAAGTGGAAGAATATTTATCTGAAAAAGGTGTTTTGACAAAGTCCTAGACCAGTTCCCGGGAAAGAAGCTGGCTTTACCCGGGATTTTTCTATGTACGTTAACCAAATAACTCCAAAAACAGTATTAAGATAAATATAATCATTGCATAAAATGATAGATGCAGAAATACAGTTGTTACTCTAAATTTTATTTCTTCCACATTTAATGACTGTTGTCTTCGTGTCCTTGCCCTCACTGCCGCAACACCATCCCTGCACATAATAATTCAAAAACATGATCATCGCTATAAATTATAATTCTTCATGAAACATGCGCTTCCCTTCAAAAAATTAAAACTGAATTTCCTGGGGAAGCGCAAAACATGACAGAAATGCAGGTTATTCTTCTTTTTTCTCAAGGTAATGATCAATCTTATTATCGAGTATTTCGAGGCTGTTCATAGCTCGCTCAAAATCAAGTTCTCGATAGTGATGAGCTCCACCGGGTTCTTCATCTTTTTCATCTGCCAGTTTGACCAGGGATTGCAGCGGGGTTCTGACAACTTCTCCTCCAGGCAGAAATGAATCCGTGTGAAAAAGGATGGCCAAGGCAATTTCCTTTGCTTTGATCGGGTTTTCGCCAAGTCTGATCAGGAGTTTATGTGCCCGCTCGGCACCTTTAATGGCATGAATGTCATTCTGCCTGTATAGGTCATAATCCCACTTTCCGTTTTTGTACCAGGTATAATGGCCGATGTCGTGCATAAAGCCCGCTTTGGCTGCTGAGTCAACATCTACTTCCATCTCCTTTGCAATTTGGAATGCATGATAGGCAACGGCAATAGCATGAGCGATGCCGGAGCGAGTGATATACTTTTGTGCGATCCGATGCTGATAGATATCGGTCAGTTTAACATCCCTCATGTAATCTCCCTCCAGCTATAAATTAGAATTTCTTATTGAGGTTTTTTTGCTTATTCATTACTTCATATGATTTTTCAATAATATCTGTTAACACATCGCCTTTATATATCCTGCCGAGTTTCGTGTTTTCCTGATAATAATCAACAATTTCATCAAGCTTATTTGAAGTCTCTTTTGATATGCGGACATTAAGCTGAATACGGGTTTCTCCACTCATTGTAATCCTCCTGGCTATTAATGTCTGACAGCTAGCATTATGATAGCGAATGCTGTCATTTTGTTAGTGAGTGCTATAAATACTTAGATTACACTGTTTTCTTGAATTATTCCAGTATAAAGTTTTCTTAAAGAAAGGCTCTTTTTATATAAATTGTTGGTTTTCGCCTATTAATGTTGCCCGTTGATTTCCGGTCCAGGATGCTCAGCGAATCGCGGGGCAGGCTGTGAGCCTCCGTGACGCTTCGCGTATGCGGGGTCTCACCTGTCCCGCTACTTCCGCAGGACGTTGAATAAGCTTCCCGGGAAAAACACCGCACAAAGAAAATGCGAATGCATTTTCGAGGATCTCGTACCTTCAGCTCCAATCAACTCTGTAAATAATATATAAATAGCAACAAACCATGTGAAAACTGCGGAGAGAAAAAGGAGAATAGCTATGTAAGCCATTCTCCATTTAACGCTTATTCAATTGCTGAATTGATCCCATTTGTCCTTCAGGAATCTGCCGAAATCTTCAAGCTCCTGCTTTCCTTCTCTCAATTTTTCCTTCCAGATTGGAAGATCCTCTCTCAGTTTTCCTTCGAATTTTTCAGCTTGTTCTTTAATGGTTTTACCAATTTCTTCTGTTAATTCCTTTTTCTCGAGCTTTTCATTTACCGATTTAGTCGCAAATTCGCCCTCCTGCATGTGTGGCAGGCTTGACTCCATTATTGATCTGAAAACAGGGACTGCTGTCTCCGAACTGCTTTTTGACAAATAATGTTCCCTGTCAGTATGGTCGTACCCCAGCCAGACAGCGCCAACCAAATTCGGTGTATAGCCTACAAACCATTGATCCTTTGTTCCGTTAATGTCTTTATAGGGGAGCTGGGTTGAACCCGTTTTTCCGGCGATTTGAACTCCTTCTATCTTCGTAGCGCTACCTGTGCCGGTTTCAACTACATTTAAAAGCATGGAAGTCATCTGGTTAGATACGGTTTTCGTCGTCACTTTAACTGTTTTTTTGTCGCGTTCCGCAATGATGCTTCCGGTCGGGCCTACAATTTTCGTAATTAAATGGGCATCGTTGCGTTTGCCGCCATTAGGGAAAGCCGCGTATGCCTCGGCCAGCTTTAAAGGTGAAATTCCCTTTCTCATTCCGCCCAGGGCAATTCCGAGATATTCATCTTCTTTTTCGAGTGGAATGCCGAATCTTTCAAGTGAATCCAGCCCTTTTTCCAGTCCAATTTCATTAAGCAGCCATACAGCCGGTACATTGATCGAGTTTTCCACAGCTTTATACATAGATACTTCGCCTGCATATTGTCCTGAAGCGTTAGCCGGTGTGTAATCACCGTATGTGACGGGTTCATCCTTCAGCATCGATGTTGGTGAGTATCCTTCTTCAAGGGCAGGTGTGTAAACGGCTAAAGGCTTTAGTGTTGATCCGGGCTGGGCTTTGATGTGTGTGGCCCTGTTGAATCCTCGGAAAACATGTTCACCTCTGCCGCCGACCAGCCCTCTGACTCCCCCTGTCGCTGGATCAAGAAGGACTGCACCGCTCTGGACAATTTGACCATTCATGCCGGCCGGGAAGATTGAGTCTTTTTGATATACCTTTTCAAGGCTTGATTGCAGGTTTTGATCCATTTCCGTGTAAATTTTATATCCTCTGGTAAATATCTCTTCCTGTGTTAATCCGTACGTATTTATTGCTTCATCAAGTACTGCATCAACATAGTAAGGGTATTTCCTTTCATTCTTGCTTCGGGTTCCTTCCTGTAATTGAATCTTTTCGTTCACTGCATTCTCATACTCATCTGCTGAGATGAATTTATGCTCTTTCATCTTCCCAAGGACAACATTCCTTCTTTTCATTGCCCGTTCGTAATGATTGTATGGGTCGAGTGCAGAAGGCGATTGAAGCAATCCTGCAAGCAATGCACTTTCGCTGATGGTTAATTGCTTTGGTGTTTTGCTGAAATACTTATTGGATGCCTGTTCAATTCCCCATGAGCCACTTCCGAAGTAAACCTGATTTAAATACATTTGCAGTATTTCATCTTTTTTATAATTTTTTTCGATTTCAACTGCGAGGAACAGTTCTTCAGCTTTTCTCTTGTAGGTCTGTTCAGGTGAAAGTAAAGCATTTTTGGCGAGCTGCTGGGTAATAGTACTTCCTCCGCCCGTTATGCCCCCGGCAAATAAGTTGCCGAAGAAGGCTCTGGCAATCCCTTTTATATCAAAGCCGTTATGCTTATAAAAGCGTTCATCTTCAATCGCGATAACTGCATTGCCCACATGTTCAGGCAATTCTTCAATATTTGCACCCTCTGCTCTATTTTCCGCAAGACTGGCAGCGGCATCTCCATCTTTATCGTAAACTACAGTTGATTGTCTTAATCCCTCTTTTAAAGTCTCCACATTTGCTGTAGCTGCAAGAAACGCAAAAAAGAGAATGGTTAAGAGTAATATAGTTAGTGATAAAAGCAGCAAAATTTGTGTCAGGTGCTTTTTGCGCCAAAATCCTGCAAAAGCTTCTTTGTAACGCTGAAATTTTTCCATGGTGACTCCTTCGCTATTTCTTTAAGTTCCCTTATTATTTCCCTTTATTATATATTAAACGAACAAACTGTATAAAAAGTTTCAACTTTCAGCATAAGGGACTGCCCGCAAAAAAGGCTTGTTTTCTATTTGAAATCATGCTATATTAATTAAGCGATGAGCTAATTGCATAAGACGACAGACACGCCCGTTTGGGCAATGCACTATGTGGAGTGCAGTTGTGTCGCCGCAATACGTAGAAAAAGACGCCCTTATGGGCGTCTTTTTTATTGGCTGTTATCGCAAAGTTTGTTGCTATTTATATTATATTTACTGAGTTGATTGGAGCGGAAGGTGCGAGTCCTCGAAAATGCATTCGCATTTTCTTCGTGCGGGGAGAAGTGGGACAGGTGAGACCTTACAGACGCGCAGCGTCGAGGAGGCTCACCGCCCGCCCCGTGGTTCGCTGAGCATCCTCTCGCTGCAATCAACGGACAACATTAATAAGCGAAAAACAACAATTTATACGAAAAGAGCCTTTTTATTTGATTAAAGATGTAAGGTATGAACCTGCGGCTGCTGACTGGAGCCTGGCTGCTACATATGGCGGCAAGGCGTTTTTATGGGTCTCCGCCGGCATGCCAAGCCACAGAATATGTCCGTCTATTAATAGGAACGGGAACGGGAGGCATATTGCTGATATCTCATCGGGAAAAATGAAAGGGACCGCATGCTTTCCATGCAGGATCAGCTTAGTTCTTGGAGGCCTTTTCGAAAGTACCTGTTCCCACTCTTTTCCCAATCCCTCTCCATTTGGCAGTGAAATAATAATTTCCTTCTTGGCTTTTGAAATATCCTCATACACTTTCTCCAATTTTCTTGCATGCATCCAATGAAGGCGCGGATGCTGATTTTTTATCCATCTGCCAATTTGTTCAGGATGAATGGCCTGTCCATTGTGTGCTTGATGATCTGCAAGCTTCCGCCATGTTTTGTTTCTAAATACTTTGCTTTGTATAAATTGCAAATCGCAAATATGAATGAATTTCCCCTTAGTTCTTGTTATGGCAACATTCAAAAGCCTTTCGCTATCTTTTCCAGTCAGCAGCATTCCGGCTCTGTCATGTGGAGCGGTATCGGCAGAGTCAAAAATCATGACATCCCGTTCACTCCCCTGAAAACGGTGAACGGTCGCCGCAATAATATCTGCAGATGCTCTTTCTTCTTCATATAGCTCGCCGATCAGCTGTTCCATTAATAATGCCTGTGCGCGGTAAGGTGTGACATATCCTATCGACCTGCTTCCTCCTATGTAAGCTTCATGTATCAGCTGAAATCCAAGGAGTAGATTCCAAAAATTGATTCTTGAATTTGAGCTGCCATCTTTTATGCCATATTCACCTGATGCATAGGTGTTGATCAGGATCGAGGCTTTGCCTGGAAAAGGTGTGCAGGCTGCAATAGGCGCTCTGGCGGCCAATACATCGGGGTGGTCACCTACAAGTGAATGATAAATATGTTTATTGGAAAAGGCGGAAATGTCAGGGTGCATACGGCGCTGTTCTTTTAATAGAAAAAGGTGCGGATGCAAGTGTCCATCGTTGACTGCATCAGACACGCCTGAGTGGTGAAAGATATCCTCTCTCAGCCATTTTTCCGACAGCTTATGTTTTGAGGCAGCAATAGGAGGAAGCTGTTTAAAATCCCCGCAGATGATTACCCTTTTTCCTAGCGAAGCCGCAAAGGCAGCCTGTGGAACATAAGCCATGCTGGCTTCATCGATGATGACCAGATCAAAATTTTTTTCATAAATTGCCGGGTCACTTGCTGCCTTTGCAAGTGTAGTGCCAATAATGGAAGCGTTTTTTACAAAATCTATTTCCTTTTGCCTGATTTTTTCAAGCACCCCCGACAGCTTCTTTTCAATTTCAATTAGCTGATCTGAATCTCTTTGGCTGAATGAGCGTGATAAATCCTGTTTTAGCAGGCGGCGTTCCTCCATTAGATCCGCTTTTTGCCCTGAAAGATTAGAGTGCTGCTTATTTAAAAGAAATTCGGCTGTTAATGAAGGATGATTGATCAATGACGGACCGATTTGTGATCCGTAGCGAAGCAGATCACCATCAGCAATTGTTCTTTTGCCTGATGCAAAAATAGAAATCTCTGCCATAAGGACATCTATTGCCTGATTGGAATGGGCCAGAATGAGAACATTTTGTTCTTTAAAATATTTATTGGCAGCCACACGTGCCAGTGTGTAGGTTTTTCCCGTGCCTGGCGGTCCCCAGACGTATGTGACTGGATTATATTTAGAACGTAATATCAGTTCATGGGTACTGCTCTTTACTTTATCAGCAGGATGTCTGGGAGACATTGAAGGATCCATCAATTTTTTAATTCTGGCTCTCTTTCTTTTGCTGTCTTTTATGTCCTCTAAGCGCTGAAAAAGCTGATCCAATAGTTCCCATGGGTCATGAAGCAAATAGGCCTCCGATAAGTCGCTGCCAATATCCTCTTTTAATGCCAAAATGACATTATTTCCTTCAGCAGAAAGTATTCTTCCTTCCACCCTCTTACTTCCCCAGTCTATTTTTATGGATGATCCAGTTGGTATTTTAATGACTGAAGGTGTATCGAAAAAATACAAAAAGGCATCTGATTTTGAAAGCAGACGCCCATTTAATATTAACCAGCGGGAGCTCCCATATTTTTTTAAGTGTGAAATCTCTGCCTGGATGGCCTTTTGCCAAGCTCTTAAAAGCCCATGTGTAGATGTCATTTGTCTCGTCCTTTATTCACTAAGATATTCAATTAGACTAATATAGCATTTACCTCCCATTATGCAAAAGAAAAAATGAATGTTTAATTATATCTAAGGTTAATTCTCCCGAAGTATGAGATAATGAAAATAACACCTAATCGAATGAACGAAAGAGGGATCAGTGTGAAGCGCAGAAATAAATTTGATCATAATGAAGTAGTGATTCTGGTTGATACAGGAGAAAAAGTGACAATCAACAAAACATGCTATGTGGCGAAAATGAAAAAATACACGTATACAATTAAAGAGAATCCGAAAATGTTTTATTTCGAAGAAGAAATGAAGGAAATACTTTAGAATAGGCTATATAATTGTAAAATTTCTCTCCACAAATGCCCAGTTTTGCGGAAAACGCAAGCTCAATTGCCAGTATGTCATCCCTAATAGATTATACTGGTCAATTAATTTATATTTTTCAGTAATGCTGCGGATATCTTCAAACCAGGCCACATGCTCTTCTGCTCCATTCCAGTATCTGAACCAGGGTGATGCTGCATACCCATCGAATTGAATAATCGCACCTCTGTTTAATGCTAAATTTTGTATGGCTTGCATGGAAAATGAGCGGGTCAAATTATCCGCTATTCTCCAGTCATAGCCATATAACGGCAAGGCGATTTGGAGTTTTTTCGGTTCAATCTGGGTGGCTGAGTATTTAATAACCTCCTCGACCCACCATATTGGAGCGATGGGATTGGGAGGACCTGTGGGATAACCGTAATCCATAGTCATTATTGCAACAATATCTGCTACCTCTCCAATGGTTTTATAATCATATGCCCCTATTATCCGGTTTGTCGGGATATCTTCCGTCTTAGCATGTACATTAACATGTAGAACTTTTGGCCCTAAGGCATTTTTTAATTCTTTAATGAATGAATTGAAATCCTGGCGCCTTTGCGGCGGGATAAATTCAAAATCCAGACTGATGCCTCCATACCCTTTTAGGCTGACAAAGTTCATTAGGCTTAAGATTAAATTCCTTCTATAAACTGGGCTTTCGAGTACTCCTCCAATTAATTCAGCATTAAACTCCTCTTGTGCAAGATTTCGGATCATCAGCAGAGGGATAACATTCAAACGCCTGCTTTCTGCCAATACGGCTGTATCGTCAAGCACTATATAGGCATACCCTTCCTTTGTCAGCGAGTAAGAGGAAATGGCGATGTAGGTTAAATGTTGCGCTGTTTCCCTGAAAGCAGGTAAAAATGTTTCGGGATCATACGGGACAATGAAGCCAAGAGTCACCATACCTAATTTTCGTGCTGATGGGATGTTTAATTTCTGGCCGATATAGAGCCTATCCGGAATGATCCCCGGATTTGCTGACAAAATTGCATTAATGGATGTCTGAAAGCGCTGGGAAATGCTCCAAAGTGTGTCTTCCTGTTTTACAAGATAAACCCTGATAACAGGTCCATCTTCCGGAATATATAGAGCTAAACCAGGGATAATGCCAGACCCATTCTCAAGCCCGTTTGCCGTTATTATATCCAGGATGGGAATATTAAACTTTTGAGAAATGCTCCAAAGACTATCGCCTGCCTGAACGACGTGAATTCCCATAAAGCACCTCTTTTCACTTGCTTTTAAGTTAGTTTATGGGTGTGGCAAGCCTGAATAGTACTAACTGAAAAATAAGGCACTTTTGTGCTGCTGTTGAATAAACAGTGTATTTGACATCTGCAAATCGCATTATTATCAAAAAACAAGTGGCTCTAAGAATTCTTGATAGCCACTTGTTGATCCTTCTATATTACAGATAATCTGCTTCATGCCCGCCGATTGAGTCCATGTGGCTTGCAATCATAGCAATGATTGTGCTTGCCTCTTCTTTACTGAAGATAAAGTGATCTTCATCCTTGATCATTTCCTCATCATCTGTCCAAATGCGATTAACCCTGCGCAGAACGCCATCACCTGTTTCCTGGACTACTCCAAACTGATAAGTTACCTCCACTTCATCTTCCTTGAAAAAGGCGGTCACTTCAGGAGTTTCCCACTCTACATCCACTTCTTCAAAGATATCTCCTTCGCCGCCGAAGTCATATTCATCGGCGATGATAAAATCTTCTTCTGATGCATGAATTTCATCATTATCTTCAAGGTCGAATTCAACATCATCTGCCTCATTCATATAGTCATGAAGGCTTTCATGGACAGTATCGATGATGTCTTCAATATCAAAAAGCATGGTTTTAGAAGTATGTCCAAGTTCGAAGTCAAAGTCTTCTACATAGAACTCTTCATTATGCGGATCAAAGAAAAGTGTGCAAAAGTACTCTCGGTCATTATCATCGGTTTCAATGAAAAATTCCATTCTGGGATGCTTGGCACCCCGGTCAACCGACATATGGCCAATCTGATCATATTTGCTGCAAATGGATTCAAGATGGTCCTGCAATTCACCGCTTACCCTGTCAAACCATTCTAGTGACATACGGCATCCCTTCCTCTCAAGGTTTTTCTCAAACCTATTGTTCCCACTTGCCATTTTTTCAAGTATGGGATAATTAGCCAAAGCTCTGTAAATGCACAAAAAAGACACCCGATATAAGTCGAGTGTCTGAGGTGAAAATTAAACCTGCAGTCCGTAGTTTCGGCATAGGGCCGCCAAACCTCCTGAAAATCCGCTGCCAATGGCATTGAATTTCCAGTCATTTCCATTTCGGTATAACTCACAGAAAACTACGGCTGTTTCGATCGAAAAAACTTCTCCAAGATCAAAGCGAAGCAGCTCCTGATCATTGGATTCATCCACTAATCTTACGAAAGCATTGGAAACCTGGCCGAAATTCTGCTGCCTTAATTCTGCCTCATGAATCGTAACCGTTATGCCAATGCGATCGACGTGAGAAGGGATTTTGGTGAAATCTACAACAAGCTGCTCATCATCACCGTCCCCTTCACCTGTCCGATTGTCTCCAGTGTGAATAACTGCCCCGCTTGGATGCTGAAGATTATTGTAGAAAATAAAATCATGATCATTTGCACATTTATTGTTTTCATCAACGAGAAATGCAGATGCATCAAGGTCGAAATCATGTCCGCCGCTATATTTGTTTGTGTCCCAGCCCAGACCGATTATGACTTTCGTCAGACCGGGGTTCGTTTTGGTCAAATCTATTCTTTGACCCTTTGATAATTGAATACCCAAGATACTCACTCCTTCATAACACAGTTCCGTTCTTTCACGACTGATTAGCTGTAAATATTTCCTAATGAGAAAGCCAGGTTAAAGCACTGCAGCTCTGCCTGGCAAAATAGAACTTAACCTACCTGCAATCCGAAGTCGGTTGCAATACGTGCAAGTCCACCCTGGTAGCCTGAGCCAACCGCAGAGAATTTCCATTCTCCATTGTGACGGTATAATTCACCTACAACAATGGCAGTTTCAATTGAGAAATCTTCGCCTAAATCGTAACGGATTAATTCTTCATTTGTTTCTTCATTGACAATGCGAACAAATGCATTAGAAACCTGTCCAAAGTTCTGGCCGCGTCCTTCGCCATCATGGATAGTAATAACAAAAGAAACCTTCTCAATGGCTGCAGGAATAGCGCTAAGATTAACTTTGACTTGTTCGTCATCGCCATCTCCCTCACCTGTTCTGTTATCTCCAGTATGTACGACTGAGCCATTGCCTCCTTCAAGCTGGTTGTAGAAAATAAAATCTTTATCTGATGCACATTTGCCATTGGCATCTAATAAGAAAACACTGGCATCAAGGTCAAAATCCAAGCCGCCATCATATTTATTCGTATCCCAGCCAAGTCCTACTATTACTTTAGACAATCCGGGATTTGATTTTGTTAAATCAATTTTTTGCCCTTTCGATAAAGAAATACCCACGTTCATCCATCCTTTCAGATTCAAAAATTTTTTTAACAGCATCGCTAAATATGCAGCTGTCAACTATGTATACCTTTAGTGTAAACGTTTCAAAAGAAATCGTAAACCGATTTGCTATTGAGCCGGGAAAAAAGTTCTACAAAAAACAATCTGATGGATTATTCTGTTCCTTCCTTTTTTACCCGTTGTTCTTTATATGGTTAAACCGCTGCAGAAAATATGAGTATAACACTGAGGTAACTTGACAGTTTCCTCATTTTCTTGTGTTTTTGCAGTCGTTTAGCTTGGTATTCTTAAGATTATCAGAGATAATAACTATACTAAAAATGGGGAGATGATATGTTTGGATAGAGTACAAATGGCGGAAGATCTGTCGTTTTCAAGAATTGTCCATGGACTCTGGAGACTGGCAGACTGGAAATTTTCAGATGAAGAGTTAATCGCATTAATAGAACAGTGTATTGAACAGGGCATTACGACATTTGATCACGCTGATATTTATGGAAGTTATACATGTGAAAGCCTATTTGGGAGGGCACTGGAGATAAAGCCGGGGCTCCGCAGAAAAATGGAAATTGTTACGAAATGCGGGATTGTACTCGAATCACCAAACCGGCCAGAGCATAAATCACATCATTACAATACCGGAAAAGAACATATAATTGCTTCTGTTGAGAAGTCGTTGCAAAATTTGAAAACAGATTACATAGATACACTGCTCATTCATCGTCCTGATCCATTTATGGATCCTGAAGAAGTTGCTGATGCATTTGCAACATTAAAGAACGACGGCAAGGTTAGGCATTTTGGGGTTTCGAATTTTAAAAGCCATCATTTCACAATGCTTCAGTCATACCTTGAAATGGATCTGATTACTAACCAAATTGAGCTGTCTGCCTTTCAACTGGAGAATTTCGAGGATGGCACATTAAATCTATGCCTGGAAAAAAGAATTGCTCCGATGGCCTGGTCCCCCTTGGCCGGCGGAAAAATCTTCAGCAGTACTGAAGAAAAACCTGAGCGTCTAAGAACTGTATTACTTAAAGTAGCAGAAGAAATCGGAGCGCAAGATATTGATGAGGTTTTATTTGCATGGCTCTTAAACCATCCTGCCCGCATCATGCCAATCACCGGGTCCGGCAGGATAGAAAGAATTGAGCGTGCTGTCCGTTCGTTATCTTATAAACTTAACCGGGATCAGTGGTTTGAGATTTATCAAACTTCATTGGGGCATGATGTCCCTTAATAAGGAAACAGCCCAATTCATAAAATGGGCTGTTTTTTGACAATTATTGAAAAACACTTTTAAAAGCAGGTGGAGATAATTCCACTTCTTCAAAAACTTTCGTCATGGAATCAATATATTCCTCTTTAAATGGCTCTGCTTCCGCCATATCTTCAGACCCAGCTTTTATAAGCTCGGCTTTTTTAACATAGTATTGGGATAAGCTATCAATCGCAGCTTCAATATCCTCAGTATAGTCTGTTAATTCCTCGGGTACAGATACGGCTTTTGCGTCCTTTTCAAATGCTGCAGCAGCCTCCGCTGGATCCTGACCTTCAACAGTTAAGTTTGCATCTGTGTTGCGGATTACTTTTGTCACTTCTCCCTGAAAGTTCAGCAAAGCTGAGCGAACTTCTTTGGATTCATCAGCAGACTCTGTCGTTTCAGCTGCCGCCTCTTCCTTTTCATCCTTTTTAGAAGCTTCTTCGTTTGAGCATGCTCCCAGCATTAGTGTCAGTGTAGCTGCTGAAAGCAAAAAAGATAATTTCCTCATGCTTTTGTCCTCTCCTTCTTTTTGTTTAGAGGTATTTTTGGTTGACTCCCTATGTAGTCAGAGGGTTGACATCCCTGCCGATTAACTGACAATTAATAATTTAACTATTTTTTAAATTATTTGCAACATTTTATTACGATTTACGAAGTTTGTTTAATTAAAGGATGCTTTACTGAAAAATGTTTAGGCTTTATAGGACATTGCCCACCCATCACAAAAAGATCTGGCATAGGCTATAAAAAAGGTGAAACTGAGGAGTGTTCCTATGGCACAAAAATTAAATGAAGATGCTAACCCTAAGCTTTATCTAAGCCATTCAGATACTGTGACCAATCAGGGTACTTACCGTCTCAACTTCCTGCAGGAAGTAATTAAAGAGCAGCAGACTGTTAATACCCGCTTATCAGAAACTTATGAAGATATGAAGACACAGCTAGAGGATTCATTTGTTGATATGGGTAAGCTTGTAAAAAGTGCTGCTGGCAAACAAAATAATCATATAGGATATTTGGCGGCAAAGATTGACAAGCAGGATGCTTTTTTAACGGGTTTTCTGGAAATGATAAATGAGCGCGCTAAGGAAAACGATTTATTGAGTAAAAGGCTTTCAGTCCTGGAGGGAATAAATAAAGAGATTCTTGAAACTCTTGAAATTCAAGAGCCGTTAAACCAGAAGATTTTTGAACAGGTTTCCTGTCATGAAGCGGCAACACAGGCCCTATCCCGTAAATTTGATAAATTCGAGGCATTCTCTGAAGAGGCCGTAACAAATTTTAAGGTACAGGAAGAAATGAAAGCAGAATTAAGCAAAAATCTTGATGTACAAGAAGTATTTCATACAACAGTAATGGAGCGGTTAGACCAGCAGTTCGCATCATTTTCGGAGGAAGCTGAAAAAAAGTTTAATACGCAGGAGCAATTGAAAGAAGAATTAAACAAGAAGCTTCAAGAACAGGAACAGGCAAGCAAGTCGATAATGGAACGCTTACACCGGCAGGAGGCAATCGCCGAAAAGATCAGCAGGCAATTAGATCATTTAAAGGCTGTTGTTTACGAGCGTGCCTCCCACCTTACTGATCGCTTCGAAAAAAGCATGAAACAGCTGGCAAAACCAGTCCATAGTTTCTTTGTCAGCCAGGAGGAAAAAGCAAGGGAAGGTAAGAATAAAGAGTAAAATAGAAGGCGACTGATATGAGTAAATTAGCAAACAAAAGAGGCTGGGACAAAACCCACCTCTGAAATGAAAAAGCCGGTGACATTTTACGACGAGTAAAATGTCACCGGCTTTGATTGTTTTTGAGAAAAATAAGGACCACTTCTGATACAATTAAGTTACCATACCAAATCAAATCAGAAAGAAGGGTCCTTATGTTTAAAAATTATAACATGAATCAATTAGTTCTGCCTTTGGATTGTGAGGTAAATATACAAAAAAATGATATTGCCTTTCATGTCCATCACTTAGTTGAAAGTATTCCTCAAGAAGCCTTTGAACCATTTCTTCGAAATGAGGGCTGTCCCGCCTATCA
>NZ_JAMBOJ010000089.1 GCF_023715565.1 Cytobacillus firmus | reverse complement strand
TTTAGGTTAAACTGTAATTGAGTCATAATTAATTCCTCCAACTTGTTTTTCGTAGCTGATAACATTGTTGACCAAAGGAATTAATTTGACTCATTTTCTTTTTACACAATTATATGGGCTTGACCGGAAACCCTGGAACTAGCGTCAGAACCCGGGTCAACTTCTGCCACAAAGAGAAGGAACTCGGGAACTAGCGTCAGAACCTGGGTCAACTTCTGCCACAAAGGGAAGGAACTCGGGAGCTAGCGTCAGAACCCAGGTCAAGTTCTGCCACAAAGAGAAGGAACTCGGGAACTAGCGTCAGAACCTGGGTCAACTTCTGCCACAAAGAGAAGGAACCGGGGAACTAGTGTCAGAACCTGCTCCAACTTCTGCCACAAAGGGAAGGAACTCTGGAACTAGCGTCAGAACCTGGGTCAACTTCTGCCACAAAGAGAAGGAACTCGGGAACTAGCGTCAGACCCCGGGTCAAGTTCTGCCACAAAGAGAAGGAACCGGGGAACTAGCGTCAGACCCCAGGTCAACTTCTGCCACAAAGAGAAGGAACCGGGGAACTAGCGTCAGACCCCAGGTCAACTTCTGCCACAAAGAGAGGAAACCCTGGAACTAGCGTCAGACCCTGGGCTAACTTCTGCCACAAAGAGAGGAAACCCTGGAACTAGCGTCAGAACCCGGGCTAACTTCTGCCACAAAGAGAAGAAACCCTGGAACTAGCGTCAGAACCCGGCACCCTGCCCAACTAAAAAAAGATTACTTCCGTATACAACACCTAAAATCTCTGCTAAACGCAATCTCTTTCATTCAATCCTAACCTCTCACTCAAAATAGGTATTACTGGTGCTGCCCCGCATTGTATAGTTTTTCTTTAATACCCTGGAGAAAGTTCTTTTGCTAATATCGGCATTACACCATTCATAAATGCTTTGGGTCGTCAGCTTTTTCCCGGGAAAGAGGAGCTTAAATTCCTTTATATTCCGCAAAATACCCTGTTCTATTTTTTCATGCCTGCCGCATTCTTCGCATAAGAGGCCCTTGTTTATACGATTGAGAAGAGACTGACAATCCTTGCAGTACATCCCTTTTTTCAACTGGTGAAAGTGATACTCAGGCAACATGGAGTAGGGATTTTTGGTTTGGTGGAGTGAAAGTAATTGCCGGGCCAGTTTTCGGTGACCCTCGTTTAATTTGGAGGGGGTATTCAAGTCTTTCAGATAGCGGTTTATTTGGGTGGGCAAAATAATGGGCTGGTTCATTGGGGCTTGGTATAAGGTGAATTCTGTGTTGATGAAAATAACGGAGGCGTCAACGGGTATGTTAGATTGAAGAGTTTGAAGAAGCTGGCGGAATAGGGCAGCACTTCTTTTTAATTGGTATACAGGATTCTTATATTCCCGGCCGGTATTTACAGCGTATAGTTTGTCTGATTCGAGGTGCCAGTTTCCTTGGAAATTTTTAATTTCTGCTAAATGGATCATTCCTTCTGAAATGATCAAGGAGTCAATTTGAAAATAGGAGTTGTTTACTTCAAGTAAAAGGTCATGAATCACCAGTCTTTCTTCGGTCAGGTTTTCTGTGAGAAGGTCAAATTTAATCTCTCCTTCATAGCCTTTTTCAAGGTTTAACCAATGCTGCTTTTCCTTTTCAGTTAACTCCATTCGGGTGTTTAAATATCGCATGGAACTTAATTCATCTGACGGAAATCTTCTTTTTACTAACATTCTCCACTTCCTTTCTTTACCATTATTTTATAGCAAATTTAAAAAATAACAATTCATATTGCACCGATACTAGAGACCGCTATTTCCTTTTCCATTCATTTGTGTAAAATGATAATAGACTATTTAGCCCGGGAGGACTTAGATGATTACCATTAAGGAAATAGCAGAAAGGGCGAAGGTTTCTCGGACAACTGTTTCAAGGGTTTTGAATAATTCCGGTTATGTGAGTGAGGACGCGAGGAAAAGGGTTCTGCTTGTAATAGAGGAGACCGGTTATGTTCCAAGTGCCCATGCAAAGTCGCTCCGAACGAAAAAAACAAAGGTTATCGGGGTTATTCTCCCAAAGATCAGTACGGAAACATCAAGCCGACTGGTAAATGGGATTGATGAAGTATTGGCCGGAGAAGGCTATCAAATTCTGCTTGCTAATACAAATCTTCACGCCGAAAAAGAGATTGAATATATACGGCTTCTTAAAAGCAGGAATGTGGACGGCATGATTCTGTCAGCAACAAACGTGGAGCCGGAATTAATTTCTGAAATCCGCCAGCTGAACATCCCATTTATCATAGTGGGGCAGCATGCGGAAGAATTGACGAGTGTGATTTTTGATGAATATCAGGCTGCGCGGGATATGGCATACCTGCTAATCCGAAAGGGATATAAAAAAATGGCTTTTATTGGAGTGGATGAGGCCGACCGTGCGGTGGGTTACCTGCGAAAACAAGGATACCTTGATGCCATGAAGGAGCATCAGCTTCCGGTTGAATCGGGCTGGCTTCAGAAGGGGATTTTTGATATTGATTCCGGTTATAATGGCATGAAGAATATTATGGAGTCTGCAGAAGAAAAACCGCAGGCAGTCCTGGCTGTGACAGACCGTCTGGCGATTGGCGCCTTGCAGTATCTAAGGCAAAATGGCTATTCCGTTCCCGGTGATGTGGCGATTGCAGGCATGGGTGGATCTGAGCTGTCTAAATATATCACTCCAGCCTTAACAACCATTGATTTTTCCTTTGAAGATGCGGGGAGGGAAGCAGCTTTGCTGATACTGCAAAAAATCAGCGGGGAGCATAGCCTGGAAAAAACCCGGGAAATTAATTATAGACTTGTAGAGAGAGAAAGTATATAATGGGCGTGTAATCGATTTCATACGAGATTTAATCGATTACACTTTTATTTTTGCTTTTATGGAATCGATTTCACAGAGGAGCGTTCCATTATTTTTTATTCAGTATGGAATCGATTCCACAAGATTATAAAAATAGGGGTGAAGAGGATGTCGGAGTATCGTAAAATTGCGGAAGAATTAATTGACGCTGTCGGCGGCAGGGAAAATATTCAGTCTGTAGCCCACTGTGCGACCAGGCTGCGGCTCATGGTGAATGACAAGGAAAAAATTGATCAGGAAAGAGTTGAAAGCATCAATAAGGTAAAAGGAGCATTCTTCAATTCGGGCCAATATCAGATTATTTTTGGTACAGGAACCGTTAATAAAGTCTATGAAGAGGTATCCGGCCTGGATATCGAATCCATGTCAGCATCAGAGCAGAAAAAAGAAGCGGTTAAAAGCGGTTCAGCTTTCCAAAGGGCGGTCCGGAAATTCGGGGATGTTTTTGTACCGATTATTCCGGTCCTGGTCGCGACAGGCCTATTTATGGGAATGCGCGGGCTCGTGATGCAGGAGGAGATCCTTGCTTTATTTGGCATGACAGAAGCTGATATATCAGAAAATTTCATCTTATTCACTCAGGTACTGACGGATACGGCGTTTATATTCCTTCCGGCTCTTGTCGCCTGGTCAACCTTTAGAGTGTTTGGCGGGACTCCGATCATTGGTTTAATTCTGGGGTTAATGCTTGTGAGCCCTTCCCTCCCAAATGCATGGGATGTAGCAGGCGGAGGTGTTGAACCGATTTACTTTTTTGGATTTATTCCTGTTGTCGGCTATCAGGCTTCTGTCCTTCCAGCCTTTATTGCCGGGATTATCGGGGCAAAATTAGAGAGGGCCATTCGAAAACGGGTGCCGGATGCGCTGGATTTAATCATAACTCCGTTTTTAACCCTGCTGATCATGATTGGATTAGCACTTATGGTCATTGGACCTATATTCCATATGGTGGAGCAAAGCATATTGGATGTCACCATCACGGTGCTCTCATGGCCGTTTGGAATCAGCGGAATCCTGATCGGAGGACTTAATCAGCTTATCGTTATCACTGGTGTTCATCATATTTTCAACATGCTGGAGATACAGCTTCTGGCCCAATATAAAAGCAACCCTTACAACGCAATTGTTACATGTGCCGTTGCAGCTCAAGGCGGTGCCACGTTAGCAGTTGCTTTAAAAACAAAATCAGCCAAGTTAAAGGCACTGGCTTTCCCGTCCGCTCTATCTGCGTTTTTGGGAATAACCGAGCCGGCATTGTTCGGTGTCAATCTGCGCTATGGAAAGCCGTTTCTAATGGGACTGATTGGCGGAGCTGCCGGAGGGTTCGTTGCCTCCCTGCTGCAGCTGAAAGCGACAGGAATGGCCGTAACCGTTATTCCGGGCACCCTTCTTTACTTGAATGGCCAGGTTCTCCTGTATATTTTAGTCAATGTGATTGCCATCGCAGTAGCCTTTGCTCTGACATGGATGTTTGGATTCTCGGATAAGGCAAAGAAAGAAGTGGAACAGGGACAGTAACAGTAAAAGAAATATCAACAGCAAGGATGTTCTAATATGACCGAAATCGATTTAATCAAGAAGGCCCGCATGGAGGCAGAAAAAAACAGTCACTTAATCAGTCAGGATCCATTCCGGCTGAAGTATCATCTCATGCCGCCTGTAGGCTTACTGAATGACCCTAATGGTTTAATTCAATTCAAGGGTGTTTATCATGTGTTTTATCAATGGAACCCGTTTGAGACTGCCCATGGTGCAAAGTATTGGGGACATTACTCGTCCACCAATCTCATCCGTTGGCAGGAGGAGCCAATTGCGCTCGCTCCTGATCAGTGGTATGACCGGAATGGCTGCTATTCCGGAAGTGCTATTGAGCATGATGGAAAGCTGTATCTCTTTTATACAGGAAATGTGAAGACGGAGGATGATCAGCGGGAAACATATCAATGTCTTGCTGTGTCTGAGGATGGCATCCATTTTGAAAAGAAAGGGCCAGTCCTGGAACTGCCCAAAGGGTATACCGCTCATTTCCGGGATCCGAAGGTCTGGGAAAAGGATGGGCGCTTCTATATGATAGTTGGAGCGCAGACCCTTGATCATGAGGGGGCTGCAGTCCTCTTTGAATCAAAGGATTTACTCCATTGGCAGGAAAAGGGCAAGGTTGCCGGCTCCCAACTGAATGGTCTTGGAGGCTTCGGCTATATGTGGGAATGCCCGGATCTATTTGAGCTTGATGGCCAGGAGATATTGCTTGTCTCACCGCAGGGACTTGAGCCTAATGGATATGAATACCATAATCTCTTTCAATCAGGATATTTTTCCGGAAAGCTTAATTACGAACAAGCGCAGTTTACACATGGTTCCTTTGCTGAACTGGATCGCGGCTTTGATTTTTATGCTCCGCAAACCTTTAAAGATGATTCAGGCAGGAGGATTCTTTATGGGTGGATGGGCATTACAGATGAAGCAGAATCCAGCCAGCCGACGGTCCGTTATTGCTGGATCCATGCATTGACGATGCCACGGGTATTGAATATGAAAAACGGCAGGCTTATACAGACACCTGTGGAAGCATTGAAAAAGCTCCGCAAAGATAAAATGGAGCTTCAGGATGTAAAGGTAAAGGGTGAAAGGCTGCAGTTGGATGGAATAAGCGGTAAAACCGCAGAGCTGATCCTGAACTTCTCTAAGCATGTAAGGGGAATATTCAAAGTGGATTTCCGCAATGAGGCTTCTCTTATTTATTATCCGGACCAAAAGGAAATCCAGCTGCAAAGAAGAAATGTTAAATCAGGATTGAAGGAGTCAAGAACCTGCCGGATTTCAGATCTGACTAACCTGCATGTGTTTATGGACCAATCTTCACTGGAGATTTTCATAAATGGAGGAGAGGAAGTATTTACCGCACGGTATTTTCCTGATTCTGACGATGAAACGATTTTCTTTAGCGGGGATGCAGTTGTTTCGGTATCCTTGTGGCACCTGCAGGAAATTCTAAAAAAGGCATAAAAGAGACCAAACAGCAGACAAAACTTCCAATACTGGAATTGTTTTATCTGCTGTTTTCGTTCCTCCAAACTCCGCCATCTTTCTAATTTGTCTAAAATAGTATATAATTATCAGATAATGCTAGCAATATTACCTTATCAATCATTATAATAGAATAGAATATGTACTTTGTGTGACGGAAAAGGTGCGTCCTTGGGTGATGTCTTTCTAGTAGTGATGCCTGAGCAAAGCGCCTGCAATTTTTGGCAAATTTCTGGGATAAGGAAGGGTTTAAAATGAGCAGCGTACAGAACAAAACAGACGTTATCTTAATTGGTGCCGGAATCATGAGCGCGACTTTGGGATCTTTATTGAAAGAGTTAGCACCGGAATGGGAAATCAAAGTGTTTGAAAAGCTCGCCGGCGCAGGAGAAGAAAGCTCTAACGAATGGAATAATGCAGGGACGGGACATGCGGCATTGTGCGAGCTTAACTATACATCTGAAAAATCCGATGGATCAATAGATATCGCTAAAGCGATCAATGTAAATGAACAGTTTCAGCTTTCCAGACAGTTTTGGTCTTATCTTGTAGAAAATAACCTGATTACCAATCCGCAGGACTTTATTATGCCAATCCCTCATATGAGCTTTGTTCAGGGAGAAGAAAATGTATCGTTTTTGAAAAAGCGTTTGGAAGCGCTGTCAGCTAATCCGCTGTTTCAGGGCATGGAATTTTCCGATGATCCTGAGAAGCTAAAGGAATGGATTCCGGTGATGATGGAAGGCCGTAAATCCGATGAGCCGATTGCAGCTACAAAAATCGATTCCGGAACGGATGTCAACTTCGGTGCGTTAACGCGCATGCTGTTTGACCATTTAAAGAGCAAAAATGTTGATGTTCATTATCAGCACAGCGTCCAGGATTTAACGCGTGCCGGCGATGGATCATGGAATGTAAAAGTGCGGAATATGGAAAGCGGTACAACCGAAAACCATCAGGCGAAGTTTGTCTTTATAGGCGGGGGCGGCGGAAGCCTGCATCTGCTGCAGAAGACGGGCATCCCTGAATCGAAGCATATTGGCGGATTCCCGGTAAGTGGACTGTTCCTTGTCTGCAACGATCCGGAAATCGTTGAGAAGCACCATGCGAAGGTGTACGGAAAAGCCAAAGTGGGTGCTCCTCCAATGTCTGTGCCGCATCTGGATACAAGATTCATTGATAACAAGAAATCCCTGCTGTTCGGCCCATTTGCCGGATTTTCACCGAAATTCCTGAAAACAGGCTCTAATTTGGACTTGATCAAGTCTGTTAAGCCGGACAATGTCATCACCATGCTCGCTGCAGGTGCAAAGGAAATGGCGCTGACAAAATATCTGATTCAGCAGGTGATGTTGTCCCATGAACAGCGTGTGGAAGAACTGCGTGAGTTCATTCCAAACGCAAAGAGCGAAGACTGGAGTGTCGTAGTAGCCGGCCAGCGTGTGCAGGTCATCAAGGATACACCTGCCGGAAAAGGAACCCTGCAATTCGGCACAGAAGTAGTCAGTGCGTCTGACGGATCGGTTGCTGCCCTGCTCGGAGCTTCACCGGGTGCTTCAACAGCCGTGAATGTCATGCTTGAAGTATTGCAGAAGTGCTTCCCTGAGAAAATGGACGAATGGCATTTTAAAATTAAGAAAATGATTCCGTCCTACGGTATGTCACTCTCTGAAAACCCTAAGCTGTTCCGTGAGATTCATGAATCTACAGGGCAGGTGCTTGGCCTCAGCGAAAAGGAAACGCATCAGGAGCTTGCTTATAACTGATTATAATAGGACCCTCAGGCCGAATTCGGTTTGGGGGTTCTTTGCTGTAAATGCACTTGTACAACCCCGCAACCCCAGCGTGCGCCCGCCTGCAACCATTCCTATCTTTACTTTTGACCCGAAAAATTACCATAATGAGATGACCGATTTAGAGAAAGGTGATTTGTAATTATGATCTTTGCTGAAAAGCTTAAAAAGGAGAGAAAAGAGAAAGGATGGTCACAGGAGGAACTGGCTGAAAAGCTGTATGTGAGCCGCCAGTCTGTTTCTAAATGGGAAAATGGCCAGAACTATCCAAGCATTGAAATCATTATTAAACTGAGTGATTTGTTTGGGGTTACGATTGATGAATTGTTAAGGAGTGACGGGGAATTGACAGAGAAAGTGATAAAGGACAGCAGGCAATTGGCTTATCCAAGAATGAAAGTATTCTTTGAGATTTTATTCTTAGTCGGACTGGCCATGCTGCTCATTAAACTGGGTATTCTAGGACTTAAAAATTTCACAGATATGGAAATCGCTCTTAGCGGATTTATTTGGAACTTTGGTCCGCTGGTATTAATGGTAGGCGGGGGTATTGCCTCAGACGCGTTAAAAAAGAAATATAAAAAGGAGTAATGGAATCCTGCATTTCTGTGCATGGATTGTCGGGTTCACACCACCAGCTCCTGCTATTCTTTAGATACAAGGAGGTCATCGATATGGATATGCTGCAAAATATGAATCGGGCGATGAAATATATAGAAGAGCATTTAGCTGAAGAGGTTGATTTCAAAGAAGCGGCTAAGCTTTCTTATTGCTCGGAGTACCATTTTAAACGAATGTTTTCCTTTCTGGCCGGGGTATCGCTTTCCGAATACATCCGCAGGAGACGGCTGACCTTGGCTGCCTTTGACCTGAAGGACCAGAGGGCTAAGGTCATTGAGGTAGCCATGAAATATGGGTACAGCTCGCCTGATTCGTTTACCAGGGCGTTCCAGCAGCTTCATGGTATCACTCCATCAGAAGCAAGGAGCAATGGCCACGCCCTGAAGGCTTATCCGCCGATGACCTTCCATCTATCTATTAAGGGAGGAACTGAAATGAACTATCGTATTGAGGAGAAAGAGGCGTTTCGAATTGTGGGCTTAAAGAAGCGGGTGCCGATTATTTTTAACGGAGTGAACCCTGAGATTGCGTCCATGTGGAAGAGCCTGAGTGAAGAAAAGATTATGAAGCTCAAGAGTTTATCTGACACAGAGCCATTCGGCCTGATCAGTGCATCAGCCAATTTTTCTGAAGGAAGAATGGAAGAAAAGGGTGAGCTTGACCATTATATCGGAGCGGCCACTACAAAGGAATGTCCTGCGGGGATGGAATCTCTTGAAATTCCGGCCACATCATGGGCAGTATTTGAAGCAGTGGGGCCGTTTCCAGAAACGCTTCAGAATGTATGGGGGAGGATTTACTCGGAATGGTTCCCATCCTCTTCCTATCAGCAAATAGAAGGGCCGGAAATTCTCTGGAATGAAAGCAAAGACACGGATTCACCGGCATTCCGCAGTGAAATCTGGATTCCGGTTGCAAAAAAATAGGACTCCTAAGCCTTAGCTAGTGGAGTCCCGTCTATTATTCCTTCAGGCGATCCGGCAATCCCTGGATTGAGGACACAACAACGTCCAGCTTGGCTTCGATCCGGTTCAGCAAAAAGAGCGTGACCACAATCGGGAAGCCGAGTTCGCTGATCAGGGTGACCATCTGTTCCATCGTACTTTCTCCTTTCTATTCATCTAGGAAAAGGCCGGGTTCCAAAGAATCCGGCCTCTTTTACCTTACATTAATTCATAATCTGTTATATTGCGCTCTACTAATCTGGCGCCTTTAGCAGCAACAAGGTCACCGCCATTGCCGTCAAAAGCGTTGGCCGCAATAATCTGTTCCATCACTGCTTTTACAGCTGCCGGATCAATCGGCTCCTTCGGACTGTCCACCGAAAGCTTGGTTTCCTTGCCCATTTCTGTTTCGAATGTCATCTCAAGTGATTTAGCCATGTTTCTCACCTCCTGTTTTATTTATTTTTCTCAGACATTAGCCTATGATATCAAAGCTGTCGTTTCTGTTCAGCTCAGTCAGCGGGTAGCTTGATAACCCAGCGATTGCCAGTCCTACAGTGAAAAGCTGGTCTGCTGTGGCAGATTGTTTTACACCGCTATAGGTTTTGGATTTGTGAACCGGCTTGCCCTGCCCGTTAAGGCCTGTTTCATACACCAGGCGAAGTTTGGAATCAGTGATAATTGCTTGTGCCATCTTGAACACCTCCTTTCACCTTCTATATATACTTTGGAGGGGGAATAAGACAGGGTGAATTTAATTAAGCTGCATTATTTTCTTCAGCTTCTCACGGGCACCGTGCCGCCAGTTTTTGACTGCAGACGGGGAGACCCGTTCTTTTTCAGCAATTTCTCTGACAGACAGCTCATCACATAATGTATAGTGGAGCCATTTCATTTGGTTTTCAGATAACAGTCCGCATTTTTTGTAAAGTTCTTCTGTGAGCTCTGGACCGGGATCTGGTGAGGTGTCTCCGATGAGTTCCCAGAAGTCTGCTTCCGGATAGATATAACGGTCAATCTGGTTTGTTTGCCTGGTTAATTCCGTCATCATTTTTCCTTTTACCATACTGTAAGCATAGGAAAGGAAGGCTCCTTTTGCCTCGTTATGATTTTTCCATGCCTGCCAAAGGGTTATTAAACCCAGCTGGTAGAATTCCTCAGTGTTTTTATAGATGTTCAATTTTCGCATAATGTTATGAATCATAGGTTCATATTGTGCTGCTAACTGTTCAAAACTCTCCATGAAATATCCCTTCAAGGAAAGCGCGCTCTCTGTGTATTCCCGGGTAGCTCAAACATAGCCTGTCAGCCATTTTTTTACGAATCCAGTAAAAGTCATAATCCGGCCTTTTAAGCCCCTTGAGACCGGAGTTATGGGGTCTAAGACTGGAGTAAGGGGATTTAACTCCCAACCAAGGGGCTGTTAGCTACTTTTTGTAAAAAAATTTTACCGAAAAGGCATTATCCTCAGCCGGAAACCCCATTTCATGCAATTCTTCAAAGTATTTTTCTTCAAATTTCTTATTCAAGATTCCGTAGAAGTAAGCGATGGGCTTAGCAATGGCATTGGTTTTCATTTTCCGGATCAGCTGCTTAAAGGAATGAAGGGCTATTTCTGGAAGAGTGTTCAATTCACAATTATTTTTATAGGCTGCAATGACTGCCATTCTCCAAAATTCCTCAATCTGCTTTGCTTCCGGAAAAAAGTATTTTACTGTGCTGATAAATGATTGTGGTACATGGTCACTAGTAAAAGTGTGATCGAGGACGGTTTCGTTACGTTTAGTACTCTTTTGATTTTTATTAGTTTTAGAAAGATTGATAGTTTTATTAGGGAGGTCCAATTTTTCCGGCTTAGGTGGGTCACTCTTGGGGAAACGATTAAAAACATATAAGTTGCTGGACTGGGAACCGTTTTTTCTCTCTGTTTCATGGACGGTAAAAATGCCAAGATTTGAAGCCTTGGCAATCATTCTTTTAAACGTGGAGCGGGAAATACCATGGCCGTTATATTCTTCGTGGATGGCTTTTAAAACCGTTCCGATCTTAGCATTGGATACCCCGGGAATTTTTGCAGCAAAACGAACCAGCCTCTTTAAACCGGCCAGTTCCCCCTTGGAAAACTTGTCCTTATGCACCGCAAGCCACATTTCTAAATGTGCATTAAATTCCTGAAGATCTGTAAATTGAGAAAACTGTTCAAACTGGTCCACACTGCCTGATTTCAAATTCATTAAACTGCACCACCCTTTCACTTTCTATTTATGGATGAAGGGGTCAGAAGGACAGGGTGGTTTTGAGAGAGCTGTGACAGAAGTGTGAAAATCTATCTCCCCGCAGCCTGCGGAGGCTGTTCGAGCCAGTTTTCTTTTATAGTGATAACCAGGCCTTTTCCATAATAAAGTGACATGTTCTTGCTGATGCCAAGCAGTTTAATGATGATATCGGATCTTAGGCTGGAGGTCATGGCCTGGCTGATTATGCTGAAGCAGAAGATTCCGATACAGGTATTCACAAAAAAAAGCATCATTTTCTCTGAAAAAGGAGGAAGGTCCACGTCAAATTGGGTAAGCTCTTTGTCAGTTGAAACCGGAATATTTTCCTTGTCTATTAGTTCCTGAAGGGATCGCAGCACGTCCTCTGCCAAAGCTCTTCCTTTACTGAAATGGTCTTTCATGTCTTTTCTTTGAGAAATGTGGCTGAAGGTCGCAAAGATCTTTCTCGAGAATTGGGCCCTGTGAGTCAATCTGGATAGATTGGCAATTTCAGGAGCATTAAGCGCTCGTGATCCGCCCATAAACCCATTAAGGTATTTAATACTCCGGGCAAAATCGATCCGGTCATCAAGCTTGATTTTGGGCGGCTTTGGGTAAATGCCCTTGGATAACATCAGATCCACAATTTCATTTTGGATCTTTAACGTGAACTTAAGTGTGATTTCAAAATAATCCCGGATGTCTTTACGGGTGCTTTCACCCAGGGCGCTTGGATATGTACTCAATGAAAGCTGGGTTATATCATGGCAAAAAAATAAAATGAAATGATCAGAGAATACTTTTCCAGCCTTGATATTTATATCATCATCCGTGAAACCTATTGGCGCGGACATGCTCTCTTTATGAAAAAAATACTGGAGCTGCTTTAGGTTTTTCCCGGATTGCTGCAGTAGTCTGCCGACAATCTTTCTGACTTTGCGGTCCTCTGCTGTTTGAAAAAAGTAGGTGAAAAACTGAAGCTCCATGCTGTTTTTTAAATAAGATGACCACAAATTCGAGATCTCAGAGATCGTCAGCTCTTTAGAACGCACTGCCATCACTCCTTTTTTCTTATTGTTGCTCTTAAAAGTAAAATTATTACAATTAATGACGGATTCGGGATTGGCTGGAAAAGTTAGGGGGAAAAGTAATTAAAAACCGTGAGAAAGCTATGGATGATCTGCTTCCAGTCCTTTTCCTTCCTCACCCAAACCGGATGCGGAAACGATGAAAAACCAGAGGAAGGCAATCAGGTGGAAGAAGTAGAAGAAGAGGATGAGATTGGGGATGGTGAAATTGATGGTGAGTAAGGTGGCTGGGGTTTTGGAGTGTGTGTGATTCGGACAGAAAAAGCGAGGAAGCGCGGGTTAAAGTCAGAACCCGGGGTAACTTCGGACACAAAAGGCAGCGAAGCGCGAGTTAGAGTCAGAACAGAGTCCAACTTCGGACACAAAAGGCAGCGAAGCGCGAATTAGAGTCAGAACCGAGTCCAACTTCGGACACAAAAGGAAGTGAAGCGCGAGTTAGAGTCAGAACCGAGTCCAACTTCGGACACAAAAGGAAGTGAAGAGTCAAGTCCACTATTTTGTGTAAATTCATTCCTAGGAAAAACAAGTTATTTAGCTCTATGTTTTTGAAGTAGTGGAAGGGGCCCCTTCCACTACTTCAAAAATTTCGCTCCGCAGATTCTACT
>NZ_JAMBOJ010000088.1 GCF_023715565.1 Cytobacillus firmus | reverse complement strand
CTCTTCCGAATAGCTATTAAAAGTTTGTCCTTTCTTTGCCATAGAAAAAATCCCCTCCAAGTAGTATTCTTTCCTCCATGGTAACATGAAGGTTTTTTTGAATGTCTACTTAAAGGGGACATTAACAAGTGCCTGAGTTTTTTTATTAAATCAGGATGCTTTCTATTTTACAAATTTGGTTAATGATTCCGGGAAATAGGATAAACTAATAGCAAGATCAGGGAGGAAGGAAGTATCGCTTTGAAAAATAACGATCGTTTTAAGAAAGCTGAGTTTGCAGCTATAATTGGCATCGTGGGCAATATTATTCTTGCCGCCCTCAAATGGGGAATTGGGGTTTATTCAGGAAGTAAAGCGCTGGTGGCGGATGCGGTCCATTCAGCTTCAGATGTTGCCGGCTCCTTTGCTGTGTATTTGGGTCTGAGAGCTGCGAAGCAGCCGCCGGATGAGGATCATCCATACGGCCATGGGAAAGCTGAATTGATAGCAGCCATAATTGTTGCAGTCCTTCTATTCCTCGTGGGAATTGAAATAGGCAAATCATCATTTGAATCATTCTTTTCGCCAATTGAACCTCCTAAAGCAATTGCAATAGCTGCAGTACTTGTTTCTATCATTGTGAAAGAAGCAATGTTTCGGTATAAGTATAATTTGGGAAAGAAACTAAACAGTGAAGCTTTAATTGTAAATGCTTATGAACATCGTTCAGATGTTTATTCATCAATTGCTGCTTTAATAGGCATTGGCTGTGCGATTATTGGAGGAAGAATGGGAATTGGATGGCTTGAGTATGCAGATCCTGTGGCCGGCCTCATTGTTTCCCTTATGATTCTCCAGATGGCATGGCGGCTTGGTAAAGAATCCATTCACAGCACACTTGATCATGTGCTTCATGAAGAAGATACTCTTGAAATGCGCAAAACGGCTGAATCCGTTGATTATGTTAAAAGGATCGATGAATTGCATGCCAGGGAACACGGACACTATGTTATTGTTGATATTAAAGTGTCAGTGGATCCTGACATGACTGTTGAGGCTGGCCACCGTGTCGGCAAAGAAGTAAAACGCAAGCTGCTCCAATTGGAAAATGTGCAAAATGTCTTTGTGCACATTAATCCATACAGCAAAAAACATATAAATTAGAGAATATATCAGGGAGAGGATAGCATGAAATTTCAATGGACTTTATTACTTGGTATTTTATTTGCGCTGATCGTGGCTGTTTTTGCAGTGATCAATGTCGACAATGTAACGGTTAACTACTTGTTTGGAGAAAGCCAATGGCCGCTGATTCTAGTGATTTTAGGATCTGTTCTTATGGGTGGGCTAATTGTAGGTTCTGTAGGCATTGTCCGCATTTACTCACTTCAAAGGCAAGTGAAATTACTAAAAAGGGAAAATGAAAAGCTTAAAGCAGGAAATTCTGTAAAAGATGGTGCTGATAAGGAAGAACTTGAAAAAGAGCTGGATAGGGATATACATTGAATGAACAGGCTTGAGCTTTTGCTCAAGTTTTTTTGATCCCAAAAAGTGACATGCAGTTCCTATTTTTCTTTCCAGAATTGTATGGATTAACCCGATTTCAACTTATTGAAACGAACCTTCCCCTCTTGTATAATTAATAAGCTGAGGGGTGAACGTATGTTACATTCAAGAACGCGATGGATTGTTCGGCAATCACAGGAGGATAAAGTGCAGCTCCTTACAAAGGAACTGAATATATCTCCTCTTACAGCATCGCTGTTAATTAATCGCGGAATGGATACCGTTGATTCAGCGCGGTATTTTCTGATGGATAATGAGCAGGAATTTCATGATCCTTTTTTAATGACAGATATGGCAATTGCTGTTTCCAGAATAAAAGAAGCTATTGAAAAACAGGAACCTATTTTAATTTTTGGTGATTATGATGCGGATGGTGTGACAAGCACTTCTGTCATGATGATGGCACTTAAAGATCTCGGTGCTGATGTCCAATTCTACATACCGAATCGTTTTACGGAAGGGTATGGGCCAAATATCCCCGCTTTTGAACATGCAGCTGAAATCGGAATCCGTTTAATTATTACAGTAGATACCGGGATCTCTGCTTTAAATGAAGCAAAAGCTGCACAAGAGCTTGGAATGGATTTGATCATTACAGATCACCATGAGCCGGGCTCTGAGCTTCCTGAAGCATTGGCCATTGTACATCCTAAGCATCCGAAGAGCAGATACCCATTCCGGGAACTTGCCGGTGTTGGGGTAGCCTTTAAGCTGGCACATGCGCTTTATGGTGAAATGCCTGAACACCTTATGGAAATTGCTGCGATCGGCACAGTTGCAGACCTGGTTTCCTTAACGGGAGAGAACAGACTTATTGCCAAGCGTGGAATTCAAAAGCTGAAATCAACTAAAAATACAGGCTTGAATGCCTTGTTTAAAGCGGCACGAATCGAGCTTTCATCCATTAGTGAAGAAACGATCGGCTTTACAATTGGCCCTCGCCTCAATGCAGCCGGAAGGCTAGAAAGCGCTGATCCTGCTGTGGATTTGCTTCTAACAAGTGATCCTTATGAAGCACAGGCCATTGCTGAAGAAATTGAAATGCTGAATAAAGAGAGGCAAGCTATTGTCAATGACATTGCGGCACAGGCGGTTCAAGAGGTTGAAACAAATTTCCCAATCAGCGAGAATTCAGTCATTGTTGTTGGAAAAGAAGGCTGGAACGCCGGAGTAATCGGAATAGTAGCTTCAAAGCTTGTTGAAAAGTTTTACCGCCCGGCCATTGTCCTTAGTTATGACAGTGAAAAAGGGCTTGCAAAGGGTTCTGCAAGAAGTATAGAAGGGTTTGATCTGTTCAAGAATCTTTCTGAATGCAGGGATATCCTCCCCCACTTTGGAGGACACCCGATGGCAGCGGGTATGACTTTATCCATTGATGCGGTTGATAATCTGCGAAGCAGACTGAATGCTCTTGCAAATGAACAGCTGACTGAGGAAGATTTTATCCCTGTAACTTCCATTGACGGGGTTTTCCATTTAAAAGATATCAATCTTTCTTCTATTGCAGAGATGCAGTTGCTTTCTCCATTTGGGATGGGGAATGCGAAACCAAAAGTAATGATACAAGATGCCAACATTGCAGCTATGAGAAAGATAGGGTCTGAACAGAACCACATTAAAGTCACAATCGAGAATGATGGATTTTCACTCGATGGCATCGGTTTTGGGCTTGGGCATATGCATGAGCATATTTCACCATACTCCAAGCTGTCAGTTATCGGTGAATTATCCATTAATGAATGGAATAATATTAAAAAGCCGCAAATTTTCCTGCAGGATATGGCGGTAAACACGTGGCAGCTGTTTGATATCCGGAGTTTAAAACGGCTTGAAAGACTCCAAAGTGTCATTCCTGGGGCAAACACAATCTGGGTATTTTTTAATGATGAATATATTTCCAAATATAAGACATTTGCAGGGGAAAACATGGTAAAAATAACTTCTGCAGAAGACGCAGAAGCCATAAAAATAGAAGGTTCAAATGTTGTACTGGCTGACTTGCCGCCTTCAAAGGAAATTCTTGCACAGGTTTTCTTAGGGAAAAAACCTGCAAGAATTTATGCTCATTTCTATAAAGAAGACAGTGACTTTTTCAGCACAATACCAACAAGAGACCACTTTAAATGGTATTTTGCCCTGATTGCTAAAAAAGGCTCAATTGATATTAGGCGTCATGGGAATGATATAGCCAAGCATAAGGGATGGAGCAGAGAGACGGTAGAGTTTATGTCTCAAGTGTTTTTTGAATTGGAATTTGTTAAAATAGATAATGGTGTCATTTCGTTAAACAATACATCCACTAAACGTGATTTAGCTGATTCACAAACTTATCAGCTTAAACAGGCACAATACACTCTTGAGAGCGATTTGCTCTATTCATCCTTTCATCAGCTCAAAGACTGGTTTGATGAAGTTATGCAAGGGGCTGTAAAACTTGAGGAGGCAAAGGAAGAAAAATGGACTTAAAACAATATATAACAATTGTAGAAGATTGGCCGAAGCCAGGCATTAAATTTAAAGATATTACAACACTTATGGACAATGGTGATGCGTATAAATATGCTACTGATCAAATTGTTGAATATGCACGCGAAAAGAAGATTGACCTGGTTGTCGGCCCTGAAGCCCGTGGATTCATCATTGGGTGCCCTGTGGCTTATTCTTTAGGTGTAGGCTTTGCCCCAGTCCGCAAAGAAGGTAAACTTCCACGTGAAACAGTTAAGGTTAATTATGGCCTTGAATATGGCAAAGACGTATTAACCATTCATAGGGATGCCATCAAGCCAGGGCAAAGAGTGCTGATTACTGATGATCTCCTTGCAACAGGCGGAACAATCGATGCAACCATTCAGCTTGTTGAAGAATTAGGCGGAGTAGTGGCAGGAATTGCATTCCTTATCGAGTTAACATACCTTGACGGACGTAAAAAGCTCGACGACTACGACATTTTGACATTAATGCAGTATTAATTTCCTTATACAAAGAGAGCGCCAGACGAAATGGTGCTCTTTTTCATATATTCAAATTAGTAATTAAAGGGTTTCCAAATCCATTTCTGGAAAAACAATAAAGGAATTAGGACAAAAAACGACAAAATTTTTGTTATTGCCATAAAAATAACAGTCTATCCCTTTACATCTTCACTTTTTTTTTCGATAATAGTAGCAATATTATTTTTTTTAATAACTTGTTATTTATGATCATTTCAAAATTATTACATTATGCAACTGCATAAAATTCAGGGAGATAAAGGTGATTCCATGGCGAACGATCAAGTTCTGACCGCCGAGCAAGTCATCAACAGGGCAACAGAATATTTAAACGATGAGCATGCAGAGCTTGTTAAAAAAGCATACGAGTTTGCCAAGCATGCCCATCGTGAACAATATAGAAAATCCGGTGAACCATACATCATCCATCCAATCCAGGTAGCAGGTATACTTGCTGATCTTGAAATGGATCCATCTACAATTGCAGCCGGCTTTCTTCACGATGTGGTTGAAGACACAGAAGTCTCATTGGAGAATATCGAAGAAGCCTTCAATTCAGAAGTGGCCATGCTTGTTGATGGTGTAACGAAGCTTGGGAAAATTAAATATAAATCTCAGGAAGAGCAACAGGCTGAAAACCACCGGAAAATGTTTGTGGCTATGGCCCAGGACATCCGTGTAATCCTGATTAAGCTTGCTGACCGCCTTCACAATATGCGGACACTCAAGCATCTTCCGGCTGAAAAGCAGCGCCGCATTTCAAATGAAACGCTTGAAATCTTTGCGCCTCTTGCCCATAGGCTTGGAATTTCCAAAATTAAGTGGGAGCTTGAAGATACAGCCTTGAGGTACCTAAATCCGCAGCAGTATTACCGGATTGTAAACCTGATGAAGAAAAAAAGGGCGGAGCGGGAAGAGTATTTAGATGATGTAATCAATGTTATGAGGAGCAGAATGTCAGAGGTCTCGATTAAATCAGAAATCTCCGGACGTCCTAAGCATATATACAGCATCTACCGTAAAATGGCCCTTCAAAATAAGCAATTCAATGAGATATATGATTTGCTGGCTGTACGCATTGTGGTAAACAGCATTAAAGATTGCTATGCGGTTCTCGGGATTATTCATACTTGCTGGAAGCCAATGCCCGGCCGCTTCAAAGATTATATAGCAATGCCTAAACAGAATATGTATCAGTCCCTTCATACTACGGTTATCGGACCAAAGGGCGACCCTCTGGAAGTCCAGATCCGCACCATGGATATGCACAGAATTGCTGAGTTTGGTATTGCTGCACATTGGGCTTATAAAGAAGGAAAAAGAGTGAATGAGGGCTCTTCTTTCGAGGAGAAGCTGACATGGTTTCGTGAAATACTTGAATTCCAGGATGATGCAGCTAATGCTGAAGAATTCATGGAATCATTGAAGATTGATTTGTTTTCCGATATGGTGTTTGTGTTTACTCCTAAAGGGGACGTCATCGAGCTTCCTTCCGGATCAGTCCCGATCGACTTTGCTTACCGAATACATTCGGAAATAGGAAACAAGACTATCGGCGCCAAAGTGAATGGGAAAATGGTAACCCTGGATTATAAGCTGAAAACAGGAGATATCATTGAAATTCTGACATCCAAGCATTCCTATGGGCCAAGTAAAGACTGGCTGAAGCTGGCTCAGACTTCACAGGCAAAAAATAGAATTCGGACGTTCTTCAAGAAGCAAAGAAAAGAAGAAAATGTGGAAAAAGGGAAAGAGCTTGTTGAACGGGAAATCCGCAATATGGATTTTGAGCTGAAGGAAATCCTGACACCTGATAATGTCAAAAGGATTGCAGAGAAATTTAATTTCGCTACTGAAGAAGATATGTATGCTGCTGTTGGCTATAATGGGGTAACAGCCCTTCAGGTTGCCAACAGGCTTACAGAAAAATGGCGCAAGAAGCGCGACCTTGAACAAACCGCCGATATTACAAATGCTGTTTCGGAATTAAAGACATTTACCTCAGCAAAAAAACGCGAATCCGGTGTCCGGGTTTCCGGCATAGACAACCTGCTTATTCGCCTTTCCCGCTGCTGTAATCCTGTCCCGGGGGATGAAATCGTCGGTTTTATTACAAAGGGCAGAGGTGTCTCTGTACACCGTGATGATTGCCCTAATATCGAAACGGATGATGCAAAACAAAGGCTCATCCCGGTAGAGTGGGAAACAGCATTAAATGACCGGAAAGAATATAATGTTGAGATAGAAATTACCGGTTATGACCGCAGAGGTTTATTGAACGAGGTTCTTCAGGCTGTTAATGAAACGAAAACAAACATTTCAGCCGTATCGGGACGTTCGGACCGAAACAAATCAGCAACAATCAATATGTCCATTGCTATACACAATGTAAGCCACCTGCAAAGGGTCGTAGAGCGGATAAAGCAAATCCCTGATATTTACGCGGTAAGAAGGATTATGAACTAAAGGGAGCAGATAGAATGCGTGTTGTAGTGCAGCGAAGCAAAGAAGCCAGTGTAACGGTGGACGGAGAAACCGTTGGAAGCATCAAAAAGGGGTTTGTTTTGCTCGTTGGAGTCACCCATGAAGATAAAGAAGAGGACGCAGCGTTTCTGGCTGATAAGATTGCCAATCTTCGCGTCTTTGAAGATGATGCCGGCAAAATGAATTTATCACTGCTCGATCAGGAAGGTGAAATTCTTTCAGTTTCGCAATTTACATTGTATGGAGATTGCCGAAAGGGCAGACGGCCCAATTTCATGGATGCGGCCAAGCCTGCGCATGCCGTGAAAATCTATAATGCTTTCAACAAGTTTCTGGAAGATAAAGGCCTGAAAGTCGAAACAGGTGAATTTGGCGCCATGATGGATGTTCAGTTAATCAACGATGGGCCAGTTACCTTAATCTTAGAAAGTAAATAATGAACGCAAAAAGCCCCGGCATCCAATTGAGTGCCGGGGTTTTTTTGTTAATTCTTAAAATAGCGGGCAAGTCCCTGATAAATTCCTGATGCTGCTGATTGCTGATACTGTGAAGAAGCAATCAGGGCTTCTTCTGCCGGATTGCTTAGATATCCGAGTTCAATCAGAACGGCATTCCGTTTGTTCTCCCTGATTACATGGTAGTCTCCGACTCTATATCCGCGATTTCTCAGGTTTGTCATCGCAGTTACATTAGAATGGATATTGGAAGCAATTTCCTTTTGGAAAGGATGATAGTAATAGGTAGTCACTCCCCGAGCAGTCCGGTCCGGTGTGCTGTCATAATGAATGCTGATAAAAGCATCTGCATTATGATGATGTGAAATGCCTACTCTAGAAGGCAGCGGCAAATAGGTATCTCCGCTCCTGGTCAGAATGACATTTGCACCTGCAGCCCTTAATTTTTCGGCAAGCACTTGAGCGGTCCTGATAGTAATATCCTTTTCTCGTGTCCCTCTTGCTCCTGTTGTCCCGTTATCACGGCCTCCATGGCCGGGATCAATCACAATCGTTTTATTATTCAGGTGCTTTTCCGCTCCCGGCTTTGTTACTGCTGGTGCAGATCCTTCAACTGAAACGATCCAGCCTGCTACAAAACCCTTTCCTCCGTTTGGCAGACGAATTTCATACCAATCATTATTCAGACTGATAATCTCGAAGCTGTCCCCTTTATTTGCCCTGTGAACGACACCTGACTGGGTGCTCGCTTTTTTTCTAATATTTGATCCGTTATGTAAGATAATTGCAGAACTGCCGTTTACATTTTGATGAGAGGAGCCGGCGTTCTTTTCGGCTGTTATGTCTATGAACCAGCTTGCCGCCCATCCATAAGAACCAGGCTGATATTCAATTTTCACCCAATTATTAGCTTCTTCAAGGATTGAGAAACCTTGGCCTTTGGCAACAGAACCAATTGGTTTTCCATTTAACGATGCTTTGTTTCTTACGGTTAAAGTGGTTGCTGTTACAGTGCCGGTTTTTCCGGATGAAGCCTGTTTTGGTTTGCTTTCTGATTGTAAGGATTGAACTGTAATATATTGGCTGCTGATCCATCCTGTATTTCCTGAGAAAGAGATTTCTGTCCAGCTGTTATTTTGAGAAAGAACTGCAACTGTCTCACCCGAATTAAGTTTGCCGATGATATCACTTTGAAGAGAAGGCTTGTTTCTCACATTTAGAGAGTTTGCCGTGATTGTCCCGTTTGGGCTGCTGCCGGACGAACTTTTCTTTCGTGTGCTGCTGAATTTGATAAATTCAGTTGCCACCCATCCATCTCCATATGGAGTTTGAATCTTAACCCAGCTTCCTTCTGTGCTCTTGACCTTATAGGCTGTTCCTTTTTGGATGGTCCCAAGAACCCCGTAACTTGTACTAGGACCCTTTCTCACTCTAAGGCCATCTGTTGTGATAACTGCCTGGGAATTTTCACCCGCCGTTTTTTCTCCTGTCTGATTTGAAGTTAAATTGGAGACAAGCCAGCTTGCGACATAGCCATTTCCTCCCTGGAAATTAATTTTTATCCAATCTCCTTCACGGGAAAGGATGTTAAATTGATCTCCTTTCTGGGCTTGTCCAAGAATGGGGTAGCTTAAACCGGGTCCTTGACGGACGTTAAGATTGTTGGTGGTGATTGTTACAGAACTGTTTTCAGCTTTAACCTGTGTTTCCGTCTGTGTTACGCCGGCAAAAAGCATTAGGCATATCACGAGAATAAGTGGCTTTCTTTTCTTCAACAGGCCACCTCCTTTCAAAATTAAAATCCTTATTAAAAGAAAAACAAACAAGGGGCCGGCAGTCAAGAGAACTTTGGTCCTAAAATACTTCTCCATCTTGTGCAATATCCCTTCTAATATCGGATTATCATCCATCATTTTTAGCTGGGAAATTAATTATTTGTCACTTATGAAACATTTCATCTGAAAATGGCAAGAATAGAACAGACTACATAAAAAAGGGTGAGCAAAATGAGATTTGGAGAAAAAGGAATGTCTGCACAATCTGGTGAAAATCAGGTGTTTGGAGTGGATTTTCACGATTTTATACAAAAAGAACAGAACTCGAACATGATCGAACTCGCGTCAGAGTTTGGACTATCTCTCAGGGATGTAAGAAAACTGAAAAAAAGGCTGGAACGATCATAGCATGTTTTTAGTCTTGACATTGAAGGAAATGCTCCGTATTATAATATAAATAAAATGACAAAACAATTAAATGTCTAGCTGCAGCGCCAGCCTAAGGCGTTCATGCTTTTCGATAATAAACCATTGATGGAGAAGAGTAGTTAAACCCCACATGAAAAGAGAGAGAATGCCGCCCGGCTGAAAGCATTCTCGCATGATGATTTAACGAAAGAACACTTCGTAGGTTTCTCTCTGAAAAGGATTCATCTTTAGTAGGAGTTGAACGTTAACAGGCGTTAACTGTAAAAGAGGAAGTCTATTTATAGGCTTCAACTAGGGTGGCACCACGGGAATAACCAGACTCTCGTCCCTTGTATTTAATATACAAGGAGGCGGGGGTTTTTTGTTTTTAAGATTGTAAATCTAAAATTTCATACATACTTATCATTTTGCATTAGGAGGTAATTTTCATGTCAATTCGAATACCGAGGGGAACGCAGGACATTCTGCCGGGAGAAGTTGAGAAATGGCAATTGATTGAAGAAAAGGCAAGGGAGCTTTGTGAGAAGTTTCAATACCGTGAAATCAGGACACCAATATTCGAACATACAGAATTATTTCTTCGCAGTGTTGGAGATACAACGGATATTGTTCAAAAAGAGATGTACACATTTGAAGATCGCGGCGGCCGCAGTCTGACCCTTCGTCCTGAAGGAACAGCTTCAGCTGTAAGGTCATTTGTTGAGCATAAAATGCATGGCGATGCAAGCCAGCCTGTAAAGCTTTACTATATGGGGCCTATGTTCCGTTATGAACGCCCGCAGGCTGGTCGTTTCCGCCAGTTTGTCCAGTTCGGCGTCGAAGCGATCGGCAGTGCAGATCCGGCAATTGATGCAGAAGTAATTGCACTGGCAATGTCACTTTATAAAAGCATGGGTCTGCAAAAGCTTAAGTTGATTGTAAACAGTCTTGGAGATAAAAAAAGCCGAACTGCACACAGAGAAGCCTTGGTCAACCACTTCAAGCCGCGGATTGGTGAGTTTTGCCAGGATTGCCAGAACCGTCTAGAGAAAAATCCAATGCGTATCCTGGACTGTAAACAAGATCGTGATCATGAACTTATGAAATCTGCTCCATCCATTTTAGATTATTTAAACGATTATTCCAAAGCCTATTTCGAGAAGGTTCAAAAGTATCTAAAGAACCTGGATATTGACTTTACGGTCGATCCGAATCTTGTTCGCGGCCTGGATTACTACAATCATACAGCTTTTGAAATTATGAGTGATTCCGAAGGTTTTGGAGCTATTACCACTCTTTGCGGCGGCGGACGATACAATGGCCTCACTGAGGAAATTGGCGGTCCTGAAGCGCCGGGAATCGGGTTTGCTTTAAGTATTGAGCGATTCATTGCTGCTCTCGAAGCGGAAAAGGTCGATCTGCCTCTTGCTAAGAGCATTGATTGCTACCTTGTCTCCCTTGGAGAGGAAGCAAAGGATTATACAGTTGGCCTTCTTCAACAACTTCGGATGGCAGGATATTCTGCTGAAAGAGATTATCTTGACAGAAAAATTAAAGCGCAGTTTAAAGCGGCAGACCGCTCGAATGCGAAATTTGTTGCTGTCCTGGGCGAAGATGAAATTAAAGCGAATAAAATTAATGTAAAATCGATGGAATCAGGGGAGCAAACAGAGGTTGAACTTGATTCGTTTATAGAGAAATTCACATCACTTTATCAATCATAAACTTGTGCTTACAGGAGGAATTAGTATGTTTGGGCGAACGTATTTTTGCGGGGAAGTAACAGAAAAAGCTATAGGAGAAAAAGTAACATTAAAAGGATGGGTACAAAAGCGCCGGGATTTGGGTGGTCTGATCTTTGTGGATTTGCGTGACCGCACTGGCATCGTTCAGGTAGTATTCAATCCGGAAGTATCCCCTGAAGCTCTTGCGACAGCTGAAAAGATCCGCAATGAATTCGTGCTGGATGTAGAGGGAGAAGTAATTGCACGTGAAGAGGGCACGATCAATGAGAATCTGGAAACAGGGCGCATTGAGATAAAAGCTGAAAAAGTAACAATCATAAATGAAGCAAAAACACCTCCTTTTGTTATTGGTGATAATGCAGATGTTTCCGAGGATGTCCGTCTTAAATATCGCTATCTGGATTTAAGACGCCCAGTTATGTTTGATACCTTTAAAATGCGTCATCAAGTAACAAAAGCTATGAGGGATTTTCTTGACAGTGAAGGGTTTCTTGATGTAGAAACACCGATCCTAACGAAGAGCACCCCGGAAGGAGCCCGTGATTATTTAGTTCCAAGCCGTGTACACCCGGGTGAATTCTATGCTCTTCCGCAATCCCCTCAAATCTTTAAGCAGTTATTAATGGTAGGCGGAATTGAACGCTATTACCAAATTGCACGTTGCTTCCGTGATGAAGACCTGCGTGCAGACCGCCAGCCTGAGTTTACTCAGGTCGACATCGAAATGAGCTTTATGAGCCAGGAAGAAATCATCGGCCTGATGGAAAACATGATGGGAAAAGTCATGAAAGAAGTTAAAGGCCTGGATGTCCAGCTTCCATTCCCTCGCATGACCTACCAGGAGGCGATGGACCGTTTTGGTTCTGATAAGCCGGATACACGCTTTGGGATGGAATTAACGGATCTGTCAGAAATCGTAAAAGAGTCAAGCTTCAAGGTGTTTGCTGGAGCAGTAGCTTCCGGGGGCCAGGTTAAGGCTATTAATGTGAAAAATGGGGCAGGCAAGTATTCCCGAAAAGATATTGATGCTTTAACAGAGTTTGCAGCTGTATATGGTGCAAAAGGGCTTGCGTGGTTAAAAGCTGAAGAGGATGGATTAAAGGGGCCGATTGCCAAGTTTGTGACTGAAGATGAACAAACATCATTCTACACAGCTTTGTCAGTAGAACCAGGAGACTTGCTACTCTTTGTTGCTGATAAGAAGAGTGTAGTCGCTGATGCACTTGGCGCTCTGCGATTAAAGCTTGGAAAAGAGCTTGAGCTGATCGATCAAAGCAAATTTAATTTCCTTTGGGTTACAGACTGGCCGCTTCTGGAGTACGATGAGGAAGAAGGCCGCTATTATGCTGCCCATCATCCATTTACAATGCCTGCCAGAGAAGATTTAGATCTTCTTGAAAAGGATCCTTCTGCGGTCCGTGCGCAAGCATATGACCTTGTGTTAAATGGATACGAGCTTGGCGGCGGTTCATTGCGTATTTTCGAAAGAGATATTCAGGAGAAAATGTTCAGTGTGCTCGGATTCTCAAAAGAGGAAGCTGTAGAACAGTTTGGGTTCCTGCTTGAAGCATTTGAATACGGCACTCCTCCGCATGGCGGTATTGCCCTAGGATTAGACAGGCTCGTAATGCTATTGGCCGGCAGAACAAACCTGAGAGATACAATTGCATTCCCTAAAACTGCAAGTGCGAGCTGTGTGCTTACAGAAGCTCCCGGGGAAGTCAGCCAGTCACAGCTAAATGATTTGAATTTAGCACTTAATTTGAAAAAAAGTGAGTAATTTCCTATTTAATAGTTAATTAACCAAAAAAACTCATTTTTCAGAAATTTAAACCAGGAAGTTACTCCTGACTTTTAGGGGAAATTTCATATCTTAAGGAATAAAATGGATATATTTGTCCATATCTTCTCCATTTCAGCAGCTTGAAAAAGACAAAAACGTGTGATATGATCATATCAATAAATAAAGAGTCCTGATGTGTTCGTTGTAAAACCTGAAATTTTGACCAACATTATTCCTTCGGGAGTCCGGAGTTTTTCAGCAGCGTAAATGCCTCATGGATGAGGACTTACAAACGCAGGAAACAGGACACCCACCTGCTGAGTGCGGGTTCAAAACGAGGGCATCAACAGCGACGGCACGATTGGGACTCTTTAGTACATACGACGATGAAACTCCATGCCACCGCAGGCATGGGTTTTTTTGTTGTCCTCATATTAAATTGCTAATATCATTAATCCCATAGAACTACTTGCTTTAATATTAAAGTATGATATATTCATTATCGGGTATAAGATAAAACATGCTTATTAAATAACATCTGATGGAGTTGATATATATGCTTCACCAATTTTCCAGAAATGAATTGGCTATTGGCAAAGAAGGTCTCGAAAAAATGAAAAATAGTACCGTTGCCGTACTGGGCATTGGAGGAGTTGGTTCCTTTGCAGCAGAAGCGTTGGCGCGTTCCGGGGTTGGCCGTCTTGTACTGGTTGATAAAGACGATGTGGATATTACAAATGTGAACAGACAGGTCATCGCTTTATTATCCACTGTGGGGAAACCAAAGGTAGATTTAATGAAGGAAAGAATTATGGATATTAATCCCGACTGTGAAGTTATTGCTTTAAAAATGTTTTACACAGAAGAAACCTATGAGCAATTTTTCGATTATGGACTCGATTTTGTAGTTGATGCTTCCGATACGATTTCATATAAAATTCATCTAATGAAAGAATGCTTGAATAGAGGAATTCCGATGATTTCAAGCATGGGTGCTGCAAATAAAATGGATCCAACCAGGTTCCAGATTGCAGATATCTTTAAAACTCATACAGATCCTATTGCAAAGGTTATTCGCACACGCCTGAGGAAAGAAGGAATCAGAAAAGGCGTACCGGTTGTATTTTCCGATGAAAGCCCGATCGTTATCCGGGAAGATGTCCGTAAAACAGTTGGGAAAGATGATGCTGAAATCAGAAAGGCCAAAATGCCTCCATCTTCAAATGCATTTGTTCCATCTGTTGCAGGGTTAATCATGGCCAGCTATGTAATCAGAGAACTTTTAAGCGATATAAAGATTGCACGTGTAAATGACTGAAAAAAGACCGGCCATCGGTAGACTGCACCCCTTATAGTAGATGTTGAAAAACCCACAGTTGGGCAACATTGACTTAAGGGGTGATTTTTATGGCCAAAAAAGGGCAAAGGTTACAAAGTTATTCTTTGGAGATTAAAGCGGAA
>NZ_JAMBOJ010000087.1 GCF_023715565.1 Cytobacillus firmus | reverse complement strand
AAGTGGTAACGCATTGCTAGGCATCGTTGGAACTTTTGTTCTTCTAGGACTTGCTTTCGTACTTGTTCCAAAACTTATTGCTTTAATCCGTAACTCTTTCTCGGCTGCTAAAGGAAATTAGAACAGCCGAATGCCGGGGAGATAGAAAATCTATCTTCCCTTTTTAATACCTGGAAACGTGGGGTGTTTTATATATCAAAGAAAAGCACTTTCTTGTTACTTTTATTGTTCTTTTTTCTTGGTGGTAATCAAGCTTATGCAGAAACATATAATTACGGTTATTTTGGGACAACTTCCCAAACGGAGAAACTTTGGGCTGATGGTGGAGCGCACAATGATGTTTGGACAAGCCTTTCAACAGGTGGAGGATCAGGGCAAGTTATTTGGTATAGTACATCTTCAAGTCAAATAGGAACGTCCACTATACCTGGAAGCGTAAGTGCTCCAAGTGGTGCAGCAGCATTTTCTCTTAGATCGTTAGATGGTTCTGAGGTTTACGCTATTGAAGGAACTTCAACTAATCCTCTTTCATCAACTGTTATTTTCACAGGTTCTTCTTCTGGTGGAGGAAGTGGAGGATCGGGTGATAGTGGCTGTATAGGCTGTGATTTGTTTAACTGCCCTGGTTGGTCTCAATACATGGGGAAATTGGATGAAATAAAGAGTGCTATACCTCCTGCCCCAAATTGGCAGCAAGTCGCAAATACCTTTAGAGACACGATAGCACCAAGGATTATAAATGATTTGGATAATTTACTAGGTCGTGCTCCTTCTTCTCCAGGTGCGCCAAATGCTCCATCTATTCCTGCCCTTCCAAGTGATTTGGACGATAGAGGATTAAAAGCACCAACAGGACAAGAAGCTCCAGGATTGGACGATTCAACTTTTAGTGGTGATGACATTAAAAACGGAGCACCGAAAATTCCAGAAAGAGAAGATCCAACAGGAGGGTTTGAAATTAATGATCCAATAAGTGGACTTCCCACCCAGGATGAATTCACAGCTAATCAACCGAATGAAGGGGAAGCACCATTGCCGACAGACCCGAAAGACCCGGATAATTTCGCTCCAAATCCTCCAGAGGGAGATAATGTTGCGCCAACACCAAGCGAGGGAGAAAATCAAGCCCCTTCACCAAATGAAGGAGATAATTACACCCCTCCGAACCCTTCGGAACCGGAAAACATGGCGCCAGCTGATCCGACAGAGCCGGAAAATATCGCCCCAACACCTGGAGACACAACGGGAACGGCGCCAATCCCGAATGAAAGTGGAACGGCTCCTATTCCTGGAGATACAAACGGCTTAGCGCCCATTCCTAGTGAAAGTGGGACAGCGCCACTACCAGGGCAGCCGTAAGGAAAGGAGATAATTAAGAAATTGAAAAAATTAATAGTTTTATTAATGGCTTTAGTGCTTTTCTTTGTGCCGTTTGGTTCGGCATTTGCTTATACAGGCGGTTTGTTGAATGGGAAACCTATTAATAGGGGTGTTGATGCAAATACATCAACGCAAATTTTTTCAACTATAACCGATAATGATGAAGGTACTCCTGTATCGTTACAAGCCAATGGTCAACAGGATACCTTTTGGTATGAGTTCTCTAGTCCTGTCAATTTAACTCATTATCAATTAAAAGCTATGTCAACTGTGACTGGTTTAAAAATTACTGCTGTAACAAGTACTGGACAAGTTTTTACAATTAGTTCTTCACCTAATACAGCGGGTGGAAAAGTATCAACGTCTGTAAGTAATGTAAAAAAGATTGTTCTTACTAATACAGCTACTTCTCCGATAACCGTTTATGAGTTTGATGTTTTTGGTTCGGATGCTAATCCTTCGCCTTCTGGTACAGATGTGTTAGCGAATATTCCTGTTAATATTGGTTCTGCATTGGATGATACTTTAAAAACTGATTCATTTTTAACCGATGGGAATGAATCTACTGGTTATACATTAATTGGGCAAAACCAAATGTATTGGTATAAATTTGATAAACCTATTAATGTAATGGGCTATAAGCATTTTAAATATAATGGCACTACTATTTCATGGCAATTAAAATTATATGATGCTAATAAAAATGTTTTATATACTTCTGTGGAATTTCCTTCACAAAATCTTTCTATGGATGTTAAAAATGTTTCTTATTTTTCTATTGAAAATACCCGATCTGTTGGTAGTGGATTATATGAATTTGATTTATTGGGTGTAGAATCTCCAACGGTTACACATGATGATGTTACAAATTTAATTTTATCAGCAACTCATAACTCTGTTGGTCTTATGTGGAATCTGCCGACTGATAAAACAGATTTTATAGGAACAAAGATTTATAAGAATGGAGAATTTTTAAAATCAGTAGACAGCAGCACAAAAACATTTACCGATTCCAATGTGTCAGCTGATACGAATTACACCTATAAGATAACGGCTGTTTATTCAGATGGACATGAAACAGAAGGAATAAGTAAGTCAGTCACAACAAAGTCTACTCCCCCTCCAGATCGAGACGGTGACGGGATTCCAGATGATGAAGACGAGTTTCCGGATGATCCAACAAATGTTGGGGAAGTAAAAAATTTAGAAATCACAACAACCTATAAAAGCGCCAATCTATCCTGGGTGTTGCCAAAGTCGGAAAACTTGCAGCATGTAAATATTTATCGTGAAACATTAACCCAGGAAACAAGCTTTATGGACAAGCTCATAAATGGAAAAACGGTATATGCAGCAGGTGAAAAAATCTTTGAAACGAACGGAACTTATTTCAATGATTATACGGTAGAGCCTGGCACAGAGTACGAATATAAAGTTACAACAACATCGGTCGATGGAGTTGAAAGTGAAGGGGTAACAGCTAGAACCAAAACACCAGGAAAGCCCCTTGTTGCTTTTGAAGAATTATCCCTACCTTTCTCTGTCAAAGACTTACTTCTTTCTGGTAACGGCTTGCTATGGATTATTGGACCGTTCATCCTGCTTGCATTAGCTTTCTTGCTTGTTCCAAAGATAAGAAACTTAATTATTGGAGCCTTCCGAAAGGATTCGAAAGGAAGTTCCGAAGCTGCTGAGAGAAGAACGAAAGCAGAAGCTATTCAGAAAATGGAAAGACAGGAAGCGAAAGAATTTAGAACGACAAAGGAACCGAAAAGCGAACGGGTTGAAGTAGCGCCAAAGCCTACTAGGGAACCTAAAGAGATAAAACAACCAAGAATTAGAGAGCCTAAAGAGCGCATAAGAACAGCTAAGTTGACCCGAGAAAGAATTAGGGAACCAAGAGCACCGAGGGCTTCCAGAGAGCCGAGAGCGCCAAGAGAACGAGCGAGAAAGCCGAGGGATAGAAGGGGGATTAGTTAAAGGTGAATGCTGAACTATTGCAGGGGATGATAGATATAGTTTTCAAAGGTAATTTGGTTTATCTGTCTCCCTTCCTCTTCTTATTAATGGTTATCTTATTTTCAGATCGCTTAATTGAATTGATTTATAACGCAATGAGAGACAAGTCGACAAGACGCAGCAGGTATTAAAGTATGGGAATTATCGGGGATGCCTTCGGGAAACTATTTGATTTTCTATACTCATTATTTGCCGGATTGTTTGGCGTCATATGGGACGGCTTAAAATGGGTCGGAAACCTTCTTAAAAAGTTATTTCAAAACCTTGTAGATATAATAATTGGCTTTTTTAAAGTTATATACGCCTTAATTGAAGGATTGCTTTATCTCCTGTATATGATCGGGGTTTTAGCTGTTAAGTTGTTCCTGGTGATCTTTGAAGCAGCAAAAGTTTTGTGGTCATTGATTGAGGGATTTGTCCGAACGCTCGGCAGCTTAAAGTACTCCCCGAGATCAGGTGGAGGTCATGGCTACTCTGAGATATTGGGGAAGCTGTTTAGTAATTTAAAAGTTTTGCAGATTGATTCAATCGCCTATATTTTGCTGTTTATGCTTTGGTTCATAACAGCCGTAGCTGCCATCAAGCTAATTTCTTCAATCAGGGTTGGGGGTGATTAATTGGACGTTTTAGGAGTTATCAAGGGGTTTATAGATAAGATTTTCAAACCGCCAATAACATTCCTTGACCTGGCTATTGAGAAATTACAAGAAGTTCAAATGGTGACAGCCCAGGGGCTGAATATAGGACAATATTTCGCAGTATTTGGAGATTTACCGACTGCCTGGCAGTTGGTTGTCTCCTCCATTTTACTTTCTACTGTGCTGTTAGGTTCACTGTTAATTTTTAGATCGGTCATGAGAATGTACTATTCAGTAAAAGAGGGCGTGAAATGGTGGTGATTTCAGTTGTGATTGGATTAGTTGTTGCAGCCGCATTGATCTTTGTTACGGATTACGAAAGCGAAAAAAGATTAAGAGAGTGGAGGAAATATTAATGGCTGAAGCTATGATTTATATGTTTTTTGTGGGTTTTGGAACGACTGCCGGAGCCGGATGCGCTGCATTAATCGGTTTTAAGATTTGGCAGCGTATGAAGAATAGAACACCGAAGAAAAGGAAAGGGGCTGCATTCTAATGTTCTTCAAAAGAAAAGAAGATGACGAGTTTCTATTTGAAACAACGGATATATTAATTGTTTTCGATAATGACAATAAAACATCAGATATAAAAACTATTACGGACTTCACCGAGGATTCAGTAATAGTCGCAGGGCATTACAAGGTACCAATTTTAGATTGTGAGATAACCACAGGGAAGGAAGGGCGCAATTTTTTCTATAGAGCGCCTTCCAGATCAATCGAAGAAACGGGCAGACTTGCACAACTTGAAATGAACATGGTTCTGGAGCAGATCACAGCATACAAGCCCCCTATTCCACCTTCTTCTATGGACTGGACAAAAGGATTGTTATTCGGATTGTTATTTATCGCCTTTATTGTTATAGCCGTTTCATAAAAGGAGTGGGAAAAATGGATTTGAAATTATGCTGCATGATTTATGAACTTAAAGGGATGGTTGATACCATGTCTGAGCTGGCAGAAAGTGATGATAGATATGATAATCCGGTCATTGACCGGATGGCAAAGAAAATAAATGAACTAGCGAATTTATTAGAAGAAAAGAGTGCTTGAGAATCGACCTACAGCGCAATTAATTTTTTCGAGTAATATAATCACCCACTAAATGCAAAATTAAGGAGCTGAAAATTGATGCAACCAGCTGAAAACGCCCAAAAACTTCAAAGTGTTATATCTGATGATCTGTTCCCCCAGGTTCAGCACATTTCCGATGTTAAACAAGTAATTGAAGAAATGACAGGACTATCCCAAAACTTAAGAGAGCCGCAAATAAAAGCCTTGCTGCTTCTTAAAAGGATGGGAGAGAATACATATCTCCACCCGGACGGGAACCCGTACAAAGGTATTTATGATTACATAATAGGCAAAGGGAAAACGCATGTTGCTAATCCTGATTATTATTTAGATACCATTGAGGCATTGATCCCGAAACCTCCTAAGCCGGTTATCTTGGCAGAGAAAGGAATGAAAAAGTAATGGCACATCATTTCTTTGTACAAGGTCCTTTAGGAGCCGGAAAGACTTTTCTAATGTCTTTGCTGGCTCATCATTGGAAAGAGAGAACGGAACAAAGGGGAGGACAAGTGCAGTTGTTCTCCAACTATGGTTTGGCAGATTCTTTCCCAATGACACATTATACAGATTGGTATAAGGTAGCCGAAGCCCAGGGCAGTATCGTTTGTTGGGATGAAGCTCAAATGGCATTCAGTAACCGGAAATGGAGCAAATACGGCTCTACCCTGGCAACAGAGGTTTTAATGTTCACCAGGAAGATGCAGAGCGTCCAGATATATTGCAGCCCTTCTATAAGAAACGTAGATTCCAGGATAAGAGATATTGTTGAGGTGCTTGTGAACGTCCGGAAAATCGGAGACAAGGGTTTTTCCCTTCACTTTACAGATTACCAAACAGGATTCCCGATGCAGCAAGCTTCCCAATTTATACCGATGTACAAGGCTAAAAAGATATTCAAGCTAAACCTTTATGATTCTTTTAATATGGTTCAGGGCTTCCCATTGCCAGCCACAGAACAGCAAGGGAATGAGTTTTTTGCAAAGTTAGAAGAAATACATGACAAAGCCAGGGGGAAAATTGCCGTATGAATTTAGATCAGATTTCACTAATTCCAAAGGGGTACAAAAACAAAGACCCACGCAGCCTTTTATACTTATATCCCAATTCAGTAAATATAGTTGCTTATGCTAAAAAGATGCAGCAGTTTTCCTTCTATCAATCCCTGGAGATCGCAGAGGATTTAGCCAAGCGCCAGGGCTTTATCCTTCTACCATGGGAATGTATTCATTGGCAGAGAGCAAAGGCTTTCGGGGTGGATCGGAAAGTAAAGATTGGCAGGAAGTCTTTCTTCTTAATGAAAGTTAATGAATTGACCAAAAATGAAAGATTAAAACTTGAAAACTATTTGAACGAGATTAACCAGGCAGTATAATCCGAACAATGTGAACCAGGTAACAGCTGCAGAGAACTTTTAAATCCGAACATTTATTAACCCTGGTTTGGATCCTATCGGGATAAAACACAAAAGATGATAAGGAGTTATATATGGACCCGACCACATTTGCAGCTAAGCTTCACGATGATAACAAAAGGATAGATTATTATTCTAATCAGCTTCTGGAGCTTATCAAAAAAGAATTTAGAACCAGGGCAATAGATAAGTACGATTATGAACGGTTTATCAATATTCTTACATGCTTGAAGCTACAGACAGAGGAAAGCCGAAAAGATGTAGAGGATTTTATCAGAAGAACAAAACTACATAAAGTTTCCCTTGATCTAAGGGCATAGGAGGGCTACAGGATGATTCTAAACATTAGTAAAGTTGAAATGGCTATATTAGTTGTTCATATGTCAGCAATGCGCCAGAACGTAAGGAAGGGCTTTAAAAGCAATTACGGCAGGAAAGAAGGTAAAGAGGTACTTGCTAGTTATGACGAGGTAAAACTAGCCTTTCAGCAAGCCATAGAAGGGCTAGAAGAAGATCATCAAGCAGTTGACCTTCATTTTAATATTAAGGAAGTGAATATGCTGCATTCTTTCGTTTCCTGGTATGCAGCTGAATTAGAATTGACCTTTGAAGCAGCCGGAAAGAAAGCCGGAGAAGAAGATCAGAAGCAAATTGATTCTTTGAACGAGATTAAAAGGCGTATTGAAAAGGTGCTGGAAGATTATGCAGCATAAAGGATTATTCCTTCTACTCCTGCCGTTATTTCTTTTCTTTGGTAGTCCAGCAAACGCTGATATAGGGGAATGGCAGCTGGAGAAACAAAAAGTTGAAGCGCAGCGTGCAGAGATCAGAGCCAAAATGCAAACAGCTGAAGGCAATGAAAAAATAAAGTTAGGCATGGAAGATAATAAATTGGCAGCCTATCAAAAAGCATATGAGCAAGCCATTTCATATGTGCAGCCGGATCAGTTGGATGCAGCAGCCTTTTATGATCTTTCTATCCCTGCTGCCATTCTTCCAGGGCAAAGCGTTCCAGAAGAATATAAAACCATATATAAAGATGCTGGTGAACGGTTCGGGGTTGATTGGTATGTATTAGCTGCCATTCATGATATTGAAACAGACTTCTCCAGGATAAAGCTCATGGTTTCTTCTGCCGGGGCTATCGGGCATATGCAGTTTATGCCCTCTACATTTTCAGCCTATGGAGTAGACGGAAACGGAGACGGAAGAAAAGACCCTTGGAACCTGGAGGATGCGATCCATTCAGCTGCCAATTACCTTGCAGCAAGTGGATATAAGAAAGACATAAGGAAAGCCATTTGGCATTATAATCATGCCGATTGGTATGTAAATGATGTTATTGAAACAGCAGCAAGGATAAGGCTGTCATTATGATGTTTGTTATTCTATTTACCCTTGCTGTTTTTAGTTTATGGATTTTACCAGAAAAGCTATACAAATTTTCGGTAAGGTTCGGAAAGAAATTGATTAAGAAGCAAATAAAACATGAAATAAAGAGGTTCAAGCTATGAAAGATTTGAGGATCACACCAAAAAAGAAAGCAGCGTTTTATTTTGGGTTAGTTGCTGTTCTATTATTCCAGCACACATTTATATTAAAAACAGACTTAACAGCCTGGTTCCTCTTTAACTTTTATATTGCCGGATTGGTGGCAACTGTTTGTATTGCAAAAGGGATTAAACAATTAAAAGGGAGAGGTGAAATTAAATGAGTATAGGCAAGATCAGAACCATCTTATATAAAACCGCCCGGATTCTTGGAGATATTAACGCCATTAAAAGAGGGAGAGTGAAAGAAAGGATTCATAATAGAATCATTGGAAAAATAACGGGAAAACTTTTTAAATAGCCCTTTCAATAACGGTCGTTTTTGAAAAGAATATAGAGCAAGTCAGAAACGGGCGAAAACCCGTTTATTTTTTATCAAAAATATTAACAAAATCAAATTATCATTATTTACAAACATAACCGTTTTTGATAAGATTAAAACAGGTTAAAGAACGGTCTATCAAAAGACTCTGCCGAATGGACTAGAAATAAGGCAGCAAGGCTCTTTAAAATGGAGTACATTTTATATTTAAAAATGGAGTACAAATTTATGAACAAATTTAAGAAATGTACATACTGCATGAAAGATTATCCTCCAAAAGAACTTAAGCCTATTAGAAATGATGATTCCCCGCATTTGAACAGAAAATATTGCCCTAAATGTCTTCCGGTTGTGCAACACGCTCACAATAATCTGCCCTGGAATAAAAAATTTTAGGAGGAGCTCATGAAATCCTATAGGGTACAAGCTAAATTATCAAAAGAACAAAAAGCCAGATTTGAAGAAATCCGAAGTATTTTAGAATTTGAGAAGCAGCAGGGCGTTAATTTAACACCTTCTCACGTTTATTCTAAAGAGGACAAAATAACAGATTCAGACGTTATAAGATTCTTAATCACAAACTATAAATTCATTGATTAGAAGGAGATAGCAGCATGAAAACATATTATTTAGTTTCCATTACTTTGCTTGAAGGGAAAAAGAAAATCGCTGAAACATTGTATGACTTTTATTCAACCGATATAGAGAATTTAAAGAAAGATGTAGCCTGTTATATGAGAGTTGTTTATCCTTCTCTATCCTGAGAGTATGAAATTATAGAAAGTAGGGCTTGTTAATGAAGTTTGGGTATGCCAGGGTATCAACACAAGATCAGAACTTAGACATGCAGCTGGATGCCCTAAAGGACTTCGGCTGTGATCAAATTTTCCAGGAGAAGATCACAACCAGGAAAGCAGATCGTCCCCAACTAGAAGAAATGATAAAAGTTTTGCGCCCTGGTGATACCGTTGTGATATTTAAGCTTGACCGGATCAGCAGGAGCACAAAGCATCTAATAGAATTGAGTGAGCTTTTCGAGAACAAGGGCGTTCAATTCGTTTCCCTTCAAGATAGCATTGATACATCAACACCTATGGGGCGTTTTTTCTTTCGAGTAATGGCAAGTATAGCCGAATTAGAACGGGATATAGTGAGCGAAAGAACGAGGGCAGGATTATCAGCAGCAAGAGCCAGGGGCAGGAAAGGCGGTCGTCCAAAGGCAGATGAAAAGAAAGTGGAGCTTGCTGTGAAAATGTATAAATCTAAAGACTACTCCATAAAAGAAATTGTGGAAGCTACAGGAGTAAGCCAGGCAACACTATATAGGAATCTGAAAGAATAAAAAGACAGCTCTAGAAAGAGCTGCCTTTTTTTATTAACGTAACAATTGAAGAACGCCTTGTGGCTGCTGGTTTGCTTGTGCAAGCATAGCTTGAGAAGCCTGAGCCAAGATAGAGTTCTTTGTTTGTTCCATCATTTCTGATGCCATATTCACGTCACGAATGCGTGATTCTGCTGCTGTTAGGTTTTCAGAAGATGTACCAAGATTGTTAATAGTGTGCTCTAAACGGTTCTGGAAAGCACCCATTTTTGAACGAGATTTAGAAACAGAAGCAATAGCACTCTCAATTGTTGTAATAGCTGTCTGAGAAGTCGCTTTATCTGTGATAACCTGTATAGAAATGTCTACTGAATCTTCCCCTAGAGCTGTACTTAACTGAGCTTTCCAATCAATTGTGATTTGTTCTCCTGCGTTAGCTCCTACTTGAATATCTAATGATTGATCTGCAGAAAGAATATTCTTTTTGTTGAATTGTGTTTCTTGGCCAATACGCTCAACCTCTGCAATTAACTGAGTAAATTCATCATTAAGTGATGCCTGGTCTTCCGTCGTATTCGTGTCATTTGTTGCCTGTACAGCAAGTTCACGCATACGCTGGAGGATGTCATGCGTTTCGTTTAAAGCGCCCTCAGCTGTTTGAATTAAAGATATACCATCTTGTGCATTTCGAGATGCTTGATCTAATCCACGAACCTGAGCACGCATTTTTTCAGAGATTGCTAGTCCTGCTGCGTCATCTCCAGCGCGGTTGATACGAAGACCCGAAGATAATTTCTCCATAGATTTTGATTGTGCATCGCTCGCACTGTTTAGTTGGCGGAACGTATTAAGCGCCGCAATGTTGTGATTAATTCTCATTTTTGTTACCTCCGTGTTTTAATTTTTTATAGACACGTCCTTGTGACTATAAAGTTCACTCCTTAAGATTTGAAAGTCTTTTGGAGCATCTATGTTAAGCCGAAGCATGTCGTCTTCGGTCTTAACAACACCTACAACTATCTTTTCATTGTTGGGACCAATCAAAATTACCTCTTGACCTGGTTTTCTTCCTAAAACTAAACCCATTTTCTAATCCTCCCTGATGCTTATTGCCAGTCCTTTGTCATATGTTATATCGCCATTAAATCTATATTTTTAAGGGGTTTTGAAATAAAAAAAGGACAGATTATAAGCATCTGTCCTTTTGATTTTGAAATGAACGACTTGAAAATTAAAGAATGGGGGTCGTTCTCTCGTTCGTTTACCTATTCTATTCCGAAGATTCTTTTAAACCAGGGTATCTTTTTTTTTTCTAATGCAGCTGCCTTTTCTTCCTGGCTCTCTCTAATAGTTTCAAGGAGTAGCCGATCTCTCTTTTCTAATGAATCTTTGATGAACTTTTCTTGTTGATCTAATTTTTGCAATAAAGCTTTGTTGAATTCCTCCTGTTTTTTATTCTGTTCCAGGAGTTCTTTTACCATATTTTCTAGATTTTCATAAGAACGGGTATTTTCCATAGGAACGGGGGTCGTTCTCTCGTTCACTCCCTCCTTTGAAAATTTTTCCACAACAGCTTTAGCTGCTTGTTCTCTGGTGAATTTCTTCACTTTATACAGCTGTTTGAAATGGTTTAAAGCTACTAAATCGTTATCAGTAAACGCCCTGGAGTCCATCGCCCCTTTGATAAATCTATACCCGTTCTTTTCTAATTCTATACACCACTTTCTCAGGGTGCTTTCGCCAATATCTAAATATTTGGCAGCTTCATGTGTCCAATAAGCTTTTTCTATCTCTTCCAAGTCATAACACCACCAATAAAACCCGTTCTAAATCTGTTCATTTCGTATTGACACGCAATTATCTAATCCTTAAACTAAAAATAAGTAAATTCGACAATTTTTGGGTTTCCGTCCGCATTTTGTCAGTTTACTCCAGGGGCGTATTTCAAATTTATCATAGTTTGATTTTTTTGAACATCACGCCCCTTAGTTATACGTGCTCATTAGGCATTTAGTTGCATTATATATTAACTATTTAAAGGGATTGTTGAGACAACTGTCTCATGTTACCATAAAAAACATAGAACGTATGTTCCTTTAAAAATCAAAAAAAGAGGTGTTATTTTGTTCATTTCTCATGTCACATCAAAGGGCAAACAGTACATTTATCTTTATGAGTACTGTAGTAGTGAAACAAAGAAAAAACAAAGTCTCTATGGTTTTGGAAGAAAAGAAGAAGCTATTAAGGATATGCGCAGCTGGGGAAGGAATTTCAATCTTTTTCCGCAGCAATTAGTAGAGTTTGGCTGCACAAAAGAAGATTTAAGCGATTGGATCAGAACAATGGAAACAGGAGTAACGAAAACGGGGAAGAAATTTAAGGCTATCATTTAATTACACCAAAAGTTAATACATAAATCTGGCAAAATCTATTATTTTTAATTGAAGGTTGTAACTAGGTTTGCTACAATAAAAATAGAAAAAGGAACCAGCCTCGCAAACTTGTTCCTTTTCCCTACTCATTTCTTGCATATAGAATTTTTAATGTCCTATAACTATTATAGTTTGGATTCCTCCTGTATGCAAGGAATGGATTTTGCCGATTAATGTCCATTTTTGAAGGAGGATTTTTTATTTATGTCAATCGTTAGAACTATGAAAAGAGAGAATCCGTTTGTTCAGCTAGATAAGCAATATATAGGGAATGGTACACTTTCTCTTAAAGCTACAGGTTTATTAACCTATATTCTGTCCAGGCCTGATGGCTGGCAAATACGAATGAAAGATATTCAAAATAAATTTAATGATGGTGAAACCTCAGTTAGATCAGCAATGAAGGAATTAATTTCTACAGGTTATGTAAATAGATACAGAGAACGAACTGAAAACGGAACTTTTGGCGATTGGATATATGATGTTTATGAGCGTCCGGAGTTTAATCCTAAATATAATCCTAAACGTGAAAATCAAGTATTGGAGCCTAAACGTGATTTTCCAGACCTGGATAATCCAGACCTGGAAAACAACAGCTATAGTAATAATGATTTTAGTAATAATGATTTTAGTAATAAAGAAGAAGAAGAAGAAGCTTCCAGCTTAATTTCATTATTTGAAAAATTAATTACTCCTTCAAATGAAGCCGTAGCAAATCAAATTAAGTCCTGGTTAAAGCATTTACCTTTTGAGGTAATTAAAAATGAAATAGAGTACAGTGCACTAAGAAATGCAAAATCTTGGATGTACATAGATAAGGCATTAACAGAAGATAAAAACATGGGGATTATGGACATAACAGGTTTAGAAATGAAACGTACTGAACACGCAGCTAAACAACGTAAGCCTAAAAAATCAAATAATAAAGCTGGAACGAGAAAGCCTATAAGGAAAGAGCAAGATCCGGATGAAATATTCCAACGATATGAGAATGAAGCAATAAAGAATAAGACTGCTAAGAATGACAGCGATAGCAAAAGCGAGAAAAAATCGGTTCGGGATATTCTAAAGAAACTAGAAGCAGTTAAGTAATTCTTAAATAGTGAACATTAATAAGGTGAATAATACTCATAAACTTCAGGAGCTTATTTAAAGGGATTTAATAGGTCGTAGAGGGTTTTATTCACCTTATTCAAAATAAAGCTAATACAGGGTGATTTATATGTCTAAAACGGGCTTTCTTGTAAAAGTGAAAGCTAAAAACAGAGAATACTTCTATTTGAGAAAATCCTTTTGGAAGGATAAAAAGCCACAAAACAAAAATGTTTTCTCATTTGGAAATAAGCAAAAAGCTTTAAATAGTTTCTATGAGTGGAAAAACAATATTGAAAATATGCCTGCGGATTTAAGGGAAATGGGCTTTGATCGAGAAGATATAGTGAATTGGATTGATCAAATCGAAGGTGAACTGAACAAATGAAAAATTCCTTTTTTTTACAAAAAAACGTGTGGTTTTTAAATATAAATATATATTAAATTTTGCACGACTATTTGAATTTTCCAAGGCAGAGAACGCAAGGTATTTTAATGGATTTTTGGAGTTGAACGACTTCAATTTTCGGAGATTTTTAGAAAATTTGAGGATGAAAAATTTAATTTAATTTTTAAAAGTTTTGCCATATACAACCATAAAAGGAAGTTGTATATTAAGTTATAGAAAAGCAAATAAAAAACGTTGCAGTCCTTTTAAGTGTTACCAGCACTTAAAAGAGATCACTAGGTAGGATAAGTACCGAGCGACCGATTTCTCACTACAACGCACCCTTATTATATCTTTTTAGGGATGCGTGTGTAAATAGAAAAGGGATAGGTATGTCTTTCACTAGTGGAAAGATTTACCTATCCCTTTTTTGCTTTTCTGGAAGAGGTGAAGAAATGGAAACAGAGCCACAGGTTGTTGTTCCTGTAGAAATACGAGAAATGACAAGGGTTGAAACTGAAAAAGGCAATATTCATGTTATCCATGAAATCACGCTCGGTGATCTGCTTGTCTCTATGTCATTAGTTGCCCTTTTGATCTTCCAGGTCTTAAGCCGGGTTATAAGGAGGTAGCTGCATGTATGAAATAGTTAGCCAGACACCGAAGGAGATTGTCTTCACCTACATTATGTTTTTGGCAGCCTGTTTTGTAACCTACCCCATTGTAAGTTTGATTACAACAGCAGCAAACAAACTAAACGGCAGCAGTAAAGGGGCTGAATAAATGGAGATAGGCGGGCTTATGGCATATGCCTTCAAAGTTTTTTTAGGTAACCCAGATATTATGGCTGCTTTAATAACATGGGGCATCATTGTAACCCTGGCATTAACGGTCATAGAGAGTTTTAAAGAAACAAAACTATGAAAGGGGTTAGGGTGAACAGTGAATTTATCAGGGGTTTGGGATTGGACGTTTTTTTGGAATACGTTTGGATTCATCCTTAAAACTGTGGCTTCCTTCCTGATGATCGTAGTTGCAATTATTGCGGTCGGGATGTTGCTGCAAGTCGTAATCAAAGCAGTAAGAAATAGTAGGGAGTAATTTTTATGCAAATTGATTTCTTTAACTCTACTAATTTATCGCTGTTTTGGAGCTATGTAAAAATGCTGCTTGAAGGAGTAGCGCCTGGAGTTATGATCGCTTTCGCTGTGGTCTGTGTTGGGTTTTTACTAGGTATCATCGTGAAAGCCTGGAATCAATCAGCCAAAGAGGAAGAAGAAAGGGATTATGACTACAGAGAATATTAAAACCCGTTAATAACTGGCTTAAACCAGTATTATAAAAAAACTTATTTTCCAAGGAGGAAAACACATTATGCCAACTTTAGGAGCTGCAATTGATTTCACAGGAGTAACTTTACCATTCTCAGTTAATGATCTAATCGGAAGTGGTAACGCATTGCTAGGCATCGTTGGAACTTTCGTTCTTCTAGGACTTGCTTTCGTACTTGTTCCGAAACTTATTGCTCTTATCCGTAACTCTTTCTCTGCTGCTAAAGGTCGCTAATAGCCTTTAGCAAATTAACGAAAAAGGGGGTGTGAACTATGGAAGAAACAACGTCAAAAGCAATTGATTTTTCCGGAGTTACTTTACCTTTTTCGGTTAATGATCTAATCGTAAGTGGTAACGCATTGCTAGGCATCGTTGGAACTTTTGTTCTTCTAGGACTTGCTTTCGTACTTGTTCCAAAACTTATTGCTTTAATCCGTAACTCTTTCTCGGCTGCTAAAGGAAATTAGAACAGC
>NZ_JAMBOJ010000086.1 GCF_023715565.1 Cytobacillus firmus | reverse complement strand
AGAAATGGCCTAGAAGATGACCTCGGAGAGGTCTATCATCATCTGAAAATGCTTCAAAGCCAATAAAATTCAAAAAAGAGGTCCGGAATGAGACTATTCCGAACCCCTTTTGTCTACAAACTGAAGCTGCTGATCTATTCAGCAGCTTTTTTTCTTATATCATTATACTCCTACCTTAAATCCATCTTGTTCTTCTGAACAAATTCCTTCATATACATCCGTGTCTGCTTTTCGAGCATGCCGGCAATCTGACTGGTCCATGTGTCTTTCCGCTTGCCGCCTGTACGCTCATCATAATACTCGGAAATAATCTTATTATAAACTTTCAGCTCTTCGCAGTAAGAAGCTTTATCCTGATTATATTCATTTTCATGATATATATGCTGAAGAGGCAGCCGCGGTTTTTTATCGTTCTTTTTGGAAGGATAGCCAACAGCCAGTCCAAACAAAGGAATCACACGATCAGGTGTTTTTAAGAGCTCAGCCACTGCCTCCAGATTGTTTCTTATTCCGCCAATATAGCAGATCCCTAGCCCCAGCGATTCTGCCGCAATAGCAGCATTCTGTGCAGCCAAGGCCGTATCAATGACAGCCACCATGAACTTCTCAGTGCTTTCAATTGATGGAATTACATTTTTATTTTCCATTTGTCCGATGATTTCATGACGATGCAGATCAGCACAAAACACGAAAAAATGGCCATTTTCAGCTACATAGTTCTGATTGCCTGCCACTTCAGCAAGTTTCGCTTTCTTTTCTTTATCTGTCACACCGATTATTGAATAGGCCTGGACAAAACTAGAAGTTGATGCAGCTTGAGCAGAAAGTACAATTGTTTCAATATGCTCTTTTGAAAGAGCCCTGTCTTCAAAATTCCGGACGGAACGATGGTCCATAAGCAAGTTGGTAACTTCATTCATCACATCTCATCCTTTCCATATGTACATTTTCATTTTACCCAGAGATGAAAGTTTTCTCCAAAGGAAAAGGCCTGATAATCATTCAGGCCGTGTGTTTTCCTATGTTAAATGTAAGTATTCCTGCTGTCGCAGTGCTTCATAGACAAGAATGGCAGCTGTGTTGGATAAGTTAAGCGAACGGATATTATCGTTAATTGGAACCTTTAATAAGCGCTCTTTGCTGCTTTCAATAACATCCTTTGGAAGACCGGCCGTTTCCTTGCCGAAAATAAAATAATAATCCTTATCGACTTTGCTATAGTCAAAAGTGGAATATGGCTTGGTGCCATCCTTTGTTAAGTAGAAGTATTCTCCATGTTCAGTGCTTTTAAAAAAATCGTCCAATGAATCATGATAAACAATTTTTACAAATTGCCAGTAATCCAAGCCTGCCCGCTTCAGCATTTTATCATCTGTTGAAAAGCCGAGCGGCCGGATCAGATGCAATGTCGTATCAGTAGCCGCGCAGGTACGGGCTATATTGCCTGTGTTGGCCGGAATTTCCGGCTGATATAATACTACATGCAATCCCACTTTTTTCACCTCTAAATTAAATCTGCATGTGTTATTATATCACGTTGAAATCACCATACAAATTACTGATCATCGGTAATTGTCAAAAATTTATACTTAATATTTGGTGTATAAGCTGTTGAATCTTCATAAGCCCAATAACGCATTCGGCAGTTATAGGTGTGAGCATTGACGAGGGGCATTCCTGATGCATCTTTGCCCGTCACGATCGTTGTATGGTCAAAACGTCCGTCTCCCTGGAAATCATAGCAAATGACATCTCCTATTAAAAGCTGATCCGGACTGGAAACTTCCTCAGCCCTCAACCCTGTATTTGAACTGGGCAGATACCATCGCATTGAGTTAGCTACTGTCCAACTGTAGCTCCAATTCCCGCTTCTCATCCACCAGCCTTTTCCGCGGTTGGGGTATCCCCTCATCGGGCCGCCGCCTGCATGAAGGCACTGGGAAATATAATTGGTGCAATCCACATCAAATTTCTTATAGGCCGGATTATAAGTGTTCCACCATTTTTCTGCATATTGTACAGCCTTCATGCGGTCATATTCATACTCATACCTTTCTTCCTCTTCAAATTCCCGGGCTAAAGGCGCTTCTTCTGTTTTACTATCTTTAAAAGGATTTTTCTCCCGGTCTTCAACAAATACTCCTTTATAGAAGTCGGCTGTCCGCTCTTCAATCTCTTCCTCCATATAAATTATGCCTTTTTGTTTAATTAAATATTTGAAGTGAACTCTATATTCAACGGGAGTCACATCTTCCTTCTCTATACCGATACTGATAACTTTTCCGGCTGCCTGTGCTTTCACAATCTCACCGGAGCGGCCGGAAAGAGATTCTTTCTTTTTTTCAATTTTAGGGCATGTATGAATTGAACTTCTTGAATGGGAAACGCACTGCTGCACTCTTTTCTTTAACAGTTCATGAAGCTGATCCCTCAAGCACCTCACTCCTCTCCTATTCAATACATATGAGAGGATGCAAAGGACTTTGCTTAATTTTTCGCTCAATTCCGCAGTAAATCAACGGGCCGGCCAGTTAATGCGATCATACAGAAAAAAAGCCATAAAAAAGAGAGGGGTTTTTGCCCCCTCATTGTTCAAAAAAACTTAAGCCCTTTTCTATTTCAGCAATGACTTCTCGGTCTTTCTCCTTCTGCAATGCCTGTTTTAGTGCAGGCAGTGATTTATCCCCGCCTATTTTCCCGAGTGCCCATGCGGCCGTTCCCCGGATCACCGGCCTCGGATCTTCTTTCATAACTTTAATCAGATCTTCTGCCGCTGTCTCATCTTTGTAGTGAGCAAGGGCGATGATAGCATTTCGCTGGATCGGCTTTTTCCCTCTCCAGGAACCTGACACAGGACCATATTTTTCTTTGAATTCACGATTGCTGATAAATAGAAGCGGCCTTAAAAGCGGCTTTGCCACTTCTGGATTCGGCTCCATTTCATCATGCAGATGAAAATCCTTGCCTTTATTTTCAGGACAAACGGTTTGACAGGTGTCACACCCATAAAGCCTGTTCCCCAGCTTTTCTCTATATGGATCTGCAAGAAAGCCCTTTGTCTGTGTCAAAAAGGCGATGCATTTCTGTGCATCAAGCTGGCCTCCCTGAATTAAAGCACCTGTCGGGCAGACCTCAACACATTTATTACAGCTTCCGCATTTGTCTTCCATTGGCCTATCCGGCTCAAAAGGCAGATTGGTTATCATTTCTCCGAGATAAACATACGATCCGAATTCCGGTGTGATGATGGAACAGTTTTTTCCGCTCCAGCCGATACCAGCACGCTGCGCTACAGCCCGGTCCACCAGCTCTCCTGTATCCACCATGGATTTGCAAATGGCCTCAGGAATTCTTGACTGAATGAACTCCTCAAGCTTTTGCAGACGTTCCCTCAGGATATGATGATAGTCTTTCCCCCATGAAGCCCGGCAGAAAATTCCCCTTCTTTCACCTCTTTTGCTGACAACCCTGACCTTCATTTTGGAAGGGTAAGCAACTGCAATTGAGATAATAGATCTGGGCTTATCCATTAGCAGGCCGGGATTCACCCTCTTCTCAATATCAGGTTCCTCAAATCCTGACTGATAGTGAAGCTCCTGCTGGCGAATCAGCCTGTTTTTCATTTCATCAAAAGTACCCGCTGTCGTATAACCAATCTTATCAATGCCTATTGTTTTGCTGTATTCAATCACTTCCTGCTTGAATTGTGCAAAGTCCATTGTTTTACCTCCTTTCGTGGAAATTTAATTTTATATGAAAGTCTTTAATTTATTGAATTACCGTTTATTATGATAAACTATTTTAAAGTAATTTTGGAGGTGGAAAGCATGGAAATTAAGATAGCTCCAGAGTTGTTCAAATTATTGCCCCATTTTAAAATCGGATTTATTACATATAAAAATATCGAAGTCGGACAATCTCCTCAAATGGTAAAGGGCAGACTCCAATTATTTCAGGAATCTATTTATTTCGATTTAGAGGATAAGAGTGTTACAGAATTTGAAGGGATCAAGGAATGGCGGCAGATCTTCAAAACAGCAGGCAAGGATCCGAACCGCTATCGCCACTCTGCTGAAGCACTGTACAGAAGAATTCAAAAACAAAATTACCTTCAGCCGGTCAACAGCTCCATCGATATTAACAATTTCTTTTCCCTGGAATACCAAATACCGATCGGTGTATATGATGCCGATAAGCTTTCAGGCCATCTGACTATCAGGTTAGGCAAAGAAGGCGAAGAATATAACGGCTTAAACGGAAGACTCAATTCCCTGGCCAATTTAATTATCAGTGAAGATGCGGAAGGGCCATTTGGCAGCCCGTTTGTGGACTCTGAAAGGACAGCTGTCACCGAACAGACTAAAAATGCCGTTCAAATTGTATATTTGCGCCCTTCTCTGGAAATCGAAAAGGCTGAAAAAATGACAGAGTCGTTAATGAACATGTACACTCAAGTGCATGGCGGAGAAGGAAGCTTTAAGGTGATTGGAAGCTAGACACTTCTATAGAAATCGTGTGGAATCTGGGATCCCGCCCGATTTTTTCATAGCCGACGAACATGAAAAAACGCAATACCTCGTTCTTTTTGAACGAAACACTGCGTTGGCTATGTATGGAGCGGGTGAAGGGAATCGAACCCTCATCATCAGCTTGGAAGGCTGAGGTTTTACCACTAAACTACACCCGCATTTGTATATAATTATTAGCTACTGACTTTTTCCCGTTCTTGCATGCCTCTTCCTCTAAAAGCTGAGTCAAGGAAGTCTTTGCGTCGAGGCAACTCGAAGCCAATTCATGGATGTGTCGCTCGTGGCTGAGGTTTTACCACTAAACTACATCCGCATTTGTGAATGTATATTCAATCATAAAACTAATATGAATAAACTTTTTGTCGAATCAACTATTTAATAATACTAAATTCAGCGTGAATGGTCAACCCTTATTGAGAAATTTGTCGAAAAACAGAGAGGGGCTATTTCCCCTCTCGCTTATACCCACCACATTTCCGAAGGCTGCTCTTCGATTAAGATGGATTTAAGATTCCTTACTGCTCTTGTAAACCCTTCTTCAATCGACATAAGCGGATCTTCATGCTCGATGCTGACAACGTAGTCATAACCAAACGTGCGCAAGGCGCTCATCATATCGGACCATTCCTGCAGGCTGTGTCCGCACCCGACTGACCTGAATGTCCACGCCCTGGTCTGGACATTGCCATACGGCTGCATATCCGTTAACCCGTACATGTTCACATTTTCCTGGTCAATATAGGTATCTTTAGCATGAAAATGATGAATGGCATTTTCTTTTCCCAGTATCTTAATTGCTGCCACAGGGTCAATGCCCTGCCACCATAAATGGCTGGGATCCAGATTGGCTCCAATCGCGTCACATGTTTCTTCCCTTAATTTTAAAAGTGTGTAAGGCGTGTGCACTAGGAATCCTCCATGCAGTTCGAGACCGATTTTAACATTATGGTCTTTGGCAAATTGCCCTACTTTCTTCCAGTAAGGAATGAGCTTCTCCTCCCATTGCCATTTCAGCACTTCTCCATACTCATTCGGCCACGGTGCGACCGGCCAATTCGGATGCTTTGCCCCTTCTCCGTCTCCTGCAGTGCCGGAAAAACAGTTAACGACCGGAACATTCATTAAGCTCGCTAACTTAATTGTGTCGTATAATACACGGTCCGATTCCTCTGCAAATGCTTTATCAGGTGAGATCGGATTGCCATGACAGCTGAATGCGCTGATTTCCAGTCCCCTCCACAAAACCTTGTTAAGGTAATCCTCTCGAAGTTCATCGCTTTCCAAAAGCTCCTGCAGGCTGCAATGAGCGTTACCGGGATATGCTCCTGTTCCGATTTCAACAGCTTTAAGACCTGCAGCTTTCACCTGATCGAGCATATCCTCAAAACTTTTGTCAGCAAATAATACGGTAAATACGCCGAGCTTCACAAAATCCCCTCCCTAATATAATTCTCGTTTGCTGCTGTAGATGGCATCGATGATCCTGGTTGTCTGCAGTGCTTCTTCTGCTTTAACCATAAATTCTTGCCTGCCCAAACAGCTGTTAATAAAGTTCCGTGCCTGTGTTAATGCATAGTCATCTTCTCCCGGAAGCCACTCTGAACGAGTATTCAAGAGCATTCCATATTTGGATTGATTCAAACGGAAAGGGAATAACTCAATCCCTCCATGCTCCCCTGAAAGACTGAGGCTTTCATCATCCCTTTCAATATTGGCAGACCAGGAAGTCTCAAAAAGAAGGGAAGCGCCATTCGAAAATTTTATATAAGCTGTCACATGATCATCTACATTAAAGGATTGATGGTCAATGCTGCCCCACAGATTCACCTGATCAGGCATTTTGCTTAATCTGTTATAAGCTGTACCGGATACCTCCGTTTCCGCAGGATTACCAAGAAGCCAAAGCGAGAGGTCAAGCAAATGGCACCCATAATCAATCAAGCTTCCGCCGCCCTGGAGTTCCTTATTGGTAAAAACACCCCAGCCCGGTACCTTTCTTCTTCTCATCGCTCTTGCCCTGGCTGCAAACGGTATGCCTATTTCATTTTCTGAAATGAGTTTTTTAGCAGCCTGTGCCTCTTTCATAAACCGGTAGTGATAAGCAATGGCCAATACCTTCCCGGACCTGTCTCTTGCCTCGATCATTTCCCTGCACTCTGCTGTTGTCATGGCCATCGGCTTCTCACACAAAACATGCAGCCCGGCCTCCAGCGCAGCAACAGTAATTTCAGCATGAAACTTATTCGGTGTACAAATGACTACAGCATCTGTTTCATTGAATAATTCTTTATAATCTGTAAAAACGTTGCTGATTCCAAATTTTTTTGCAGCCTGCAGTGCAGTATCTTCATTCACATCACAGATAGCTGTTATGGAAGCACTGTCCGATAATTTCATTAACACGGGAATATGACGGGATTGGGCAATTCCGCCAGCACCGATAATTCCGATTCGAAGTTTCTTCATGGACTCACCTCAACTGATTCTGACAATCTGCTTGGTTTCGCTGGACTCCAGGGCAGCCAGAATCACCTGGAGCGACTTCATCCCCTCGGAACCGGAGATGGCAGGCTCCTGTTCATTTAGAATACATTCAACAAAATGGTCAATGACACCTGAACTCTTTTGACCGCCTTCTTCATTTGTCTGAATTCCGCCGAGCTCGTACTTCACTGTTTCACCATTTACATACTGAACAATGAGAGAGTGCACCGAATCATCCTCCAGTCTCAAAATCGCCTTCTCACCATAAATTATTGTAGAATTGTCTTCTTTAGATACGTAAGACCAGCTTGCAGCCAATGTACCGATCACACCGCTCTCCGTTTTCAAAACGCATACGGCTGTATCATCGACATCAGCATCCATTTTAGCACTCGTTTCGACAAATGCTCCGACCTCAGCAAACTCTTCACCCAGCAGGTAACGCAAGAGGTCCGTCTTATGGACACCAAGGTCACCCATCGCCCCAATAAAAGCCTGATCCTTTTTGAAGAACCAACTTTTTTTGCCATCTGCACTCCATCCCTCCGGCCCGCCATGGCCAAAAGCTGTCCGGAAACTGTAGATTTTTCCTGCATCACCTCTTGCAATCAATTCCTTTGCTTTTTTATGAGACGGAACAAAGCGCTGATTATGAGCAATCATTAACTTCTTTCCACTTTTTCGGGCTGCCTCTATCATGTCCTCTGCCTCTTCCTTAGTTGTGGCCATTGGCTTTTCACATAAAACATGCTTGCCCTCGTTCAATGCTGCAACTGAAATAGGGGCATGCAGATAATTCGGGGTACAGACACTCACTGCATCTATATCCTTATCAGCTAACAAATCCCTATAATCGGTGTATGCCTTCACCTCGTAAAGGTCAGCAAATCCTTTTGCACGTTCTTCATTAATATCACATACTGCTGCAATGACAGCCCTGCTGCTTGCATGATATTCAGGCATGTGCCGATGCTTGGCTATACTTCCGCATCCAATGATCCCAATCTTGAGTTTTTTCATTTTAATTCCACTCCTTCATGTTTCACACTGATTCTCTCAAGCGGCTTCGCATTTCCATAGACCGGTACCGGAAGATCAGCCGGTTTCGCCCACTTAACCGCATTTTTTATTACCTTCTGAACGTCCTTATGATAATAGGTTGGATACGTTTCATGCCCCGGGCGGAAATAAAAGATTCTTCCCTTTCCCCTCTTGTATGTACAGCCGCTCCGAAAAACTTCCCCGCCTTCAAACCAGCTCACCATAACTAGCTCATCCGGTGCAGGAATATCAAAATGTTCTCCATACATCTCTTCTTTTTCAAGCTCAATATATTCTCCAAGTCCTTCTGCAATCGGATGGCTCGGGTCTACAATCCAAATTCGTTCCTTTTCATCCGCTTCTCTCCACTTTAAATCACAGGAAGTTCCCATCAGCACTTTAAAAATTTTAGAAAAATGGCCTGAATGAAGGACAATCAGCCCCATTCCATCAAGAACTCTTTGTTTTACTTTTTCGACGATTGCATCTCCAACTTCCTCATGCGCCAGATGCCCCCACCAGACTAAAACGTCTGTTTCCTGTAAAACAGCATCACTGAGTCCATGTTCGGACTCATCCAGTGTCGCTGTCTTTACTTTGAGTTCTTCTCCATTTAAAAAATCCGCAATGGCACCATGGATGCCATGTGGATAGACTGTCCTTACCTTTTTATCCTTTTGTTCATGCCGATTCTCATTCCAGACAAGCACATTAATCATTAATCTTCCTCCTTAGCTCATACTTCTATATTCATTAGGGGAAATTCCCTCTGTCTTTTTAAAGACTTTGCTAAAATACTTTTCATCCTGATAGCCAACCTGGAAAGCAATCTCATAGATTTTCATTTTAGGATTCTGCAAAAGCTCCTTGGCCTTGTTCATTCGGACATTCGTTATAAAGTCTGTAATAGTTGCCTTATATTCCTGTTTAAACTTCCTGGAAATGTACTCCCTGCTTAAATAAAACCTGTCTGCAATTTCCTGCAGGTTAATATCTTTGCTATAGCTTTCCAGCAGAAACTGTTCTATTTGCTGAATCACATTCATCTCCCTATATTGCTCCTGCCTGCATTCTTCTGGAGAATTTTGCTGCTTCCATTCTTCAATGGCATTCTCTAGGATTTCATTCAAAATGTCCGGATCGATAGGCTTCAAGATATAATCAAAGCTTTTATAACAGATGGCATTCCTCATATAGTCAAAATCATCATAGCCGCTGACAACAATCGTCTTGCTGGATAGATCTGAAGAATGTATCCATTTTAAAAGGCTTATGCCATCTCTCTTTGGCATGCTCATATCTGTGAATATGATTTCCGGGCGATGCTCTTTAATCAGCTTTATGGCCTCATTTCCATCTGCCGCCTCCATGATCGTGTCAATCCCGAAGCGGCTCCACTCTCCCAGAAGCATTAAGCCTTCCCGCACATGCTGTTCATCATCCACAATAATTGCTTTCATCTTTTCCACCTTCCATCCTTTTTGGAAGTTTAATAGAAACAAGCAGCCCGCCCTGCTCAAGGTTCTTAAGCTGCAGGTAAGTTCGTCTGCCATAATAAAGTTTTAACCGGACATAAACATTCTTTAGTCCGATATTCATTGACTCTCCCTTATGCCCTATTCTGTCATTCATCAAAAACCTCTGGATTTCCTCCAGCCTGCTCACCGACACACCTGTACCATTATCCTCAATTAGAATATCCAGATAAAATTCATCCTGTATGCAGGTTATTTTAACCTCTCCAGTTTTTTCGCGTGCATCAAAGCCGTGCTTAAAGTAATTCTCCACTAAAGGCTGTAAAATCATTTTCGGGACAGGAAACTGCAATGCTTCTTCATCAAGCTGAAAATTGAACTGAAGCTGATCACCAAACCGCTCCTTTTGCAGCAGGAGGTAGGCCTTGGTATGCTCGATCTCTTTTTGAAGAGGAACCATTCCCTCCTCCATATTCATGCTGTACCTCATGATTTTTGAAAGGCGGGTAACAGAAGAATAAATTTGCGGACCTTGATTTTTCAAGGCCGCAGTGCCAATTGACTGCAATGCATTGTATAAAAAATGCGGATTAACCTGTGACTGCAGAACCTTAAGCTGATTTGTCTTATTTTCAAGCTGAAGCTTATACTCCCGATTAATCAGATCATTTATTTTATCGATCATTTGCCTGAATCTATCTCCGAGATAACCAATCTCATCATGGCCGAAAGATTTAAAACGGACATCGAGATTCCCCTTTTCAACCTGGTCAATATTTTTCAGGAGGATTCTGATGGGTGAGGTAATTCTGACGGAAATAAATAACGTGGAGAGAATAACCAGGCACAGCCCGATAACACCAAACATGATATTGATTTTCGCCACATTGAATGCACTTTCATATAAAGTGGTATATGGAACCCGCTTAACAAGATACCAGCCGCCTGAATTTTGCGATAATTGATCATATATCATTACACCGCTGAAGGTATCTTCCTCCCATTCAGCCGTGCCACTTTCTTTATTTGCCCCTATCACCCAATCAATCCACTCAGGCGTTTTATCTCCATTTTCAGCTTCATTCGTTGAACGGTAGATCATGTCACCTTCAGGAGATATAATATAGAATTCTTCATTTTCTCCCGAATAAAGATTGCGGCTGATATTGGTTATTTGATCCGGTGAAAACTCCAATGATATATAGGCCAACAGATCATCCGCCGGAATATTGATTAAAGACCGGTGAAGCGTAATTACATTCTCCGGCTTCTTTTCATCAGGACCCTTAATCTTATGGACGGGCTCTAGAAACATATTGTTTGGACTTTGTTCCGCTTTTTCGTAATATTCCTGATTGGCATTTGTCAGCCGTTTTGAAAAAACAACAGTCGAGCGGCGGGACGCTGTTATGAGCCGATCTTCCTTTGCAACTGCAATATTAACACGTTTGATATTTTCCTCAGCATACAATATGGTCGAAATGACATTTCTTACAGCTTCGACAGCCTGATAGTTATTTTCCTTCCTAGGATCCTTTAAAAAGTTTATAAAACCCGGATTATTGTAGAGAGAGAGTGTCAGTCCATCCAGTTCATTTATGTACCCCTCCAGGTTCACTTTTCCTTGATATAATAAGTTGCTATTTTCTTTAATGGCCTGACCCTTCAAGGATTCGGCTGTATGATAGTAAGTGATGATAATGGACGCCCCAAATGGAACAATTGTGGCAACCATTAATAGAACGATCAGTTTATTTCTAATGCTCCTTTTGAACATTTACATCCCCCGCTGCTATCTCTTTTACAATAGTATAAAGCAACTTCCCTTTTTGGAGATGTCTTTTTTGCTATAGGATTTTCCAGATTATCAAGTGAAACTTCAATTAAAGGGGGTCTTACTGCCAGTTAGACTGCGATAAAAATAGAAAACAGAAAGCATATCTTCTGCAGACATGCTTCCCGTTTCACCAAATTTATTTCAAGTTATCCCAGGATGCCTGGAAGCGCTCAACAACCGTATCATAATCAATTTTTCCGGCAGCATATTCCTGGATGGTTGCAGCAAACTCTTTATTCGCACCATCCGGCCATCTGAACCATGTCCAAGGAATCGTTTTCTCCTCCTTAGAATACTCAAGAATATGCTTTCCAAGCGGCCCTAAACCGGTTGGTTCAATATTGTCAAAAGCTGGAATGAAAGCAAACTCTTCTGTGATATAACGCTTGCCTGTTTCAGATGAAACCATCCAGTCAAGGAATAACTTGGCTTCTTCAAGATGCTCAGAGTTTTTGTTAAGAACCCAGTTGTTTGGCACGCCTACCGGTAAACGGTCTGCATCTGCTTCGTCATCAGTCAGCGGAATCGGAAGGAATCCCATATTTATATCAGGGTCAATTTCAAGTATCATGTTCTCTGTCCAGTTCCCCTGCTGAAGCATGGCTGTTTTGCCGGAAGCAAATAGTGTGACTTGCGTATTGTAATCAGTTGTTAACGGATTGTCATTTCCAAAGTTAATTTCAGTATCAAGTACTTCTTTAAATTCTTTAAATTTATCATTGCCGATTAACTTTTCAGATCCGCTATATAAGCCTTCGATAAATGCAACTGGATCCTCCTGCTGTGCAAACGGAATGTTTAACAAATGCTGTCCAATGACCCACCACTCACCGTAACCGGCAGAGAAAGGGGTAATTCCTTTATCTTCGAGCTTTTTAGCAGCATCCTTCAGTTCAGAAATTGTATTAGGCGGTTCAGTAATTCCCGCTTCTTTGAATAAATCCTTGTTATAAATAAACCCGTAACCTTCCAGGTTTACCGGCATTCCATAAAGCTTGCCATCTGTATCGGTCGTTGGAACCTTACCAATTGGAAGCACATGCTCTGCCCACGGCTCGTTTGAAAGGTCAGCAAGATGCTCTTTCCAAAGCTCAAGTTCCTTAAATCCGCCATTGTTAAAGATGTCAGGTTGTTCTCCGGAAGCAAATTTCGCTTTTAATGCGGCACCATAGTCAGCTCCACCTCCGACAGACTCAAGCTTAATCTTAATATTTGGATGCTCTTTTTCGAATTCGCCAATCATTTCCTGAAGCTGATCGGCAATCTCCACTTTAAATTGGAACATGTTCAGTGTTACCACTTCATCACCATTCTTTGAATCATCTTTAGGCTTTTCATCCCCTGAACTGGAAGAAGAACAGCCCGCCATAATGCCGGCCATCAGAATCAATGACAGCAGTAATAGAGCAAAGCGTTTCATTTTGTTTCCCCCCTGAATAATTTTTTATATAAACTTTCACAGTCCCTTTGGCCGCAAAAGTTTCTACAACTACTTAATTGACCCTTGTGCAATGCCTTTTATTATATGCTTTTGCAGGAATAGGAAGAAAATGATGACCGGTGTAATACCCATCACAAGGGCAGCCAGTCCCATGTCCCACTGCTTTGTATATTGTGCGAAGAATGAGCTTGTGGCCAAAGGGATTGTCCTAAGCTCTGCATCCTGAAGCACCAGGAGCGGCAGGAGATAGTCATTCCAGATCCACAATGTATTTAGAATGACAACCGTTACAGTAATTGGCTTCAGAAGCGGAAACACAATTCTCCAAAAGACGCCAAACTGGCTGCATCCATCAATTCGGGCTGACTCTTCAATCTCGATTGGAACTGTTTTAATAAAACCGTGATAAAGGAAAAGTGATAATGGTACACCAAAGCCAAAGTACATAATGATGAGACCAGGTATGCTGTTTGTCAGATTCAGCGTGCCTCCGAGTTTCATCAGAGGAATCATAACGGTCTGGAATGGAATAACCATTGCAGATACAAATAAAGCAAACAGGATTTTGCTGAATTTCCCCGGAGTCCTGACCATCTTCCAGGCAGCCATAGAACTGATGACAACCAGTCCAATATTGCTGATTACCGTTATTATAAGCGAATTCCAGAAAGCCCGAGGAAAATTAATGATATCCCATACCTTCAGATAATTGGAGAATAAAAATTCCTGCGGCCATGCTGCAGCATCAATCAAGATATCTGCAAAGCCTTTTACAGAATTAATAAACACGAAGTAAAAAGGAATGAGGAATATGATTCCTAATACGATTCCTATGATCTCCAACAATAGCGTAACTTTCGTATATCTGGGATTCATTATGCCTCAACCTCCCTTTTCTTCGTCATCATCACCTGAACCGTTGTAAAAATGGCTACCACAAGGAAGAATAAAATCGATTTTGCGGTACCAAGTCCATACCGGTTATTCTGGAATGCCTCCTGATAAATGTTAATCGCAACCGATTGTGTCGAATTAAATGGTCCGCCGCCTGTCAGTGAAATATTTAGGTCAAAAATCTTAAATGCCATGGATATTGTTAAAAAGAAACAAATCGTGAACGCCGGTAAGATAAGCGGAACGATTATTTTTGTCAGCAGTGTCCAGCTTGATGCGCCATCGATTCTTGCCGCTTCCAGCAGAGTCTGATCAACCCCTTGCAGTGCTGCAATATAAATAACCATCATATATCCGCTGATCTGCCAGGCAAACACAATTACAATGCCCCAGAATGCTGTGGTCTCATCTCCGAGCCATGGAAGCTTAAAAATGGAAAGATCTGTTAGATTACCGATAGCAGCAAACCCTTTAACAAAAATAAACTGCCAGATGAACCCAAGCAATAATCCCCCTATAACATTCGGAATAAAAAACACAGTCCTCAATATATTCCTGGACTTCAAGGCTGCGTTTAATAATAATGCAAGCCCAAACCCTAGTAAATTACTAATAATAACCGAAGCTAACATAAATTTAGTAGTAAAAATAAAGGAATCAAAAAACTTGGGATCACTCTTGAAAATCTTAATATAATTTTCTAGCCCAACCCACTCAACCACAGAACTAACACCATTCCAGGACGTAAAGGAATAATATATTCCCATCAGGAAAGGAATGATCTGTATCACCAGGAAAAAAATTAATGCAGGTCCTACAAATGCAAGGTATGTTAAGAATTTTTTCAAATTTGCTTTCTTCCTGGAAACTATTTTAATCTCTGACTTAGTTGCCTGTTCTCCAATTTCTATCTTTGTCTCCAACTCTCTTCACCGCCCCCTTATCTCCTGAAAACGCTTTCCTTAATTATATTTGAAACCGTTTGCATATATAGGCGACTGAATTGACTAAAAGGTGCAATATTTTGACTTTTTTCAAAAGATCAAGTGTCTAATCTTTATTTCGGAGCAGCCTTCCGAATAGTTCAGAACCCTTTTCGAAACCACCCTCTGAACCGTTCGGAACCTGAGTTGGAACAACTAGTCACAATCAGAAAAGGCAGCATTGATGATTGATGTCGTCAAGTTTAACAGGAAGATAATTTCAAACAGAAAAAAAGGTTTCCCAAATGGGAAACCTTTTTTTCAGATACCGGTGGCCGGGGTCGAACCGGCACTCCAGAAGGAACACGATTTTGAGTCGTGCGCGTCTGCCAATTCCGCCACACCGGCATATTAAAATGATGTATTAAATCTTGTGGTGCCGAGGACCGGAATCGAACCGGTACGGTAGTCACCTACCGCAGGATTTTAAGTCCTGTGCGTCTGCCAGTTCCGCCACCCCGGCGTATATCAGCGAATCAAGATTTAGATTATGGAGGCGGCAACCGGATTCGAACCGGTGGTAAAGGTTTTGCAGACCTCTGCCTTACCACTTGGCTATGCCGCCATAAAAACAAAGAAATTCTGGAGCGGAAGACGGGATTCGAACCCGCGACCCCCACCTTGGCAAGGTGATGTTCTACCACTGAACTACTTCCGCAAAATGGCTGGGCTAGCAGGATTCGAACCTGCGAGTGACGGAGTCAAAGTCCGGTGCCTTACCGCTTGGCTATAGCCCAATGATCATTTGATAATACATTTATATGAGAGTTATAGTTGTACTGTTACATAAAAAATGGGGCGACTGATGGGAATCGAACCCACGAGTGTCGGAGCCACAATCCGATGCGTTAACCACTTCGCCACAGCCGCCTTAATATTATTGGCAGGGGTAGCAGGAATCGAACCCACATCAAAGGTTTTGGAGACCTTCGTTTTACCGTTAAACTATACCCCTATATAAATGGTGGAGGGGGGCAGATTCGAACTGCCGAACCCGAAGGAGCGGATTTACAGTCCGCCGCGTTTAGCCACTTCGCTACCCCTCCATATTAACATAAAAAAATGGTGCCGGCGAGAGGACTTGAACCCCCAACCTACTGATTACAAGTCAGTTGCTCTACCAATTGAGCTACACCGGCTAATCACATAAAAAGGTGGCTCAGGACGGAATCGAACCGCCGACACAAGGATTTTCAGTCCTTTGCTCTACCGACTGAGCTACTGAGCCATATTAAGATACTTTGCCTAAATAAAATTTGGCTTCGTCCTTCGTCCCGATTTATCAATCGGTACGCTGAAGTCTTTCAAGGTAGCTTATTCGGTCGTGCTCTACCGACTGAGCTACTGAGCCTAATATAAAAAATGGCGGTCCGGACGGGACTCGAACCCGCGACCTCCTGCGTGACAGGCAGGCATTCTAACCAACTGAACTACCGGACCGGATTGCGGGGGCAGGATTTGAACCTGCGACCTTCGGGTTATGAG
>NZ_JAMBOJ010000085.1 GCF_023715565.1 Cytobacillus firmus | reverse complement strand
GCTGACTTCAGGGAGCAAGCTCCCATCTGTCCGCTCGACTTGCATGTATTAGGCACGCCGCCAGCGTTCGTCCTGAGCCAGGATCAAACTCTCCATATAAGAGTTGATTAAGCTCGATTGTCTTTTCAAAAAAGACTAATGATTTAAACGTTGACGTATTGTTCGTTCAGTTTTCAAAGATCAATCCGCCGCTCAGAAGCGACTTTATTAATATATCATTCTCACGATTCAATGTCAACATCTTTTTTTGTAAGTTGTTTTCCATTGCGTCGTGGTGACGACCTTTAATATATTATCACCATCAAAAAGAGCTGTCAACAGAATTACTAAAAAAAGATTTAAAAATAAAAACAGCCGCTTCAGAACGGCTGTAAAGTTAAATAATCCATGTCTGTATAGCAACAAGGGCAAACAATCCTGGAATGCCAAGGAAACCGGAAATGGCCGAAGTGGCAAGGTTTATAGGAACATGAATGCCAATCTGATTCCCAAATGCATTTAAGAAAAATAATAGGAGTGCACCTATGATCAGTTTAATGGCTCCCTGCCCTATGAATCTCACCGGTTTTACCGGGGCTCCTATAAATAGAAGCAATAAAATTAATCCCCCCAAAATGGAAATCACTACGATAGGATCCAAAAGAAAAATCCTCCTCTCAGGAAACTTGTACTACTAATTTATGATTAGTGTGTACAAAAAAGACCTTAGAGGAGGACAAGTATTTTCTTCCCGTTAAATAAATTACTTACATTCTCACTTTAACATTTCTCTTTTTAGCTTCCCTGAATAGAAAAAAGTATTTCGCTTCGGCCAGTTTTGCCTGGCTGATTGCCTCAGGGGATGGATCAAAGCTTTTTTCTACCAGTGATTTCTGGTTGTTCCAATCTGTTTTCAATCTGTTCAGCTGATCCAGAAGCTTCTCATCAAACTCGCTGCGAAGCCACTTTTTTCTGCGAAAAAACATATACTCAGCCTCCGTGCTTAAACTTCTCTTCTTCCCTCTAACGCTTTTGAGAGTGTTACTTCATCCGCATACTCCAGGTCTCCGCCTACCGGCAAGCCATGGGCGATCCGGGTAGCTTTAATGCCGGATGGCTTGATCAGGCGGGAGATGTACATGGCTGTTGCTTCCCCCTCAATATTCGGATTGGTGGCAAGAATAATCTCCTGGACCGTCTCATCCTGAAGCCTTTTCAATAAGTCAGGAATATTGATATCTTCAGGCCCAATCCCATCCATCGGAGAAATTGCTCCATGAAGGACATGGTACAGCCCGTTGTATTCCTTCATCTTTTCCATGGCAATCACGTCTTTCGGATCCTGGACCACACAGATGACGGACCTGTCGCGTCTCTGGTCCTCACATATATAACAGGGATCCTGGTCCGTAATATGGCCGCAGACAGAGCAGTAAGATAAATTTCTTTTCGCGTTGACCAGCGCTTTCGCAAAATCCAGCACAGTATCTTCCTTCATGCCTAAAACAAAAAACGCCAGACGCGCAGCCGTTTTCGGGCCGATTCCGGGCAACTTCATAAAGCTGTCAATCAGCTTGGATATCGGTTCAGGATAATGCATGTATGTTTCCTCCTATATGAAAAGGAAAAGCGCCGCGATCATGATGGCCTGATGGATATCCCATCAGGCTATGTTCGCTGGCGCCCGGCCTGTCTGTGCTTTTAAGCACTCCTTCGGGATGTTTAATTACATTCCCGGCAGGTTCATTCCTTTAGTAAATTGGCCCATCGTATCGTTTGTTAAATCTTCCGCTTTTTTCAGTGCATCGTTAGTTGCCGCCAGGACAAGGTCCTGAAGCATTTCGATGTCTTCCGGATCAACAACTTCCTCTTTAATGTTTACTTCTAAAACTTGTTTATGTCCGGATACAACGACAGTCACCATTCCGCCGCCGGCTGTTCCTTCAATTCTTTTTTCACCAAGCTCTTCCTGTGCCTGAGCCATCTTCTTTTGCATTTTCTGCATTTGCTTCATCATATTTTGCATATTTCCCATTCCACCGCGCATTTTACATACCTCCAACTAGTTTCTATTCTTTAATTTCAATTAGTTCAGCGCCAAATAACTTGACTGCTTCAGCCACATGAGGCTCTTCCTCATTTCCGCCGAAGCCTCCGCCAGACTCATCTCCGTCACGCTGGCTGCGCAGGAAATCCTCCCTGACACTTTGCCATTGTTCATCCGGAATGCCGACCAGCTGCAATCTCTTTCCTAAAAGTTCAAACAGGATATTTCCCAAAGTATCCAGAAATTTCGCATTATCCATGGCCATCTGACAATGAATTTCATATTTGAATTTTACGATAAGGGCTGTTTCCGATGCGGCTACAGGCTCTGCTTCATTAAGAAGGGCTGCCTGGGAGCGCATCTGGTTTTGAACAAGCAGGTTCAGCATCTCTCCCCAGCGGCTCTTTACAGCCACCAGATCGTTTTTTGTAGCCTGCTTCAGTACTTCATTCACTTTCCCTACTGGTGCCTGGAATCCTTTGCGTGAACTTCTCTGCGGTTTTTTCTGTACAGCAGGAGCCCCATCATCTTTCACCGCTATGCCGTTTTTCTTTAATTCCGCCAGCTCGTGCTGCAGCTGTTCGATTTGCTGTATGAGCGGCTTGATGTCTGCAGACTGCCCTGGTCTCTCCCGCTGTTCAAGCTGGCACAGCTTCACAATCGCCACTTCCAGGAATATTCGCGGATGGTTGGTCCATCTCATTTCCTGCTGGGCCTTGTTCAGTACCTCAATCAGCTCATAAAGCTCTTCCGGTTCCACTTCTCCGGCAAGCTGCTGGAAGTCCTCATCAAGCATAACTCTTTCTAATGATTCCTCCAGCCTTGGAGCCGCTTTAAATAAAAGCATGTCCCGGTAATAAAGGATAAAGTCCTCTATAAAGCGGGATGGATCTTTCCCCTGAAAAAGGAGCTCCTCCAGAAATTCCAGCCCGGATGCAGCATCCCGGTCTTTAACCGCTCTTGCCAGTTTATTTAAAAACCCTTGCGACACCGCACCTGTTACAGACAGGGCATCTTCGACTGTAACACGATCCTGACTGAAGGAGATTGCCTGATCAAGCAGGCTGAGCGCATCACGCATACCGCCTTCTGCGGCTCTTGCGATGATCTGCAGGGCCTGCTCTTCATAAGCTGCATCTGTTTCATCCGCAATCAGCTTCATTCTTCCTGTTATCGCCTGAGCCGTAATCCGTTTGAAATCGAATCGCTGGCAGCGGGAAATAATCGTCAGGGGAATTTTATGTGGCTCGGTTGTGGCTAAAATAAAAATAACATGCTTAGGCGGCTCTTCAAGCGTTTTTAACAGCGCATTGAAGGCTCCAATGGAAAGCATATGCACCTCATCCACGATGTAAACCTTATATTTTACAGCGTTCGGGGCATATTTCACTTTGTCCCTGATATCCCTGATTTCTTCTACACCATTATTGGATGCGGCATCGATTTCAATGACATCAGGAATTGATCCGTCTGTAATCCCTCTGCAGGCCGAACACTCATTGCACGGTTCAGTGACAGGTGCCTTCTCACAGTTAACAGCCTTTGCAAGTATTTTTGCCGCACTCGTCTTACCGGTTCCACGGGGGCCGGAAAATAAATAGGCGTGTGATATCTTCTCCTGAAGCAGGGCGTTTTGCAAAGTCTTTGTCACATGTTCCTGGCCGACAACATCGATGAACTGCTGCGGGCGCCAAACACGATATAAAGCTTGATAACTCACTGACACGCCCCCTTCCTATGTATAGTCCTTCATCTATTATAACGTATCTAAATTCCTTTTTACAAAACCTAGAGAAAAAAATGCAACAAAAAACCCACCCCGCAAAAGGATGAGTTTTAATTACAATATAAACTGCCGTGCACCTTCCGTCGACTGGCGCCCATAGGCGTTACTTAAGCAGTTAGCTCGGCCCAGGCAACCCTGCGGCACATGGGAGCGTCCACTTAATGCTGCTTCCTTCCGGACCTGACATGATTCATGGATTCCCATTGCGCAGGACCCGGGCGTCAACACCACTTACTTAAGGCAGGCCCTACAGGACACCAGCCTCGGGAAGGGATTCAGCCTCGCTAGAGCGGATTGCGAGTACAGGGCACCGCTACCTCCCCGCCTAGCACGGCAAAGTTGATACCATATTAAGGTGCGTCTTTGTCCGACGCATTTATAAGTATACTAATAATCAGAGGAAAAAGCAATGCCTAACCATTGTCAATTCCTGTATCCTGTTCCATCTGCCGCAATTGCCTTCTCTTCTTCTCGTCTTTCTTGCGCTTTCGCAAGTTCCGGAAAAAACTTGAAAGCATCTCGCCGCATTCTTCTTCCAACACCCCTGCGACGACTTCACTCTGGTGATTGAACCGCTCATCCTGCAAAAGATTCATGAGCGTTCCGGCACAGCCGCCTTTCGGATCCGCGGCTCCATACACCACCTTTTGGATGCGCGACAGAATGATGGATCCCGAACACATCGGACAGGGCTCCAAAGTTACATAGAGGACGGCATTCTCCAGCCGCCAGGTTCCGAGTTTTTTGCATGCCTGATCAATGGCCAGGAGTTCCGCATGCGCAATCGCAGTCTGATTCACTTCTCTCAGATTATGGGCACGGGCAATAATCTCTCCGTCCAGAACAACGACAGCGCCAATTGGAACCTCATCCAGTTCTTCAGCAAGCTTAGCTTCCTTGATAGCCTCCCGCATATACAGTTCATCTTCAGTGAATGATTCCTGAATCAAATATCTTCATTCCTTCTCTTAACATCTGTGTAAAAGCGGCCCCTTTTACGAAAAATACTCTTAAAGGAGCGATTCGATGAAAAATCCGCAAGCCTATAAACCGGCTCTTATCATTATTGACATGATTAACGACTTTCAATTTCACCATGGCAAAATCCTTGCTGAAAAAGCTTTGAATATCATAAAGCCCATCAATGAGCTAAAGACCGCATTCCATGAACAGGGTCTCCCGGTCATTTACGTGAATGATCATTATAACCTCTGGAAGGCTGATCTCGATACGATTATGAATCATTGCCGCAATCCTGTCAGTGAGCGTATCCTTCATGAAATGCACCCGTCTCCGGATGATTATTTTTTAATAAAGCCAAAGCACTCCGCTTTTTATGGCACTGCCTTAAATACTCTCCTGCACCAGCTCGGCGTCAATCTGCTAGTCATGACCGGAATCGCAGGCAACATCTGTGTCCTGTTTTCAGCCAATGACGCTTATATGAGAGAATACAATCTGCATATACCGCATGACTGCACTGTTTCCAACGATGACCATGATAATGCAAATGCCTTAAAGATGATGGAAAACGTATTAAAAGCCAATTTATCTTCCTTCTCTGAAAACAATTATAACATTTCTTCCCTGTTTCCTTCATAAAATGGCAGTAGTGTTTAAGATGTGTTTTTCAGGGAGGGAGATAGATTGCAGATTCATGTTGTCCAGCAAAACCAGTCTTTGTTCGGCATTGCCCAGGCATATGGAACGACTGTTCAGGATCTCGTTGAAGCAAATGAAATTCCCAATCCTAATAATCTGGTCATCGGCCAGACACTAGTTATTCCGATAATAGGAAGCTTTTATTGGGTGCAGCCTGGTGACAGTCTTTACTCGATTTCAAGAAAGTTTGGCATCTCTTATCAGCAGCTGGCTTCAGTTAATGGCATTTCAGTAAGCCAGCCGCTTCAGGTGGGGTTCCGCCTTTATATCCCGCCCCGCCCGAAAACGAAAGCAGAATTCAATGCCTATGTAGAGCCAAGAGGCAATACAGTCGCCCCTGAACTGGAGGAAAGCGCAAGAGAGGCCGCTCCTTATCTGACCTATCTGGCGCCGTTCAGTTTCCAGGCTCTACGCGATGGCTCTTTGAAGGAGCCGCTTCTGAATGATTTCCCAGCTATTGCGAGAGCCAATAATAATGTACTGATGATGGTGATCACAAATCAGGAAAACGATCAGTTCAATGACGAACTCGCCAGAATACTGTTAAATGATATGGCGATCCAGAATAAATTTTTGGATAACATTACAGCTACGGCTAAAAAATACGGCTTCAGGGATATTCATTTTGACTTTGAGTTTCTGCGTCCGGCTGACCGAGAAGCCTATAACAATTTTCTCAGAAAAGCGAAGGCAAGATTCAGGCAGGAAGGCTGGCTGATTTCCACCGCATTGGCCCCGAAAACCAGCGCCGATCAGAAAGGGCTCTGGTATGAAGGACATGATTATAAAGCCCACGGGGAGATTGTTGATTTTGTCGTCATCATGACCTATGAATGGGGCTACAGCGGCGGTCCGGCTATGGCCGTTTCACCGATCGGCCCAGTGAGGCAGGTTTTGGAATACGCAATCAGTGAAATGCCATCTTCTAAAATCATGATGGGCCAGAACTTGTATGGCTATGACTGGACACTTCCGTTTGTCCAGGGCACCACCGCAAAAGCCGTCAGTCCCCAGCAGGCCATACAGATTGCAGCGGAAAATAATGTGGCCATTCAATATGACTACAAAGCACAGGCCCCATTTTTTAACTACACAGCACCTGACGGGAAAAGGCATGAAGTCTGGTTTGAGGATGCCCGCTCCATCCAGGCTAAATTCGACTTAATTAAAGAACTGAAGCTGCGGGGCATGAGCTACTGGAAGCTCGGCCTGTCTTTCCCGCAAAATTGGCTTCTGATTACGGAAAACTTCGATGTGACAAAAAGAGCATGATAACACAGCAGCTGCCCTTTACAGGCAGCTTTTTTATTTTTCAGATAATGTGCTCTTATTTTCTTATTTCCAGCCGAAATTCCATATCCCTTCCACTCCATACTGTGATAAAATAAGCTTTGTGTCATTTTGGAACGTACTTATAAATGGTTTCTATAGATAAATAAGCAATGCAGGAGGATGATTACTATGGGGGGAATACCTTTTATTACAGTAGAGGGACCGATTGGCGTTGGGAAAACATCTCTCGCTAAAGCAATTTCTGAGAAACTTCAATATGCCTTGCTAAAAGAGATTGTTGATGAAAATCCTTTTTTAGGAAAATTCTATGAAAACATTGAAGAATGGAGCTTTCAGACTGAGATGTTTTTCCTATGCAACCGCTACAAACAGCTGGTTGATATCAACAATCACTACCTGGCCCAAAATAAGCCTGTTGTGGCGGATTATCATATTTTCAAGAATCTGATCTTTGCACAGCGCACATTGAATCAGACTGAATATCAGAAGTATTTAAAGATCTACGACATTCTGACGGGTGATATGCCAAAGCCGAATGTCATCATCTATCTGAATGCCAGCCTTGAAACACTGCTCGACCGAATCGAGCTGAGAGGCCGTGAAATTGAGAAGAACATCAGTCCGTTATATCTCGAGCAATTATCCCTTGATTATGAAACGGCTATGAATGAGTTCGAAAGGCAGCACCCGGATATTCCGGTCATCCGCTTTAACGGGGATCAGCTGGATTTTGTGAAAAATGAAGCAGACTTAATGCATATATTCGATACCTTATCGACATCATTAAAAAAGAGGAGTATACACTTATGAATCTAAGGCAGAAATATGAGATTCCTTCGAACGCTGTCATTACCATTGCCGGAACCGTCGGAGTCGGAAAATCAACAATGACCAATGCGCTTGCGGATGCACTGGGGTTCCGAACCTCTTTCGAAAAGGTTGATACAAATCCTTACCTTGATAAGTTCTATGCAGATTTCAACCGCTGGAGCTTTCACCTGCAGGTTTACTTCCTGGCTGAACGCTTCAAGGATCAGAAGCGCATTTTCGAATATGGCGGCGGCTTTGTTCAGGACCGCTCTATTTATGAAGACACAGGCATCTTTGCCAAAATGCATTATGAAAAAGGGACGATGTCCAAGGTCGATTATGAAACCTACACCAGTTTATTTGATGCAATGGTGATGACACCATACTTCCCGCACCCTGATTTGCTTATTTACCTCGAAGGCTCGCTTGATGACATTCTTTCCCGCATTCAGGAGCGCGGCCGTCCGATGGAGCAGCAGACACCGATTTCCTACTGGGAAGAAATGCACCAGCGCTATGAAAATTGGATCAACAGCTTTAACGCATGTCCGGTCCTGCGCCTGAATATCAATGATTATGACATCATTCAGAATGAGCAATCCATTGAGCCGATTGTGGAGCGCATTTCTTACTTCCTAAGACAAACGCAATTATTGAAAAAATAACCGCCATTATCGGCGGTTATTTCTTTGAACGCACAAAAAAACCGCTGATGCGTCAGCGGCTTTATGTATCTCCAATATTTATGCGCGTGTTAGATGTCAATTAAAATGGAGGAGGAAAGGGGATTCGAACCCCTGCGCGGTTTGACCCGCCTGTCGGTTTTCAAGACCGATCCCTTCAGCCAGACTTGGGTATTCCTCCGTATCGACAAGAAATACTATATCATCTCTCAAATAGGATGTCAACATTATTTTTCAAAAAAATAGAGCGGATTGTAAGTCCGCTCCAATCCTTCTATTAAGGCTTAATAACTTCCCGATTGCCCATATATGGACGAAGTACTTCCGGAATGATAACACTTCCGTCAGCCTGCTGGTAATTTTCCAGGATAGCTGCCACCGTGCGGCCGATCGCAAGGCCGGATCCATTCAATGTGTGCACATGCTCCGGCTTGCCTTTTGCCTCGCGGCGGAAGCGGATATTGGCGCGTCTTGCCTGGAATCCTTCGAAGTTACTGCAAGAAGAGATCTCTCTGTACGTGTTATAACTTGGGATCCAAACCTCGATATCGTATTTCTTCGCGGCTGTGAATCCAAGATCGCCTGTGCACATGCTCATTACACGGTATGGCAGGCCTAGCAGCTGGAGGACCTTTTCTGCGTGTCCTGTCAGCTTTTCAAGCTCATCATAAGACTCTTCAGGCTTCACAAACTTCACAAGCTCTACCTTGTTGAACTGATGCTGGCGGATCAGCCCGCGTGTATCACGGCCGGCAGAACCTGCTTCAGAACGGAAGCATGCACTGAATGCCGCATAGTTAATCGGAAGCTCATCTGCATTCAGAATTTCTTCCCTATGCATATTGGTGACAGGCACCTCAGCAGTTGGAATCAGGAAGTAATCCTCACTTTCAATCAGGAACGCATCTTCTTCAAATTTCGGAAGCTGTCCTGTTCCTGTCATGCTTGCACGGTTGACCATGTACGGAGGAAGAACTTCCTTATAGCCATGCTCGTCTGTGTGCAAATCAAGCATGAAGTTGAATAGTGCGCGCTCAAGGCGGGCACCAAGGCCTTTGTAAAATACAAAGCGGCTGCCTGTTACTTTGCTGGCACGCTCAAAATCAAGCAGATCAAGATCTGTTGCAACATCCCAGTGCGGCTTTGGTTCGAATTCGAAGTCACGAACTTCCCCCCATTTGCGGATTTCCACATTATCGTCTTCTGTTTCACCGACAGGCACGCTTTCATGAGGAATGTTTGGGATGCTCAACAGCAATTGGTCCAATTCTTCCTCGACCGTGCGGAGCTCCTCATCCAATGCTTTAATTTTGTCGCCGACTTCTCTCATTTCTGTGATTAAATGGTCTGCATCCTGCTTTTCGCGCTTCAAGGCTGCAACCTGCTGGGATACTTCATTCCTTTTGCTCTTCAGCTGTTCTGCTTCTACAATCAATTCACGTCTTTTCACATCCAGATCTTCGAATTTTCCGAGATCCGTCAAATCCTCGCCGCGGTTCTGAAGCTTGTTTTTCACTTCTTCAAAATTAGCCCTCAAAAATTTAATGTCCAGCATCTTTAGTACCTCCTAAAAATAATTTAGAACACAAAAAACTCCCGTCCCCAAGAAAGGGACGAGAGTTACCCGCGTTGCCACCCTAGTTGAAAGCATAAGCTTTCCACCTTAAATCCATAACGGTTTTAACCGAAAGCATTTACTTTTCCCGGGCCTTCCCGGGTGTTCCATGCTTTGCTCGAGGATGGATTCACAGGGTTTATTCACCGGTTTTCACCAGCCACCGGCTCTCTAAAGAACAAAGTTCCTGTTACTAGTTCCTCTCATTGCTTTTCAGCTATAAGAATTTTGTAATTCATAATGTACTACAATTATGTTCCATTTGCAACCAAAATATTCAAATTGCTAATTGCTTGGACTCTTTAATCATTTCAACAAAATAACCTGTCAGGCGATGGTCATCCGTCAGTTCCGGATGAAAGGAGCAACCGAGGAACCTGCCTTCACGCGCAGCCACAATCCGTCCATTGTGCTTGGAAAGGATTTCAACATTCTCCCCCGCCTCGACAATATGCGGCGCACGGATAAAGACTGCCGCAAAATCTTCTGCCACTCCGGCAATATCAAGATCAGCCTCAAAGCTTTCACGCTGGCGGCCGAATGAATTTCTTTCCACCCGGACATCCATTACACCAATATGAGGCTCATCATAGCCAATAATGTGTTTTGCAAGAAGGATCAGCCCGGCGCATGTACCGAACATCGGCTTTCCTGACTGGGCAAACTCCTTAAGGCTGTCCATAAAATCGTATTTATCTATGAGGCGTCTCATGGTCGTGCTCTCACCGCCAGGCAGGATCAGCCCGTCCACCTCATCAAGCTGCTCTTTGCGTTTGATGACCACAGCTTCGGCGCCGCATGCTTCTACCGATAGAACATGCTCTCTGACCGCACCCTGCAGCCCTAATACTCCAACCTTTATCATATCTATTCTCCTTACCAGCCGCGCTCCTGCATACGAGCTTCAGGAGCCAATGAAGAAATTTCGATACCCTTCATCGGTGTGCCAAGTTCTTTTGAAAGTTCAGCAATTAATTTGTAGTCCTGATAATGTGTAGTAGCTTCCACAATGGCACGTGCAAATTTCGCAGGGTTTTCAGATTTGAAGATACCTGATCCTACGAACACACCGTCAGCACCAAGCTCCATCATTAGAGCTGCATCTGCAGGTGTTGCAACGCCGCCTGCTGCGAAGTTTACGACTGGAAGGCGTCCAAGGCTCTTGACTTCCAAAAGAAGCTCATATGGCGCTCCCAAAAGCTTAGCTTCTGTCATTAATTCATCTTCATTCATGCCGACAACTTTGCGCACCTGTGCATTCACCTTGCGGATATGGCGCACAGCTTCAACGATGTTTCCAGTCCCAGGCTCACCCTTTGTGCGAAGCATGGAAGCACCTTCGCCAATACGGCGTGCTGCTTCGCCTAAATCACGACATCCGCAAACGAACGGAACAGTGTAATCTCTTTTATTCAAATGGTATTCTTCATCCGCGGGAGTTAAAACTTCACTCTCATCTATGTAATCGACACCCATCGCTTCAAGTATACGAGCTTCTACAATATGGCCGATACGCGCTTTTGCCATTACCGGGATTGAGACTGCTCCCATTACTTCTTCCATAATACGCGGATCTGCCATGCGTGCTACACCGCCGGCTGCACGGATATCAGAAGGAACGCGCTCAAGTGCCATAACTGCTACTGCACCAGCTTCTTCTGCGATTTTTGCCTGCTCAGCGTTAACGACGTCCATAATAACGCCGCCTTTTTGCATTTCTGCCATTCCCCGTTTAACACGATCTGTACCTGTCTTCATGTTTATCCCCCTTCGTAAATACCATCTGCTCTGGATGGGTTAAATATTGTGATAAAAATAATTTTTCAAAAAAAGGAAAATAGATTAACTTACTCGGAATTTTCCCTATTGAAAATATGCAATGAAAAAGGGCTCCTGTCAAGACAGGAAAGCCCTTTTTCTTAAAACCAACCTTTTACAGTTGAGGAAACACTACCCCATAGGTCACCAAAGAAACCGCCGATGCTGCGCATAGTCAGCACGAACCAGTTTGCTTTTTCAACACTTTCAGCGGCTACAACATCCACCTGGATATTGTCTTTCCCTTTATCAGACAGGAATTCAAGCTTCCCGTCCTCTTTAGACTCGATCGTTAAGTAGCCGACCTTTTCTCCCTTTTTAATTGGAGCAGTCAATTCACCATTTTCATTTAATTTCTTTTTATCCAGAACAAGAACGGGCTTAAAGTTTTCCTTTTCCCCATTTCTCATAACCATTTCGATGGCATCTTTAGAAGAAATCTTCACTTTATCTTCTTTCCCTTTTGTAACAGGCACTGTTTTCTTGCCTTTCACCTGATGGTTGGCAGGAACGATTTCTTCTTTCGTGAAGTTGGTGAAGCCGAAGTCGAACATTTTCTTAGTTTCATCGAATCTTGATTTATAAGTAGCCTGGCCATTCGCTCCTTTAGCGTTCATAACCACACTGATGTAGCGGTTGCCGTCTCTCAGAGCTGTACCTGTGAAACAGTATCCGGCAAAGTCAGTTGTACCTGTTTTAAGGCCATCTGCCCCTTCATAGCCATATACCAGCTCAGGAAGCATCCAGTTCCAGTTTTCCATTTTAATTTCATCATCTGTACCCTCTCTGAAGGTCTTTCTAGGGGTACTTGCCGTTTCCAGCACTTCCGGGAACCGGTTAATCAATTCTTTAGCCAGAGTAGCTGTATCTCTCGCTGACATTACGTTTTCTTCCTCAGGACCGCCTGCTGGAACAGAACCCTTTAAATCACGGTTATTCAAACCGCTGGAATTAACGAATTTATAGTCTTTCAGCCCAAGCTCTGCCGCTTTTTCGTTCATCATTTTAACAAAGTTCGTTTCTGAACCGGCAATCGTCTCTGCAATCGCAATCGTTGCACCATTCGCAGAGTAGATAGCCATGGCTTCATACAATTCACGGATATTGTATTTGCCGTCTCTTCTTAACGGAACATTTGATAAGGCACGGTCCTGTGAGACTTTCCATACATTTTCACTTACTGCGTATTCCTGATCCCACTTCACTTTGCCTTTTTCAACGGCTTCAAGAAGCAGGTATTCTGTCATCATTTTCGTCATACTGGCAATGCCCAGTACTTTATCCGCATTTTTTTGATATAAAATCTTTCCAGTCTCTGCATCTACTAAAATAGCAGCATCGGCATTGATATTTAAGATATCTTCCGCATGTGCTTTATGTATACCAGGTAAAAGACCTAATATCATGACCAAGGCAAGGAATCCAGCGATAGACTTACGGTATAATGTTTTCTTCAATTTTACTGCCCTCCAACGTTTTAATACACTTTTGTTATTTTATCATAACTCTGATTCAAAGAATAGATAGAGTAATTACCTATTCCTGCCTCTCTTGTGGCATGATTGACCCACTTGCCTGCACTGATATTTTCCTAGTATCCATTTTTGGGCATAAAAAAAGCAGAAGAGGTTTCCCTCTTCTGCTCTAATTGCTGTTTTTCGCTAGCACAGTTGATGAATTATAGCGAGTAGTTTGGTGCTTCTTTTGTGATCTGCACATCATGCGGATGGCTTTCTCTCAGGCCTGCACCAGTCATTTTAATGAACTGGGCATTTTCGCGAAGCTCGTGAAGATCTTTTGTTCCGCAATAGCCCATTCCGGAACGGATACCTCCGATAAGCTGGTAAATGGTATCAGTTAAAGGACCTTTATATGCAATGCGCCCTTCGATACCCTCTGGAACGAACTTTTTATTATCTTCCTGGAAGTAACGGTCTTTTGAGCCTTTTTCCATGGCTGCAACTGAACCCATTCCTCTGTATACCTTAAAGCGGCGTCCCTGGAAAATTTCCGTTTCGCCCGGGCTTTCAGAAACACCTGCAAGAAGGCTGCCAAGCATAACGGCATGTCCGCCGGCTGCCAATGCTTTCACAATATCCCCGGAATATTTAATTCCGCCATCAGCAATAATGGACTTTCCATGCTTGCGTGCTTCGGTTGCACAGTCATAAACAGCTGTGATCTGCGGTACCCCTACACCTGCAACAACGCGTGTTGTACAAATCGATCCAGGTCCGATTCCCACTTTTACAATATCGGCACCTGCTTCAATCAAATCCTTTGTTGCTTCAGCTGTCGCAACGTTTCCGGCAATAATGGCCAGATCCGGATAAGTATTTCTGATTTCGCGTACGGTATCAAGCACGCCTTTTGAATGCCCATGTGCCGTATCCACTACAATTACATCCACGTCTGATTTCACAAGCATTTCAACGCGTTTCATCGTATCACCTGTTACACCAACTGCTGCACCTGCCAGCAGGCGACCGCGCTCATCCTTTGCCGAGTTGGGAAACTCAATAACTTTTTCAATATCTTTAATGGTGATTAACCCTTTTAAAACACCTTCATCATCTACCAGCGGCAATTTTTCAATTTTATACCTCTGGAGAATCTTTTCTGCTTCATCCAATGTGGTTCCAACCGGAGCCGTTACAAGGTTTTCCTTTGTCATTACATCGGAAATTTTTATCGAAAAGTCCTGAATGAATCGGAGATCACGGTTTGTCAGAATGCCAACAAGCTTCAGTTCCTCAGTATTGTTGACGATAGGCACACCTGAAATCCGGTATTTGCCCATTAGATGTTCTGCGTCAAATACCTGCTGTTCTGGAGTGAGAAAGAATGGGTCCGTAATAACGCCGCTTTCTGAACGTTTTACTTTATCAACCTGATCAGCCTGCTGTTCTATGGACATGTTTTTATGAATAACTCCCAAACCGCCCTGGCGCGCCATAGCGATCGCCATTTCTGCTTCAGTTACCGTATCCATTCCGGCACTAATCACTGGAATGTTGAGTGCAATCTTTTCAGTCAAATTAACTTTAAGGCTGACATCACGAGGAAGTACCTCTGATTTCGATGGAACCAGTAAAACATCATCAAAAGTTAAACCTTCTTTAGCAAACTTAGTTTCCCACATCTTTTTTGACCTCCTGGACTCGAAAATATTATTAGTAGGTTATCAATTGGACAAAATACTGTCAAGGACGGAATGATATGTTGGATTTTTCAAAAGATTCGGAGGACTACCAGTGATACATCCATTTGATTCTAAAAGCTCCTTTTTGTATTTTTTTTCTGCGAACACTTCACAGGAATTTTTAAAGAAATGCTACCAAAAGCAAAACCTTGAGCAGGCTGAACAAAAGAGCTATGAAAACAGTTACCCTTTTATATACTATCTAGAACACGGGCAAGTATACTATGAGCAGGCAGAGAAGGCACCACTAGTCATCCAGCCGATTCTCTTTTTTTACGGGCTGGTTCACCTTGTGAAGGCCTGCATATTGACTGTAGACCCTAATTATCCCGAGACCACTTCGGTCTTGGCACACGGGGTATCTACCCGAAAAAGAAAAAAACAGCAATATAATTTTTTTCAGGATGAAGTGAAATTTCAAAAAAGCGGGCTTTTCCCTTATATGGGTGAAAAGTTATTTCACATGAAACATTTGGAAGGCGAAAAAATAACGATGGGAGAGTTATTCGGCCAGATTCCGGAACTTAATGATTTGTACAGCCAGACGGAGGGCCGTAAAACATTTCTCGAAGCAGGACTGGAAAAGGATAAATTAATTTTGCCAAAAATGATTCTTGATCGCTTTCATATGACCGAATCCCGTTTTGTGGAGTATCTGCAGTCAAAGTCAGACTCTCATATAAGCTTTCAGGAATCAGAAGGGTCAGCATTGAAATTCAAGTTGGAAAATTTGAATACATATAATTTTAAGCCATTACGGTATAGTCCGGATGCTGGAAAGTTCTTCTTCCCGCTAGCTAAAGATGAATTGAATGATATCCCTGAACTTCTTATTCATTATCTGCTGCTGTATAACTTAAGCATGATTGCCCGCTACGAAACTGAATGGTGGAGCGAACTCATCAAAATGATGCCGAATAAAGACTATCCGTTTATTCAAACTTTCCTTCAAATTACGGCTTTAAAGGGGCCGTATTTGATTTATCAGTATTTGGCTGATAAGAAGCAGTAAGGTTTTATTTAAGGATATGCTGACTGCGGCTCTCATTTGTGAGCTGCATTTGTTGTTTTGTTGTGGGTGTTTGGAAGAGGAAGAGTGCGAATTTAATCAGGTGGCCGGCTGTTTTTTCAGGCAAGAAGCATAGCTTGGCGGTTTATCTGACAGGTTTTGGCGTTTATCTAGCAGGTCTTGGGTTTTATCTAGCAGGTTTATGAATTTATCTAACATGCTTTATGATTTATCTAGCAGGTTTGGGAGTTTATCTAACATTTAGCACAATCCTGCGTTGCAGAAACGAAAATGACCATAAAGATAGGAATGGTGCATATAATTTGATTCTGGTGCATATAGCGTGATAGTGATGCATATCTGTGCCGAAGTGACGCATTTGTCGACCGAAGTGACGCATAACTGCACTTTTCATATATAAAAAAGAGTCCATTTGAATCAGATACATATCATTACACACAAAAAAGAGCACCCATCAGGTGCTCTTTCATATGCCCGGCAGCGTCCTACTCTCACAGGGGGACAGCCCCCAACTACCATCGGCGCTGAGAAGCTTAACTTCCGTGTTCGGTAT
>NZ_JAMBOJ010000084.1 GCF_023715565.1 Cytobacillus firmus | reverse complement strand
ATTTAGGTTGAACTGTAATTGAGTCATAATTAATTCCTCCAACTTGTTTTTCGTAGCTGATAACATTGTTGACCAAAGGAATTAATTTGACTCATTTTCTTTTTACACAATTATATGGGCTTGACCCACCAAAAGGGAAAAAGAGCGGGTTAGAGTCAGAACCTGGCTCAACTTCTGACACAAAAAGAGAAAAAGAGCTGGCTAGAGTCAGAACCTGGATCGACTTCTGATACATAAAGAGAAAAAGAGCTGGCTAGAGTCAGAACCTGGCTCAACTTCTGACACAAACAAAGCAAAAGGGCGCTCCAGCGTCAGAACCCAGCCCAACTTCAGACACAAAAAAGAAAATCCAAGTTCCAGCGTCAGAATCCAGCCCAACTTCAGACACAAAAAAGAAAATCCAAGCTCCAGCGTCAAAACCCAGCCGAGCTCCTGACACAAAAAAAGAAATTCGCGCTCCTGTGTCCAAACCGCCAACACCCGCCAACAAATCAAAAAACAGACCCCCTCCCAGAGGTCTGCACAATTATTTTTTCTGCCTGACAGGTATCGTTTCCTTGCGCAGCATTTTCACTAGCGAAATGCACATGAAAATCAGGATAATAGTGAATGGAAGCGCCGAGACCAGCGAAGCTGTCTGCAGGCCTTCGAGTCCGCTGCTTAACAGCAGGACTGCGGCAATGGCTCCCATTAACACGCCCCAGACAATCCGAGGGAATAGCGGCGGGTTCAGGGTCCCGTTTGCTGTCATAACACCGAGCATGAATGTAGCCGAGTCGGCTGACGTGATTAAAAACGTCAAAATCAGCAGGATGGACAGCACCGAAACCAAAAAGCTGAAAGGCAAATGGTTATAGGTCTGGAACAGCGCAGAAGTCACATCATTGTCAACGGCCTCCGCAATCTGAGTGCCGCCGAATAAATCAAAGTGCAGCGCTGTTCCGCCAAATACGGAAATCCACACAAGCGCGATGACCGGAGGGACGATCAGGACGCCGAGAACAAATTCGCGGATCGTTCTTCCCCTCGAAACACGGGCAATAAAGGCGCCGACAAACGGAGACCAGGCAATGGCCCATGCCCAGTAAAAAATCGTCCAGTCGCGGATCCATGTGCCACCCTTGTAGGGGGTCAAGCGCAGGCTCAGCTTAATAAAACTCGAGATATAGTCGCCGATTCCAAGTGTAAAAGTATTTAAAATAAACACAGTCGGGCCGGTAACCAGTACAAAAATCATCAAAGCCAGTGCCAGCCCAAGATTGATGTTGCTCAAGTATTTGATCCCTTTATCAAGACCTGTCGAGGAAGACAGCAGAAACAAAGAAGTCATTACCGCAATTATCAGAAGCTGAGTCATCGTACTCTGCTCAATGCCGAATACTGCGTCAAGACCACCGTTAATCTGCAGAATCCCCAGTCCAAGCGAGGTCGCAACTCCCATGACCGTTGCAATAACAGCCAGGATATCAATGACCTTTTTCAGCAGGACAGGATCTTTCTTCTTGCTGAATAAAGGACTTAAAGTGGTAGAAATCAGTCCGTTCTCTCTCCTCCTGAATTGGAAATACCCCATGGCCAGTCCCACGATCGTAAACACGGACCATTGGCTGACACCCCAGTGGAAAAAGGAGTAGCCCATCGCCTCGCGGGCCGCTTCGGCTGTTAAAGGATCCATCTCTTCCCTTGGCGGAGTGAAATAATGGCTCATCGGCTCGGCAATTCCCCAGAAAACCAATCCAATCCCAAACCCTGCACTGAATAGCATCCCGATCCATGTGAAAAATGGATAATCCGCTTTATCTTCATCATTCCCAAGCTTGAGGCGGCCATATTTACTGACAGCCAGAAAGATACAGAATAAGACAAAAAACAAGACCGAAATTAAGTAAAACCAGCCAAATGCGTATGTAGTAAAATTGAAAGCTTTTGTTGCTGCACTGGCGAACAGATCAGGAGCGAGGGCCCCCAGTATGACTATGAATGCTATAACTACGGCTGAAACCCAAAATACACTGTTTATACTGCCGGATTTATCATTCAATAAAATCCCCCCTAAATATGCGAATTATATTTGTATTTTGGCCTTCTTTTCTGTCTATACATTCATTGGGATTTGTAAAGTGCAGGTAAAGCTTTATAAAATGGGATTAATAAAGAAGAGGGAACGCTGTCCGAAAACGGAGAAAGCACAAATCTATTTGATACGTTACCCTTAATTAGATGAGATAAACCCCCCGTCTTGATGTAAAAAGGAGTGCTCTTATGGATATCCAATTATTAATTGAGCTTTTTGAAGAAAACCGGGACAAAGAAAAAGCGGTCCCCATGCAAAACTATATGAAAAATCATTTTCCCTTCCTGGGAATCAAGTCACCTGAAAGAAGAGCCCTGTTAAAGGAATACTTCAAGAAGACAGGCCTGCTGAAGCAGGCGTTTAATCCGGAATTTGTGGAAGCCTTATGGGATATGGATGAGCGTGAATATCAGGCTGCCGCCCTCGATTATATAGGGAAATTCACAAGGAAACTGGACAAAAGCCATCTGGTATTTATCGAAAAACTGGTTACAACAAAATCCTGGTGGGATACTGTTGACATGCTGGCCACCCACGCTGTGGGCGCCATCGCGGCCAAAAACCCGGAAGTCATACCCGAAAAAATAGAGGGATGGGCGACCAGCGAAAACATGTGGCTCCGCAGGACTGCCATCCTATTCCAGCTGAAATACAAAACCGGCACTGACGAAGAGCTGCTCTACCGCTACATTCTCCTAAACAGTGACAGCAAGGAATTCTTCATCCAAAAAGCTATCGGCTGGGCGCTCAGGGAATACTCCAAAACAAATCCCGAGTCAGTAAAAGGGTTTATTGAATCAAACACACTTGCAAAATTGAGCATCAGGGAAGGGAGCAAGTATGTAGGCTGAGAAGAGCAATTATTTAAACTAACCTTAAGAACATGATAGAATGGCAAATAAGTTTTTCAGAAAAATACTACATCCAGAAGGTGAATTTAATGATCAAATGCATTGCCAGTGATATGGACGGAACGCTTTTAACCGCCACACAGAAAATAACACCTGAAAATTTAGAAGCCATAAAAGCTGCACAGGAAAAAGGAGTGGAAGTGGTCATCGCCACCGGGCGCTCATACTTTGAAGCAAGCTTCGTCCTTGATGAAGCCGGCATTTCCTGCCCGATCATTTGTGCGAATGGGGCAGAAGTAAGAGCCTCAGACGGGGAAATCGTGTCCTCCAGCCCGCTCGATAAGGACCTGGCCAAAAAAGCAGCCTATATCCTTGTTCAAAACAATGTGTATTTTGAGGTATACACCAGCCAGGGTACTTATACCATTGATGAAGACCGCGGCGTGTCCATTATTGTCGACATCTTTTTAAGCGGAAATCCGGAAGCGGATATTGATGAAGTGACCAAAGCGGCACAAGAGCGCTTTACAAAAGGGCTAGTCCACAAAGTGAACAGCTATAACGAGCTCTTCAACAGTGATGAGCATCAAATTTACAAGCTTCTGGCTTTCTCGTTTGAAGCGGATTTACTCGTTTCCGCGAAGGAAGACCTGCTGAAGCTTGAAGGCATGGCCGTAAGTTCTTCAGGGGATGAGAACCTGGAACTGACAAGTGTGAACGCACAAAAGGGAATTGCCCTTGAAGCATTTGTGAAAGAAAAAGGAATCTCGCTTTTGGAAACGATGGCTATTGGCGATAATTATAATGATTTGTCCATGTTCAAACGTGCAGGAAAATCCGTTGCCATGGGAAATGCCGATGACATCATTAAAGCACAATGCGATGCGGTAACTTCCGCAAATGAAGAAAGCGGTGTAGCAGAGGCAATCTGGGAAGTCTTGAAGTAAATTTCAAGGGAGGCTGAAGGCTGGATGAAAAAGGCGTTAGGTTTAGGGCTCGTCGTCTTGGTTCTCTTGGCCGGGTGCTCAGGCGCCGGCGGGAAAGATAACGGGAAGGAAATTGAGGATCAGGAGGCCAGCCTTCCTGCGGGTGCTGAGCCGGAAATTGTGGCAGATGAACTCGATATTCCCTGGTCTATTGCCAAAAATGGCGAAACCTTTTACATGACAGAAAGACAGGGAAGCATTGTGAAGGTCGAGGACGGCAAGAAAGAGCGCCAGAAGGTGGAACTGTCGAAAAAGCTTTCAACAGCCTCTGAAGCCGGCTTGCTCGGCTTTGTACTGGCACCCGATTTTTCACAATCAAACGAAGCGTATGCCTATTACACCTATGAGAACACCTCAGGCCAGTTTAACCGGATTGTCATCCTCAAGCTTCAGGATGGAACCTGGGAAGAGGACAAGCTTTTGCTTGATAAAATTCCAAGCGGGCAGTATCATCATGGCGGCCGGCTTAAAATAGGCCCGGATGGAAAGCTTTATGCGACGGCAGGCGATGCTGCGACCGATCCCGAAATTGCGCAGGATGTGAATTCGCTCGGAGGAAAAATCCTGAGAATGAATCTTGACGGCAGCGTGCCGGAGGATAATCCGTTCAGCGGCTCTTATGTCTACAGCTACGGCCACCGCAATCCGCAGGGGCTTGCATGGGCTGAGGATGGGACTTTATATGAGAGTGAACACGGCCAGTCTGCCAATGATGAAATCAATAGGATCCTTCCCGGCAAAAATTACGGCTGGCCCGTCATAAAAGGGACCGAGAAGAAGGAAGGCATGGAATCTCCGCTGTTTACCTCGGGGGATGACGAAACCTGGGCTCCTTCCGGGATGGGCTATTATAAAGGCAAGCTTTACACCGCCGCCTTAAGAGGCAATGCTGTTCTGGAGTTTGATCTCGAAAAGGAGACTGTCAGAAAGGTTGTAACGAATTTAGGCAGAATCCGCGATGTCTTCATTGAAGGGGATGTGCTTTATTTTATCAGCAACAATACAGACGGACGCGGCAATCCGCTTGAGAAGGATGACAAGCTTTATAAAATTCAGCTTTCCGATATATAAAAAAGCCTGGCAGCAATGCCAGGCTTCAATTTTTAGCTGAAAGTCCGTGCATGATGAATTGTATGGTCAGCTCAATTTCTTTTTCATCATCCCAGTCGGCTTCAGGCAAAATTAAATACCTCGCGATAAGAAAGCCGAATATCGACGTAAAGGTCATGCGGACGACGCTGTAGGACGGAATCTCAATGATCTGGCCTTTTTTCTGATAGTGCTCAGCCAAATTGGCGAAACGGTCGAATACCTTCATGGCAATATGTTCTTTAAACTGTTCTTTCAGTTCGGGATGAAATGGGATTTCCTGGATGAGGATCTTGATAAGAGGCATATTCTTTTTAGCAAAATCAATCCGATTTGCCATCATGGCTCTTAAAAAGTCTTCAAAATGTTCATATTGATGATGGATGATTTTATACAAGTCTTTAATGACGAACGGCGCAATCAGCTTCGCCATCATCGGCGAAACGATCCCCATCAGCAAATCCTTTTTGGTTTTATAGTGCCTGAAGATGGTTCCTTCGGCTACTCCTGCCTTCTTGGCGATTTCGCTTGTCGAAGTGGCGGCAAAGCCCTTTTCAGAAAACGATTCAATCGCAGCCATGATAATTTTCTTCTGCTTCTCCGTAAGCTTTTCTTCTTCCTGAAATAACTCTTCTAAAATGGAATCCTGCTCTGGCATGGTAAACTCCTTTATACGTGCAAAATCTATAGCTTTATTATAAAGGAAGGAAAATATAAAAAGAAATTTTATATTTTCCTGTACCGTCTAAGGGCAGCGATATTCAGAATCATAAAGAGCAGGGAGAAAGCGAGCAGAATCAGGAGATCTTTATAAATCATCTCCCATCCAAAACCTCTCACCATTACATTTCGTAATGCTTCAGCTGCATAATATAAAGGTGTAAAAGGGCCAACCCAGCTGAGCCACTCTGAAATGGTCTCAAGATTGAACAGCCCCGAGAAAAAGATCTGCGGAACCACTATAATGGGAATGAATTGGATCATCTGCAGCTCATTGTTGGCAAACGATGACAGCAGGATTCCCAGAGTCAACGCTGTGAGCGAAAGAAGCACTGTGATCAGAAGGACATAGCCAAAAGCCCCTTCCATCATCATGCCAAGCACATAGATTGTGTACCAGGCGATGATGGCAGCCTGGATCATCGTGAAAATTCCAAATCCAATAATATACCCCGTAACAATTTCCCACTTCCTCAGCGGACTGGTCAAAAGCCGTTCGAGTGTTCCAGTGGTCCTTTCCCTTAAAAAAGATACCCCGGCAATCAGGAATACAAAGAAGAAGACAAAGAATCCAAGCAGGACCGGCCCGAAATAATCAAATTGCCCCATGTCCCCGGAGCCGAATAAATAATCGGCTTTTATTTCCTGATTCCCGCCATTTGGCTGCAGCGGCTTCAATGCACCCTGAACCCATCTCATCACAGCCCCGTTAACATTTGGGTCACTGCCTTCAAGAACGACTGACGGCGGCGTTTGATCAAACATCAGATACGCATCCAGCTTCTTGCCTGATAAGTCGTTTTCTGCGAGCTTCTCTGTTTCATAGTATTCGAGCTTGGCATGTTCCAGGTTGAGCTGAGCCTCGATTTTTTCAGGCAGATCCACGAGGCCCATTTTTGGCGTATATTCATCTCCGTTAAACACAAGATGAAGCATGGTCATGACCAGGATCGGTGCGAGGATCAACAAAGCCATTGTCCGTTTATCTCTTACAATCTGGCGCAGTATTCGAATAACCAGAGCCATAATCCTCATGTTAGGCACCTCCATATGCCAGGAAGGCATCTTCTATATTGGCAGCGCCAGATTGCTGCATTAATTCTTTCGGTGTCCCTGCTGCAATGAGCTGTCCGTCTCTGATCATGCCCAACCTGTCGCACTTTCCTGCTTCATCCATGACATGAGTGGTCACAAGGATGGTAGTACCTTTCTCCTTCAGGCGTTTAAATGATTCCCAGATGCTTCTTCTGAGAACAGGATCAATTCCTACAGTAGGTTCATCAAGAATAAGGAGACCGGGACTATGCAGAAGGGAGATGGCAAGGGAAAGTCTTCTCTTCATACCCCCTGAATAGTCGGAAACCATTTTATGAAGGTGGTCTGTTAATGAAACCAATTCCATCACCTCATTCATCCGCTGCTTTTTTTCTTTGCCGCTCAACCCGTACAGAGCCGCAAAGAATTCCAGATTTTCCTTTGCTGTTAAGTCGGTGTACAGAGCATCGGATTGGGCCATATAGCCGATTCGTTTGATGAGGTCCAGTCTGGGCATTTTTTCGCTGAAAATATAATTTTCACCCTGTGCCGGCTCCTCTAGGCCTGCCAGTTGTTTAACAAGTGTCGTCTTGCCTGCTCCCGATGGACCGAGCAGGCCGAAAATCTCCCCTTCATAAATTTCAAGGCTGATGTCATTTAGAACCTGGTGTTTTCCATAATTCTTGGATACATGCTGAATGGAAACGATTGGATTATTCATACATTCACTCCTTTTTTAAAAAAGTGAGTAATCACTCATTTACATCATAAATGAATCGTTGTCTGTTTGTAAAGTGAGTAATCACTCATTATTTGTTAGTGTTCTTCATGTGATGCTCATTTTGTGAGTTAAGTCACTTCTTCTCAAGCGGGTCTCAGCTAAAATACTTCTTAAGAATGGTAAAAGCGGGGGATGGGAATGGAATATGAAATGCAGGATCATAGGCCGTTAATCAACGAATTTTTAGGCAAGATTGAGATTTTTAAAGAGCTCCCCATTGAATCTCTAGAGCGGATTGATAATCGAATTATTAAGAAAGCTTATTTAAAAGGCGAAAGAATTATGTCTGAATATGAGGTGGCCCAAGGAGTTTACTTTGTGCATTCCGGCATCGTGAAGCTGACGAAGCAGGATGAACATGGAAATGAACTGATTGTCTGCATCAAGAAAAATGGCGAGATCTTTGCTGAAGCCAATCTCTTTAATCAGGAGGGCCATACGTATCCTGCAACAGGTACCATGGTGCAGGATGGTGAAATCTATTTTCTGAAGACCGATGAACTGGAGCAGGAGCTTCTGTATTCGCCGGAAATGGCCGTACAGATTATCCGATTTATGAGTGAATCTCTGCGTGATATGACCTCGATTATGAGGGATATTGCGCTGCTTGATGTGTATACGAAAACAGTCCGGACTTTGGAAAGGCTTGCGGAAAAGTTCGGCGCCAACTACTGCAACCGGATGCACCTTGAGCTTCCGATAACCGTCCAGGAATTCTCCACCCTTGTTGGAACATCCCGGGAAAGTGTCAGCCGTGTTTTTTCCAGGCTGAAAAAAGAAGGAATCATCGAAATTACAGGCAGGAAAATCGTTATTGTGGACTGGTGCAAATTTTGCTCCCTTTACCGCCAGAAGCTGTAGGGGACCGTCTTTACTCCAGCCTGCTTTTTTGTTATATAATAGAGTCATAGACTTATGACTCTGAGGTGCAAAGCATGGCTGATTTTCGTTCAAGTGAAATTATCAATAAACCTGTACATGACGTATTTGATTATATGATTAAGATGGAAAATGTCTCTGAACTTATGCCGTTTGTCGTGAAAGTGGAAAAACAGACCGAGGGTGAGACCGGAAAAGGAACAAAGTTTGTTGAAACCCGCATGGTCAGAGGGAAAAAGATCAGCGCAGAAGTTGAAATCATTGATTTTGAACAGGACAGAACCTATACCACCCGCAGCAATGCCAATGGACTGATTACCGAATATAAATATGATTTTCATGAAATAGAAGAAGGAACCCAGGTGGAGATGGAAGCCACCGTCAAAACCAGCGGAATCGTGGCCAGATTAACGAAGCGTTTTATTGTCAATATTGTGAAGCAGGAAGACGGAAACCAGCTTCAATATTTGAAGGAAATGATGGAGAAGTAACAAGTAAAGGGAGCGGAAGGCTCCCTTTTTTCTATATTTTATAAGTCCAAAAGCGCTCTTTATACATTCTTGCCAGTACTTCCGGATCCTGATTTTTAATGCTTTCTTCCATGTTCGCTGCCATCAGCTGTGTCTGGGAGGCATGCGCTTTGATGGCTGCGATTTTCCGGTCGATAACCGCACTCACATCATTGACAACATCGGCCTGGCCAATTTCTTCCTCACAGTTATTGGAGAAGGCGACACAGTGAACCTTCGGACGCTTGTCAGCAGGCAGTTCTTTTACCGCACGGATGACGGCAGCTCCAGTCGCATCATGGTCCGGGTGCACAGCGTACCCCGGGTAGAACGTGATGACGAGGGAAGGGTTCGTCTCGCCTATTATGGCTCCGAGCCTGTTCGCGAGCATCTCCTCATCTTCAAATTCGACAGTTTTATCACGGTACCCAAGCATCCTTAAATCCTGGATGCCCAAAACCCTGGCTGCTTCCTCCAGCTCTTCTTTGCGGATTTTCGGCAGGGTTTCTCGTGTGGCAAACGGGGGATTTCCCATATTGCGTCCCATTTCCCCAAGCGTCAGGCAGGCGTAGGTGACAGGTGTGCCATTATCGATATGTAAGGAAATCGTTCCTGATACGCCAAATGCTTCATCATCCGGATGAGGGAAGATGACAAGTACATGTCTTTCCTTTTCCATCATGGTCGTGCTCCTTTCCATTCATGTCCTCTTATTCAAAAGGAGTTTCACTAATTTGCAGGGCGACTGCCAGCTTGCCGCTGAAATCATGTCCGGCTAAAAGGAGCCGGTTTTCTTCATCCACTTCAAAGTGGGTAATTCCTTCAGCATACACCCAGCCAAAATTCATTTTCAAACCAACCCGGTAAGGGCCCTTGCCGGTGACCTTTCCATGTTCATAAACCAATTGGGCATTGCGGATATAGGCTCCTGAAGAAAAGAAGGTTTCATCAAAATGGGAAGCGTAGGCTCCATTTGTTGTTTCCAGATGAATAAAGACCTCTTTTCCGGCAAGGCGGTCGATCTCTTTTTGCACTTGTTCCATTACTGCTGGTTCCATTTTATAGTCCCCCTTTCATATTATCTTTCTGTTTATCTTACTAAAAAAGGGAATGAAAAGCGAAAAAGTAATCTCAGCGTGGACCGCTAAATTAATATCGCGAGAATTTCTGTTTATTTGCTAAACCGCAATAGCAAAAGAACAGAGCCCATCCGGACTCTGTTCCCTTTTTTATTCTCATTCAGTACGGCCTGCGCCATATTTGCGGTAGGCACCCGGCATGGTCGGGCCCACATATTCATTTAATTGGAAGCCATGATTGATGGCTGCAGTAATGAAGTCCTTCGCGGTTTGAACCGCTTCTTTGACAGGTTTGCCTTTCGCAATTTCTGCTGTGATGGCAGAAGAGTAAGTGCAGCCGGCGCCATGAGTGTAAGTCGTTTCAACACGTTCGCTCTCATAAAGAGTGAACTCTTGTCCATCATATAGAAGGTCGACGGCTTTTTCGTGCTGAAGCTTGCTGCCGCCCTTAATTAATACATATTTAGCGCCAAGTTCATGGATTTTAACAGCTGCTTCCTTCATGTCTTCAACCGTCTTGATCGGGCCGGTTTTAGCCAGCTGCCATGCTTCAAACAGGTTTGGTGTGACCACTGTTGCAAGCGGAACAAGCAAATCTCTTAATGCTTCGTTCAATTCAGGATGAATCGGCTCATCTTCGCCCTTGCAGACCATAACTGGATCGATGACAACGTGATCCAGGCTGTTTTCCTTAATGGTCTTTGCGGCAATCTTGATCACTTCTTCTGAACCGAGCATGCCTGTTTTCATCGCATCGATTCCCGTCGAGATAACCGTTTCGATCTGTGTTTGCAGAATATCTGTAGAAATCGGGAACACGTTGTGGCTCCAGTTATTTTTAGGGTCCATCGTCACGATTGTAGTCAGCGCAGTCATTCCGTAAACGCCAAGCTCCTGGAATGTCTTAAGGTCAGCCTGGATGCCGGCGCCGCCGCTCGTATCCGAACCTGCGATGGTCATTACTTTTTTCATTGTCATATGCCTAATTCCTCCTTGCTGATATCTTTTACTAATTATAACAATAATTGAAAAAGGGAAAAACTATAACGGATCCGAGTAGATCATTTCTCAGCCTTAAGTTGTCCGCTATTGTTTTTAAAAATACAAAAGAGATCCATGAAACAAAAAAGGAGCTATTCCTCAAAGAAGAATAACTCCAGGTCAGTCTTTTAATTAGGCTCTTTTCGTATAAATTTGTTTTTAACCTATTAATCTTGTCCGTTGATTTCCGCTACAGGATGCTCGCTTTCCGCGGGGCAGGCGGTGAGCCTCCTCGACGCTCTGCGTCTGCGGGGTCTCACCTGTCCCGCTACTCCCGCTACTCCCGCAGGAGTCTCGCACCTTCCGCTCCAATCAACTCAGTAAATAATATACAAATAGCAACAAACCTTGCGAAAACAGCCTTTAATTTACAACTTCTACATCGCTTTTCTTCACGAATCCTAGACGATGGTTGTAAAAAATCTGATAGTATTCATCATTTCCCTTTACAACCTTATTCGTAGCCGGGTCATTAAAATATTTCGCATGATAGTAATCCGACTGAATGGGTGCTGTTGCTGTATAGATTTGGCCAGCCGGCATCTGGTATAGAACCTCTGCTTTTCCTCTTGCCCCTTCTGCAATTCCGGCCTCATCGTAAGCTGCATCGTCCGGATAGGCGGCGCCATATACAGGTATGGAATCAAGCCCTTCTTTTGGCGTGATGAGGGTCCCGCTGCCTGGGACGCTATTTTTATTGTTTGGATTATAGAACCAGGCTGTTTGACCGCTGTAGTAAATAGCTGTCCAATCGCCTTCCTGACCGGCTTTATAGAAGCTCTGTCCAATCGCAGCTTTATTGCCCCAGTCATTAATATCTATTGTGCTGGTGCCGCCAGGATGAAGCAGGGGATCACTGACCAATGGTGCCTCAAAGCTTGGTTCGCTGTATAAATGAATCAGGCTTGAAGACTCCGGTTCCTGTTTAATTCCTCTGTACGTAAAGTCTGGCTTATTTGTATGGAAATTTGGGCGGATTGTGACGATATTACTGTCTTTGTCTCCCTTGCTTGGATTAATGGGTGCTCCAAGAAGGTCGAAAAAGAGTGCCCAATCCCAATAAGCGCCAGGATCCCAGTGCATGCTCTTATGTTTTGCTGTTGTTAAGCCAGGTATCTCATCATGGCCGATAATGTGCTGTCTGTCCAAAGGGATGTTGAATCGGTCTGAAAGGTATCTTACAAGCTTTGCAGTAGAGCGGTACATTTGCTCACTGTACCAGTCTGCGCCTTCTGCAGCATACCCTTCATGCTCCAATCCGATCGAATGCATATTAAAATACCAGTTTCCTGCATGCCATGGCACATCTTCAGGACGGACCATCTGCGTGATTTTCCCGGTCTCTGAATCTATGACATAGTGTGCACTAACGTAGGATGGATTCTGGAAGTGACTGATGGCGGATTCAGCCGTGCCCTCAATATCATGAATAATAATATAGCGAATATCTAAATCGTCCTTTGGCCGATTGGCGATATCGTAATTTCCGTAATCACTTGTGCTGCTTGAAAATTGCTTATAGGCAGCAGGGATGAAAGTGCAATCAAGGCCATTGGGACAGTCGGTATTTGTGTATTTCTTGTTGCGAAGAGGGATTGTGCCAGCTGTAGTCTTATTTGGTGTAATTCCTTTGGCGTTTAATACGATTCTTTGTCCATCAAGGTTTTTTCTGGCAGCACCTTGCTGAATGGTCTTAAAGACTTGATCTGCAAAGTCTTTGGCAATGGCTTCTTGATCTGTTCCGCTGTATTTAAGGACGGCACCGTACCAGTCTGCTGCATCGGAAGGGAGTTTCCCTGTCGTTTGGCGTGCAAACTCTGCTAATAGAGCTGCACCGCCCCGGATATTTTGTTCAGGGTCCTTTTTTAAAATTTCCGGATCTTCCTTTAGCAGGTTTGCGGCTGTTTTAAGCGTGCTATTTTCGCTATCCGATGCGGCAATGATTCCGTCGTCATGCTTGCCCCTGGCGCTCATGTCGGCTGGCAAATCTGAAAGATTCATAATGCCATAGCCTCCGACCTCACTTTGGCCTTCATGATGTTCCCAGCGTGACTGGTTGTAAGCGACCGCGAGAAGGACAGATTCAGGTACTTCAAATTCCTTCGCCGCTTTTTCAAACGCCTTTTGCAAGTGGTGCGATTCAATGCTGTTTTCTGTTGAGGCTGCAGAAGTTACGCTTGGTGTAAAGTCAGCGGGGATAGCCAAGAGGCTTGCGGTTAAGGAGAACGTTAAAATGGCAGATGAGAGCTTTTTAAATCTCAATGTATTCCCTCCCGTATATAGAAATATATGGAGTTCTTTCTAATAGCTGAAGGATTATACCTGCGCATTACATGTTAAATGATCCCATCGGTTTATAGGTTTTTCTAAAAAAAGGTATTTGGTAGCAGAATAGAGATAAGAAGAAAGTAGGGAGGATCCATAAATATTCGCATAACCGGCAGGCCATTTTCAAAGAAACACTTTGGTTTAGATGGTAAAATAAAACGATAAGGATAGAATGTCGCTGTTCCACATCACACAAAGTCAGGTGAAGAATATGAGTACAACAGGCATTATTTTGGCAGGAGGGCATTCGAGCCGTATGGGGGAGAATAAAGCTCTTCTGAAAATAGGAGGCAAAACGGTCATTGAGCGCATCGCCGATTCATTGGCCTCTTACACATCCAAGGTGATCGTGGTTGCGAATAAACAGGCGGAATACCGCTTTCTTGGGTTTCCGATAGTCAGTGACAATTGGTTAGAAAAAGGCCCGCTTGCAGGAATTCAAGCAGGGCTGTCAGCGTCAACAACCTCTAAAAATCTGATTGTTGCCTGTGATATGCCCTTCATATCCGTAGATTTAGGGAGAATTCTGCTAGAAGAATTAAACAGCCGTCAGGCCGCTGTACCGGAATTGGAAGGCCGCCTTCATCCTCTGTTTGCTGCTTACCGAAAAGATGCTAAAGAAGCAGCTGAACATGCTTTAAGGAATAACCAATTAAGAATCCGTGAGTTTTTAAATAAAATAGACACTGGCATATTAAGGGCTGAAGAACTGAGTAAGAGAGGTTTTATAGCTGAGGAAGCCTATTTTTTTAATATGAATCATCCGGATGAGTACCAGGAGGCTCTAAAAATGGCAGCTGAAGAGGAAGGAAAGGTAAATTAAGCAATCAGCCCTTTCACTTCCGGCACAGGTTATGTCAAAATGAAACAAATAAGGTTAGAATAGGTTTTTTATATAAATGAGGTGATTCCATGAATTTTGAGATTTCAAAAGATCCGATCAATATTCAAAGTGTGATCGATAAAGTGGTGCAGCGGGAAGCAGGAGCGATTACGACCTTCATCGGAACCGTCCGCGAGCTGACTCACGGCAAAAAAACACTGTACTTAATCTATGAAGCATACGAGTCCATGGCTGTGAAAAAACTGGAGCAGATTGGAACCGAGATAAAAGAACGCTGGAACGGGGCAGAAGTGGCGATTACTCACCGCACAGGCAAGCTGGATATTACCGATGTAGCGGTGGTCATTGCCGTTTCCACTCCACACCGTGCCGATTCTTATGAAGCAAATCGCTATGCGATTGAAAGGATTAAAGAAATTGTGCCGATTTGGAAAAAAGAACATTGGGAAGATGGCGAAGAGTGGATCGGCAACCAGCTGGAAACAGTGGCATATCCAAAAGGGAAACCGGAGGGGGAAGATTTAAATGAATAAAATCATGTTTTTTGCCCATTTGCGGGACCGTGTTGGAGAAGAGTCTGTAACAAGAGATTTCAGCGGCAAAACCATTGCTGAACTGAAACAGCTGCTTGAGGAAGAATTCGGGCTGAAGCTTGATTCAGTCATGGCAGCTGTGAACGAAGAATTCGCTTCAGATGATGAAGTCATTCAGAATGGAGATACGGTTGCGTTTATCCCTCCAGTCAGCGGCGGGTGATGCAGCTTTTCTTTTATTGAGAGGAGGGGCCCAATTGTCTGAAAGGTATTCACGCCAGACCTTGTTTGCGCCGATTGGAAAAGAGGGACAGAAAAAAATCCGCTCTAAGCATGTGCTGATCATCGGCGCCGGCGCACTTGGTTCTGGAAATGCGGAATTAATGGCGCGTTCCGGGGCCGGCAAACTGACGATTATTGACCGCGATTATGTCGAGGAAAGCAATCTGCAGCGCCAGCAGCTTTTTGCAGAAAGCGATGCTGCGGAAAAAATGCCTAAAGCGGCTGCTGCAGAAAAACGGCTTAAACAGATTAATAGCGAGGTTGAGATCCGCTCGATTATTGGTGATGCTACTCCAGAGAAGCTGAAAGAGCTTGCAGAAGGGGTCGATCTGATTCTCGATTCAACTGACAACTTTGAAACCAGAATGGCTATTAATGATATCTCTCAGAAATATTCTATTCCATGGATTTATGGAGCCTGTGTCGGCAGCTTTGGCATGAGCATGACCATCCTTCCTGGGAAAACGCCATGTATGAATTGCTTGCTGAAAAAAATCCCGATCCAGGGGATGACCTGTGACACCGGCGGGATCATTGCACCTGCTGTACAAATGGTCGTCGCCCATCAGGCGGCAGAGGCACTGAAAATTCTGGCTGAGGACTGGGAAGCGGTCCGGACTGCCATGGTCAGTTTTGATTTATGGCGAAACCAGTACACAAGCATGAAGGTGTCAAAAGCGAAGGATGGAGGCTGCTTATCCTGCGGAAAAGAACGAACTTATCCATATCTGCAGCCGGAAAACATGATGAAATCCACCGTTCTCTGTGGAAGGGATACTGTTCAGATCCGCCCTCCGAAAGAACTGGAAATCGAGTTCTCGGAAATCGCCCTGCAGCTGAAGTCGCTCGGCTATCAGGTGAAAGGCAATCCGTATCTGCTTTCCGTCGACATGGAGGAGCAGCGGATGGTTCTTTTCAAAGACGGACGCGCCCTGATTCATGGCACAAAGGATTTAGCGCATGCGAAGTCCATTTACCAGCGAATTATGGGGTAAGGTGAAGCTTCATTCAGTGCCAAAAACTAGTGCTTATTTATCATATATAACCCTCTGCCTTTTCTGTAAAATAAACACAAAAAAATAGAGAGGTTACCAATGATTACATTTATGTATTTTATCGGGTATTTATTTGATCAGCTGCTGGTTAATTTTATTGGGTTCGTTATGATTCTATACAGTTTTATCATGCCGGTTACGCCATTGTATAAAAACAAGCGTCCTGCCGATCTGATTGTTCATATCAGCAGGATTCTATTTGCTATCATTCTCCCTTTTCTGAATTTCTTCTACTTTTTATTCAATAGCGGAGATTGGGCGACAGGAAACGGCATGATAGCGCCGGAGCATTTTTATACGTTTATCTGGATTCAGGCAGGGTTGATTGTATTGCCTGAACTCGTATTTTTCCTAGTGTCAAAAGTCAATATAACCAGAGTATGGTGGTATGTACTGTACCCAATTCTGCTTATAGGGTTATGTGTTTGGATGTTTTAAAGGCACAAAAAAAGCGATGAAAAATTCATCGCTTCAGACTGTCGACAAACTCGATGAAAATCGTACTTGTCGGGAGTCTTTTTTGATTTAAAATAGAAGTAATACAATGCTTGAGGTGATTAATATGCTTTCTAAACATAATCCAATTCAACGGGATC
>NZ_JAMBOJ010000083.1 GCF_023715565.1 Cytobacillus firmus | reverse complement strand
ATTTAGGTTGAACTGTAATTGAGTCATAATTAATTCCTCCAACTTGTTTTTCGTAGCTGATAACATTGTTGACCAAAGGAATTAATTTGACTCATTTTCTTTTTACACAATTATATGGGCTTGACCCCATTTTTCCGCTTGAGTGGCACTATTCACTCCGTTTAGGGACGCTCACGCTCGATTATTCCAGTTGAGTGGCACTATTCAGGCCAATGAGTGCCGCTCACGACTGTTCATGCACAACGAGCGGCACTATTCCCAACCTTGAAGGGCGCTCGCACTCGATTGTTCCACTTGAGTGGCACTATTCCCATCGATAAGGGCCGCTCGCGCTCCATTTTTCCACCCGAGCGGTACTATCCCATCGATAAGTGCAACTAGCGCTTATCTACTAACCTTCTCCACCGCAAATCTCTTCTCAAAAACAGTAAACTCCCTAATAGTTTCATAATTCGGTTCATACCCAATTCCGGATCTTTCTGGAACCTTAATCATCCCATTTCCTACGGTTACTTCAGGCTCAATCAAATCCTTCTCCCAATAGCGGGATGATGCAGCTGTGTCCCCTGGCATAACAAAGTTTGATAGAGTGGTTAAGGCAATATTATGAGCTCTGCCGATGCCGGATTCCAGCATGCCTCCGCACCATACCGGGATGCCGCGTTCCTGGCAGAGGTCATGAATTTTTTTGGATTCTGTCAATCCTCCGACACGTCCGATTTTAATATTAATAATTTTGCAGCTTCCAAGCTCAATCGCCTTGCGCGCATCCTCATAGGAATGGATGCTTTCATCGAGGCAAACCGGTGTTTTAAGTTCCCTCTGAAGGACAGCATGGTCAATAATGTCATCAGAGGCCAGCGGCTGCTCGATCATCATCAGATCAAATTCATCCAGCTGTTTTAACAGTTCAATATCCTTAAGTGTGTACGCTGAGTTTGCATCCGCCATAAGCGCTATATCCGGGAAATGCTTCCTCACTTCCCTCATGACCTCAACATCCCATCCCGGCTTGATTTTCACTTTAATTCGTTTGTAGCCATCCTCTACATATTCACCAATGAGATTCAGCAAGTCCTCAACTGTATCCTGTATTCCGATGCTGATTCCAACTTCAATTTCGTTCGCTGTCCCGCCAAGAGCCTTCGCAAGCGGAATTCCTTTCTGCTTGGCATATAAATCCCAAACCGCCCCTTCAAAAGCCGACTTCGCCATATTGTTTTTCCGTATGTACGAGAGCGTTCGCGACACTTCATCAGGATGTTCCATTTCTTTGTTTAATAGATTTGGAATGATGAAATCTTCAAGCATGTGCCAGTTCGTTTTTAGCGTTTCTTCGTTATACCATGGTGAATGAAAGGCAACAGATTCTCCCCAGCCGCTCACTCCGTTCTCATCCTTCGCTTCCAGTAAAAGAAATTCTTTATCCTGAAACGTTCCAAAGCTTGTTGTAAATGGTGCTTTCATTCTCATTTTCATATGTCTCAATACGACTTCTGTTACCTTCATATACATTCCCGCCTTTTACTGTTAGTTGAGTGTAAGCTCGTTTCGCTGAACTAATACATAGTAGTGTACCGGGCCTGCTGCACTTTTTTGAAAACCCGCCATCGCGTACCCTTGTGAAAATAACGACTGAAAAATCCCTCTGGTTTTGAAGCGCCAGTCCATCGCAAGGTCGAAATTTTGATTTTTAATAGCTTGAAAGTTTGCCGGAATCGGAACAAGCACCGGTCCTCCTGAACCATTCCATTCCGTATTTAATAAAACTGGAAAATTGTCTTCTGAAAGTCCCCAGTCAAACGGATCCTCTGCAGAAGCTGCTTCAATACTAAATCGCGCCTCAACATGTTGACTGGTAATCCACCATTCCACCTTTAACCTGTCTGTCGGCAGTCCATGATTCAAATTATCATCCATATCTCCATAGCAATTCTCCACATAAGTGGAGCAAACTGCATTCAGCTTGGACAAGTTCAGGTAGGCATTCCGGCTTTCAAGCGGATCAAACGTCCAGGTGATCAGGTCATAACCCAACTCAGCGGCCAGTTCCTTTTGCTTCTGCTTTAATAACGCGCCAAGCCCCTTATCCTGGTGATCGGGGTGAATACCAAGCATATGGGAGCAAAGATACCCTTTTCCTCTGTTGAAACCGGGAAATCCGTAGCTGAATCCCACCAGTACTTCTTCTATAAATGCCCCAAGGAGAAGCCCGCCGTTCTGGGCAGCTGTGATGGTTTGATGAACCGGAAGCGGGGCCATGTTCCAGATAATCTCCTCCAGCTTTTGAATCAGATTCATATCGCTTGCTGTCTTTAATATCCGCAAATCAATTGTCACAGCAGCCATCTTCACTCCTCCTTTTCCATAGTAGCCATTACCGCCCTGGCCAGTATTTCCACTCCTGAGTAGATCGCTTCCCGATTGAATGTCATGTCCGGATGATGAAGGCCCGGCTGCAGGTCACAGCCCAATCCTAGCATCGTGGCCTTAATATTCGGCTTTTTGAGGGTGTAAAAATGGAAGTCTTCCCCGCCTGATGTCACGATTGGCTCTCGTAATCGGCCGGCTCCAAGTACATCTATTACGGCCTTTTCCAGAAAATGCTGAGCTTCTTCATCTACCTCAGCTGCTGCCACATTCGCTTTCGTCTCCAATGTAATTTTGACTCCGTAGAGCTTGGATAAATACTCCGTGATCGTTTCAATTTTTTCAGACAGCGCGTTGATCACTTCATTGGTTTGAGCACGCAGATCTAAACTGAAGGAAGCTTTTCCAGGTATGATATTGCCTGAGTCACTGCCCGCATGGAATTTGGTCATTTTAGCTGTATAGGGGACCATCGGATCCAAATGAATATTTTTGATTTCATGAATAAAGGAAGCGCCAATCTCGATGGCATTCTGGCCAAGATGCGGTCGGGCCCCATGGGCGTCTTCCCCGATAATTTCCCCTGTCAGAAATCTTGCTGCGCCGTGGTAAATGGCTGCCGATGCTTCCCCGTCTCTAATTTCCTGAATGGGTCTAAGGTGTACACCATACAGGTAATCCACATCATCCAGCACGCCAAGCTCAATCATTTTCAGAGCACCGGTGCCCTTTTCTTCAGCCGGCTGAAAGATGAATTTCAGCTTGCCTTTTTTAGGGAATCCTGCTGTTTGAAGCAGCAGCATCGCCCCGACCCCCATCGTCATGTGGGCATCATGTCCGCAGGAATGATTCGCCTGAAACTTGCCGTCCACTTCCTGCCAAAGTGCGTCCATATCCGCTCTCAGCGCGACACACGGACTCCCTTCCCCAACTTCAACAACCAGACCGGTGGAATCTCCAAACAGCTGAACCTGAAACCCTCGGCCTTCCAGAAATTTCTGCAGGTACTCGGTAGTCTTATATTCCCTCCAGCTTACCTCCGGATTTTCATGCAAATGCGCAAATACCATCTCCAACGTTGGTTTCAGCTCGTCTATTAAATTTTTCAATCCAACTTCCCTCCCGGCTGAATAAAAAAATGTTCACTTTCCAGCTTTTCATATTGTTCTTTCCTTGTTTGAAATCGTTCCTGATCGTGTATGGACACGCCCGCAATCACTGCATTCAAAAAGGAAAAGAGTGCAGGTGCTGCATCTATCGTCGATTTTTCGGATGAATGAATTTGAAAGAACAAATCAGCATGCTCCTTTATTGGTGCAATCGCTGAATCGGTGATGCCAATTACAAAGGCTCCCTGCTTTTTCGCCAATTCCGCCATTTTGATCGTATCCTTCATATACCGGTCGAATGAAATGGCTATAAACGTCGCATCCTTATCCATTTCTGTAACGGTCAGGAGCAGATCGTCCGTATCCGGCCGGATCAGCTTCGCATTTCCCCTCACCACACCAAGGGTAAAAGAAAGCCAGCTCGCTGCCGAGAATGATGACCTCAGCCCTGTCACATATATTTTTTTCGATTCGATCAGCCGCGCAACCAGGCTATCGAAATCATCCTGACTGATATTCTGAATCGTTTCCCTGATATGGAGACAATCCTTTTCCATCACACTTGCCAGAAACTCCGGCTTCTCAGCCAACTCCATCTTGCTTGTAAAATACTGGTCCAGTGTGCTGTTTGCCTTCAATAGCTGCTCCCTTACCATCTTCTGCAGCTCAGAATAGCCGGAAAGGCGGATGGAATAACAAAAACGGATGACTGTCGTTTCACTGACTCCGATCCTTTTTCCAATCTCACCCGCTGACTCCACAGCAAAATCCTTAGGATGATCCAGCAAATACTTAGCGGCTTTCTGCTGACCTTTGGAGAGGTTATGAAACTCTTTTTCTATTGTCTCTTTTAATATCATGTAAGATCACCTTCAGATTATGAAGTGTAAGCTGTATTCTAATGAATTATGAAGTCTCAGCTTCGTTTTAACTAAATTATCATAAATTTCTTCACAAAACAATAATAATTCTGAAAATTCATTAAGATATTCCCCCTAATCCGCTAAATAGATAGTCCGGCAAATACCTAAAGTACTTCTGCAAAAATGGTAACTTACTTAAAGGTTTGCAGATATGTCCTGTTGAATTAATAAAAATGGATATTAATAAAGGAGGTAACTATTAACCTTGGATGAAATCGAAATAAAAAAAGCTGCAAAGCATCACAGCAGTACAATAATTAATATGCTAAAGCAGATCGCTCAATGGATGAAAGATCATGATATATACCAATGGAGGTTTCTATTAGATGGGGGTGATGATGAAGAGATTGAACAAGCCATTATAAATCAAGAAACATATATTGTCTTAAAAGATAAGGATATTGTGGCTACATTCTCACTATTGTCCAAGCAAAGTGAATGGGATAGGCATATTTGGGGAATTGACAATGCCCCAGATTCGCTTTATTTACATAGACTCGCAATAATTCCTCTATATATGAAAAAGGGTCTGGGTAAAGTGATTTTGGATTGGATTCAGGAGAATGCAAATGAAAAGTATTATCTTAAGTTAGATTGTGTGACAGATAATATAAAATTAAATAACTTTTATAAGCGCAATGGGTTTGAACTTATTGGAATAACCGATGGGCACAGTAAATATCAAAAAAGGATAAAAGAATAGTAGAATTTCAAAGAAAAATGCTTGGATAATAAGTAAGCTCCAAGCATCTTTCTTATCATTTTATCCCATTTGCACTGCACTTTAATCGATCATCACTCAATCTCCCGCCGATTAAATCCAATCAATCCCGCTATTGCCAATCCCCCTGCAATTAAACACAATAAAAGGAGCGGGAAAACTGAAAATTCCTCTATAGGCGTTTGCGGCACATGGCCAAAAGGAGAAAGGCTGCCCACCCAGTCAGAGAACTGGAATAAGCCCCCTAAATACAGAACAACAAAAGAATATAAGACATAAAGCCAAATGAAACCTGTGAACCTTGGCAGGAAGCCAGTTAAAAATACGGCCAGACTAATCATGACCAGCATGGCTGGATAATAGGACAAGGCAGCCTCAAAGATCATACCGAAGGATAGCCCGCCTTCAACCACAGCATCCCCGGCAGACCATAACCCGAGTGCAGCCAGCGAGATCATGAGTAATCCATTTAAGACAGAAATGACGAAATAACTGCCTAACAGCCTGCTCCGCGAGACCGCTCTGCTCAAAAGATGAACCACACGTTCCTTCTTCTCTTCACCTCGCAGCTTATTCATGGCCATCACGGGGGGAACCGTTGCCAGCAGTGAAATAACAATCATCAGCATGGGGATGAATTGTTCCACTAATGTCAGCCCTTCTGTTGGCTTTAAGAGCTTTTTCATGGCATCATTATCTGCGAAAAATGATTCCAGATCCCCTAATACGGAACCGTAGGAAGCCCCCAGCACGAACATGCCGATTGCCCATGATATAATACCGGTCCGCTGCAATCTTAGCGCAAGGCCTATCGGACTCTGCAAAAAGCGGGATGCATATTTTTTTCCGGGCCTTGATGGCAAAAATCCGCGGTCCAGATCCCTAATAGCATTCAAGTAATTCGCAGCAGCAAATAGAACCATAGCTGCAGCAGCCATTAGAATAATCGGCCGCCAATTATTAGAATCATAGACTTCCGCTTTGGTTACCCAAGCGAGCGGAGAAAGCCAGGACAAGGATTCATTGCTGATATCTGTAATGGCTCTGAAAAGATAAGAAAGCAGAAGAAAGCTGATCGAATAACCGATGGTTCCCCTTGAACTATCTGATGCTTGAGCAAATACGGCTGTAACACCTGCGAAAAATAATCCTGTCGCCCCTAATGCTGCACCATAAAGCAATGAGCCTTCAAGATCCATGCTTTCAATTCCAAGGGCATAAAGGCCGAATCCGTTAATCAGAGCCAATCCGATGCAGGCTGCCGATACAACAAGCAGTGATGCATTTAAATAGGATAGGCGCCCTACAGTCAGAGAACGCAGCATTTCGAGGCGTCCCTCCTCTTCATCTGCCCGGGTATGGCGCGTTACCAGCAGGATGCTCATTAAACCTGTTACAACAGCTGTCATAAGAAGCATTTGATGAGCTGTCATCACCCCAATGGTATAGTTACTTAAATCCGCGGGACCAGTCATAGCCGTCATCGCCGGGTTGGCCATCGTCTGTGCCATACCATCCCTTTCCTGCTCGGAACTATATAGTCCTTCAAGAGCTACTGGAACAATGATAGTAAAAAAAGTAAGTGACAGTACCCAAATCGGAATCCGCAACCGGTCCAGACGGAAAATAAATTTTGAAAGGAAAGCGGTTTTGGCCAAGTGATTGCCTGCCATCAGCGCACACCTCCCGTATCCTTCTCTCCCTCATAATGGCGCATGAATAAATCCTCTAAGGTTGGCGGAGCACATTCGAGCCTAGTAATCCCAAATGGGGAGATATGCCTGATGACAGCATCCATTTCTGCTGTATCGACTTGAAACGCCACTCCATGCTCACTTCCTTCAATGGCATGAACACCATTCAAGTCATGTAAATCTGTGATCGGCCGTTTCGTGTCAACGAGCATTTGAGTACGGGTTAAGTGGCGAAGCTCACTTAAAGTACCTGACTCAATAATCCTCCCTTGACGGATAATGCTGACCCGGTCGCACAGCTTTTCTACCTCAGATAAAATATGGCTGGACAAAAGAACACTTTTTCCTTGTCTCTTCACTTCCAGTACACATTCCTGAAAAACTTTTTCCATAAGAGGATCAAGTCCAGATGTCGGCTCATCGAGAATGAACAGATCCGCATCAGAGGAGAACGCCGCAATCAGTGCCACCTTTTGTCTGTTTCCCTTGGAATAGGTTCTGCACTTCTTGGATGGATCCAAGTCAAATTTAGCGATTAACTCCTCCCTTTTTGACTTATTCCCGGTGCCATTTAATTTAATGAATAAATCAATGACTTCTCCCCCAGTTAAGTTCGGCCATAAGTTCACGTCACCAGGCACATAGGCTACCCTTTTATGGATATCAACAGCATCCTGCCAGGCATCCATATCAAATAGCTTCACTTCTCCATCTGTTGCCTTTAAAATTCCTAATAACACGCGGATGGTGGTGGACTTCCCTGCCCCATTTGGACCGATAAACCCCAGTACCTCACCCGCATTCACCTCAAGATTTACCCCGTTTAATGCTGTAAACTTGCCGAATTTCTTTGTCAGGCCGGTTACTTTTAAAAGGCTCATGCTCATCACTCCCCATTTTTATAAAAACAGCTCTTTAAAATTTCTTTATATTCGTCCCATTCGTTAAACATCTCAGTACCAATATCTTCAAATGATTTAATTTTGGCGATTTGCAGTTCTGCAAAGCCAGTCATGGCCCAATTCAGGATATTCATAGCTTTTTCCGGTTCTATATCCTCCCGAAGCTTTGACCAGTCGATGTTTTCGTAGATTCTTTTGAAGCCATCTTTTTGAACGTTTGCCAGCAGTTGATTTATTTCAGATTTTACATCCTTCGCATCTTCTTCAATCAGCGATTTCAGGAAATCAAATACTAGGGGATACTTTTTTTGAATGTTTAGCTTAATAAACCCTACCTGGCTGATTCGTTCAAAAATGTCTCTTTCATTCATGTCTATTTCCACATAGATTTGTTCAATGATGTTTAGCGCATTCTGAATTAAAAATAAGTATAAATCCTTTTTATTGCTGAAATAGTTAAATAATGAGCCTTTACTTATTTGAGCATCCTTGACGATCTCATTTGTAGACGCCTTCTCAAAACCGCTTTTCACAAATTCCTTCATGGCTGCATTGATGATCCGTTCCTGTTTTTCGGGTTTCAAGCTGTAAAAAGTAGTATTAATTATATTACACCCCTTTCAGAAAGATGACCAAAGTGGTCAATTTCATAATATTAAAAAATGACCACTTCGGTCAATCTTTAAATAGAAAATTTTATCAATTTTTTATTTCGAGTTTTATTCAAATTGACACGGGGATACATGGTTATATAGGAGGTGAGGAATATGACAATGATTTTTTACAAAGCGATGGAGGCTTTTAAAAAGGATGCAGAAAATCAGAAAGAAGAACAACAGCAGCAAGCACTTCTAAATGCTAAAAAGAAATAAGATACTGATTCTCTTCATCCTTTTTGGATGATTTTTTTTGCCCATTTATTAAATGAATTCTTTAATGATGTCCAACAGCCTCTTATGTTCTCCCTCTGATACATTTTCCGATAATCTTGCTGCCGCTATAATAGGAATCCAATGAAAGATTTCCTCTCTTGATATACCGGTAAGGCTGCTATAAATATGTACATATCTTTTTGCCAGCTTGGCGGAAGCTTCCGATATCAATAGGTAGGTACGTGTGACATCAGCCAGGACATCACCAGAGCTCGAAACAACCCAATCAATAACAGTCACAGTACTTTCACCTATAATGATATTAAATGGATGAAAATCTCCATGAAACAATTTTGAATCGGACATCATTGAATCCAATTTTTTCAGTAAAATTATTTTCTGTTCCTGATTTAATGTTTCCACTATTTGAATCTGTTTGTACAATCTATCAGTCATAGAACCAATGACAGATGGATCAGCCGGCATAGCATCTATTTTTTGCTGCATTTGTGCACAAATAGTTAAATAATGGTCTGGTGATTCCATTTTATTCCCTTTTACATACTTCATTATTATGGCCTGTCTGCCCTCTATCTCTGCTGCTTTAACAATTTTGGGAACAGGAAGCCCACATGAGAAGGCATATTCCTGCTTGTTTGCTTCATGGATATGTTCTAAAGGTGGTAAATGCTCTTTAAATACTTGTCTTTTTTCGAATAAAATGTGTTTTTTCGGTTATCAATGTTGTCCGTTGATTTCCTCTCCAGGAGGCTCGCTTTCCGCGGGGCGTGCGCTGAGCCTCCTCGACGATACGCGTCTGCGGGGTCTCACCTGACCCGCTGAGTCTTGCACCTTCCGCTCCAATCCACTCAGTATATAGAATACAAAAAGCAAAATACTTTCATAATCTTATCCTCAGCCTGATAGATTTCAGCTGTATTCCCCAACAGCGATTGGTTTGCCCAAGTTCACCTGTTTTCCCCCCTTGTATAATAGTCTGGTTAGTTCATTCGATTCACTATTTCAGAATCCTCCTTCCCTTCTGCCAAGAGATGCATGTGCTGAAACTTGACTATCTGAAAAAATTCCTGCTATCCTAAGTCCGTTATAAATGTCTGTATTTTTTTATCCTGGAGGGTTATTTTGAAAAACATTACTAGAAACAAAATCTATTTTTATATCGTTTTATCCATATGTATAGCAGCCTCAGTGCTGTTTGTACAAAACAATGATTCTTTTTATGAACGTACGATCGCGAAAGTGAAGGAAGTTCAGATTGTTCATACTGAAAAAACAACAGATATTTATGATAATGAGGACCGTCTATATGAACAGCGGATCACAGCAGAAATTACAAATGGAAAAGCAAAAGGACAAGAGATTCGTATAACCAATCAATATTCAAAATCCAAAGCTTATGACAATGAAATTCAGTCAGGGCAAAAATTATTTGTATCCATTAAAGATGAAGGTGCAGACAATTTAAGCGGAGATATCCTTGATCTGAAACGCGACCATTACATACTGTTAACAGGATGGATCTTTATTCTGATCCTGCTCTTTGTCGGGAAAAAGCAAGGTCTTTTTTCGATCATTAGCCTGATCATTAATGCTGTGCTGCTTTCCTATTCGCTGGATGTCTATCTGAAGAACCCGGAAATAAGCCTGCTGCTGATAGGCAGTGCGGCGGTAATCCTATTTACCGTTACCTCGCTTCTGCTTGCAAACGGCTTTAATGAAAAAACCTATGCAGCCATTATCGCAACACTTGCAGCAACATTCTTGTCGTTATTAATCACCTATCTGGTCATATGGCTGACTGGCGGGAAGGGCCTAAGATACGAAGAGCTCCAGTTTATCACCAGGCCCTATAAGATGGTTTTCTTAGCCGGTTTATTTATCGGCTCTCTGGGGGCGGTTATGGATGTGGCCATTACGATGTCATCTACACTGTTCAGCTTATATGAAAAAAACAACAGCATTCCTGTACAGGCCCTTAAACGCTCTGGAATGGAAGTGGGCAAAGATATTATGGGCACCATGACGAATATATTGTTTTTCGCCTATATCAGCGGCTCCCTTCCTATGCTTATTCTTTATATTAAAAATGACTCACCCCTCGGGTTCAGTCTATCGATGAATCTTTCCTTGGAATTAGCACGGGCACTTGCCGGAGGAATCGGCATCGTCATTACTATTCCGATAGGCTTGTTTACGGCCATCTATTTTATTACTAGAAAGAGGGCACAAATATGAATACAACACTAGTGCTGGCTGCGATTTTATTTTTGTTGATGACCCTTATCGGCGGCAAAAAAGGTGCACGGTCCTTTTTTGCAATCTTCCTTAATTTCGGAGTGATCATTTTCGTCCTTTTCTTCATGAATGATCCAAACATCAATCCTATCGCCGTTACTATAATAGCCTGTGCCTTCATTGGCTGTATCAATTTATTTTTTATTAATGAAGTGAACATCAAAACGATAACCGCCTTTATGGCTTCCATCATCACAACGGTCATTCTCATTGCATTTATTGTCATCATGGCAGAAAAAGCCATGATTCAGGGATTTGGTGAAGAGGAAATTGAAGAGTTAAGCATATTTTCCCTTTATATCGGAATTGATTTTGTGAAAGTGGCTGCGTCGGTTGTCATCATGAGCACAATTGGCGCCATTACGGATGCTGCAATGGCCATTTCATCCCCCATGAGGGAAATTCATTATCACCACCCGGATATTAGCAGAAAAGACTTATTCCAAGCAGGCATCGGAATCGGCAAGGACATACTCGGAACAAGCACCAACACGTTATTTTTCGCCTTTTTCGGTGGATATTTGGCACTGCTGATCTGGTTTAAAGACTTATCCTATTCACCAGGTGAAATCATCAATTCTAAGATTTTCAGCGGCGAAATGATCACCATCTTCTGTGCAGGGATAGGAGTTACCATGGTGATTCCGATTACTTCCTGGATTACCGCCATGTATTTGGTGAAGATAGGAAATTCAGCTGAATAGCATTGAATGTTTTGATAAAGACCAATAGTACAAGGATTAATTACCTATTTTTACATTATATGGTATTTAGTGTTGGATTTCGTCCATACTAGGAAAGAGTAAAATGAGGTGAACCTATGCACTGCATCCTTGTATTAGTGGTTATCATTCTTTCATATATAAAAGGCGACTGGAAAAATTGGGAGAGTTATTATCCGACTATGCTATATATTTCCGTGGCCTCTTTCATATACGAATTCATTTCCCACAGCCATTTTCATTTATGGGAGCTTGAAGAAGGGATATTGGATTTGATGGGCACCCACCTGGTGCATAATATTGTGATTAATCCTTTAATCGGCTTTGTGTTTTTATCTAATTATCCCCAAAACTCGAAAAGTAAAATCTGGTATTTTGCACGATGGCTTGTTTTGTTTTGGGCGGTTGAATGGCTGGGCTCCCGTTTTCACTTCATCAGCTATCATAATGGGTGGAACATCTGGTGGTCTTTCCAATTTCTCGCCATTATGTTTCCAATGATCCGATTACACTATCTCCACAAATTAAGAGCATTGATTCTTTCTGTTCCGATTGCTGCTTTTTATTTGTTCATGTTTGATTTTCTATAGTGAACACGCGGTTTACCTGCGAGTATTCCCTTTAACCTGCTTTAAGGTCGCCACAATCATGAAGCTGACAATCACGAGTAAAAGCCAGGAGCTCACCTTCCCCAAATGAACAAGGCTCCATGCTTCTGACTGATTGGGGTATTCCCAGGCACTAAAGAATGTCGCTATATTTTCCGCTATCCATATAAAAAAACCGATTAATACAAAAGAAAGTGCAAGCGGCATTCTGTATTGACTTCCGCCTACCTCGTAGCGGACCCAGGATTTCCAAAATACAATGAGGACCACTCCGGAGAGCCACCAGCGAACATCGATCCAAAAATGGTGAGTGAAAAAATTTAAATAAATCGCAGCAGCAAGAGGCACTACTGCCCAAAATGGCGGCCACTTGACCAAATCAACCTTTAGCCTTCTCCACGCCTGACACAGATAACTCGCTACACTGGCATACATGAATCCGCTGTACAAAGGAACGCCAAACACCTTGGAATATCCCTCTTCCGGATAAGCCCATGAACCCATATGCACCTTGAATAGTTCCAGAGCAAGGCCAATAATGTGGAACAGCGTGATAACCTTCAATTCATCATTTGTTTCAAGCTCCGATTTCACCATCACCCACTGCATAAGAAGACAGATGATCAAAAGCCAGTCATACCGTGGTAAAATAGGCAGGTGCAGAAACTTGGTTAACGCTAATGAAGCAAAAATGACAACCGGAAACAAACAGGACAAAGCCTGATCCCAGCCAAAACGAAAAAGCTGTTTTATGAATCTTACCGGCTGAGATTCCATTTTTTGAATCGTCAAATCCATATTCATCACTCCCTTTAGAACAATCCTCCGTTCGATCTAATCATCACTGCGGTATTCAAGAATATCGCCAGGCTGGCAGTCCAGTGCTTTGCAAATGGCCTCCAATGTTGAAAACCTGATCGCCTTCGCCTTCCCATTTTTTAAAATAGAGAGATTAGCCATGGTGATTCCTACCCTCTCTGAAAGTTCCGTTACACTCATTTTCCTTTTTGCCAGCATCACATCTACATTGATTATGATTGTCATGTACTCACCTCAGACCGTTAAATCATTTTCTGATTTGATATCAATTGCCTCTTGCAGAAGCTTTTGCAGAACAGCCGCAAAAACAGCAATCACCATGGAAGCAAAAGGAACAACCAATCCGACGAAGATGACCCCTGGGGCATCATCTAACTCTGCAAAAACATAAAAGAGCGGCAGCACCAGTACATGCAAACAGGCGATCGTGATGGCACAAAATTTAATTTTCCTTAATGCGACGACAGATAAATCAGAGAACGCTTTATTTTTGTCAATGTAGCGCAAAAGCTTGAAAGCCTGGTAAAGCGCAAGATAAAAGGGAATCGTTGACCCATAGAACACGATGTAAACCCAATATTGAAAAAAAGCAAACTTTGGAAGCATTTTCCCTGCCTCTTTTCCCAGTTCAGGTACCAGAACGATACACAGAACGAGAATTGGGATTCCTAATAGAAATACAGCTATTTTTAAAAACAGCGTTGTAACCTTTTTCATAAAAACACCTCACTTCTTATTTTCAATTTGATTTTAAATTATTATTTATCGTTTTTCAATAAATATTTAATGTTTTTTATGAATATTTTATTGAAAAATAAAAAAACCATCCCTTTTCAGGATGATTTTGTATCCGTTCAAACAGGTGAAAACCCAATTCAGAAACCTGAATTGGATTTTATTTTTTGGGAGTTCCTGGAGCATAGTAATACGGCGGAACCTTCAGCCATCCCCGCTTTTTCATTAATGTTTTTAACGTGCCGCCAAATACCGTCCATTCTAAGAAAAATTCAGTCCACATACTGCCTATATCATTACGGACAGAGTCTGCTTGCCCTTTTGCACAGGCTGTAGAACAGGTCACTAATTTAAATGCTACCCCATTGGCAATTTCATCATCCGTCAGCTTTACTCCTAATGGAACATCATTCGGATCTGAATGCGGTTTGGCCGATGCTGTATCTGGAAATGGAATTCCTTCTTTTCTCATAAAGTTACTTATTTTCTTGACCTGGGACTCACAAATTTTTACTACATCGTTAAGCATTTCTATCACTTCATCATCAGTCGTCGTATTTAATCCAATTTCTTCGTACCGTAAAAATTCTTCCACTAAGGTTAAATAAGCCCATATATCCCCAACTTCTATTACATGCAAGGGAGATTCAGGTTCGTTTGTATTATCCAAAGCAACCCTGAGCATATTAAAAATTGCTTCTAAAGGATTTGACATCTCTTTACCTCCTATCTTGTATAGGTTGTGTATAGAAGCATAAAAAATTCATAGATACTGTTAGATTCTCAGCTGTTTTGGCATCATCCGAGCCTTTTATAAAGAAGATAAGAGAGTGAAGGTAATGGCTTTATGGTTTGCTCATTTGGTTCAAATATAGTAAAAAGACAGCACTGGGCGCCATCTCCTGGCTCATCTTCCTCACCTTATATTATTGCAGCTACTTGATAAGGAGAGGCTTTCGAAAAAAGACTTTCCTGCAGATCAGAAAGTCTTTCCGCTCTTGATAACGGGAATGACCGCGGGGGCCCCTGCCAATTTCCCGAATGTAGCAAGGCTTGAGGCAATTAGAAATTGTGCAGCATAGTAAGTGGTCATAATCAGCACATCTGAATAAACAATGTCTGTGACAAACATATTCCAAGAGAGAATGGAATCTGAGATTACAAATAATAGGCTTCCCGCTATAGCCAGCCTGTTTCCGGTTAGGATGGCAGATAGAGCCATAATGGAAATGACCATCATATAAGCAATAACCGGCCAAACTAATGCATGTTCCTCTTTCTCAGTTAAAGATGCTATCAACCTGCTGCCAATGATCAAAGAATACAGGCCGATCGGGCTAATGGCTGCAACACGGCCCTTTGTATTCTGTGACAATTTCAAAAATCCAGATAAATAGAAAAGATGGCCAACCAGAAATGCCCCAAGTCCGGCAACAAATGACACGGCAATGAATCCATCCCCTAGCATGCAGAAAAACAAGCCAATCATCACTAAACGCATGGCAGGCGTTGGGCTTGGAGGCAGATTTCGGAATGCATAAATTATAATGAGAACCATAGGGATCAGCTTAAAGGTTACTTTTACTGACAATGGCTCGTCAGGAATGATGAAAATATATAAGAATGCCATCAGACCAATTAAGAAAGGAATAAGCAGTTTTTTCATTTTTATCCATCTCCCTGTCTTTGAATGGAACCTGTGCTCTATGAAAGCGTTCTTATTTTATTCAATAAAGAATCAAGGACTCCTTCTACCCAGCACACTATATTTGACATGGATCAATAATAAAAAAATCTTTCCTTTCTCGAAATACTTATAAAAACGCTCATACAAAAGTAAATAATTGGGAATTATATACTTAACATGCAGTTAAAAGGGGTTTATTTACCATGGAGGAAAACCGGATAAAAGATTTCGATCATATAGTCAAAATGGGTACAGAGGGACAAAAAGCCCTAAATGTTTACTGGATGGAACACAGCATTTACACTTCTTTTGAATACTGGTTCATGGTTATGCTATTTATCATCCCTCTCATAGTGTTATTTTTCAAAATTGATAAAAGTAAACTGTTTTTCATGGGATTCTATGGTTATAGTATTCATATGCTTTTTGGCTATATCGATTTGTTCAATAAAAATTACGGGTTTGTGAATTATCCATTTCCGATGATTCCTATGCTTCCTGGTTTATCCCTTGACTCAAGTTTTGTGCCAGTCATCTTTATGCTGGTTTATCAATGGACATTGAAGCATAAAAAAAATTACTATGTTTATACTGCGCTGACTTCTGCGGTTTTAGCATTTATTTTTAAGCCCTTGCTTATCGGTCTCGGTCTATTCAGGATATATGGAAATAAGAATTCTTTATATCTTTTTGTATGTTACCTAATTGTAGTTATTTTGGCTAAAGTGATTATGGACGTTTTTTTATGGGCTGAACGTAAGTTTAATAACCATAGCCATGTAAATTAAGCATGGAAAGCTAGTAGCAGGTTTATTAATTTTTTCTCAGCCCTTCCTATAGCAGATAATACTATCACCCATCATGAATTCATTTATTCCTGAACCTTATTTCTGTCTGAGTGCAAGCAAATATTGCTCCTGATTGATTTTTTACGGGAGTTGTTAGGGTTCGGACTCTAACTAGTGTTTTTCGCTTTTTGTGCCTTTGACCAGGTTCCGACTCTAGGTGCTGGATTCTCCCTTTTGTGTCAGAAGCTGGAGCAGGTTCTGACTCTAGCTTCCGACTTCCAGCTGTTTGTGTCAGAAGGTTGCTTCTTCTGACTCTCACTCGCCGGTTTCTCCCTTTTGTGTCAGAAGCAGGAGCAGATTCTGACTCTAACTTCTGGTTTCTCGCTTTTTGTGTCAGAAGCTGGAGCAGGTTCTGACTCTAGCTTCCGACTTCCAGCTGTTTGTGTCAGAAGCTGGAGCAGGTTCCGACTCTAGCATCCGATTTCCAGCTGTTTGTGTCAGAAGCTGGAGCAGGTTCTGACTCTAGCTTCCGATTTCCAACTGTTTGTGTCAGAAGGTTGCTCTGCTTAGTCAAGTCCACTATTTTGTGTAAATTCATTCCTAGGAAAAACAAGTTATTTAGCTCTATGTTTTTGAAGTAGTGGAAGGGGGCCCCTTCCACTACTTCAAAAATTTCGCTCCGCAGATTCTACTGG
>NZ_JAMBOJ010000082.1 GCF_023715565.1 Cytobacillus firmus | reverse complement strand
GCGTGACGAGGCTCCATGTCAAGTAAATAAAAAGAATGAAATAACTAAAATAAAACCGAAAGGGAGCCATTTCCAAAAGGAAACAGCTCCGGTTTTTTAATATCTCCACTATATGGGGGCTTGACCACGGGAGGCTGGTCTTTTTCGCATCTTAATGCTTAGAATCACCCTAATTAATGAACAGCCTTTTTCTCTTCAACGCTATCCTGCTTAAGAAGCTGGTCTGCTTCTTTGAGGATTCTTGCCATTTCCTCATATTGCAAAAATTGATTAGCATATTCCACTTCTTTTTCCTGCAGCTTTCTAATTAATTGCTTATTTTGAAGTTTTAAGTCCTTTTGCTCTTCGTGCAGACGTTTGTTTTCCATCAAATGCACAGATCTAGACTTTGTTTTTGCAAAATTTCTTAAGAATTGTATGACCTGAGCTAAATTTTCAGGGGGAACAGCGCCAGGGGTTTCATAAATTTGGATTTCTGAATTACGGCTTGAATTTTCATTAGTTTCTTTATCTGTTTTCTTGGATATGACAGCGTTCCATCGGTATCGGCATGCTGAAACTGTGCGGCCGAGTTCAGTGCTTGCCTTCTTAAAGGCTGATGCTTTTGAATCCCCATTTGATGTGTATTCAAGTACTGTTTCTTTGAGTAATTTATCCTCTTCCGGCTTCCAAACGTCTTTCCGTTTCTTCATTTCCTTACCACCTCGAGAAATACGGTTGTTAGGCTTATCGTCACCCTAATAGATGAAAATATTCCATTCTCAGTTACGGAAGGGTAAAATAGTGTAGGCAAATAATTAATCCCTCCTTTAAAGTCGTCTGTAAGGCCTTTAAAGGATGAAAGGAGGATTCCACTATGGATACTCTTGTAGAAATACAGGATGTTACAAAAGTGATAAACGGAAGAACTATTATTGATTCGGTCAGCTTTGAGGTGAAAAAGGGAGAGGTATTCGGTTTTCTTGGTCCTAATGGTGCTGGCAAGACCACTACTATTCGAATGCTCGTGGGCTTAATCAGTATTACTTCCGGGGATATTAAAGTTCTCGGCAGCAGTATTAGTACAGACTTTGAAAAAGCTGTTTCCCAAATTGGGGCCATTGTAGAAAATCCGGAGATGTATAAATTTTTGACGGGTTACCAAAACCTAATCCATTATGCACGAATGTCAAAAGGTGTAACGAAAGAAAAGATTGATGAAACAGTTGAGCTGGTAGGACTTGTCGATAGGATCCATGATAAAGTCAGAACGTACTCGCTTGGCATGAGGCAGCGGCTCGGTCTTGCACAATGTCTTTTGCATGATCCCCAAATCCTCATTCTGGATGAACCTACGAATGGGCTTGATCCTGCAGGCATCAGGGAGATTCGGGATCATTTGAGAATGCTTGCCAGAGAAAGAGGAATGGCTGTCATTGTATCCAGCCATTTACTGTCTGAAATGGAAATGATGTGTGACAGAATCGGCATCATTCAAAACGGGAAATTGATTGATGTTCAGCATATCAGTGACTTTGTACAAGGGAAAGAAAAAGTGTACGAAGCAGAAGTGGATGATCCTGCTAAAGCCCAGAGATTGTTAAAGAATAAATATCCTGAATTGCCGGTTCAAATCACCGAAAACAGGATGCTTCTTCCACTCGTACGTGACAGCATACCTGAGATGATTAAGGATTTTGTCCAGGCAGATATTAAGATATTTGCCGTCCGTGAAGTAACCAAAACACTGGAAGACCGCTTCCTGGAAGTTACTGAATACAAAGGAGGTGCCGAACATGACCGGACTGATTCAAAATGAATGGATGAAGGTTTTCAGGCGGCCTGGTACATACGTTATGATCGGACTTCTTTTAATTATGACGACTGTTGCCGGCGCGTTTATAAAGTATCAGGAAAGCGGGGGGACAGTCCCGGATAATGCGGAATGGAAAAGAGGGCTGCAGACTCAAAACGAAAGTTATAAAAAACAGCTTGAAGAGATGGGAGAAACAGTTCCCAGAGATATGAAGGAACAGTATCAGAGGGAGATTGCCCTTAATGAATACCGAATTCTGCATGATATTTCACCGAATGAGGAATACTCTGTCTGGGGATTTGTATCTGATACCTCACAGCTGATTGAATTTGCCGGCCTGTTTACTATCATCATTGCCGGGGGAATTGTGGCAAGTGAGTTTAGCTGGGGAACCATCAAACTCCTTTTGATTAGGCCACTCAAAAGAGTGAAAATCCTTGGAGCAAAGTATATTACCGTGATTTTGTTCGGTCTGATGCTGCTGGCCGTCCTCTTCGGATATTCAGCACTTCTGGGCGGTCTCCTCTTTGGATTCCCTGAAAAAGCAGTTCCTTATTTATATTACTACAATGGGACAGTGGAAGAGCAAAGCATGGGATTTCATCTGATAGCGTATTATGGTCTTAAATCCATAAATATGCTGATGCTTGCAACCATGGCTTTTATGATTTCAGCTGTTTTTAGGAATAGCTCTTTGGCAATCGGGCTTTCACTGTTTCTGATGTTTATGGGAGGACAGGTCACAAGGCTGATTGCTATGAAGTATGATTGGGCAAAGTACAGCCTTTTTGCAAATACAGATCTTCTTCAATACTTTGAAGGAGTGCCAATGGTGCAGGGAATGACGCTTGGATTTTCGATTATAATGATAGCAGTATACTTCCTGCTCTTTCAGGCACTTGCGTTTTATGTATTTAATAAAAGGGATGTTTCTGCTTAGTGGTAAAAATAGCAAAAGGTCCGGCAAAGCTGCCGGATCTTTTGCTATTTAAGGAGTTTTTCATAAATGGATGCTAATGCCTGTTCAAATTTACCTGTTTTCTTAGGCTCATAGTAAACTTTGTTTTTTATTCTGTCAGGCAGGTACTGCTGTTTGACCCAACCGGTTTCATAGTCGTGAGGGTACAAATAGCCTATCCCTCTTCCCAGCTCTTTTGCTCCTTTATAGTGCGCGTCCTTCAAATGATCAGGGACTTCACCACTTTTGCCTGCGCGAATATCTGCAATGGCAGAATCTAAAGCTTTGTAGGCAGAATTGGATTTTGGGGATAAACAAAGCTCTATGACAGCATTTGCAAGAGGTATTCTGGCTTCAGGGAATCCAATTCTTTCCGCAGTTTCGATGGCTGCGAGAGTCCTGGGGCCCGCTTGCGGTGATGCCAGTCCAATATCTTCATAGGCGATAACCAAAAGTCTCCTGCTTATGCTTTGCAGGTCGCCTGCTTCAATTAATCTTCCCAAATAGTGCAGCGCAGCATTTACGTCGCTTCCGCGGATAGACTTTTGAAATCCTGATAATACATCGTAATGGGCATCTCCATCTTTATCATGTGTAAAGCTTTTGCGCTGAATGCATTCCTCGGCAACAGATAAATCGATTTTAATGAGGCCCTCTTCATCCTCTTTTGTAGAAAGCACAGCAAGCTCTAAAGCGTTAAGCGAGCTTCTGACATCTCCGTTTGACGCAGTGGCCAGATGTGTCAGTGCTTCATCGGTAACTTCGGTTTGTTTATTGCCAAGGCCACGGTCTTTATCACGCAATGCTCTTGCCAGAGCTTTTTTTATTTCATCTGCAGACAGCGGCTTTAATTCGAAAATTTGACACCGGCTTCTGATGGCGGGGTTTATTGCATGATAAGGGTTGCTGGTTGTGGCGCCAATTAGAGTGATGCTGCCGTTTTCCAGATAGGGAAGCAGAAAGTCCTGTTTGCCTTTATCAAGCCTATGGACTTCATCCAGAAGCAGAATGACTTTTCCTGACATTTTTGCCTCTGCTGCTACCACTTCCATGTCTTTTTTATTATTGGACACAGCATTTAGTGTGCGGAAAGCATATTTTGTGCTTCCTGCAATAGCGCTTGCAATCGATGTCTTGCCTATACCTGGAGGCCCGTACAGAATCATCGAAGAGAGCTGTTTAGCCTGCACCATGCGATAAATAATTTTTCCTTCTGATACAAGATGCTCCTGGCCGATGATTTCATCAATCGTTCTCGGCCTCATCCGGAATGCAAGAGGTTTAATATTCAAAGTAATCACTCCAGCCTTTTCCCTGGCAGCCTGCAGTCTGCCTATCAATTTTCAGCAAAGCTTTCGCTTTTATTTAAGATACCATAACATTTCCTGCTGTGAAATCATTTAACCCACGATCCGCATTGTCCTGTTCAATCCTGGCCCGCCCTTTTCCTCCTAAAATATGCTATAATGTCAAAAGTCTATAACTTTACTAAGGATTTAAACTTTATATATTTATACAGGACTGCGGGGAGCGTTTTGCACATGTTACTGAAAAATAAAGGACAAATCGGTCCCAGGTTCTTGGTTTATCTAGTAGGGCTCCTTGTCATGAGCCTGGGGATTGTGCTGTTAATTACAGCCGATTTAGGGGCAACACCCTGGGATGTTCTGCATGTGGGTCTTTACTATCAGCTTGGCCTGACCATAGGCAGCTGGTCAATTATTGCTGGAGTATTCATTTTAGCTGCTGCAGCACTTATTTCAAAGGAACTCCCTCAAGTCGGTGCCTTTTTGAACATGGTCCTGATTGGACTTTTTATTGACGCCTATTTGCTTTTGACATTTATGCAGACTCCTAATGGAATGGCTGGGAAAGTGGCGATGTTTAGTTTCGGGATAGTTGTTTATTGCTATGGAATGGGTCTGTATATTTCTGCTCAGCTTGGCGCAGGGCCGAGGGATAGCCTGATGATTGCATTAACAGCTAAAACAGGCTGGAAAGTCAGAAACGTCAGAGCTTTAATGGAAGTTGCTGTTCTGACTGCTGGATGGCAGCTTGGCGGCCCTGTCTTCTGGGGAACCATTCTGCTCAGTTTGGCAGTGGGACCAATTGTCGGGGCTGCTTTGCCTCAGTGCCAGGCTTTAACTGATCGATTTTTGGCAAAGCTTAGATATAAGGATAGTTTTGAGAATCAAATGCTTAGAGAAAAGGATAGAGGTGTAAGCTGATGAAAATATCTACTAAAGGCCGTTATGGTTTAACTATAATGATTGAATTAGCTAAAAAGCATGGGGAAGGTCCCACTTCATTAAAATCGATTGCCCAGACCAATGACTTGTCTGAGCACTATCTGGAGCAGCTTATTGCTCCGCTTCGGAATGCCGGGCTTGTTAAAAGCATCCGCGGTGCATACGGCGGATATATTTTAGGCAGTGAGCCGGCAAAGATTACTGCCGGGGATATCATCAGAGTTCTGGAAGGACCGATCAGTCCAGTGGAAGGAATTGAAGATGAGGAGCCTGCAAAGAGAGAACTGTGGATGCGAATTCGCGATGCAGTGAAAGATGTGCTTGATAATACAACGCTTGAAGATCTTGCCAGCCATACAGATACAGGAGAATCGGATGCTTATATGTTTTATATTTAGGAATTAATCAGAGAATAATTTTGTGATACAAGAAGCAGGATGAAATGAAGTAGGTGAACTAATTTGGAAAGAATATACCTAGACCATGCAGCGACTTCGCCGATGCATCCGGAAGTGATTGAACGGATGACTGAAGTCATGAAATCTGAATATGGAAATCCCTCAAGCATCCATTATTTTGGGAGGAGTGCACGCCATATTGTCGATGAAGCAAGGTCTGCTATAGCAAACAGTATTGGTGCAAAAGCCAATGATATTATTTTTACAGGCGGCGGAACAGAAGCCGATAATCATGCGATTTTTGGAACGGCTGAATCCTGCCGCCATAGGGGCAAACACATTATCACAACTCAAATTGAACATCATGCGGTTTTGCATGCATGTGAAGAGCTTGAAAGACAGGGGTTTGAGGTAACCTATTTGCCTGTTGATCTAAATGGGCGTGTTTCGGTAAAGGACGTAGAAGATGCTTTACGCGAGGATACCATACTCGTAACGATCATGTACGGAAATAATGAAATAGGGGCTCTTCAGCCGATTAAGGAAATAGGCGGCTTATTGGCAGAGCATCCTGCGAAATTCCATACTGATGCTGTTCAGGCATATGGGCTTGAAAAAATTGATGTGCAGGAACTGAGAGTGGATTTGCTTTCCGTTTCCGCCCATAAAATAAATGGCCCTAAAGGAATCGGTTTTTTATATGCCCATCCTGATGTGAAACTTTCTTCACGGCTATTTGGCGGCGAACAGGAAAGGAAACGCCGGGCAGGAACGGAAAATGTTCCTTCTATTGCGGGCTTTCAGGAGGCTGTCCGGATCACTCAGAAGGAGATGGAAGCTAAGCGGGAAGAACTGCATTCTTTTAAGATGTTGTTCATGGATAAACTGAAACAGGAAGATGCTGTTTTTGAACTGAACGGATTGCTTGATTATTCCCTTCCCCATGTTTTAAACTTAAGCTTTCCCGGAACAAATGTTGAAGCCATGCTGGTTAACCTTGATTTGGCTGGAATAGCAGCATCAAGCGGATCGGCCTGTACTGCAGGCTCCATCGATCCATCACATGTTCTTGTCAGCATGTTTGGAAAAGGATCAGATAAACTGCAAAATTCCATCCGATTCAGCTTCGGCCTTTTTAATACAAAAGAACAAGTTGAACAAGCTGCAGAACAAACAGCCAAAATCGTGAAACGGCTGGCTAAATAGATTATGATAATGGAAACATGCATGTCTAAGCGTGGTTCTGAAGATTTGAGGTGAAATAGATGAATAAAGATCCGAAGGATACCCGGGTAGTGGTTGGTATGTCCGGTGGCGTTGATTCTTCTGTGGCGGCCCTGCTTTTAAAGGAACAGGGTTACGATGTAATCGGCATCTTCATGAAAAACTGGGATGATACAGACGACAATGGTGTTTGTACGGCTACAGAGGACTACAATGATGTCATCCGGGTATGCAACCAAATCGGCATCCCATATTACGCAGTCAACTTTGAAAAGCAATATTGGGATAAAGTATTTACTTACTTCCTTGAAGAATACAAGGCAGGGCGGACGCCCAATCCTGATGTTATGTGCAATAAAGAAATTAAATTTAAGGCATTCCTTGAACATGCAGTGAACCTCGGCGCGGATTATCTGGCGACAGGACACTATGCTCGTGTGGAATTCAGGGATGGCGAATACAAAATGCTGAGAGGTCTTGATGATAACAAGGACCAAACATATTTCCTGAACCAGTTGACACAGGAGCAGCTTGAGAAAGTGATGTTCCCAATTGGCGACATTGAAAAATCAAAAGTTCGTGAACTTGCAAAAGAAGCCGGTTTGGCAACTGCTGCAAAGAAAGACAGTACGGGAATCTGCTTTATTGGAGAGCGCAATTTCAAGGAGTTTCTTGGGAATTACCTTCCGGCACAGCCTGGAAACATGGAGACTATGGACGGGAAAGTTGTTGGCATGCATGATGGCCTTATGTACTATACCATTGGACAGCGGCATGGACTGGGCATTGGCGGAGCAGGTGAACCCTGGTTTGCAATCGGTAAAGACCTAAAGAGAAATGTCTTGTATGTTGGACAAGGCTTCCACAATGAACTGCTCTATTCTGACTCCATTATTGCTGTTAATACCAGCTGGGTGACTAATACAGAACACCCGCAGGAATTTGAATGTACGGCTAAGTTCAGATATCGTCAGGCTGATAGCAGGGTTAAGGTTCAAGCTCTTGGAGATGGCAGGGTCAAAGTTATTTTTGCAGAGCCAATCAGGGCTGTTACCCCTGGACAGGCAGTTGTCTTTTATAATGAAGACGAGTGTCTTGGCGGCGGAACAATTGATGAAATATTCAAGGATGGCGAGAAGCTGGATTATGTCGGCTAAGAAAAGATGGACCCCGATTCCGTATCAAAGGATCGGGGTTTTATTGCGGGAATGGAGTACAGCGGAAATAGGGAATTTAAATATGCTATACTTTGATTTGAATGGAGTGATGAATAATGGATAAAAACCAATTAGGTATTCAATATATGCAAGAAGGAAAATGGGAGGAAGCAGCGAAGGTTTTTATGGAAGCAATTGAAGAGAATCCTTCAGATCCTGTTTCATATATTAATTTTGGAAATGTGCTATCAGCTGTAGGTGAAAACGAAAAAGCACTGAAGTTCTACGAGAAAGCGATTGGGCTAGATGAAAATGCAGGTGCTGCTTACTATAGTGCCGGAAACCTACATTATGAATTGCAGCAGTTTGACGAAGCTAAAAAGATGTTTGAAACAGCATTGCAAAAAGGGCTGGAAACTGCAGATAACTTTTTCATGCTTGGCATGTCCCTAATAGCCCTTGACCAGGGAAGACTGGCTTTGCCTTATTTGCAGCGAAGTGCTGAGCTGAATGAAAATGACGCCGAAGCTCATTTCCAATATGGATTATGCCTGGCACAGCAGGAATACATTGATGAAGCGATCGGGCAGATGAAAAAGTGCATCGAAATTGAGCCAGAGCATGCAGATGCTTACTATAATCTTGGAGTAGCATATGGATTTAAGGAAGATGATAATGAAGCACTTGCTTACTTCAATAAGGCACTGGAAATTCAGCCGGACCATATGCTTGCGGGCTACGGAAAAAAGCTGATTGAAAAGGGCGGCAGCGAATTGAATTAAAGTTGTTTTTTAGGGGAGGGAATGGAAATGGAAAAACAGGATTCCATGGATCTTTTTGCCGAACAGGGGAAGTTCATAAAGGGCAGGCATCTGGTCACTATCTTTCATAATGAGCAAAACTTATATACGGTTGTGCGCATTAGGGTTGATGAAACGAATGACTCGTATGATGAAAAAGAAGCAGTCATTACCGGCTATCTTCCAAAGATGCATGAGCACGAAACTTATATTTTTTATGGTGAATTCAAAGACCACCCTAAGTTCGGCATCCAATTCCATGCAAGCCATTACAGGAAAGATCTTCCCCAGACGAAACAAGGCGTAGCCAATTATTTATCAAGTGAATTATTTAAAGGGATTGGCAAAAAAACAGCCGAGCAAATCGTGGAGACACTTGGAGAAGATGCGATTACTCGGATTCTAAATCAGCCGTCCCTGCTCGATAGTGTTCCCAAGTTATCACCTGAAAAAGCTAAATTGCTTTACGATACGCTGATGGAACACCAGGGCCTTGAGCAAGCCATGATCGCACTTAATCAATATGGCTTTGGCCCGCAGCTTTCCATGAGAATTTACCAGGTCTATAAAGAAACGACGATTGAAGTCGTTCAAAATAATCCTTATAAGTTGGTTGAGGATATAGAAGGGGTAGGATTTGGCCGTGCTGACGAACTGGGATATCAAATCGGAATCTCTGGTAATCATCCTGACCGTGTAAAAGCTGCCTGCCTCTACATATTGGAAACGGAGAGCATGCAGGCAGGCCATGTTTATATTGAAGCAAAGCCTCTTTTGCAAAGTGTGAAGAAGCTGCTGGAAGAAAATAAGCGTGATTTGATTGAATACAAGGATATTTCCAATGAATTAATTAAGCTTGAAGAGGAAGGGAAGATCATGGCTGAAGGTCAGAAAATTTTCCTTCCATCTCTTTATTTTTCCGAAAAGGGACTAGTAACCAATATTAAGCGGATCCTAAATCAAACCCAGTATGATGAACAGTTCCCGGAGTCGGAATTTCTTTTGGCCCTTGGGAATTTAGAGGAACGTCTGGGTGTCCACTATGCTCCAACTCAAAAGGAAGCCATTCAAACAGCTCTTATGTCTCCTATGCTAATATTGACCGGCGGGCCGGGGACAGGAAAAACAACCGTTATCAAGGGGATTGTTGAGTTATATGCCGATCTGCATGGCTGCTCCCTAGAACCGAAAGATTATAAAAAGGAAGAATCTTTTCCCTTCCTGCTGGCAGCCCCTACAGGAAGAGCTGCAAAACGGATGGCAGAATCAACAGGGCTTCCTGCAGTAACAATACACCGCCTACTTGGCTGGAATGGTTCTGAAGGATTTGACCGGCATGAGGAAAGTCCATTAGAAGGCAGGATTTTAATCGTAGATGAAACATCGATGGTTGATATTTGGCTGGCAAATCAGCTTTTTAAAGCACTTCCTGAAAATATGCAGGTGATCCTGGTTGGGGATGAAGACCAGCTGCCCTCAGTGGGTCCAGGCCAGGTTTTGAAGGACCTTTTGCGTTCAGAACGCATTCCAACTGTCCGTTTAACAGATATATACAGGCAGGCTGAAGGGTCTTCAATTATTGAACTGGCACATGAAATGAAAAAAGGCAAGCTTCCTGAGAACATCTCTGCACAGCAATCTGACCGATCATTTATCAAATGCCATCCGAGCCAAATTGCTGATGTTGTTGAAAAAGTTGTCCTGAACGCCAAAAAGAAAGGTTATTCTTCAAAAGATATACAGGTGCTTGCCCCAATGTACCGCGGACCTGCAGGCATCGACAGACTAAACGAAATACTGCAGGAAATACTGAATCCAAATCCCGATGGATCGAGGAAAGAGCTATCCTTTGGTGATGTAATATACAGAATTGGCGATAAGGTTCTGCAGCTTGTCAACCAGCCGGAGAACAATGTTTTTAACGGGGATATGGGTGAAATTATTTCTATTTTTTATGCCAAGGAAAATACGGAAAAACAGGATATGATTGTGGTATCCTTTGATGGTGCGGAAGCTACATATACAAGGCAGGATCTAAACCAGATCACTCATGCCTACTGCTGCTCTGTCCACAAATCCCAGGGTAGTGAATTTCCGATCGTCATTATGCCTGTTGTTAAAAGCTATTACAGGATGTTGAGAAGAAATCTCCTTTATACTGCCATTACCCGCAGCAGGCAATTTTTGATATTATGCGGCGAAGAAGACGCATTGAAAATCGGTGTGGAACGTGCGGATGAGCAGGCCCGCCTGACCACTCTTTCTGAAAAGCTGAGAGATGCAATCCTGTTTAATGATGAAACAGAGCTTGAAGATATTGCTGAGTCTTCTCTTACGAAAACACTTTCTCTAGAAGAAAAGCTTCTTCAAGCCGATCCAATGATAGGAATGGGAAATATAACACCGTATGATTTTTTGGAAAAAGAATATAGCTAAGAAGAGCAGTCTACAATAAAAGACTGTTCTTTTTGTTTATCTAAGCAATAGGTATGCATGCAATTTGGCGGTTTAATCTAAATACAAAAAGGAGAGACAAATGTGGAAAAGAAAAGCAGAACTTCTCTTCTCAATCTCCATGGAATAAAACGACGCAGACAGCCGCGGCAGGACTATGAATTTTCAGAGGAGTTGTCAGACGGCGGGGAGCGCAGCGAGCGTTTTAATAAGCCAAGATATAGCAGAAAGTAGGCTTATGCAGGCTTTCTAATTCGTTCTTAACAATACTTTTTGGCTCCCATGGCAATGGTTTTCCCTTATGTTTTTTTCGAGAAAGTGAAAACTATAAATGTTCGGGAAGGCGGGATTCTCTTTGCGGACATTTTCTTTATTAAAAGGTCTTCCGGTTTTTGAACTGAAAACCGGAAATAAAGCAGGCGATATTTGCGATTTATCCATTTCAGGCACTGGAAAAGTACAGGGTTTACTGCTGCGAAAGGGCGCTCTTTTGAAAAAAACATATATCATCAATATTGAAGACGTAGCATCTTTCGGCTGGGATGGAGTGATGATTAAAGATACTTCTGTTGTGCAGGCAATTCCTAAACACGATGATTATACATGCGAGACCCATAACCGGTTAACAGGCAAAATGATTATGAGTCGTGAAGGAGAACGGCTTGGTTTGCTTGAGGATGTATATTTTAAGGAAGAATTGGGCACGATTGTAGGGTACGAACTGTCGGATGGCTTCTTTTCAGATGTGCTGGAAGGAAAACGTGTCATAAAAACCGATGACCCGCCTGCAATTGGAAAAGACGCCATAATTGTAAATGTAAAATAGTGAGGTGTCTTTTTCGTGCTGAAATGTCCAAATTGCCAGAGTAAAGATATTGGTAAGATCGGGATTAACCAATATTATTGCTGGAGTTGCTTTATTGAACTTTCCTTGTCCAAAGGGATCATTAACACCCATCAAGTAGAGGAAGATGGTACGCTCAGTTCCCTTGATGATTTATTTGAAGAAGAAGAGCGCCGGTTTCTTTCGTAAGAATTAACGGAAGAGGTGAGCTAGGTTGAATAAAATATTAACCTCTGCAATGATGCTTGGGGCAGGCATGGCTGCTTATAATTATGCCCAAAAGAATAATATGGTATCAGGCCGAAAAATGAAACGAATCCAGAAAAGAATAACCAAAGCATTATTTTAAATGATCAAGGCTGGTTCTTAAAAAAGGGCCAGCTTTTTTTTGCAATTTCATGCTATTCATAATGAGTAAGGTGCATAATTACCATGGAAGCTATCACAATAAATATAAGGAGGGGGGCTTATTGAATATTCAAATGAAATGGTATTATAGGCTTGGATTTCTGCTTCTCTTGTTTATTGTTATTTTAGTTTTCCTAAAGCTCCAGGCATTATGGATGCCCGTTCTGGAAATCGTATTTGCCGTATTCATTCCTTTTGTCATTGGGGCATTTATTACATATCTTCTTCACCCGATCGTGGAGAAATTGCATGAAACGGGCATTCACAGGGGACTTGCCGTTTTTATTATCTATTTTTTGTTCTTCGGGGGAATTGGCCTTACCCTGTATAAAGGAATCCCGGCCTTTATTCATCAACTGCGTGATCTGGCGGAAAATGCACCTCACTTTGCAAATCAGTACCGCGGGTGGATTGACACGATTCAGAGTAAAACATCAACATGGCCGGATGGTCTGCAGACCAAGATTGATGATGTTATTGCAGCTGTAGAGCAGCGGATGAATAATCTTTTATCGAAGGTAATCACATTTTTTCTTAATGTATTGAACTATACTGTGATTATTGCAGTTATCCCCTTCATCTCCTTTTATCTTCTTAAAGATTTTTCGATTATGAAAAGAGCTGCCTGGTATTTGACGCCAAGAAAATGGAGGAAGGAAGGCGTGCTATTCTTAAGAGATATAGATAAGTCCCTCGGAAGCTATATCAGAGGCCAGCTTCTGGTATGTGCAGCCATTGGGGCCATTTCTTCTCTGCTGTTCTGGTTTTTTGATATACACTATCCTCTTTTGCTGGGCACTATAATAGGTATTACCAATGTTATTCCTTATTTTGGTCCATTTATCGGAGCGGTCCCGGCTGTCATCATTGCTTCAGCTTTATCGGTTAAAATGGTCGTAATAACAATTGGGATTATTATGGTCCTTCAGTTCCTTGAGGGAAATATCCTATCACCCCTGATTGTTGGAAAAAGTCTTCATATGCACCCTCTTCTCATTATGCTTGCACTGCTGGCGGGTGGAGAAGCTGGAGGGATTTTGGGCCTGATCATTGCAGTTCCGATTTTAGCTGTCATTAAAGTAAGTATCCTGCATGCAAAAAAACACTTTTCAAAAAATAAACAGCCAAAAATCAGCTGAACCTCACCCTGATGTTGACAACAATAAAGATAAATCGCTATAATGCGTCTATAAAGTCATATATCAAACATTTTGACGGAATGAGTATGTTATAGGCCATCTGCGTGAATGCATTGCTGCATTCATAAAAGAGAGGGAGTTCCATGGCTGAAAGAACTTCCAGATGAAGGATAACAGAAAGCTAATCCTGAGTGCAGCTAATCCCTGCCGTATTTCCGCGTTAAGGATCTGAGAGATGGGAGATTGCCTATGAACCGGCATTATTCATTTAACTTCCATAATCAGGGTGGTACCGCGAGCATGCTCTCGTCCCTGTCCAGGGATGAGGGCTTTTTTTGTTGTTTTTAAAAATTTTTGCATATTTTAGGAGGTTGGTTAGAATGAAACTATTATCAGGTGCTGAAATACGCCGAATGTTCTTGGATTTTTTTAAGGAGAAAGGACACGCTGTTGAACCGAGTGCATCCCTCGTTCCGCACGAAGATCCTTCCCTACTCTGGATTAATAGTGGTGTCGCCACTCTAAAAAAATATTTTGACGGCCGTGTCATCCCTGAGAACCCGAGGATTACAAATGCCCAAAAATCCATACGTACCAACGATATCGAAAATGTCGGCAAAACAGCAAGGCACCATACATTTTTTGAAATGCTGGGCAACTTCTCAATTGGTGATTACTTTAAAGAAGAAGCAATCGTCTGGGCTTGGGAGTTCTTGACTAATGAAAAATGGATCGGTTTTGAAGAAGATAAGCTTTCTGTTACAATTCACCCGGAAGATGATGAAGCTTTTAACATCTGGCGGGAAAAAGTGGGCGTGCCTGAAGAGAGAATTATCCGCCTGGAAGGAAACTTCTGGGACATCGGAGAAGGCCCAAGTGGTCCAAATACAGAAATCTTCTATGACCGCGGTCCTGAGTATGGAAATGACCCAGGAGATCCTGAGCTATATCCCGGCGGTGAAAACGATCGCTATTTAGAAGTCTGGAACCTTGTGTTTTCTGAATTCAACCATAATCCTGATGGCACTTATACGCCGCTTCCTAAGAAAAATATTGATACCGGGATGGGGCTTGAGCGGATGGCATCTGTCGTTCAAAATGTTCCTACTAACTTTGATACAGACTTATTTATGCCGATTATCCGGGGTACAGAAGAAATTTCAGGTCGGAAATATGGAGTATCAAATGAAACGGATGTTGCATTTAAAGTTATTGCCGACCATATCCGCACAGTGGCATTTGCAGTGGGTGACGGGGCGCTGCCTTCCAATGAAGGACGGGGCTATGTATTAAGAAGATTGCTTCGACGTGCTGTCAGATATGCCAAACAAATCAATATAAACGAGCCATTTATGTATGAATTGGTGCCAGTGGTAGGAGAAATTATGCATGACTTCTATCCGGAGGTAAAAGGTAAAACAGAATTTATTCAAAAGGTCATAAAAAATGAAGAAGAACGTTTCCATGAAACACTTCATGAAGGTCTTGCCATTCTTTCATCTGTTATCAAGAAAGAAAAGGAAAAAGGCAGCGATACGATTCAGGGTGAAGACGTTTTCCGTCTTTATGATACGTACGGATTCCCTGTTGAGTTAACAGAGGAGTATGCTGAAGAAGAAGGTATGAAAGTGGATCATGCCGGATTTGAAAAGGAAATGGAAGGACAGCGTGAGCGTGCACGTTCAGCACGTCAGGATGTAGACTCCATGCAGATTCAGGGCGGTGTGTTAGGAGAACTGAAAACCGAAAGCAAATTTGTCGGATATGAAAAGCTTCAGACAGAAGCCAGAATAGCTGCAATTGTGAAGGATGGGCAATTAATTGAAGAAGCTCATGCTGGAGAGGAGATTCAGCTAATCCTGAACGAAACACCATTTTACGCAGAGAGCGGCGGACAGATTGCTGACCAGGGAACTCTTGAAGCAGAAGGATTACAGGTTTCCATTAAGGATGTTCAAAAAGCTCCGAATGGACAAAACCTTCATAGAGCTGTCGTTGAAACAGGAACGTTGAAGGCAGAAGTATCTGTACTGGCCACGGTAAATGAGCAAATCCGTTCAAAAGTAATCAAAAATCATACAGCAACTCACTTGCTTCATCAAGCTTTAAAGGATGTTCTGGGAGGCCATGTTAACCAGGCTGGTTCTCTAGTAGGCCCGGATCGTCTGCGTTTTGACTTCTCTCATTTTGGGCAAATTACTTCTGAAGAGCTTGAGAAAATTGAAGCGATTGTCAACGAACAAATTTGGCAAAGCCTTGAAGTTGAAATCAACTACAAGGACATTGAAGAGGCAAAGGCAATGGGGGCTATGGCTCTATTTGGTGAGAAATATGGAAAGATTGTCCGGGTTGTTCAGGTTGGTGATTACAGTCTTGAGCTTTGCGGCGGATGCCATGTTCCGAATACTGCTTCCATCGGATTGTTCAAGATCCAATCGGAAAGCGGAATTGGTGCTGGAACTCGCAGAATAGAAGCAGTAACTGGCGAATCTGCATACAAGCTAATGAATGACCAGATTACTGTATTAAAAGAGGCTTCAGGCAAATTAAAGTCCAATCCAAAAGATTTGTCCGCAAGAATTGATGTGCTTCTTGGAGAAATGAAGCAGCTGCAGCGTGAAAACGAATCTTTAGCAGCGAAATTGGGCAATATTGAAGCAGGGAGCCTGGTATCAAAGGCAAAAGAAGTCAATGGCATTACCGTCCTTGCTGAAAAGGTTCAGGCATCAGACATGAATAACCTGCGCAATATGGCTGACGATTTAAAACAAAAACTCGGATCTGCAGTTGTTGTATTAGGCAGTGTAAACGAGGGAAAAGTGAATATTATTGCCGGGGTGACAGATGATCTGATCAAAAAAGGCTTCCATGCGGGCAAAGCGGTTAAAGAAGTTGCTGCAAAATGCGGAGGCGGAGGCGGAGGCCGTCCGGACATGGCGCAGGCCGGCGGAAAAGACCCGGAAAAACTTGAAAGTGCTCTGCAATTTGTAGAAGAATGGGTTAAATCCGTTTGATATCCCTGTAAAGTAGTGTAAAATGGAGATAACCAAGAGAGATTGTTCATCATCAGGAAGTAACAGCTTGTTCTTCACCATGTTTTCCTGTCAGGAACAAGATCATTTATTGATCGCTCTGATTTTTCAAGCGGCAGGCCAAACAGTTATGAAGAGGGGGACAAGCTGGTAATGATCCGGATTTAATCCGGCAAACATAAAAGCTATCCTATCCTTCATGCAGAAAAGCGAGGTGTAAGATATGAGCTCATTTGACAAAACAATGAGGTTTAACTTTCCTGAAGAACCAATCGAGCAGGATGTGAATGAAGTTCTGTTTCAAGTTTATGGCGCCCTCCAGGAAAAAGGGTATAATCCTATAAATCAAATTGTCGGTTATCTGCTGTCCGGGGATCCGGCTTACATTCCCCGCCATAAGGATGCACGCAATATCATCCGTAAACTTGAACGGGATGAGATCATCGAAGAATTGGTTAAATCATACTTAAAACAGCAGCGTGAGGGGTAAACATGCGGACTATGGGACTGGATGTCGGCTCTAAGACAGTCGGCGTCGCTCTAAGCGATGCGTTCGGATGGACAGCGCAGGGCTTGGAAACCATCAAAATCAACGAGGAAGAAAAAGAGTTTGGTTTTGAAAGAATTGGTGAAATAATAAAAGAGCATGAAGTCAGTAAGATTGTTGTCGGCTTGCCTAAAAATATGAATGGAACCATTGGTCCACGCGGTGAAGCCAGCCAGTTCTTTGCTTCAGAGCTGGAGAAGCTATTTGGCCTTCCGGTCGTATTATGGGACGAGCGTCTATCAACAATGGCAGCTGAAAGAGTTTTGCTTGAAGCGGATGTCAGCCGCAAGAAACGGAAAAAAGTCATTGATAAAATGGCAGCCGTAATGATTTTACAAGGCTTTTTAAATAGCCAAATTTAATGAGGTGAACAGAAATGAACCATGGAGATAACAACATTACTGTAATTGACGAGGAAGGCAACGAGCAGCTTTGCGAAGTATTGTTCACGTTTGATTCGGAAGAATTCGGCAAGTCATATGTCCTTTACTATCCAGTGGGGGCAGATGAAAATGATGATGAAGAAATTGAAATTCACGCATCAGCATTCAGCCCAAGTGAAGACAGCAAGGATGGCGAACTGCAGCCAATCGAGACAGAAGAGGAATGGGATCTAATTGAAGAAATGCTAAACACATTCCTTGAAGAGCAGGAAGATTAATTAAAACTGGCCCCCTGTTAATGTCCCCTTTAAGTAGACATTCAAAAAAACCTTCATGTTACCATGGAGGAAAGAATACTACTTGGAGGGGATTTTTTCTATGGCAAAGAAAGGACAAACTTTTAATAGCTATTCGGAAGAG
>NZ_JAMBOJ010000081.1 GCF_023715565.1 Cytobacillus firmus | reverse complement strand
ATCAAATAGTCCGGTGGCGATAGCGAGAAGGTCACACCCGTTCCCATACCGAACACGGAAGTTAAGCTTCTCAGCGCCGATGGTAGTTGGGGGCTGTCCCCCTGTGAGAGTAGGACGCTGCCGGGCACATGAAAGAGCACCTGATGGGTGCTCTTTTTTTTGTGTGTTGTGTGTAATGATTGGTAGCTGAATCAGAAAAATGCAGTTATGCGTCACTTCGGTCGACAAATGCGTCACTTTTTCTGAATATGCGTCACTTCGGCACAGATATGCATCACTTCTACGTTAAATGCGACCAGAATCAAATTATATGTGCCACTCCTTATTCTGCCATCTGTTTTAAACGTTAAAACCGTTCTTTATGTAGTTGAATTGTGCTAAATGTAAGATAAACTCCAAAACATGCTAGATAAATCAAAAAACCTGCAAGATAAAATCCAAAAAATGTTAGATAAACTTCAAGAAGTGTTAGATAAATTTCCGAACTTGCCAGAAATACCAAATTAACTAAAACACACCTCAAAGATTTTTATTACTGTCATGCAACGATAAATTTTCTCCACCTAGTCCGGAGGATGGATTATGTATTTAAAGTAAAAGCTTATATGCCTGTAATCCAAAATATAAACCAAATCCAATCAGGGATACTCCAGATAAAACTGAAATAATAGCGAGAATTTTTCCGGATAAAAATCTTCTAAAGCTACTGGCGACCGCTGCCATAGTTACATCCCAGAGAAGAAGACCTGTAAAAATAGCTCCGCTGTATAAAATAACATGGGCCTTGTCATACTCAGTTGCTGTTTTTGCCAGGATGGAACCATAGATGCCGAGCCAAAACAGTATCGTTAAAGGATTTGACAATGACATGAGAAAGCCAGACATGAAGGATTTTACTTTAGATTCATTTTTCGCTCTCAGGCTTGATATTATTTTGCCGGCGCTTAATATGGTTTCCACCCCTGTATATATCAGAACGAAAAATCCAAAGCACCATAAAAAAGCTTTTATTAATGGAATCTCAATAAAATATACTACACCCATATAAACGGCGGCCATATAAACTGCATCTGCTGTTATAGCCCCCAAGCCCACAAGCCAGGCATGGAAAAAACCATTTTTTATCCCTTTATCCAATTGCGCAGCATTTATTGGACCGATTGGCGCTGCAAGCGTGAGACCCAAGAAAACATATCCTAAAAATATGCTCATAAGTGTATAACCCCTAACTGCCAATTCCTGTTTGTACAAAGTGTATTCAATGTATTGGAAGGATAGGACAACTATTTAATCCTTAGCAAGCAGCAGTTTTTGCTACCAGAATGTATTGCCCAATTAAACAACTTTACTGACAAAGCAGGCATAAATTTCTCAACCATGCAAAAAATAAACTGAAAAAAGCAGAGGAGAGTGTTTCTTATGGATGCAAAGCGAGTGAAACAAATTCTTTCATCAACAGCAGATATCGAAGTAAGATACAATGGCGCTTCAGTGTGGATCGATAAGCTCAGTGAAGATGGGAGAACAGCAACAGTACATTTACGAGGCCCGCTTGAAGAAAGGTCCGAGGTGGAAATTGGAGAACTGACTGAATTATAATATGACATTAAGCCGCCAGGATGGGCGGCTTTTCGTCTATATATCCTGATTGGAATCAGTTTCTGCCCGTTCTTTTAAATACTTATTCTCAGAAGAAGCAAAATTTACCGACTGCAGGCTAATTTCTTTATCAATTCCATACAGATCTTTGCCAGTGTCTTCAAAATTATCATGTCGTCTTTCCACATCATTGACCTCCTATTTAAAGTGTTTCCGTTAGTATAAACAGAGATTTTCAATAACATGAAAGGGAAATTATACTTAGAAAACCGTAAATACTCGAACTTATCACTTTACATAGGGTACCGGGGTATAATATGATTGGACCAAGGAGGCTGATCAAATGGCTTTTGATATAGAAAACGAGGATTTATCTGCTGACAGCTGCTGTTCGATTGAATCGGACCGAAAAAGTCATCATTCAGAAAAAGTTAAGAAGAATTTGACTACCCGATTAAACCGAATTGAAGGACAAATACGCGGAATCAAAGGCCTTATTGACAGAGACGTATATTGTGATGATATCATAACACAAATTTCGGCAACTCAGTCTGCTTTGAATAGCGTAGCCAAGCTATTGCTTGAAGGTCATTTGAAAAGTTGTGTGGTTGAAAGAATCCACGAAGGCGATGAAGAAGTGCTTGATGAATTTTTAGTCACAATCCAGAAATTAATGAAAAAATAATGGGAGGCTTCATTATTATGGAAAGCGTAACTTTGAAAGTAAGCGGAATGTCATGCGGACATTGTGTAAAAGCCGTTGAAGGCAGTGTCGGCAAATTAAATGGTGTGGATAGGGTAGCAGTGGACCTTGATAATGGCCAGGTGCAGATTCATTTTGATTCATCTGCAGTTTCACTTGAACAAATCAAAGAAACAATTGACGATCAAGGCTATGATGTGAAGTAATATAATTCGGAAGGAACGTGTGAATAAGATGCACGTTCTCTTTTTTTACAAATTAAGAAATTTACCTAGTTATGTTCGATTGACATATAGGGTAGAGGGGTATAGTATATAGGTGTAACGTACTTCGTGTGATAAAGGAGTGGGAATTATGGGTGGTGCAGCCCTGAAGGAGGTTCACCTTCCGATAACAGGAATGACATGTGCAGCCTGTTCATCTCGAATTGAGAAGGGGCTAAATAAGCTGAATGGTGTCCAGGAAGCAAGTGTCAATCTTGCATTGGAAAAAGCAGCGATAAAATATAATCCGGAAGTAACTTCTGTTGAAGCTTTTGAGAAGAAAATTGAGGATCTCGGTTATGCAGTAGTATCGGAGAAAGCAGAGTTCGAATTGCTTGGGATGACATGCGCGGCCTGTTCATCTCGAATTGAAAAAGGACTTAATAAACTTCCTGGGGTAAAAAACGCTGTGGTCAATTTGGCTCTTGAAACGGGGACTGTTGAATATAATCCCGAGCAAGTCTCCGTCCAGGATATGATAAAGAAAGTAGAGAATTTGGGGTATCATGCAAAAGCAAAAACCGATAAAGACCAAGAGGCAGAAGGTTACAGGGAAAAGGAAATTGAGAAGCAAAAAGGCAAATTTCTCTTTTCATTAATTCTTTCCATCCCTTTGTTCTGGTCCATGGTGGGACATTTCGAGTTTACATCTTTTATTTACGTTCCTGATATGTTTATGAATTCGTGGGTTCAGCTGGCGCTTGCAGCTCCAGTGCAATTTTTCATTGGAAAACAATTTTATGTTGGAGCGTATAAGGCATTGAAAAATAAAAGCGCCAATATGGATGTGCTGGTGGCACTGGGTACTTCTGCAGCATTTTTCTACAGCTTATATCAATCATTATTATCACTTGGCAGGAACGGGCATGTGGTGGAGCTCTATTATGAAACAAGTGCCATTCTAATAACATTAATCATTTTGGGTAAGCTGTTTGAAGCGAGGGCTAAGGGGCGTTCTTCTGAAGCAATCAAAAAGCTTATGGGGCTTCAGGCAAAAACAGCAACTGTCTTAAGGGAAGGGGAAGAAATAGAAATTGCTCTGGAAGAAGTTTTTGATGGAGATATTATATATGTAAAGCCGGGTGAAAAAATACCGGTTGATGGTGAGATTATCGAGGGACAGTCTGCATTGGATGAATCCATGCTGACGGGGGAAAGCGTACCTGTTGATAAAACAGCTGGAGACACAGTCATTGGATCCACCCTTAATAAAAATGGCTTTTTGAAAATTAAAGCCACGAAAGTTGGCAAGGATACGGCACTGTCACAGATTATTAAGGTAGTGGAAGAAGCACAAGGTTCCAAGGCGCCCATACAGCGGATAGCAGATAAAATCTCCGGGATATTCGTTCCGATTGTTGTGAGTATAGCCGTGGTTACATCACTGGTATGGTATATATGGGTAAGTCCAGGTAATTTTGCAGAAGCCCTTGAAAAATTGATTGCCGTCCTGGTGATTGCATGTCCATGTGCCCTAGGTCTGGCTACGCCAACTTCTATAATGGCTGGTTCAGGCCGGGCAGCGGAATATGGGGTTCTTTTTAAAGGCGGGGAGCACCTGGAGCTTACACATGAAATCACTACTGTCGTTCTTGATAAAACCGGCACCGTAACACATGGCAAACCGGTTTTAACGGATGTGATTATGGAAGGCAATGTTGAAGAAAGTGCATTTCTTCAGCTTGTTGGATCAGCTGAGAAGCAGTCTGAGCATCCATTGGCCGAAGCGATTGTGAAGGGAATAAAAGATAAAGGAATCACTCTATTTAATCCGCAGGAGTTTGATGCTATTCCCGGCTATGGTATTAAAGCAAAAGTGGAAGGCAAAAACCTCCTGGTCGGTACAAGAAGATTAATGGAAAAATACGATATAAATATCCATTCAGCCAAGCTGGAAATGGAAAAACTTGAGGAAAATGGAAAAACAGCCATGCTAGTTGCAGTCGATGGCAAATATGCGGGCATCATTGCAGTGGCTGATACGATAAAAGAAACATCCAGAAACGCAATCAATCGCTTAAAGCAATTGGGAATTGAAGTCATTATGATAACAGGAGATAACAAACGTACGGCTCAGGCAATAGCTGAGGAAGTCGGGATAGACTCTGCAATTGCAGAAGTTCTGCCTGAAGGCAAGGCAGAAGAAGTAATTAAACTTCAAAACCAGGGTAAAAAAGTCGCCATGGTCGGCGATGGCATAAACGATGCCCCTGCACTTGCTATTGCTGATATTGGAATGGCAATTGGCACTGGTACAGACGTTGCGATGGAAGCAGCCGATATTACTCTTATGAGAGGGGATTTAAATAGTATTGCAGATGCCATCCTAATGAGTAAAAAAACCATAAGGAATATCAAACAAAATCTATTCTGGGCATTTGCATACAATACCCTTGGCATCCCAGTGGCTGCATTAGGGTTCCTTGCACCCTGGCTTGCAGGTGCAGCAATGGCATTCAGCTCCGTATCTGTCGTTTTAAACGCACTTCGATTACAAAGAGTGAAAATAAAATAGAAAAAAAATTTAATTGAAGGAGGCAGATAATCATGAAAAAATGGGCAGCAGCTGCGATTGCTTATCTCGTGCTTGTGATAACAGTTTATACAGTATATGATTCTTTTTGGGCTGAACCAGAGCCTATGCCTCATGAAAATGAGATGGAGAATCATCGATGAGAAATGAGCGGGCAGAGGGAAATCCCCTCTGTTTTTTCTGTATGAACGATTAAAAATTTGTAATCTATTTCCCTATATGATAGAATCATCTACAACATATAGTATTAGTATAAATGATTAAAACTACATATAGATCGTTATTGGTGTCCTTTATGGACTTAATAGGGAATTCGGTGAAAAACCGAAGCTGTCCCCGCAACTGTAAGTGCAGACGAAAAGAGCATGCCACTGTACAAAACGCTTTATGGTGTTTGTATGGGAAGGGCTTTTAGTAGAGTGAAGCACAAGCCAGGAGACCTGCCAGGGCGATCGAATGTTTCTTATCTTCGGGGATTGAGATGATGAAACGATCGCGTAATGGCCGTTTGTTCATCTGCTTTCTGCTATTATTCTATCGTTTGATCCGCTCATTTTCCGGGCGGATTTTTATTTTGCCTTTAGGAGGAAGTAAAATGGTCCAAACCATAAATCCGATAGAAATTTTGGAAGAACTTAAGATTAAATTTCCGCAACTCGACTTTGAACAACTGTTAAAAAGGCATGAAGAATTGAATCAGCAGAGAGCAGATGCCATTTATGACCAGCTTATACTTGATTGTTTATCATTTATAAGCATTGACGAGCCTGATTGGACGTTTGCCGCTTCACATCTGCTTCTTAAAAAGCTCTATATCGAGTCCGGCAAAAACAGAGCATGCGAACCGGATGAATGCTACACACATTTTTATGAGCTAATTGAACGTCTGACCTCGTTGGGTATTTATGATCACGATTTATTAAATATGTACTCAAGGAATGAGATAAATGAGCTGTCCCATTATATAAAAAAAGAAAATGACCGTTTATTTACATATCTGGGGCTGAAAATGCTGGCTGACCGATATCTAGCCAGGGACAAACAAAAAAATTTATATGAGCTGCCACAGGAGCGGTTCATGATCATCAGCATGGTACTGATGAAAAAGGAGCCGAAAAGCAAGCGGCTTGAGCTTGTTAAAGAAGCTTACTGGGCGATGAGCGGTTTGTATATGACAGTTGCCACTCCAACGCTCGCTAATGGAGGGAAAAACTGGGGACAGCTTTCAAGCTGTTTTATCGAGACCGTTGACGACAGTCTTGATTCCATTTATGACAGCAATACCGATATCGCATCACTGTCTAAAAATGGCGGCGGGATTGGAGTGTATTTGGGGAAAATCCGCAGCAGAGGCAGTGATATTAAAGGTTTTAAAGGGGCATCTTCCGGTGTGATTCCATGGATGAAGCAACTGAATAACACTGCTGTCAGTGTCGATCAGCTTGGCCAAAGGCAGGGTGCCATAAGCGTATATCTGGATGTCTGGCATAAAGATATCTTCTCATTTCTTGATGCAAAGTTAAATAATGGAGATGAGAGGCAGAGGACACACGATTTATTCACAGGAGTCTGCATTCCGGATTTGTTTATGGAAAAAGTGGAATGCCGCGGGTATTGGTATTTATTTGATCCCCATGAAGTCCGCACGGTAATGGGCTTCTCACTGGAGGATTTCTATGATGAAGGGGAAGGCAATGGTTCATTCCGCCAAAAATATAAAGAGTGCATAGATAACCCTATCTTATCAAGGGGAAAAGTTCCTGCTATCGAAATCATGAAATCCATCATGAGAAGTCAGCTTGAAACCGGGACACCATTCATGTTCTATCGGGATGAGGTAAATCGTAAGAATGCGAATTCCCATTGCGGGATGATTTACTGTACCAATCTGTGCACTGAGATCGTGCAAAACCAGAGCGTTACAAAGAGAGTCGAAGAATATACAAGGGACGGGAGAATTATTATCGAGAAACAGCCTGGAGATTTCGTTGTATGCAATCTTTCTTCCATCAATCTTGCACGGGCCATAAATGAAGGAGTCCTTGAAAGACTTGTGCCCATTCAGGTGAGGATGCTTGATAATGTTATTGATATTAATAATATTCCAGTTCCTCAGGGGCAGATCACAAATCAAAAGTACCGCGCGATTGGGCTGGGGACTTTTGGCTGGCACCACCTTCTTGCACTGAAAAAAATCACATGGGAAAGCGAAGAAGCAGAAGCATTTGCTGATACTCTATATGAACAAATTGCTTTTTTAGCGATAAAAAGCTCTATGAGTCTGGCAAAAGAAAAAGGAAGTTATTCAGTTTTTAAAGGCTCTGATTGGGAAACCGGCGCCTACTTTGAAAAGCGGGGATATCTGGAGTCAGATTCAGCCTTGGACTGGGCTGCATTGCGGGAAGAAGTAAGGAAGTACGGTGTTAGAAATGCCTATTTGCAGGCTGTTGCCCCTAATGCATCAACTGCCTTAATTGCAGGTAGCACTCCAAGTATTGATCCTATCTTTAAAAAGCAGTATTCCGAAGAGAAAAAGGATTATCGGATCCCTGTTACGGCTCCTGATATAAATAATGAGACCATTTGGTATTACAAATCTGCTTATCACATTCACCAGGAGTGGAGCATCAGGCAGAATGCAAACAGGCAAAAACATATAGATCAGGCTATCTCATTTAATTTTTATATACCTAACCATATAAAAGCTATCGATCTTTTAAATCTGCATGTTACAGCATGGAAGAATAAATTAAAAACAACTTACTATATCCGTTCAACTTCATCAGAGGTTGAAGACTGCGAATCTTGCTCAAGCTAAAGGAGGGCTCTTATGAATACTCTAAAAAAAAGACCTATAATTAATCAATCGGCGCCTAATAAATCAACTTCAATCATCAATGGAGAATGCTCCAATATCCTTAATTGGGATGATGTCCGCTTCTCATGGGCCTATCCAAAGTATAAAAAAATGCTCGCGAACTTTTGGACGCCTTTTGAAATTAATATGTCGCAGGACATTAAGCAATTTCCGACATTAACGAAAAGTGAACAAGAAGCATTTTTGAAAATCATTGGGCTGCTTGCATTGCTCGACAGTATCCAGACCGATTATGCAGGAAAAGTTGCTGATTACATTACCGACTCAAGCCTGTCAGCACTTATGATCATTCTTGCACAGCAGGAGGTTATTCATAATCATTCCTATTCCTATGTTCTATCAAGCCTTGTTCCCAAACCAAAACAGGATGAGGTTTTTGAATTCTGGCGAACAGAACCTATATTAGCTGAAAGAAATGAATTTGTTGTGAATGGATATAAAGATTTTGCAGAAAGTCCAAGTGCGGAGAACCTGCTGAAATCAATTGTATTTGATGTCGTTCTCGAAGGACTTTTCTTTTATTCCGGCTTTGCATTCTTTTATCACCTGGCAAGGAATCAAAAGATGGTTGCCACCTCAACGATGATTAATTACATCAACCGGGATGAACAAATTCACGTAGATTTATTTGTTAAAATTTTTAAAGAAATCCTTAAAGAAAATCCGGAGCTCAATACAGCTGAACTGAGTGAATTTGTCCAGGAGACTTTTAAAAGAGCAGCTGAACTGGAAATTGAATGGGCAAGAGAGGTGATCGGCAGCAAAACTGAAGGAATATTGCTGACAGATGTTGAAGCTTATATTAAATTTTATGCCAATGTCCGCTGCAGCCAGTTGGGATATGAACGGCCGTTTGAAGGCTATCGGACCAATCCTCTCCGCTGGATAGTAGCTTACGAGCAAGTTGACCACGGGAAGTCCGATTTTTTCGAGCAAAAATCACGGCAATATACAAAAGTTCAAATAGATAATGGGTTTGACGAATTATAGAAAAGAATATATTAAAAAAGATTCTGCTTCAGAGCAGAATCTTTTTTTGATGTGCGCCCGGCATGGGTGCAGTCTATAGGGTGAAAGTCCCGAGCCATGAAGGCAGTAGTAGTGGTTAGCTTAACGCAAGGGTGTCCGTGGTGACGCGGAATCTGAAGGAAGCGAGCGGCAAACCTCCGGTCTGAGGAACACGAACTTCATATAAGGCTAGGTACCATTGGATGAGTTTGCATTACAAAACAAAGTCCTTACTGCCGAAGGTGGTACAGAGTAAATGGAGCAGATAGATGGAGGGAAAGACTGCCCCCTTACCCGGGGAGGTCTGGTTGGAACGCCAAGTAAACTTGGTAACCTATCTAGCAATAGGTAGCTGAACAACCAGAAGTCAGCAGATGTCATAGTACCTACCCTACTCGAGATGGTAAGGGAACGGTACGTCCGGTGGTGTGAGAGGTCGGGGGTTAGCCACCCCCTCCTACTCAATTATGATAATACCGGTTCCACGGCTGTGAAATCAATTCCAAAACCCAAATCCTTCAGCATTTTGTGATCTGCTGTGCTTTCCTGACCGGCAGTAGTTAAGTAATCTCCTACGAAAATGGAATTGGCCGGATATAAACCAAGCGGCTGCAGGCTCCTGAGATTCACTTCTCTGCCACCGGATATTCTGATTTCCTTTGATGGATTGATAAAACGCATCAGACAAAGCACTTTCAGGCAATATAGGGGGTTCAGCTCATCTGTTCCTTCTAATGGCGTCCCATCAATAGCATGAAGAAAATTAACCGGAATGGAGTCGGCATCAAGCACTTTTAAGCTTCGTGCCATAGCTATGACATCTTCTTTGGTTTCCTTCATGCCGATGATAACACCGGAGCATGGTGAGATACCTGCCTCCTTTATTAATTGGACAGTATTTACTCTGTCCCGATATGTATGGGATGTAGTAATGCTCTCATGATGATTTTCTGATGTATTAATATTGTGATTGTAGCGGTCCACTCCGGCTTCCTTCAGCTTCTCAGCCTGTCCAGGCTTCAGGAGTCCAAGGCAGGCGCAGACCTTCATATTGTAGTGATCCTTTATCTCTTTAACAGCAGATACGACTTCATTTAGCTCTTTGTTGCTTGGGCCCCTGCCGCTTGCAACGATACAATATGTTCCAACATTAAGCTGATGCGCCTGTTTAGCTCCCTGTAAGATAGAGTCCTTATCCATCATCCGGTATTTTTCGATTGGTGCAGTAGAGATGCTGGACTGTGAACAATAGCCGCAGTTCTCAGGGCATAAACCGGATTTTGTATTAATAATCATGTTTAATTTAACTCTATTTCCGTAATGATGGTGACGAATTTTGTAGGCACTGTGCAATAAATCCAGAAGCTGATCATCAGGGCAATTTAATATGGACATTGCCTCCAAGTCTGTCAATTCATGTCCTTCCAATACATTATGAGCTAATCTTCGATAATCCATTTATACCCTCCTTTATATTATTAGTTAAGCTGCCCGATTCATTTTTCTGAACTGGCTGCGGGCAAATACTCTATGCTCCAGTCGAAACGCCATTAATCCGGCAAAAATAGAGAGAATAATGTCCTTAGGAAGAGGGACCGCCATCCAAAGCCATGCCATTTGATATGTAAATCCTTCAGGTGCTGTAAACCAGAGTTTATAAGCCAAGTACATCCAATTTGTCTCGAATAGATAATTAATCGCCATTCCAATTAGAGCTGCTGTTATATATACCGGGACTGATTTTTTCTTCTCAATGATTTTCCCGGTGACATACGCTGTTAGAATAAACGAAAGTATAAACCCGAAAGTCGGGTTTAATAATGAAGCAAAACCGCCGCCGAATTTTGAGAAGACCGGGGCGCCTGCAAGTCCGACGAAAGCATAGACAGCCATTGTGATAGCCCCCAGCCGGCTTCCTAAAATAGAACCTGCCAAAATGGCAAAAAAGGTCTGTAAAGTAATGGGCACTCCTCCAATAACCAAAAATGGCACAAATGAAGTGATGTTTGCCCCAACCGCCATCAGGGCAACAAACATACCTGCCAAAGTTAAATCAATTGTCCTCAAACCTGTCTTCATAAAAGCCTCCTGCTAGATTTATATTTATACAATTTAGAATAATAGCAGTAGATGATTATTGTCAACCAAATTTTAAACTAGGTTTACGCAAATGACGTATTTAATAAGATGTCGGAAGGAAGGATAACTAGCGAAGGGGATGGGTTGCTTGATTTTTCCAAATTAAATAGCCGCCTGCACTTTGTTAGCGGCTATATTTAAGTATTAATTATTGCCTATAGTTTTTTTCTCACCACATCAAAAAGTCTGGAACCAATAACAACAAGTGATGATTGCATTCATTCTTAATAGATATTTTCTTCAATTGTATTCTGCGGTGTATCGTATTTTTTAAAACAAAAAAATCCGCTTCCCATAAGAAAGCGGTTCAAAAAAGAGACCTTGGACCAAGTGAATTCTTAAATTAAAACAATATATAGTAGCGTTTGTACTCATAGGAAACTATATATTGTTATTCTAGATTCTAGCATAATATATCATAGAGAGCAAACTATTATTTTAATATATTTAAAATATTCTAATTAAAAGCATAAAACTCATTAAACAATCAAAAACAATCAAAGTATGATTGTTTTTGATTAATTTTGGATGAAAATGATTGATTTTTGCAATCGGTTTCAGTATGATGTTATCAAGAAGAACAACACACCCAGGGAGGTGATGTTTTGTTAACACCAGAGCGCCATAAATTGATACTGCAGCTTATAAAAGAGAAAGGTGTAGTGAAAATTCAGGATCTCGTTGACTTGACAGAAACATCGGAATCAACAATCAGAAGGGATCTTACCCAGCTTGAGGAGGGAAAGTACCTCAAAAGAATTCACGGAGGTGCAGCCAGGCTTCAGGGAAAGCTTCAGGAACCCAGCATGTCTGAAAAATCATCCAAAAGCCTTCATCAAAAGCGCCAAATTGCCCAATACGCGGCAAACCTTGTTGAAGAGGGGGATTCAATCTATTTAGATGCAGGCTCCACAGTAACTGAAATGATTCCCTTTTTGCCTGCAAAAGAAATTGTAGTTGTGACGAACGGCTTAATGCATATTCAGGCATTGATGGAAAGGAATATAAAAACATTTATAATCGGGGGATTTGCCAAGGAACAGACAAAAGCGATCATTGGCAGGGGGGCATTGGCCAGCCTGGAAAATTATCGTTTCGATAAATGCTTTATGGGGGTTAACGGCATTCATCCTCAATTCGGCTACACCACACCCGATCAGGATGAGGCTATGATCAAGCAAATGGCCATTTCGCTTTCAAGAGAGTCATTCGTGCTTGCAGACGACACAAAGTTTTCAGAAATCGCGTTTGCCAAAATTGCCGATTTGCATACAGCAGCAATTATTACAAATGAGCTGAATGAGGATCAGAAGGAGACTTATACCAGCAAAACTACAATAAAGGTTGTGACAGCATGATACACACATTGACGCTAAATCCCTCAGTGGATTACATCGTAGATTTGGATGAATTAATAGTCGGGGGTCTTAACCGCATGCAGCATGATACAAAGTTCCCTGGAGGAAAAGGGATCAATGTTTCGAGAGTGCTGAAAAGAATGGATGTTGAAAGCAAGGCCATTGGATTTGCAGGTGGTTTTACGGGGGATTATATTGTTGATTGCTTAAATAAGGAGAATATCCAAACTGACTTTGTACGAGTTGAAGGTGACACAAGAATCAATGTAAAGATAAAGACAGAGACGGAAACAGAAATCAATGCCAAAGGGCCGGCCATTTCAGGGGGGGATTTCGAGGAACTTAAAAATAAGATCCGCAGCTTATCAGAGGAAGATTTGCTTGTCCTTGCAGGCAGTATTCCATCAACCTTGCCTGAAACAACTTATGAAGAGCTGGTGAAAATCTGTTCTGTAAATGGAGCGGCTTTTGTGGTGGACGCAGAGGGAGAACTATTGAAAAAGGTCCTTCCGTATAAACCATTTTTAATAAAACCGAATCACCATGAATTGGGTGAATTATTCAGAAGGGAATTCACTTCCGCTGAAGAAGTCATCCCATTTGGACAGAAGCTTGTTAAAATGGGTGCGCAGAATGTAATTATTTCACTAGCAGGCAAGGGAGCGGTCTTAATATCTTCTGATGCTGCATACATTTCAAGCGTTCCAAGAGGAAAAGTAAAAAGTTCAGTTGGTGCAGGAGATTCCATGGTAGCCGGTTTTCTTGCAGCTTATGAAAAAAACAAAAATATAGAAAAGGCTTTTCAATACAGTGTTGCTTCCGGAAGCGCAACGGCATTTTCGCTTGGTCTTTGCACAAAAGAAAATGCGGAGGGATTGCTTTCTAAAGTTTCGATTGAAAAGGTCAGCCTAAAAGGGGAGATTTAGGATGAGAATAACAGAATTACTGACAAGAGATACGATTCTGCTCTCATTGAGCGGAACAGGCAAAATGGATGCTATAAATGGATTGGTAAACAAGCTGGATGCAGCTGGAAAGCTTCATGACCGTGATGCCTTCGAGAATGCAATCTTAAAAAGGGAAGAACAAAGCACAACAGGCATAGGCGATGGGATTGCCATTCCTCATGCCAAAACAGGTGCGGTCAAAGAACCCGCTATTGCGTTCGGCAAATCAATAGAAGGCGTAAATTATGAATCACTTGACGGTCAGCCAGCACATTTATTCTTTATGATTGCAGCCCCGGAAGGAGCAAATAATACACATCTGGAAGCCCTATCCAGGCTTTCGTCGATATTAATGAACGAAGAAGCACGTAAAAAGCTTCAGCATGCTGCCTGTGCGGATCAGATAATTGAAATCATTGACAGCTATGATGAGACTGAAGAAGAAGTGGTCCAAAATATTGCAGACAGCAAACGATTTGTAGTGGCTGTAACAGCTTGCCCTACAGGAATTGCCCATACTTATATGGCGGCTGATTCACTAAAGGCCAAGGCAGCTGAAATGGGTGTTGATATTAAAGTTGAAACCAATGGCTCTAGCGGTGCTAAAAATGTTCTGACATCAGAGGAAATCGCGAAAGCAGCAGCAATTATAGTTGCAGCCGATACCAAGGTTGAAATGGAGCGATTCAGAGGGAAGCATGTCCTTGAAACGGCAGTTGCTGATGGCATCCGTAAACCTCAGGAGCTTATTGAAAAAGCGCTTAAGCAGGATGTTCCTGTTTACAAGGGCGGAAATGCGGACAGCAGCGGGTCTGCTGGGAATCAAAAAGAACAAAAAGCCGGAATTTATAAGCACTTAATGAATGGTGTATCCAACATGCTTCCATTTGTTGTGGGTGGCGGGATCCTGATTGCCATTTCCTTTATGTTCGGATATAAAGCAGCAGATCCTAACGATCCGTCATATCATCCTATCGCAGAAGCGCTGATGACCATTGGCGGAGGAAATGCATTTGGATTAATCGTTCCAATCCTTGCAGCATTCATTGCCATGAGTATTGCTGATCGCCCAGGATTTGCTGCAGGTGCAGTTGGGGGAATGCTGACAGCATCTGGAGGTGCAGGATTCCTTGGCGGCATCATTGCCGGGTTCCTTGCAGGTTATGTAGTAGTTGGCTTGAAAAAGGTCTTTGCCGGTCTGCCTTCATCACTTGAAGGAATTAAAACGATTTTGCTCTATCCGCTCTTTGGAATTGCTGTCACAGGACTGTTGATGCTTTATGTGGTGAACAAACCAGTTGGCGCATTGAATTCTGCTATTACCGGGTGGCTTTCAGGTCTTGGCACTGGAAATGCTGTCCTGCTAGGAGCTGTCCTTGGGCTGATGATGGCATTTGATATGGGGGGACCGGTCAATAAATCAGCATACGTTTTTGGTACAGGGCTTCTTGCAAATGGAGTATATGAACCAATGGCCGCAATCATGGCGGCAGGTATGGTACCGCCGCTTGCCATCGCACTTGCCACAACCTTATTTAAAAATAGATTTACTAAACAGGAACAGGATGCAGGAAAAGCAAATTATATTATGGGGTTTTCGTTTATCACTGAAGGCGCAATTCCATTCGCAGCAGCAGATCCATTGCGTGTCATCCCATCCATCATGGCAGGGTCTGCCTTGGCAGGGGCCGTCTCAATGATGGCTGGAATCGGATTAAGGGCACCACACGGCGGAGTCTTTGTCGTCCCTCTAGTCGATGGGCCATGGGGAATTTACCTCACAGGAATAATAGCAGGTGCACTGTTGTCCGCTGTCCTTATTGGAATTCTGAAAAAGCCTGCAAATAAATAATGCATGAACTAAAGCCGGTACTTGATGTATCGGCTTTTATTTTTGTTCTCCTTTTAAAAATAGATTGAAAAAACTGAAAATAAATGCTTTAATTAAAATAAACTCATAAGTCTATATATTTTTTTTGCAATAAATAAACTTCCTAGTCTATTTAAAGCGGAGGTGTAATAACATGGCCATTATCATCGTAATTAAAAGAGGGAACAAACATAAATAAAAATCAAAAATTTAAAACCATGAAGGAGAGCGGCTATGAAAATAAAAAGACTTTCCCAGTGTACCCTTGAGGAGGCGCTCGCAGCCTGGAACAAAGGCTTTGAAGGCTATTTAGTTCCCATTAAGATGGATCTTCAGGCATTTGTTAATCGAATGATATCTGAGGGGCTTTCTCCTGAAAAGTCGATTGTTGTATTTATGCACGGAGAACCTTGCGGAATCATAATGAATGGATTTCGGGAGATTAACGGCAGAAAAATAGCCTGGAACGGAGGCACTGGAATCTCACCTGAATTCAGGGGCAAAGGTCTCTCTGCAGCAATGATGGAAGAAGTAATCAGCATTTATAAAGCTGAAAAAGCCCACACCGCTGTTCTTGAAGCAATTGAAGAAAATGAGAGAGCGATTAAGCTCTACGAAAAAACAGGATATGTGATTACCGATCACTTGCTTTATTTAAATAAGAAGCTTTCGCATAAAGAACGAGACCTATTGAAGGAAAGCCATTTTGTCTTAAAGACGTTATATCCTGAACAGCTGCAGTCACTTAGCATGTATGACAGCAAAGCTGCCTGGCAATGCCAGTGGCAAAGCGCAAAGCACGGAGAAGCAGCTGTACTAATAAATGACGACGGGAACGCGGCTGGCTATATTTTATACAAAAGAATACTTGAAACGGGTGGACGTACAGACCGCATCATCATCTATCAGTTAAGGTTCAGTAATGGAAATGAATATGAAAAAATGACAGAAAGCATTCTTAACCAACTGTTCCTGGATGGAGATGATTCTATTGATTTCACGGCAGTAAACATATCTGTTTCCAATCCAGCATCGAACGCTTTGCTTAAAATGGGATTCGAAAAAAAGGTTGGCCAGGTTATGATGGAAAAGCAGCTATAGTCTTCATTTTTTCAGTTGCCCCCTTTCTTTCAAAAACAAACTTGCGATAATTGAAGTCAGTGTTTAGGCATTATTTCAGCTGGTTTTGTTCTTATGAGGTACATTTGGCTGCTGGATATGAAAGTGATGCAATATTTGAACATGGGTTTTGGGTGATCATGCACGCTTATACATGGTTTATTATCATCAAAGGAAAAGACAGCATTGAGCAGGCAAATTATTATAAACAAACTTTTGATCAGCTCTTGGGCAAGACATTAAAGAGTAATTTCAAAACTGCCATATTCGGCAGTTTTTTGTATTTATTACATGAATCCCTGTTTTTCAGGGTAAAGGAATATTAAAAAGGCTGATAGCATGGAACTGATTAGATGGAGTTATATGAGGAGAAATCAGGTAAAGGGAATCTTTGACTGTTTTCCTGAAGCAATCATTATTTTTAAAAGAATAAGAAATTATTATTTTATCCATAGTGTAGAATGGGGAGGGAATCCTCAGTTTATTGCTGAGCAGCAGCTGGAGGAAATGGAGTATTTGCTTAATCAGGAGATGGGTTTTCTTTATGGGTATCTTCAAAGAAAATCGGCAGAGGCAAAAGATTTGAAAAAATAGGAAAGAAGAATCAATTTACTTGAAATAGAACACATGTTCGACTAAGTGGACAGAATTGTGTTATAATAAAGAAGCAATGGGAGTTTCTCAAGGGTGGTCGGCTAGCCCCGTATTTGAAAGGGGGTGATGCCTTTGACAGTTTTCGAATCGATCATGATGATGATTTCTTTTTCTAGTCTGATCATTGCTGTCATGACTTTTAACCATAAAAAATAGACCTCCCTTGATCTGACAATTGAGGGAGAGGTCTACGTCTTTGACAGGCCGATCCCCTATGGGAACGACTATTGCGAATGACCGTGGGTGCTGCAACACCTGCGGTCGTTTTTTATTCATATTCTTAATTAAAGGATATCATATACGTCTCAGAAAGTCACGGAAATAAGCAGAATTGCATGATCATTAATAGTATATGCAGATCTTATTTAAACATCCCATAATGATTCTTTGCCTGGCGTGCAATACTAAAATTGCAGCACAGTAACATTTAGTTTGACACGTAAACATATAGCGTCTCCCATAAAGCCATCTATGTTTTGTCAAAGGAAGGACGATTCAATTGCCGGCATTTATTTATGAGGATACAAAGATCTTTTATGAAACAATGGGCGAGGGTGTGCCGATCATATTTATACATCCTCCCGCTATGGGAAGAAAGGTATTTCATTATCAGGGCCGTCTGGCAGAGCATTTTCAGGTTGTTTTTCCTGATTTAAGCGGGAATGGAGATACTGCTGGCCCGGAAAAAACAGTAACTATACAAGGATATGCAGAAGAGATAAAAGCAGTTTTAGACCACTTGGATATTGAAAAAGCTGTTATTCTGGGTTATTCATCAGGCGGCATAATTGCTCAGGAGTTTGCCCTCACATATCCGGAAAGGACACTTGGTGTCATTCTCTCAGGAGGATTTCCTGAAGTATTATCGGAAACCTTCAAATATAAGCATATTCTGGGAATGTACTTTGTGAAGCACTTTCCAGGTTTCCTTCAATATGTAATAGCATCGAGCCATACAAATGATAAAAAAGTCAGAGACGAGATTCTGGAGCATATGAAAAAAGCAAACCACACCATGTGGTTTCAATTTTATGATAGATCACTTCACTATTCCTGCACTGATCGCCTTAGGAACTTAAGGGTCCCCCTTCTCCTTATATATGGTTCGAGAGATTTTATTAATCAGCATATAAGGAGCTATAGAAGGTATGTCAGCTTTCAGTCAGCTATAATCAAGGGTGTTTCTCATCAGGTGCCAACTAAAAGGTGGCAACTATTCAATCAAGTTGTAACTGGTTTTGTACAGCAGCATTGTAAATAAAGAAAGGGGCTGGGACAAAACTAGCTTCAGATAGTAAGAAAGGTGAATTTGAGTGCGCTCAAATTCACCTTTCTCTTATTTCAGGGTATTAATTCTTTAAATTCTTATTTTTTGGCAGTGAATTT
>NZ_JAMBOJ010000080.1 GCF_023715565.1 Cytobacillus firmus | reverse complement strand
GGACCCTTCTTTCCGATAGAATTTTGTGTGGTAACTTTATTTTATCAGAAGTGGTCCTTATTTTAATCCCAAAATAAACAAAGCCGGTGAAATTTTACTCATTGTAAAATTTCACCGGCTTTTTCAAATTAGAGGAGGGTTTTGTCCCAGCCTCTTCTTTTTTTGTATTTTTAAAAAGGTCTCTTAAATTTATCTTTCAAATCTAAAAAAATATACAAAATATTATTGAAAATACAGAAAATTATGATACTATGTACATAAGAATAACCACTATGCGGAACGTGTTCCACAGAGTGGAACAAAAACACTGGACCTTGGGGTGACCACATGAAAAAATCTGTTCCAACAGTTCAATCTATTGATCGTGCATTAAGACTGCTAGAATGCTTTACACTAGAGAATCCGCAGCGTTCAGTTACTGAACTATCACAATTAACTTCACTTTCAAAAAGTACAGTATTCCGCCTTTTGGCTACCCTTGAACAAAATGGCTATATTCAACAGGACTTGGTAAGTCAAAAATACAGCTTAGGATTTAAATTATTTCATCTGGGCGCAGTTGTAATGGGGAATATGGATTTAAGAAGTTCAGCATTGCCTTTTATGCGCAAGCTCTCTGAAGAAACCTCTGAAACTGTTGATTTGAATGTTATTGATCAGGGTGAAAGAGTTTGTATTGAAAAGATTGAAAGCAGGGAGATTGTCCGCAATTTTGTCAGGGTAGGCCAAAGAAATTGTCTGTGGTTAGGCGCATCAGGAAAAGTCCTTTTGGCAAACCTGCCACAGCATGAAATTAAGCAAATTATTGAAAGCGCTATCAAAGTTGGGCAGTTTCAGGGAAGTGAGGAAAGCTTATATAAAGAATTATCCATGATTCGTGAGGATGGTTTTGCACTTTCAAAAGAAGAAAGAATAAAAGGGTCTTTTTCAGTGGCTGCACCTGTCTTTGATTACTCCAGCCAGCTGGTTGGCGGGATTGCTATCGCAGGCCCAATTCAGCGATTGTCAGAGGAACGGATTCCCATTTTAACTGAAAAGATTTTAATCGTAGCGAAGGAAATCTCGAGAACAATGGGTTATTCGCGCAATGAAAATTTAGCAAATGGGGAGGAATAGGCTTGATCCACTTTAATAATGTTTCAAAAAGGTTTGATAGAGAAGGGAAGTCTTTCTGGGCTGCCAAAAATATTAATCTCGATATCCAGGAAGGTGAATTTATTACCGTAATTGGTCCCAGCGGCTGCGGTAAGTCAACTGTATTGAATATGTGTGCCGGGTTAATGAAACCAAATGGCGGTGAAATTTACTATCGGGGTAAGCAGGTAGAAAAAATTAATACCAGAGTGGGTTATATGACACAAAAAGATAATCTCCTCCCCTGGCGAACGGTAATAGGAAATGTAGAAGTTGGCTTAGAGATAAAAGGCCTGGGGGCAAAAGAAAGAGAAAAAGAGAGTTCAAAGTTTATTGAAATGGTTGGTCTTAAGGGATTTGAAAAACACTATCCGCAAGAACTTTCCGGAGGCATGAGAAAAAGGGTCAGTTTAGCTAAGATGCTTGCTTATGATCCGGAAACTCTTTTAATGGATGAGCCATTTGGGGCTCTTGATGCCCAGTTGCGCTTAATTCTTCAGGCTAAGTTAATGGAAATTTGGAAGGAAACAAAGAAAACCATTATCTTTGTTACACATGATTTGGAAGAAGCGATTACATTAGGGGATCGGGTAGCCGTATTCAGTAAACGGCCCGGAACGATTAAATTAATTCAGGATGTTAATCTTCCAAGGCCACGTGACACATTTAACATTCGTTTTACTGATGAGTTCAGTAAAGTGCACACAACATTGTGGGACGCGTTAAAAGAAGAATTCATAGAGGAGGTAATCGGAGTATGAGTGTAAGTGTCGCTAACTCTAAAAGTGCAGACCATCTGCCTCTTGACGAAGAAATAAAAATAAGCCCCTTAAAGGAAAATATTAAACTTGCAGGAATTCGTTTTGCATTGCTTGCTGCTGTTCTTCTAGTCTGGGAGTTAGCCTCTGGCACTATAATTGACAAATTTTGGATTAGTCAACCTAGTGATATTTTCCGGACGCTCTATTCGTGGATCCTTTCAGGTGAACTATTTTTCCATATGGGAATAACGGCGCAGGAGATGTTTATTGGATTTTTTATAGGAGCAACAGGCGGTGCTATTTTGGGTTTTATTTTAGGAAGGCTGGAATACGTAGCAAAGATATTGGATCCTTTTATCATGGCTTTGTACAGTTTGCCAAAGGTTGCCTTAGCACCGCTATTTATTCTGTGGTTTGGCATAGGAATTGAAATGAAAATCGTTTTTGCAGCTGTCATTGTTTTCTACCTGGTGTTTTTTAATACTTACGCTGGTGTGAAAAATGTTGATAATGATCTGCTGGACAGCATTCGCTTGATGGGTGCGACAGAACGGCAGATTTTAATGAAAGTTACCATTCCTTCCGCTTTAAATTGGGTTTTTGTTGGTCTGAAGATGTCTGTGCCTTATGCCTTAATAGGTGCTGTTATTGGCGAAATTACTGCATCTAACCGCGGAGTTGGTTTCTTAATCAGCTTTTCTGCAGGGCAGTTTGATACAGCTGGAACCTTTGCAGCGATTTTAATTTTGATGTTCATGTCAGTGTTGCTTAATTTTGTGCTTGGGATAATGGAAAAACGGCTGCTGCGCTGGAAACAGCCAAATTCAAACTAATTTTAAGAGGGGGAAACTGCTATGAAAAAAAGAAAATTGCTGTTAATCGTCCTTGCCGGTTTGATGTTAATGTTAATGAGTGCTTGTGGTGAAAGGGCAAATTCACCGGATAAAACCAAGGCCTCTAGTGGAACCTCTGATGGAAAACAAAAAATCACTATAGCACAGACTACTCATGGATTTTTGTTCGCTCCCTTGTATATTGCACAGGAAAAAGGATTCTTTGATGACGAAGGACTTGAAGTGGAAGTAATTACAACAGGCGGGGGCTCCAAAGTTATGGCAGCTGTAATTGGAGGAAGTGTTGAAATAGGTGGCACAACTCTAGGAAATGTAATGGATGCAGCGGAAAAAGGCCAAGAGGTGCAAATTTTTGCTTCTATGATGAACCAGTATGCATCGAATGTAGTGGTTAGTAAAGATGTGGCCAAAGAAAAAGGAATTGACGAAAATTCATCTATCTCAGAAAAAATTAAGGCTTTAAAAGGTCTAAAGATTGCAATAACCTCTCCGGGAAGTTCAAGTGACAAACTTGTCAGACATCTTCTGGCAATGGAAAAAATTAATCCTGATAAAGAAGTGGAACTCGTTCCCCTCGGAAAGAATGAAGCTGTTATCCCAGCATTTAAAAACGGCCAAATTGATGCCTTTGCGTTCTCTTCCCCTACATCAGATATGGGAGCAATGGATAATGGCATGATGCTTTTAAACCTATCAAAAGGTGAAGTGGAAAGCCTAGATGGATTTCTATATACCGGTCTAGTAGCAAAGAAGGAAGTAATGGAATCAAATCCGGAGTTATTTGAGAAAGTGACTCGTGCCATTGCAAAGGCTGAACATTTTCTTAAAACAGATGAGTCCGGTGCAAAAGAAGTATTGAAAAAATCCTTTAGTGACATTGAGGATGAAGTTTATGAGGCTGCATATAAAAACAATTACCCGGCCTTTGCAACCAGCCCGATCATTGACAGGAAAGGCTATGATATGAATGTTAGATTCGAAGGGATCAATGTTCCTTTTGAGGATGTTGTCAATAATGAATTTGCTGAAATAACCGAGCAATAATGTTAATGGAAGAACAGAAAAGGTAAAGGGGGCCTGAATATGGGAAAAACAATAGCCGAAAAAATTCTATCTAAACATTCAGGTAAGAGCGTATCCGCTGGAGAATTGACGATAGTAATGGTTGACGGTGTGATGGCATCCGATACAACAGCTCCTTTGGCCATTAAGGCTTTTGAGGATATGGACGGAAACCAGGTTTGGAATCCATCGAAAGTAACATTTGTTATCGATCATGCATCGCCTGCTCCAAACGAAAGAATTGCGAATCTTCATAAAATAATGCGTGAATTTGCTGTTGAAAAAGGGATTAGGCTCTATGACGTAGGAGAAGGAATATGTCATCAGCTAATGATTGAAAAGGGGCATGTAAAGCCAGGTAATTTAATTTTGGGTGCGGATTCCCACACCTGCACCTATGGAGCATTGGGAGCTTTTTCAACAGGAGTGGGGTCAACAGACTTGGCTGGTGTTATGCTGACAGGGAAAACCTGGATGAAGGTGCCTGAATCTATAAAGATTGAATTGACAGGAACTCTTCAACAAGGTGTATCTGCTAAAGATCTTATTTTATATTTAGTTGGACAATTGGGCATCGCAGGTGCTAACTACAAATCTATCGAATTTTGCGGTGAAGCGATTATTCCTCTTTCCTTGGACAGCAGAATGACCATAGCGAATATGGCCATTGAAATGGGAGCAAAAGCAGGCTTAGTGAGTACGAATGGGTTGAAACTGGGATATTCTTTTGAACATCTGGAGCCTGATCCTGATGCATTTTATGAACAAGAGCTTCAATTTGATGTCTCCAAGCTTGAACCCCAGGTTTCCATACCGCATTCTCCAGATGATGTGAGGAATATTACTGACGTTCAAGGAGTACCCGTTCAACAGGCATTTCTGGGCAGCTGTACAAACGGAAGATTGGAAGATTTACATGAGGCAGCTAATATCCTAAGGGGGAAGACTATTCATCCTCAGGTCCGAATGCTGATTGCTCCTGCATCCAAGGATGTATATTTAAAGGCATTAAGAGATGGAACTGCAGAAACACTTACATTAGCAGGCGCCAGCTTTCTAACTTCCGGATGCGGACCTTGTGTAGGGACGCATTTGGGAGTACCAGGAAATGAAGAGAACATCATTTCCTCCAGCAACCGCAACTTTAGAGGGCGAATGGGTAATCGAAACTCCAATATTTACCTCGCTTCACCTGCTGTTGTGGCATATTCTGCGCTGCAGGGCAAAATAGCTGACCCGCGTTATGCAATGGAGGTGGAACCTGAATGCATCTAAATGGAAACGCACATGTGTACGGTGACGATATAGATACGGATAGAATTATCCCGGGAAAATACACTAAAACTTTAAATTTAAATGATTTGGCTGATCATGTTTTAGAAGATCTGGATCCAGATTTTCGTTCCCGCTTACAATCTGGAGATATACTGGTTGGCGGCAGCAATTTTGGCTGCGGGTCTTCTCGTGAACAAGCACCTCTAGCATTAAAAGCTGCAGGTGTATCAGTTGTTATTGCCAAGTCTTTTGCACGGATATTTTATAGAAATGCCATAAATATTGGTCTTCCGCTAGTTGAAATTCCACACCATGAAATTAATAGTCAAGATGAAATATCTGTAGATTTAGAAAGTGGAAGAGTGGTAAATGAAACAGCTAGTAAAGAATACGTTGGTACAAAAATGCCTGAAGTCATGATCAGCATTTTAAATGCCGGCGGGCTGGCTTCCTATTTAAAAACAAATAAGAACTATAGCATTTAGTAAAAAAAGCGTCTTTCCTTAATACCTATTGTGTTTATTAAATATCTAATCACATAGTGGAAATTAGGACTTATCTACGGAGGGATAATATGACAACAAATTACGGTCCCTTAACAGGGGTGAAAATCCTGGATATCTCAACTATGATTGCGGCTCCATTTGGTGCGACTTTATTAGCTGACCTAGGTGCGGATGTGACAAAAATAGAGCATCCAAAAGGGGATAGCCTTAGGTCAGTTGGTCCATGGAAAGATGAAGAGCCTCTCAGATGGCCAGGTATTTCACGCAATAAAAAATCTGTTACATTAAATATCAATTCTGCTGAAGGCAAAGAAATATTTTTAAAGTTAATAAAAGGTGTTGATGTTTTAATAGAAAACTTCCGTCCAGGCACTATGGAAAAATGGGGGCTTGGTTTTGAGGTTTTAAAAGAAGCAAACCCCAACCTAATAATGGTCCGTATTTCGGGATATGGACAAACGGGTCCCTATCGGGAGAAAGCAGGCTTTGGTACTCCTGGCACTGCCTTTAGCGGGCATACTTATATTCAAGGATATCCAGATCGTCCTCCTGTTAGCCCATCATACTCTCTATTAGACTATGTAACCGGAATATTCGCAGCGTTTTCTACAGTAAGCGCATTATATTACCGCGAAAATAATGAGGGAGCTGCCGGTCAGGTAGTCGAAATGGGACTATACGAATCGATTTTTAGGATGTTCGATTTTCTAATAGCTGAATATGATCAAAATAAAATTGTTAGAGAGAGAAGTCCTGGTCTTGCAGGGCACTCCAGTCCAGCCGGAACATATGAAACAAAGGATGGAAAATATGTCGTACTTGTCTGCAGCTCAGATGCAACCTTTAATAGATTAGCCGACGCAATGAATCGAAAAGATATGCTTGAGGATGAACGGTATTACACAAATTCAGTACGGTTAAAAAATGATGGTGAAGTTCAAGAGATTGTAATAAATTTTATTAAGCAACTTACACTAGCTGAACTTCAAGAAAAATTGGATGAATATGGGGTGCCAATGAGTCCTATTTTGAGTATAGAAGATATTTTCAATGACCCTCACTATGCTGCACGGCAAAATATAGTTGAGGTGGAGCATCCGCGTTTAGGCAAATTAAAGGTACCTGGTATTGTACCTAAATTCTCTGAAACTCCCGGTTCAATTCGGCACCGTGCTCCTGAATTAGGTGAACATAATAATGAAATATTACGGGATCAGTTAGGGCTCACACATGATGAGCTAAACATACTCAAGGAGAAAGGAATTATATAATGGATCAGCTATTCATTCCTAAGAAAGTTTCCATTTGTGAAGTCGCTCCACGTGATGGATTTCAAGCTGAACATACATGGATTCCTACAGATAAAAAACTTGAAATTATCAGGCTTCTGGCTAGGACGGGAGTTCAGTCCATAGAATTAACTTCCTTTGTTCATCCAAAAGCCATTCCTCAATTAAAAGATGCAGAAATAGTCACAGCACATGCACTCCAAACAGAAGAGTTACAGGGTATAAAATTTCGTTCACTCGTGCCAAATGTAAAAGGTGCCCAGAGGTCTATTGATGCTGGAATAAGAAAGCTTAAGCTCATGCTTTCCGCTACCGATTCGCATAGTATTTCTAACGCCAACTGCGGCGTGGAAGAAGCCCAAAATGCATTAGAGCCAATCATTAATTTGGCGGTGAAACACAATGTCGAAGTTGGGGGTTCTATTTCTGTCATTTTTGGCTGTCCTTATGAAGGATTAGTGCCTCTAAGAAAGATCATTCCAATCATGGATCGATATAGGGCAATGGGCATAAAAGAAATTTCTTTAGCCGACACAACCGGTATGGGTAACCCTTATCAGGTATATAACTACCTAGGTGTACTTAAAGAACAATATCCTGAAGTAACTTTTTCAATGCATTTTCATAATACACGCGGAATGGCATTTGCAAATGCGGTTGCGGCTCTCCAGCAGGGAGTTACTAATTTTGACAGCTCCATTGCTGGGCTTGGAGGCTGTCCATATGCCCCAGGAGCCAGCGGGAACATTGCAACAGAAGATTTAGTTCATAGTTTCCACGAGATGGGAATTGAAACAGGGATAAAATTGGATGATGCAATCCTGGCAGCAAAGAAGGTAAATGAGATGCTGGGGAAAAAGGAGAAAAGCAGCTATATGCTCCAGGCAGGACCTAATTCACAGCTTAGCAAAAGGCCTGATAAACAACAAAAATTAGAATCTGTTAATTAACTGAACACTAACTTAATAAACAAAAAGCCGGTTTTCCTTTTTCGGAGAAATCGGCTTTTTTTACAAGCAAAAAGATAAATCCTTCAAGCATCATAATTAGATAATCTCTAAACAGTTAATTCAGAGAAGGGTGATGGCCTTATTGAAATTCCATAAATTTTTCGAGGAGCATTTAATCACGGTTATTACATTTTTGATAATGATTGGAATTATGGGGACCCGCCCATTAATATCATTGCTTTCATATGATTTAAAAGCAAGTCCGATCGAGATAGGGTTCATTATTGCCCTTTTTCCATTGCTTCCGACTTTTCTTGCTATCAAAATTGGCTATTATGTTGATTTGATGGGATATAAAAAGCCCATTATATGCAGTACAATAATGTGCGCTTGCTCCCTCAGTATTCCTATGTTATTTGTAAGTCTGGAGGCTGTTTATATTTCTCAATTAGCAGCAGGCATTGGGCAAACCATCTTTGTGGTTTCTGCACAGGCTATGGCTGGACAATTAAGCATGGAAGAATCGCAGAGAGAAAAGAATATTATGAAATTTAGCATCGGAGTTGCTTTGGGCAGTTTTATCGGTCCATTAGCCGGAGGAATGATCGGTGAGAAATATGGGTACCCATTTGCTATTGGGGCACTAGGCAGCATAGGTTTTTTATCCGTTTTTCTCACATTTTTCTTAAAAGGGAAATCAAGAACTCTTGATAACACATTTAAGCAAAAAAACAGAATACTTGATTCTGTTAAATTATTAAAAGGGTCAAATCTTAGACGGGCTTTTTTAGTGAGTATTTTAGTATTGCTTGGTAAAGATATTTACACTGCCTACTTTCCCTTATTAGCAATAGAATTCAAATTAACTGTTACAGCTATAGGAATAATCGTATCGATAAATGCTATTGCAGGTATATTGATCAGGTGGTCCCTGCCTTCTCTATTAAATATGTATTCCCGGACATTTATTGCAATGGGCTCAATCATTTTATCCGGAATGTGTTTTCTTCTTCTGCCGTTTTTTAATAACATAATCGTTTTATCAATGTTTTCATTCATTTTAGGCATAGGATTAGGGCTTGGTCAGCCGCTTTCTATATCCTCAACTATTAACTGCTTGCCAAACAATAAAGTGGGGGAAGGGCTTGGCCTTCGACTGACAGTAAATCGGCTGACTCAGATGTCTGCGCCGGTGCTTTTCGGTGCAATTGCAAATTTTATTAGTATGTCAGCTGTATTTTGGATTGTTGGAGGACTATTGTTACTTGGAGGAAGAAAGACGAGTTTAGAAGAAGGAAAAAAGGAGTCATTTTAAGGTGAAATACAATAGGGTGCTCTTGTTTTAATATGGTTGGGTAATTTAGAAAGCTCAGCGTAAACTGAGCTTCCATCTATGAATGTGTTTCCTCTTATATTCAGATTAATGCCCGAATCCCATCCCCAATCTTCCTCACTCCAACCTCAATCTTCCTGCCATCCACCTGTGACACGCTTAAACGAATACGATTTTCCTCCCTGTATTCAGGAAGGTACATGCCTGAAGCATCCTGAACCAGTACATTTTTCTTTTTGAGATATTCCGCAAGATTCTTTGCTTTCATTCTGCTCGGAAGGACCACTGTCGAATAGAATCCGGAATCCCCGCCAGTAAAAGCAGCATTGGGAGGCAAATACTCCAGGTATGCTTTCTTGAGAATGGTGCCTTTCTTTTTGTATTGCCGCCGGAGTTTTTCAATATGGGCTTTAAACATACCGCTGCTTAAATAAATCTCCAGTGCCCCTTGTGTGAGGACGGGGGTGTGGACGTCCGCTGCAAACTTAGCTTGTGTGAAAACTTTCATTATCTCTTCCGGAAGAACAGCCAATCCTAATCGCAGCCCAGGCAGCAAAATTTTTGAAAAGCTTTTAGTGTAAATGACTCTTCCCGAAGGATCATAGGCAAACATGGGATCTGCCTTTTTTCTAGTATCAAGATCTCCCATATAGTCATCCTCAATAATATAGACGTCATATTTCTGAGCGAGCTCGACCATGTGCTTTTTTTCCTGGTTGGAATAGCTGCAGCCTGTCGGGTTCTGAAATCTGGAAACTGTGTAGAAAAACTTGATGCTTCGTTCTCTGAATACCTTTTCTAAGTAATTTAGGTCTATGCCTTTCTGGTTTCTCTCTATGCCGACAGGCTTCAAGCCGCGGGAGGTGATGGAATCTATGAAACTGAAATGGGTAGGCTGTTCAACGCAAATCTCTTTTTTATGATTGGGAAAAGGCAGTGAAATCAAGAGATCCAAAGCCTGCTGGGAACCTGAGACAACGGCAATTCTTTCAGGCGGGGCGAAAACCTGCAGGTCCTGAAGCTGTGCTGAAAGCTGATGCCGAAGACTCACCAAGCCGAGGGGATGGGAATATTGAAACATTTCTTCCTTATAAAGTTCTATTGCCTGATTCATGCAATGCTGATAATCACGGTAGGGCATCCTGGTTTTATCAGGTCCTGCCGAAACAAAGTCTATTTTCATTTGAGTTCGTTTTTTGGGTTTATCGGTGCCTACTGCAAAATAGCCGCTTTTTGGCACAGAGTAAATGAGATGTGCCTTTTCTAATTCACTGTAAGCTTTCAGTACGGTGTTGATGCTGCAGCTGAATTCTTTGGCAACCCTGCGGATGGAAGGGAGCTTTTCTCCGGATTTCAACCGTTCATCATTCAGTCTGGATTGGATTTCTCCTATAATTTCCTCATATTTAGTGTTCATGAATTCACACCTCCCAGAGTTTTTGTATGGGTACAGATGGGCAAATCTGTTCTTTTATATATCTATCGTGCTGTTTATAGTATAAGGGACAAATACAGAGCAGACATCATGACGGAAATCCTATTTTATAGAGGGAGGAAGTAAAGATGAAGTGGATGAGGAGAGCCGGAATAGCCGTACTTGCCTTATTATTGCTGATGACAGGAACAGGTGCTGATGTATTATTAGACGGAAAAGAAAATGCGAAAGAGCTGCCCATTGAAGAAGCTTTTGCTGGTAAAAGGGGCACGATGGTCCTTAAAAGTCTTAGGAATGACCAGGTGTATGTTTATAACAAGGAGCGGAGCAAAGAGAGACTGACACCGGAATCGACCTTTAAAGTAGCCAATGCTCTAATCGGGCTGGAAACAGCCGCTGTCAGAGATGAGTACGAAGTGAAACGCTGGGATGGAGTGGAGCGGGAATTTGAGAGCTGGAACCGGGATCATTCGCTTGCTTCCGCCATGAGGGAATCGGCGATCTGGTTTTATCAGGACCTGGCAAGAACAATTGGTGAAAACAAAATGGCTGATTACGCTGCAAAGATAGGGTATGGGAACCAGGACATATCTGGCGGAATTGATAAGTTCTGGCTCGATAGCAGCCTGAGAATATCTGCAGCAGAACAAGCTGATTTTATCGAAAAATTAGTTGAAGAAGACTTGCCATTTTCAAAACAAAACCAAAAGACAGTCAAACGCATGATGATTCAGGATGAACAGGATCACTTCATTCTACATGGGAAAACAGGGACAAGACTCTCTGATATGGGACTTGGCTGGTATGTTGGTTTTATTGAAACGGAGAAGGGCACATGGGTGTTTGCGGTGAATATCGATGGATCAGGCACTGAGGCCAAGAATATTGCATTAGAAGTATTGAAGGAGAGAAAAATTATTAAAAACTAAGCTGGATCAAGGGAAACCATTTACTGGTTTCCCTGTTATTACTGAACCTCCGCCACAAATGTAAAAGAGATTTCACCGTTTTGCCATTCTGCTAAAACTTCATAAATATATTTTCCTTCATCTGCAGGCGTGTTAATCTGATTATCCTCAAGCTTAATTTGACTTTCAATTCCCGTGGCATTCCATAAATATACCTTCATTACTGGATCATCTTCAATTTTCACTTTGACTTTCTGGCCCGGCTTTACAGGAATAGGTGTAAGCTGTACGGCCATCTGATTCGGAGATGCATGATCCGTTTTGACTGCTTCCGTCTCATTTCCATTTTTTCTGACCCACTGATAGTTTCCTTTTTCCATTGGATATTCTGTTCCATTCACTTCAACAGTTGCCGACTTCTCTGGCGGAAATTCCGCTTGATCCACCGATTTATTTGAACAGCCAGACAGTAAGCTGACAGACGCAATTATGATTATACTTACTAATCTTAAACTCCGCATTATAACACCCGCCTTTTAGGATGGTTATTAAAAGTAGTTCACCTGAAAAAGGAAATCTTATATATAGCTAGAATTCAATAAGTAATAGGCCAAAGGAAAGGAATTTAGAAATGAAGAATATCTCACTAATACATTCCAAGGTTTTACCTGCTGTTGACTATGCTTACGCCTCGCATGTTCCTACTGGAATGGAACTTTATTTTATGGCGGGTGCATGTCCTCTTGATCAAGAAGGGAGAGTACCAGAGGGAATCAGCGTTGAAGAACAGGCCAAGCTTTGTGTTGAAAATCTGAGAGCAGCCTTACAGGAATGTGATGCTGCATTAAAGGATGTGGCATATACAAGAGTTCTTGTTGCATCCGGTGATCAGGCAGATTTGGTGGCTGCATGGCAGGCAATCAGAGAGGAATTCGGCTCCCATGATGTTCCGAGTACATTGTCCGGTGTAACCGTTTTGGGGTACAGCGGCCAATTAGTTGAGATAGAAGCGGTTGCTGCAGTAGCTAAAGAATAATTAAATTTTATTTAATAAGTTGATGACTAATATGTTAAAATTTTCGACGATAATAAAAAGGGGATTTTAACATGATTATTTTAAAAAATTCTATTTCTTATTTACTAATGATTCCTGCTATCTTAATAGGGACTTTTGCCATGGCTGCAAATGGTGTGAGTCCCGGCATTTCGCTTCAAAACCTATTCATCTGGTTATTGGGAACGGTAATGTGTTCTTATTATTTCATCCGTAAAAAGGAGAAAAGAATAAGCAAAGGCAATCTTCTTTTAACCTGCATTTCAATAGCATTATTAGTTCTTCCATTCCTCTTTGATGGTTCAGGCGGTGTACATCGCTGGATAACTTTTGGACCGGTTAACATATATGCAGCAAGCATTATTTTGCCAATTATTATTATTCAGCTATGGAAACGAAACAATCCTGCTAGCTATACCACGGCACTGTACTTTATAACCTTATTAATCTTGCTTTTCCATCCCGATGCAGGTCAATTAACTTCATTTTCCTGTGCGGCTTCAATTATTTTGTGGAAGAAGATTAGTAATTGGAAGTTAAAGCTGTTGAGCCTTATGCTTAGCACTGTCACAGTGATCATTTCATGGATTTTTATCGATGATTTAGCACCGGTTCCTTATGTAGAAGATATTATCTTTTTGGTTGCAGACCTTGGCATTGTCTGGTTGATTTTTGGTGTTTTGTCGTTGCTGTTATTATTAAGTCCATTCTTTTATTATGGCCGAAATAATATTGTATCGTTATCTTTGGGAGTTTATTTCTTAATGGCTATGATTGTAACGTTATTTGGTCATTTTCCAATGCCGATCATGGGATATGGAATCTCACCCATAATCGGTTATTTTCTTGCCGTCAGCTGGATTAGAATAAATAATTGAAAATGGAGAACTAAATGTCTATTATCCTTGCAATAATCGTCCTTATGGGTTTATTTATTTTAGGAATCATGTTATGGAAGACGAGCAGAATAGTGTCACTGCTCTTTATACTGCCTGTATTGGCAATATTCCTTTTTGCCGGATATGTGTTTTTTAATTCTTGGTATCATACTGCTCCTGATTCATTGAATTTCACAGTCGAAAAGGAAAATCAATCCTATACAGTGACAGGCGTTTGGGAAAAACCATTAGATGCATATAGATTTCCCACAGATTTTATTGTTTTTTATGTTCCTGGTAATGAGGAAGTAACGGAAGTTAAGCGAAATAGATCTGAGGATTATGAAAAAATGGACAGCCGTTACTTTGAAGATTCGGTTCAGGAATGGTTAAAAAATGAGCGGCCTCCTGAATTAGAACCTCAACTATTTGATATAGAGACATCCAGGGAATTTAGTTTTTCATTTGCACTGCCGGAAAATGTAAAACCAAACGAGGTAAAAATCTATTATGTTCATATGAGAGATGAACCAATGGAAGCCTTAGAGTTTTGGATTAAGGAGATTGAGTTGAAATAATTCTCTAACGATTGGGTAACTGAAGCTAGCCTGCAATTGACCAGTCAAAGAAGTATTCGGCGCCCATGATGTTCCGAGTATTTTGTCGGTGGCTCCGTTTTGGTTAAGCGGCCAATTATCTGAGGTAGAAGCGGGTGCTGCATTAGTGCCTAAGTCTCTAAGGTTTCATGAATTTAGGGTATAGAATTGAGTATGGGACACATAATAAAACCGCCATAAGTATTCGATAATGGGGGTAGACCATGACTTGTAATCAAATCCCGGATAATGCGATAGAAATTATCACCAAAAAGTGCAGGGTGGTTAATATTTGTGTGTTTGTCTCGCCAGGCGTAAGGATTGAAAATAATGAGATCTGTACCTTGATTGGAAAAGCGAATGATATCTTATGCCGGTGCGGGATAGTATTTAATGTAGATAGGATAAAAAAACTTGAAGAGATTGTACCAAATCCGGACGATTATGATTTTGCACTTGAAGAGATAGATTCTGCAGCTGATTTTTTTTCGAATATGTCTAACTATCCAACTGCAGAGCTGTTATATAATCTTAAAACCTGCTGCACAGATGGAGCGCATATATCACTTCACTTCGTTAGAGGAGCAGCATTGAGAAATAACGAACTCGGAGCTTCTATAGGGGATGTCAGCAACAATAAATATTTTTCAATGATGACAGCTATTGAACTTCGAGGGGAAAAAGTTGCACATGAGCTAGGGCATTGTTTAGGGCTGGACCATGTAAATAATCCAAACAATCTTATGTTCTTTCCGAATACGGCGGGGTTTGATGTGTCGAATGAACAATGCGCAGCAATAAGACGAAGTCCTCTGATTCAAGAGGAGTTCTATCCGGTGTCATTTACTACAGAATTCCCTAAACGGATTGAGGTTGAAATACTTCGTTTGGCAGTTAGAGAAGTAACTGAATTTGTGGATGATGATATCGAGGTTAGGTTTAATTTTACAATCAATGTAATAAGGCCTGGGTCCAATCCTGATGAAGATCCGATTAGTATTAAGACAGAAAAACTTTCATGGGAGCACCATGACATTGAGGATGATCATCCTGATATTCCGTATCACATCGGCCTTCGAACAGTGGTGGAAGTTCCAGATGTTAATGCTGGCATAAAAATCATAACGGATGTAACCGAATTTGATCCAGGATCTGATGAAAAAATAGATTTTCCCCCAATTCTCCTTAAGGACGATACAAATTGGGGTATTGATCTCGGAGAATTTCTTACTTCGAGCATCCATGAAATTTTTTATGACATGGATTTGGTTTGTAAGACAACAGCACTACCTCCAAAACAACAGGCAATCCCGAATTTTTGCGAAAATGCTATTATTTAAATTGCGAGTCCAATTCTAATGAGAACACTCTTTTGTTTGCCCTACGAAAAAGACCCTGCTGCAAAAGCAGCCGGGTCCATTTTTTTAGTTCTTCTTAAGAACCAGCATCTGTTCCTCTATCGCATACACACAATCAGCTGCCCGTTCAATAAATACTGTATCATGTGAAACCAGCAGAACAGTTCCTTGATAGGCTTTTAAAAATCGTTCCAGAGCCTCGATGCAATAAATATCAAGAAAATTTGTGGGCTCATCTAAAATCAGCACATTGTATCTGCCAAGGAAAAGCTGGCAAAGCACGAGTCGGATTGCTTCGCCGCCGCTTAAACTCTGCACATCCTTTTTCAGGTCATTTCCTGTAAAATTCATGGAGTGCAGAACCGAACGAATTTTACTATCATCATAATCGCTTTTGTCTTTCATATAATCCAGCACCGTTCTGCTTTTATCGAATTGGTAATCCATCTGTTCATAGGCGCCAATTAACGCTTTAGGAGAGAGGGTAATACCCTCGCCGCGGTTCAGGATATGGTTGAGGAGTGTTGATTTTCCTGATCCGTTTTTTCCAGTAATGGCAATCGTTTTGCCAAGGGGGAATTGGAAGCTCGCTTCTTTCAGAAGTGTTTTTTCTCCGCCTTTTAACGTTACCCGATTTCCCATAATGGGAAATTTATTGTGCATTTCCAGTGTTGGATGCTGATGAAAGCGAATCGTCATTTCTTCCTTTGGCGCATCCACATTCTCGAGCATCTGTACCCGCTGCTCAATGGCTTTGGCTGCGCGCTGGACCGCCTTTTGGCTTGTATCCTTGGATTTTGTCATAAACATTTTATTGGCTTTGGCCTTAGTTTCCTTTTTGGAGATATGCCCGTTGGCTTGTGTAATTTTCTCCGCCTTTTTCATTTTTTCTTCTGCCGCTTTTATTAAGCGGGATTTCTCTTTCACATATTTTTCATGCTGCTCAAGCTGCTGTTTCCGCTGCAGTTCTCTTTGCTCTATATAATCAGAATAGTTACCGGTATATTCTGTCACAGTTCCGTCTTCAATTTCCCAAATTTTTGTGACGAGCTGGTCCAGTACATACCGGTCATGGCTGACGAGCACAAGGGCACCATAATAATAGGTCAGCTCATCAATAAAAAATTGTATCCCTTCCTTATCGAGATGGGTGGTGGGCTCATCTATTAACAATCCCTCATAATAGCTGGAAAAAATGTGCACTAATTTCCTCCTCGTTCTTTCCCCGCCGCTTAAACTTTCGATTTTAATGTCCGGGATTGCCAGCTGACCAGCCAGTTGATCGAAATAGGCAAAATCAGCCAAAGCTGTAAACCAGCCCTTTCTCAGGCTTTATCTGTTCAGCCATGAGCTTCAGGAGGGTGCTTTTTCCAGCCCCGTTTTTGCCGACAATTCCGATCCGGTCAAACTGATGCACAGCCAGCCGGGGAATATTTAATACTACTCTATCTAAATAGGAAACTTCTATATTTTTTAATTCATAAAGTACATTTTCCATTACAATAACCTCGTTTCTTTTTGGTTTAATCCAATTAATATATCTGCGTCAATAGTGATTTGGCTGCTTTTGAATGCCTCCAAAGCTGTCTCATTGGCATCCCAGGCAAGGGGAGACATCTGCACTAAATGTGTCCGTTCCTTTTCATTCAACTCTTTTGCATCTGACACGGTGACAATGTCTATGAGCGTAAAATGCTTTTTAAAAAGGGAGATGGTTTCATCATTTCTGTAAAAGCTGTTTTGATTGGTTCCATGAATGGCATTCCGGAGCTCTTGTAAATGAGCAGCACGCGGAACGACCTTAATGATGAGCCCGCCTGGAGTCAGAATCCGTTTAAACTCCTTGTAATTAGAAGGAGAAAAGATATTTAAAATCATATTTATAGAGCGATCAGCCAGAGGAGATTTTGCCAGATCTCCGACAAGCCAAATGGAATCTTTATAGCTTTTGGCAGCCTGAGCAATCCCTGCTTTGGATATATCCAGGCCAATCCCTGTCACTGTTCCGTTTCTGGAATAGCGCAAAATCTTTTCAAGATGCGATCCTTCACCGCATCCTGCATCAAGGATTAAGGCATCAGAATCTGCTGAAAAGGAGCCAATTGCGGCTGCTATTTTCTCATGAAGAAGTGCGAAAAGCTCACTCTCCATAATGATTTTCTTCCTGGCTTCAAATAAAGCTTTATTGTACCTGCCCTTCGGTGAAATGCTGAGCATGTTCACATAGCCATGGTATGAGATATCAAAGGTATGCCTGTTTGGGCATATCAGGCTTTTCGCTTGATCAACCTGCAGTGAATCCTCACATAGCGGGCATCTAAGTTCATTTATAAAACGTTTGTATTTAGCGTGATGATCCATTTTCTTCTTCCTTTCAATAAAAAAATCACAGGCATCTGCCTGTGATTCAGAGTAAAGGGAAAAGGCCCCATCCTAATTCGGTTAGGGGCTGATCAGGAGCCGTCAGCAAATAAACCTTCCATTTGCTGTCTATTGGAAGGCTTATAGACATAAAAAAAGAAAGGCAGAAAAATCCGCCTTTCCATTCATAATAAAATTGCCGCGGCAATTTAGGAAAATAGCACAAATAGAGGCTATTTCATATGAAATGAAGATTATTAAAAAAGGACAGACTAATCCCGTTTACTCTGTTCACACAAACAGAGCCTTTGAACGTATTAAATTACTGGTTCAAAGTTGGGAATCGAAGTCTCATAAAGTGTGTCATTTTTTAATAATCCTCCTAAAATCTAATTTGATACAGTGACCATTATATGTGCATCTATTCAAAAAGTCAAAGGGTTCTCCGAATTTTACAGTGGCTTGAAGGGCAAATTAGTCTTTGAAACGGAGGGAACGTAATGAAACGATTTTTAATGATTTTGATTGTGTTTTTATCACTTCCATTATTTGAAGCACATGCAGAATCTCTTTCCTATCCCTGCAGCATTTTGCTGGAGCCTGTAAAAGAAATACCGAATATGCAGGGTACGGCTATTATAACAAAAGTGAAAAAGCCCTATACAGCTGAGCCGGACAGTCCTGTCAGGGAACGGACAGCAATTGGAATTTACGCTGACTGGGTGCCCCAGCCTTCCGAATTTGGCGATTATGACCAATATGAAGGGTTTGCCGAAATTCCTGGTGTAATCAGCTGGAGAATTAAAATGTACCCAGTTAAAGAAGAGCAGCCAAGTATCTTTGGCGGCATCCCATGGGTTGGCAAGTTTGACGAAATATCAGCTGAGCTTTCTCCTGATGCAATTGTGCAATTGCGTCTATCCAATTCCCGCTCCGGTACATTGGGGCCGGTTATTTTGCAGAATACATTAAAGGGATGTGTCAGGCAGGGAGGTAGGAGTGCTTAAGCGCACATAAATATTTTTATCCGCACATAAAAAAGGGCTATCCGCACATAAAATATTTTATCTGCACATAAATTTAGTATATCCGCACACAAATGCTGTTTTGGGTAAAAAAAAGACCCGCTGGGTGCCCAATCTAAATTGGAAATCAGGAAAACGGCAGTCAAGTCCACTATTTTGTGTAAATTCATTCCTAGGAAAAACAAGTTATTTAGCTCTTATGTTTTTGAAGTAGTGGAAGGGGCCCCTTCCACTACTTCAAAAATTTCGCTCCGCAGATTCTACTG
>NZ_JAMBOJ010000008.1 GCF_023715565.1 Cytobacillus firmus | reverse complement strand
TCCTCCAAAATCCTAACCTCCAGTAAAATAACATCACAAACTATTTTACTAAAGTTTTAGGGTGATAGAGCAAAAGTGTAAAATCTAATCAAGCGAAAACTGTCAACTTTATTCTAGCGTTTACATAAGTATTCTGGGCAATAGATAATAGTGAGAAAGCAGGATATTACTATACTCTGCTCTTCTCCAAAACAATTTAGCTTTATAAATCTTACCCTGTTCAAGATCTATATTCGTGCCGGGGGCTCAGAAGCATGGTCCTCTTCTTCAAGGAGATGAAACCAGTCACAGTAGAAACATCCAAAATATGCATTGGGGTTATTAAATCTAGATACATAATAATGATTTGGCCCATTAGGAAATAGCAAATATGTATTTTCTTTACCTAAGGAATAACAACTTATCACTGCCAATATACTTGCCTTTAAGTATTATATATTCCCGTTTTTTAGCAATCTTTTTTTCTTGCTATATTCTATAAAATCATCAATGATAGCGTTTACCTCTTTGGTTTTTGGATTTTCTAGAACTACTTTTTTTAGGGACTTTTTTAAAATTATGTTATCGTCTCCCCAAACTAATTCAATCTCTGCGGTTGATTTTCTTTTTGTTGATAGTTTCCGTACCTCTATTCTGAGACCTGCTTTAATATCAGAAAGATAATAAGTTGTTACTTTTATATTAACTTTCCCCTCTCGTACCTGTTTATCAATGAATTCCAATTCTTCTTTCATAAGCGTCCTTCCTTACCATCCGAAAGTCCTCTGATGAATTAACAAGGCGTTCTTATTATCGGGTTTTATATATAAGAGTTACGTAGGCAATTTACACCACAGTTATTAAGAACTTAAATGTCACCCGTCTCTTAAAACTTATAAACTATCGATTTTGTAACATAGATGTATAATTTTCGGCTTCTGTTTTTTTGTCAAATAGTCTCAGAATACTAGAAGCTGTAAGATTATAGTAACTTCCCTTCGATTCGTGATCGATTTTACAAGCTTTCATTTTGCCCCTACCTCGCGGCATTAAGTACCACAGGAATAATATCTTTCCCGTTAACAAAATAACCGGTTCGGACACCGAGCCATTCCCCTGTTTATTTCTCCCATTCTTGACGTCCTTTTATTAATTTGTCAATGCTTGCTTTTTTGGACACTTTTTCAACCGACGCCTGGGTACACTGGATTTCTTTTTCCCCTTTTATTAGGATTCTTACAGGATATTTAGTTCCTGGTTTTACTTCATAGATAACACCTACTTCTCCGGAAGCTTTCAATTTTACGGGACGTCCACATACCACATCTTCATCCTTAATCACTGTTCCGTCTGTCATTCACCATTGGTATCGAGGAAAATCTTTTGTTAGTTGTTTAATACCGCTTTTTCGCCTAACTATCTAAGATCCTCCTGAGTTTGCCCCTCACTTCCATTAATTTCAACCGAAATTGCTGGAAGGTGGAATGTTAATGTTTTTTCATCCTAATCAGCCCTTCTTAAAATTTTTTAGTGTGTTAGGAAAGTCTCCAGTTAAACCTAAGCCTTGGTTGATGGAAAACCTTTCCTTCAAACAAATATATCAAACTCAATACTTATTGTCTAGTTATTTATGTTATATGTATTAAAACAATAAATAAATATAAAAATATTAGTGATTATTATGTATAGACAAATAACCTATTTTTCTCGTAATCTGTATTATAATAAATGTAAGATAATTACTTAATAACTCCTTATATAAGAAGTTTTTTATAATAAAATCTAAATAAAATTAATAGTTTTAAATAAAATTGTTAATAAATATATTTCATCTAAAAGGAGGTAAAATAAAATATGAAATCTAGTGAATTAGTTTATACTGAACAAATTAATAAATTAATAACTCCTGATTTAATAAATAAAGCTCAAACAATTTCTTCTTTGGTAACATACCTTCTAGATAATTCCTTACATAAAAAAATGAGCGATATTATAGATAAAGACGGTGAAGCTAACTTTTCACTCTTTAACGATATCGAGATGATATATTTTTACGTACACCAAAAAAAGGATTTAAATGAGAAGAAAAATCGAACAGAAAATACAAAGCGGGAATATCTTAGGGATCTTCTTCTGGTCTATCAGCAGCTGCTGGAACAAGCAGAATTGCTAGAAGTTGAAATTACAGATGTGCAAGAGTATCGGTTATTGAAGAATCTAACATCACGGAATATGAGGAAATACCAGGAGTGGTTGAAGGAAGATCCCCTTGGGAAGGGTGGTAAGCAATATTCTGTAGCTACCTTAAGCCGAAAAACAGTGGTAATTAGAGGGTTCTTAAAGTTCCTGTACGAAAATAAATACATTAAGGTGCCGCTTCATCAAAAAATGTTAAGCAGCAATGTTCGATCCTTTGATAGACCAAATAAAGAGATGAGTTCTGTGGAGGTAATTAGCTTAGTCAATTACTTCAGAACTCATCCTATCCTTTACGGATTGATATCAGTATTGGCCACAACCGGGCTCCGTATACAGGAGCTCTGTAATGCGAAAGTTAGTGATCTAGCGTATTTAGATGGAGAATACTGGCTTACAGTCATGGGAAAGGGACAAAAGGAGCGGCAAGTTTTAATTCACCCAAATGTTTTAAAGGCAATAGAGGGGTTTCGTAAAAGAAGAAGGTTAGACTTTAAACTCGATCCTTCCGATAGCTCCCCTTTGTTTACTACTTCTAAGGGAAAGGCCTATGGATATAAATATCTGTCGAATTATTTAATCACAAAAATAAACAAAGCTGATTTGGACTTTATTAAAATGCGTAAAAATCCTATTACGCCTCATAGCTTCAGACATGGTTTTGCTCTTATTAGTGCTGACCAGGGCGCAGATTTGTTGACCATAAAGGAAAGTCTTGGCCATTCCGACATCAAGACGACCCAGATTTATTTACAAAGAAAAATGCTACGTAAAAATAACGCTGCTCATTCTTGGAAAGACTCTGATATCATTAATAAGATTTAAATAAAAGAGGCTGGGACAGAACTAAATTGTCCGTTGTTAAAGCCGAATGATTTCTATTTTAAAAAGTAATAAAAATAAAAAAAACGAACTATTACGAAACTCTAAATCAGAATTTCGAATAATAGTTCGTTTTTTTCTTTGGTCGAAATGCTTTTGTCCCAGCCCCTTTATTAATATAGCTTATTAAACAATAGCACCTGTTTGTTTAAGTACAATTATTCACAAACTTTACAGTGGGTATTTTAGATAAGCCTTTTTGCAAATCCAACACTTTTTTCTATATAGCCACTATTTTTATAGAATTTATGAGCATTAATTCTCTCTGGTCGGTTCCCACTATTTAGCCCTATTCCCGTTGCTCCAATTTTTTTTGCCCAAATTTCTGCCTCGTTTAATAGCTGTTTACCTATCCCTTTATTACGGTGATTTGAGTCTACCACAAGGGCTACAATACGAACATATAAGCCATCTAATTCATAATAATACCCTTTTACAAGTCCTATCATTCCAACTACTTTAGCATCATATAATGCTAACAAAGTATGGTAGTCTGGACTAGATTCAATATTGCTAAATCGTTTTTTCATTTTTTCGATTGTTGTGGGATATCCAAGGTGTTCCATCAATATAGTTATTTCCTTAATATCATTCACTGTTGCTATCCTAATTTCCATTTCACACCTCACTATATTTTTATTACTATAAAACTTCTGTAATTACCAATATTTTTCCTTTTTCCATTAACCTGCCCGCTAGTTGAAAAAACAGGAATACCTATCATTCCTGTTTTTGTATCACAGATCTAAGCTGGCACTTTTCTTTTCCCTACTAAAAAATAAAGCAAATAACCGACAATATTTAATAAAGTAAACACGATAACCCAACCAATATTTAATCGTTTATGATGATAAGCATTAACGGTTGCCCAAATAGTGAACAAAGTTATATAAACTGCCATCCCTGAGAACAAAATTATAGACATTAAACTACCAATATGTCTCGTTTCCATTTCAACGTACCACCGTTTACCATCGCCGTTTCCATAAGGAAAGAAATCGGCTTGAAGCCATTCAGGATTCCACACTTTTTGTTCATATCGGTAATCTGGCTTTGTATCTCTTACATAATCAAATACCAAATTGTTATTATCAACATTACTTACATTATAAATTTCGATTTGTGAAATTTGGTCTGTTCCTTGAACGAGCCCTTTTATTTCTTCTTCCATATCTTTTGAAATGGCTCTTTTTCCATCCAACACATCAAAAATTTTAGTCGCAACAATGGAATTTTCGCGTGCATTTTGTTCTTCTAATGACCATATAACTCCAAATGGGGTAACAGTAGTAATAAGGCATATTAAAGCTAGATAAAGCACCCATTTTGCAAATACTTTTTGTGCTTTAAATAATTGCCCTATAACAGAACGCATTTCATTTTCTCCGCCAAAACGGTTAATTGCTATTTCAATAGCTTCTTGTTCTGATTTTCCCTCTGATTTCAATTCGTGAACTGCTTCTAACAAATGATTTTTCATTTCTGCTTTTAAATCTTCAATGTCTTTCTTATTCCCACCAACATTATGATAAACTTCATCAACATACGATTCTATTTGTTTCATGCTTGTTCTCCCCCTTCTAAAAACGAATCAATAATTTTTTTTACAAACTGCCATTCCAAACGCTTTTTTTCAAAACCTTCTTCACCCTGTGGTGTAAGTTTGTAGTATTTTCTTCTTCCTCCTGGTCCTTGTTCATCGCCCCAGTAAGATTCAATCCATTTATTTTTTTCTAAACGCTTTAGAGATAAATAAAGTGTCCCTTCCTTTATTTCAAATTGGTCTTCGCTTTTTTCTCGAACCAGTTTTGCTAACTCATATCCGTACAAATCTCTAGTATGTAGTAAAGACAGTATTAACGTATCAATATGACCCTTTAGCACTTCTTTATTAACTTCCAAATTTGCCCACCCCCTTATCTAAAGATAAAATAAAATACTATATAATGCAAGGTATTATAATAAATAAATAGGACTCTAGGAATGATAAGTCCTTTTTCCATAAAACTGCCCCGTTTGTTCAATTAAAAAAAGCCGCCTGAAAGCAGCCCAATGGTAGAACATTTATTACTACAAAATTAACTTAGCTATAATTATGAAAAGTATTGATATAGAAAAAAAGCAAATAAAGAAATATCCAAAATACCTTAACAGTTTAGGCAATTTCTTTAAATCTACATCTGTTGGATAACCCTCAATGTTACTCATATGTTCCATTGCATCATTAATAGGTTTTTTATCAGACATTTTTCATCCACTCCTGGATTCAAATTTCCTCTTAATTTACTTATTCAACAAATATACAAGTATCCCTTCTTAAGCTAACCTGCCCCTTTCGTATTATAAGGTCATCCAGATATGAAAATATTTCTGGTTGACCATTTTTTATATGGTCTTATTATAACGGTAGCCGGGGTAAAACGTAACTGCCCGTGGGACCTGGATCCCGTCAGCTAAACAGTTTGCCCCCTACTTGTTGAAACATGATTGAGGCTGGTTGGGACATAGATCTCGTATAACAAGCGAAGCTGTGATACTGCAAGGAGAATAAGGGGTACCGGCAAAATTAAAGATTAGGAGATGATTTTGGTGAATCCAGTCGTTGGTCTGGATATTTCTAAGGGGGAAAGTCAGGTTCAAGCTTTTGTCGATAAAGGTAAACCATTCCGAAAGAGCTTTAAAGTAGCACATACTATTCAGGGTCTTGCTTTACTTGTAGAGTTTTTAGAGGTAGTACAAAAAGAAACAGGTTTAAAACCTCCAGTTATTCTTGAAGCTACTGGACACTATCAAACAGCAGTAGTCCAATATTTAGAGGAACGTGGATATTTATTAATTATTATTAACCCTTTGATTTCCTACAAGGCGAAAAGTTCAAGTTTAAGGAAAGTAAAGACAGATGCCGTCGATGCTTACCACCTCTGCGAGTTGTTTTACAAGGAGGAGTTAGAACCTTATAAAAAGCGAGGGGTTCAGCTTTTAAATCTTCGTAACCTTACAAGACAACACGAGAATATTACAGGAGTGATGATTCAGACAAAGCTTCAGTTCCAGGCTATTCTAGATCAAGTATTCCCTGAATATCGGGGAGTGTTCGGTGATTTATATTCTGTAGTATCACTCTTAACCTTAAAGGAGTTTCCGTCCTCTGAAGACATATTAGAAGCTAGTGATGAAACACTCTCAAATAGAATTAAGGAATTATGTAAAAGTCGCTCAATCAGATGGGCCAACGAAAAAGCCTTACAACTAAAAGAGGCGGCAACTCGCAATCCCTTTGAAAAGACAGTCTATCAGAGTCATTTCTTAAGCTTAGGTATGTATATTAATATTATTCTTCAATATAAAGAGCACCTATCCACATTGGAATCAGAGATAGATGCCCTCGCTAAAGAAGTTGAAGAATATAATATTATCAAATCTATCCCTGGTATCGGTGAAAAGATCGCTGCCACGATCATTTCTGAAATTGGGGAGATAGATCGATTTACTGATCCTAAAAAGCTCGTGGCTTTCGCTGGAGTAGATCCTAGTGTTTTTGAATCAGGCAAGTTTACCGCCACAAAAAACCGAATCACTAAAAGAGGTTCCAGCAGGCTTCGCCACGCCTTATATATGGCTGTTCGTTGTGCGATACGTGACTGTCGCAAGAGCAAAACAAGCGATGAAATCATTCCTCGAAATAAGAAATTACGAGAGTTCTATGATAAGAAACGCGAGGAAGGAAAACCATTTAAAGTAGCTGTAATTGCTTGTGTAAATAAGCTCTTACACTGGATATTTGCCTTATTAAGAGACAGAACAACTTTCCAAGATATAGCATAGTAGCAACATCTAACTAAATAACGAAAAACCTTCCAGTTCAGAGAATATGAAGGTTATTTAGTATACCCTTTTTTAGTATATCACGATGAATTTCGATATTTTAATGAAAAATATTGACAAACTATTAGCTGGTTTAGTCCAATAAGAAAAAGGCTGCCTTTTGCAGCCTTTATTTTAATAAGTTGAACATGGTCGAATATAAGTTTAGTGCTACCAATAAAGTCAACACCCTATTCCACTTCTTCCTTATTTAAATGCTCATAATCTAATAATTCCACTTTGAAACCATGACTACATCCAATTTTGGGGCTATCGCAGGATGGAGATACTCTTACTTTAACCAAGTCATGTGCATAGTTGCCAGGTGCATTTCTTTCGTCAGGAACGTGAATACTTATGGAAATATCATAAGAATGATTATTGTTATAAACAATACCAACAATCCTTTGTGACTGCCAACCAAAGGTAGCAGCATCATTACCTGGATACTCTTGCATCACTCTTTTATCAATAGATGGAAATACAATATCTCTTATAATGTCTTCTGGTGTGACATACCAATCTTCTGCATAAGGTTTAATTTCCTTAGATTCTTGAGGTTTTTTAGCATTTACCGAGTTACCTGTCGCACACATTAATAGAATTGTAAAGAGAACAATCAATTTCTTCATGATGCTCACTCCCATAAATTTTTACAGTTAGATTTCGCAATTTCAAATAATATTATCCTCAACGACAATAACCCGTATCTCGAAAGCAGGTTGTTTCGCGATTTGTTTCAAGCAAAATTAATGAACCAATTTAATGTTCAACCAACCTGCCCCTTTTGTTGAACAAGAAAAAGCTGCCCTAATGACAGCCTAGATTTTTTAGCTTTTTCACTTTAGTTCTATAACTAAATCACCTTTTAAGGCTTAAGCTAAATAAGGTCTAATTTATCTTATGAGTGTTCATTCATTACTTTAAACATACTGAAAGTTGATTCCTGGTCTGTTATATAACCTTTTCCTTCTAAATGTTTATTCTTATTATGGTTGAAGGATTCAAAATCCTCGTTATCTTCAAGTTCATATGTATAATGAAACCCAGGACACAAGCAAAATTCCTCTAAATTTTTATATGGTTTATTTGGTATTTCACGTGCAATTACTATATTTGGCTCGAAGAAGAAGTAAACATAGGGTTTATTTGTTCTTATTTTCAACAAACCACTCCTTGTTCTTTTTTAAAGGTATTCTCCTTTCTTACAAAAGGAAAGGAATATCTTATATTATTCTCTATTTTACTTTAACCTCCTTCTCCGTTTGTTCAATAAAAAAGCTGCCACAACGACAGCTTAGTTTGATATTAGTTTCCATTTCTTACGACCAGCTTATTGTAACCTTGGTTCGATTTTATATCCTCAATTTTAATTCCTTTATAATAATATCCTAATATTTCCTTAAAATTCTTCCCCTCACTTGCCATACTATTAGCCCCATACTGGCTCATACCAACCCCGTGTCCATAGCCTCTTGTAGTTACTTGGACATCACTTCCGTTAAGTTTTAAACTAAAATCCGTCGATCTCAAACCTAAAGCTTCCCTAAATTCCGCTCCGGTTAGTTTCTTTCCACTAATTATAATTATGGACACTCTATCACTGGACGTTCTTTCAACATTAATTTCATTTGATATTTTAACTCCAAGCCTAGATTCGATTTCTTTAACAGGAAATGTTTTCGTTTTAACAAAATCAGGAGCTTTTGTGTCCCAAGGACTCGGGACACTTCTTAAATACGGAAGTGATGTTGTCCAATAGTCCTCGGAATTCTCCGTATACCCATTGCTTATAGCAAAAAAAGAAGCATCAATAAGTTCACCATTGTAACTCATTACCAATCCTTGAGTTTCTTTAACAGCCCGAGTGATTTTTTTTATATTCTTTTCATAATTATCATCCTTCCACATTTCTTTCAATTCATCTTGATTTTTATAAACTTGTTGTAGTGTGGAATCAGAAATATCAGCCCCTTGCGGTAAGTCCCCTTTATTTTCAGACATTAAAAACTTCATAATATATGTTCTTGCACTAATAGCTTGTGCTTTTAATGCCTCCATTTCGTAATTTGCGGGCATCTCTGATGCTAATACTCCTTTTAAATATTCTTCTAAATTCACTTTTTCAGTTTCTTTATTATTCATTCTAAATACTGAAACAGTAATGTCTTTATTGCTGCTTTTTGAATTGTTTGCTGGTTTGTTTTTTGGTAAGGTATCTGAATTTGTAGTTTGAGGAAGCTCAGATGATATAATTTTTGTATTTGTTGCATCAGTACCAAAAGCTATTACGATTAGAGATGGGACACAAAGAACGAAAATTAGAAATGAAATGATAATTATAGTTACTGGTCTCATAAATACCTCCCATATTTATATACATAATTAATATGGGTTTTGGACAAGCTTTTAGAACTTCTTTTAGTAAAATTTGTATTATCATGGAAATATCTTACTTAACAAACCTGCCCCGTTTGTTAAACAAGAAAAAAGATCGCTCCAGCGATCCTCATCTTTAACTCTTGCACCCGTTAGCACAATAAATATTTATGCCTGTTCTTCTTTTTTGGCTTTTTGTAATACGTTTTGTATAAATGGAGCTTTATTCTCAGTATAAGAAACTCTGTCAAATTGAAACTTTTCTGCCAAATCAACCTTTAATTGGTGATATTCTTTGGAAACACCAGGATTATTTCTTAAATAATTTCTGAACAAAATTTGATTGTTCCAGTGTTCTCCTTGAAACTTATAGAAATGCAAATGATGTGTGCCTGCTCTCCATTGTCCCTTTCTAAAGAAGCGTCTTTCAGGAAATTCTTTATGATAAACAAATTCATATCCTATTTGTTTTAAAGGCTCAATGAATTCACTAACCACTTCTAAATCATTTACTCCGATAGCAATATCTAAAATAGGTTTAGCACCTAACCCTTCAACAGATGTACTTCCAATGTGCTCAATAGCAATAACCTTTTCACCTATTATCCATTTAAGAATTTCTCGTTCCTCTTGAAACTGTTTTACCCAATCAGAAGTATATTCCTCAATAAAAACTGGTTTTTCCATTGCGTCTCCCGCTTATATATAATACGTAGTAATAATTATATCTCTTTATTCAACAAACCTGCCCCTTTCGTATTATAAGGTCATCCAGATATGAAAATATTTCTGGTTGACCATTTTTTATATGGTCTTATTATAACGGTAGCCGGGGTAAAACGTAACTGCCCGTGGGACCTGGATCCCGTCAGCTAAACAGTTTGCCCCCTACTTGTTGAAACATGATTGAGGCTGGTTGGGACATAGATCTCGTATAACAAGCGAAGCTGTGATACTGCAAGGAGAATAAGGGGTACCGGCAAAATTAAAGATTAGGAGATGATTTTGGTGAATCCAGTCGTTGGTCTGGATATTTCTAAGGGGGAAAGTCAGGTTCAAGCTTTTGTCGATAAAGGTAAACCATTCCGAAAGAGCTTTAAAGTAGCACATACTATTCAGGGTCTTGCTTTACTTGTAGAGTTTTTAGAGGTAGTACAAAAAGAAACAGGTTTAAAACCTCCAGTTATTCTTGAAGCTACTGGACACTATCAAACAGCAGTAGTCCAATATTTAGAGGAACGTGGATATTTATTAATTATTATTAACCCTTTGATTTCCTACAAGGCGAAAAGTTCAAGTTTAAGGAAAGTAAAGACAGATGCCGTCGATGCTTACCACCTCTGCGAGTTGTTTTACAAGGAGGAGTTAGAACCTTATAAAAAGCGAGGGGTTCAGCTTTTAAATCTTCGTAACCTTACAAGACAACACGAGAATATTACAGGAGTGATGATTCAGACAAAGCTTCAGTTCCAGGCTATTCTAGATCAAGTATTCCCTGAATATCGGGGAGTGTTCGGTGATTTATATTCTGTAGTATCACTCTTAACCTTAAAGGAGTTTCCGTCCTCTGAAGACATATTAGAAGCTAGTGATGAAACACTCTCAAATAGAATTAAGGAATTATGTAAAAGTCGCTCAATCAGATGGGCCAACGAAAAAGCCTTACAACTAAAAGAGGCGGCAACTCGCAATCCCTTTGAAAAGACAGTCTATCAGAGTCATTTCTTAAGCTTAGGTATGTATATTAATATTATTCTTCAATATAAAGAGCACCTATCCACATTGGAATCAGAGATAGATGCCCTCGCTAAAGAAGTTGAAGAATATAATATTATCAAATCTATCCCTGGTATCGGTGAAAAGATCGCTGCCACGATCATTTCTGAAATTGGGGAGATAGATCGATTTACTGATCCTAAAAAGCTCGTGGCTTTCGCTGGAGTAGATCCTAGTGTTTTTGAATCAGGCAAGTTTACCGCCACAAAAAACCGAATCACTAAAAGAGGTTCCAGCAGGCTTCGCCACGCCTTATATATGGCTGTTCGTTGTGCGATACGTGACTGTCGCAAGAGCAAAACAAGCGATGAAATCATTCCTCGAAATAAGAAATTACGAGAGTTCTATGATAAGAAACGCGAGGAAGGAAAACCATTTAAAGTAGCTGTAATTGCTTGTGTAAATAAGCTCTTACACTGGATATTTGCCTTATTAAGAGACAGAACAACTTTCCAAGATATAGCATAGTAGCAACATCTAACTAAATAACGAAAAACCTTCCAGTTCAGAGAATATGAAGGTTATTTAGTATACCCTTTTTTAGTATATCACGATGAATTTCGATATTTTAATGAAAAATATTGACAAACTATTAGCTGGTTTAGCACAATAGGGAAAAGCTCCTTTTTAGAGTATAAAAATAGGATTGCAACAGCAATCCCACTATTTAATCACAAGGATCTGGCATTATTTCTGATACTTAAGTAATTCCTCAACAACCTCCGCAAGCGCATCCGCTGTTCTATATTCTTCTTCCAATGTATTTTCAACTCCACCAATTTCCAATAAAACTGATTGATTTTTTAGGTCCTGGTTGTAGGTGTTTTGAGTATTCGGATCTGTTTTAACCAATACCCCTCTGGATAAACCAGGATATTTTCCTTCAACTATCTTATGAAGGTGTTGTGCAAATTTTAAACTGTCCTCGTCCTTAACATTTGACCGAAAAACGACAAATGCGATTCTTGCAAAATCTTCCCCATTTATTTTGGCCGTAGTCCCATTCTTTTCATTTGAGTCCCGGTGTATATCAAATATCATTTCAATGGTAGGGTTATTTTTCAGGCTTTCTTCTAAAGATTCTCTTGAAACAGAATATGATTGATCATAGGAAAGCCCTCTGTCCTGAAGAATTCCCATAGTATCACTAGTATCGTGTACTGAACTGATATTTCTTTCCTTTAATGCCTGACTAAATCTATTTCCCACTAATGAGATATTCCTTGTGGGATGGTAAGGTTCGTTGTTGGGATCCTTCGTCTTCGTTTCTGAGATAAATGATTCTTGATTATGTGAATGATAAATATAAACTAAAGGTTCGGAGTTCTTAACTACCGATAATGGATTGTTTTCAACAAATGAAGAAAGTGTATTTTCAATGGTTTCTTTACCATTAAATGAAAAAATCCATAAGATAGCAAGGAAGCTCAGGATGAACCCACTTGATGTAAGTGAAATCAATTTAAAAGTTCTTTTTCTTTTCATTTTCCTTGCAGCTTTTCTAAGTTCTAATTCAGTATTTAAAACAAAATCCGGTCTCGGTTCCATTGAATAGGTTTCCTTAATTTGGTTAATAAGAGCCTTATCAGTTTGCATTTTCGATTACCTCCTCTGCACCTATATCTAGCTTACATTTAAGAATTTTTAATGCCCTATGATAATCTACTTTTACCTTGGATTCGCTGCAATTAAGAACCTCAGCTGTTTCTTTTATTGAAAATTCATTTATAGCCCTCAGGATTACAACAGCCCTAAAACTAGGTTTTAATCCTGAGATAGCTGTATGAACCATTTTTTTAATCTCATTTTGTTCAACTAAATCGTTGGGCTCTTTTTCGGTTGAAGCTAACTGCTTAAAAAACCCATCCGTAAAGATTGCACTAAATCTTTTCTTGCGAAAATGATCAATTGCAATATGCTTAGCTATCGAAAAAATCCAAGTCTTTACACTGCTGCTTCCAGAATGGAAATTTTTAAAATTATTCAGAACGCGAATAAACACTTCTTGGGTTAAATCCTCAGCATCATTTTGATTTCCTGTAAAACAAATAAGAAACCGATAGACATCCAAATAGTATTGCCGATAGATTTCAACAACTCTGTTTTCGTAATCGTTATCAGCCAAAATTATCCCCCCAATTACGTATTCGCTAATTAATCGTTTGAGATATGGAAAAGGTTACAAAAATTTTATTATCATTAAAAAAGACCGTCCTTGACGACCTTTTTGATTTATCAAATATAAATACCATATTACTTATTCGTTCTTCTTTTTTAAGAATTATCCTTCTTCGACTAACCTGCCCCGTTTGTCAAAATAGAAAAAGCCACCTGATTAGGCAGCTGATTTTGAACATAGGCACCTTATTGTATTAATAAAGGTTGGTTTAATCAATTCTTCTAATTTTATGAAGGATGTTATACCCTTGTAACACCTGGCTATATAAGAATTGCTCCTCTAAAAAATATCTTTGTTTAAACTATCCTAGGGTTGGATGAGTAGATTCAGTTGAATAGATTCTTTCAGAATGAGTCAATATTCTCTTCAATTTCCCTCGATCAATCTCATAACCTATTCCCAATCCTTCTGGAACCTGGATGTATCCATTTTCCATTGTGATTTCGGGCTTTACTATATCATCTTCCCAATAATGAGAAGAAGGGGCTGTATCACCAGGCATTGTGAAATTAGATAGTGCTGTCATATGAATATTATGTGCTCTTGCTATTCCAGTTTCTAGCATTCCTCCGCACCATACAGGGATATTATGCTCTTCACATAAATCATGGATTCTAATAGATTCTTGGAGCCCTCCAACACGGCCGATTTTAATATTTATGATCTTGCAGCTGCCAAGTTCAATTGCCTTTCGTGCATCTTCAAAACTATGAATACTTTCATCAAGGCAGATTGGTGTAGAGATGTTTTTCTGCAAAATAGCATGATCAATAATATCATCATGGGCCAAAGGCTGTTCAATCATCATGAGGTTATATTTGTCCAACTTTTTGAGGTGTTCAATATGCTCTAAGGTATAAGCGGAATTAGCATCAGCCATAAGGGGGACATCGGGATATTTCTTGCGAACAGCATCAATATATTCAATGTCAGCTCCTGGGGCAATTTTTACTTTTATTTTTTTAAATCCTTCCTTAACATACATCCCTACCTTTTCAACTAATTGGTCAGGTGTTTCTTGAATACCAATGCTTTTTCCAACAGCTATCTTTTTCTTTTCTCCTCCAAGAACCTCTGATAATGAACTTCCATTTTTTTTAGCAAAAACATCCCACATGGCCGTTTCAAGGGCAGCTTTTGCTATTTGGTTTCTGCGTACAAAAGAGAGCATTTTATGGACTTCTTTAGGATGGGAGATTTTTTTTTGAATAACTTTAGGAATAAGGAAATCTTTTAACATATAAACTGCGGTATAAGTTGTTTCCTCATTATAATATGGTTCATTGCTGGTAACCGTTTCTCCCCAGCCTGAGATACCAGATTCGTCAATTGCTTCAACGATACAAACATCCTTAGTTTGGATAGTGCCAAAACTTGTAGTAAAAGGGGCTTTCAAAGATACCCTAGTATGATGCAGTACCACCTCTTTTATATAAATTCCTTTCATATCAACACCCCTTTTTACTATGTAGAATGATAATTTCAGATAAAATATTTATTCCATTGAGTAAGGAATCTCTATTAAAAGTCATATTCGGATGGTGCAGGCCAGGTTTTAGGTCGCATCCTAGCCCAACCATAGTTGCTTTTAAATGTGGCTTTTTAATCGTATAAAAATGAAAATCATCTCCACCAGGTGTAATCAGGGGGGCCGCCAACTTTTCTTTACCTAAACAATTAACAATTGCTTGCTCAGCCATTTCTAATGCTTCATTGCTGACTTCAGCTGCCGCAATTCCATAATCATTCGTTAAAACGATATCTGTATTAAAAAGCTCACTGGAGGATTGTAAAATTTCAAGCACTCTCTGTCTTAATTTTTCCATAATTTCATTTGTCTGCGCGCGTAAATCAATAGCCAAAGAAGCACTGCCAGGTATGATATTCGTATTTTTTCCTCCTGAAATGAATCGAGTAGCTTTTATTGTGTGAGCCACATTTGGATCTAGGTGAATTGTATTAAAGGAATTTAGAATAGAGTTTCCAATTTCAATTGCATTATGAGTTAAGTGAGGACGAGCACCATGTGCATCATCTCCTCTGATTTCAAATTCCATAGAACCTGTGGCACCATGCATAATAGCGGGAGTAACATAGCCATCTGGTGTTTCTTGGACTGGTCTTAGATGAATTCCATATAGATAATCGACATTATCAACGATTCCTTTATCTACTAGCTTTAGTGCTCCTGCACCAACTTCTTCTGCAGGCTGGAAAATAAACCTTACACCGACCTTGTCTTTAAGACCCTCTAGCTCTTGTATTTTCCAGAGAACGCCCAAAACCATAGTCATATGGGCATCATGTCCGCATGAATGATTAGCCTGTAATTCACCGTTGACCTCTTGCCAGAGTGCATCCATGTCTGCACGAATTGCAACAATTGGCACATCTCCTGAGAAATCTCCATAATCCCCTATTACTCCTGTACAATCCTCAAACGTTTCAACTGAACATCCTGCCTGTTCCAAACGCTTTTTAATATATTCTGTAGTATTAGTTTCTTTCCAGCTTAGTTCTGGGTGGGAATGTAAATAATCAAATGTTTCATCGATCTTCTCTTTTAGATAAGCTACCATTTTTATCACCTTTCATTGAATATAGTATCGATTAGTGGGGTTCACAAAATCGAGCTTTCCAACCTTTTGGGCTATATGGAGCAGAAGTGCGTTTAAAACAGAAAAGGTTACAGGCCCTTTTTCCAATAGGGACTTTTGTGATGTGTTTATAGTTAAAACAAGATCTCCATATTCCACAATTGGTGAGATCTGTGAATCCGTTATGACGATAATATTATTCCCATTTGATTTTGCCTCTTTTGCTAATCTAATTGATTCCAAAGCATATCGATAATAGGAAAAAATTAAGACCGTATGTTCATTACCATCTTTAGTGATACCAACATCAGTTTCAGGGCGATATAAAGTGGTGTTATCCAAAAGACTATTTAGAACGTATGAAAACCAATGTGCATAAGCAAAAGATTGGTAATACCCCACTATTTTTACTGAACGAGAACCAACAATCTGATCAACAATATTTCTAGCAATATCCCAGTCAATATTTTTAGCAACCTGATTGATAATGCCTTCATCAATACTCATTACATTTTCAAATGAATCAGATGTATCGGGAGAAACCTCTTTACCTGGCGGCTGAATCGTTAACAATCTGTATTGGACATCTTTTTGTAATTCTGCAAAGCCAATGTAGCCAATAGCTTTACAAAAGCGGATAACCATTGTCTCGCTTACATCAATTAAAGAAGCTACTTTTTTAGCTGGGTGAGTGGCAAATAAAACTGGATTGGAGAGTAATGATTCAGCTACTTTTTTTAATCCTTTCGTTAAGGAATTATAGTGTTTGTTTGTTTTTTCAATATAAGACATGTTTCAACTCCAGAATAAAGTATTTAATTTATTGTTGTTAAAATAAAGTTTATGCTTTATTATAATAAAAGTCAATGAATATTAAGAAAATTCAAACGGAGGTGTTTACAATGGAGAAAGCAAAAGAAAAGAAAGGGTTAAAATGGGGTATACCTGATGCCTATGTTATTTTATTTGGTATTTTAGCCCTTATGGCGGTTTTGACTTATCTTATACCAGCTGGTGAGTTCTCTAGAGAAGAAATAGAAGGTATAACAATGGTAGTACCAGATAGCTATCAGCAGATAGCTTCCTCACCTGCAAGTCTTCTAGACATATTTCTTGCCATTCAAGAAGGGATGATTAGTTCCGCTCCTTTGATTTTCCTAGTATTAATCATTGGAGGATCGTTTGCAGTTATCGAATCAACTGGTGCAATTGATGCAATGATTTTAAAAACGATAGAAAAAACTAAAAATAAAGAATTACTTTTGATAACAGTTGTGTGTATTCTCTTTTCAATTTTTGGAGCACTAGGGATTATCGTTAATGCGGTAATAGCATTTATACCTATAGGTATCATTCTGGCACGTTCAATGAAGATGGATGCTATAGTGGGTGTATCAATTATATATCTTGGAGCATACGCAGGATTTAATACCGCTTTCCTTGACCCGCTAACAACAGGTACTGCACAGCAAATTGCCCAGTTGCCTTTGTTTTCTGGTATCGGCTACCGAATTGTCATTTATATCACAATACTAATTACAACCATTGCCTACATTGCTTATTATGCAAGTAAGATAAAAAATGATCCTGCTAAAAGTGTATTGGGCAATACCCCTTTTCCGAAAATCGAAGAGAAAAATCAGTTAAATAAACAAGTTGTTCTCACTGGTGTACATAAACTTGTGTTGTTCTGGCTTGTAATCGGAATCGGAATCTATGTATTTGGGGTTTTTCAATACAATTGGTCTTTAAATGAGATGGCTGCAATATTTTTAATAATTGCAGTGGGAACTGCAATCATTGCAAAGATATCACCAAATAAACTTATTGTAGAATTCTTTAAGGGTGCTAAGGGATTAGTGTATGGAGCAATGATTATTGGAATGGCTCGTTCCATTGTAGTGGTGTTAGAAGATGGGAAGATTTTAGATACAATTGTTCAGGGTATGGCAAATCTGATGACACCTTTTACTAGTGTTATGGGTGCGTTGGTAATGTTTATTGCCAACTTATTATTTAATATCTTAGTTTCTTCTGGAAGTGGCCAGGCCGTTATAGTTATGCCAATTATGACACCATTGGCAGATATTATGGAAATTCCCAGACAAGTTGCAGTACAAGCATACAAAATGGGAGATGGCTTTACAAATGTAATAACACCTACATCTGGGATATTGATGGCAAATTTAGCAATTGCAGGTGTATCGTGGATAAAATGGATTCGGTTCATTTTTCCATTACTTATGATTTGGATCATCCTGGGATCAATTTTCCTTGTAATCGGCGTATGGATGAATTGGGGACCTTTTTAAATTGCGTTTTTAGAGCTGCCAATCACAGCCTGGAAAGTTATAATGAAGGTATACTGTAATTAAGAGCCTTCTTTTCTCTTATATAGAAAGAAGGCTTTTTTATTGTTATTAAAATACAAGTGCATCCTACCTGTCCTTCATAATATCTTTTAAAATATCATTTTTTAAACTCTCCTTGTACCTCCATAGCTTTTTTTATTCTGATTATTTAGGTAACAAATTTTCTGCCTATGGAAGCATATCTGTTTACTTTTGGACTCTTAGTTTATGAACAGATCAGTTTGACATTAACTGTTTGTATTGTGTTTTATAATAATAAAAGGGATGCCTGTACTTTTGAAACTGCTTCTTTAACTAACCTCTCTCAATAAAAGAAACGTACACACCCGATTACTCCTGATTTCTTAGATTTTCATAGCTGCCCCGTTAGTCGAATAAAAAAAGAGCTGCCGATCTCATTAGATTTTCAACTCTTGCACCCGTTTAGAATAAAAAAAAACTAAAATTTTTATGCTAATATACCAAGTAAATCTAATTGAAAGACTATTACTATGAAAATTACCAATAAAAACATTTCACTAATAGTCAGAATAAATTGTTTGGGGTTCTGTGAATACTTCCACTCAAAAATTGCCCTTATCCCATAATCTAATACAACAAAAATGACTAATGCAAATACCCAAAGTTCAATAGAAAAGCTTTGGAAAAGCACTAAATAAAGGAAAATTAAATTGGTAATAATAGAAGAAATTCTTAAACTCCAATCAATTTTTCGATGTATTTTGTTTATGTGATTATAAGAAAAAAATTCCTTTTTCTCTTTCTCGATATTAAGTGTCTTTCTCAAACAAAGCTTAACTACTGCAATAACAGCAAAAGTAAGTAACGCAATTATTGCCAATTTAGCCAAACTTAATAATCCCCCTTTTTAAACTCTACTGCCCCATTTGTTCAATAAGAAAGTGATAACCAAAACTATATAAAGTTGACCAATTTATCCTTAGAACAATAACTACATTGCTTAACTTCTCTTTTGATTTCGCCTTGTTTCTTAAATTTATTACAAATCTGATTAACCTGCTGCCTTGGTTGAATATTTAAAACCTCAGACAGGCAATCATCACAATAAATATCACTTGTACTTTTTAAGAATTTTTGTATTTTTTCAGTATTAGTCACTACCGATACCTCATAATATTTTTATTTGTTACTTAATGCTTATTATTCCTTATTAAGCTAAGCTAAACTATCCCTTTAGCTTAATAAGGAATTCAAGAATAAAAGCGTTTATCCTTTCACGATCACTTCAAGTGTTAGTAAAAATTGATATAGTAGTACTCATTTACTTCTGTCTTTCTTCCATTTATAAGGTTTACTTGACCAATTATATAAAAGAATAAATAAGAATATCATAAAAGATATCCCTATATTATCAACCCACTTAACTTCTTTATTAACAATATACTGCCAAACAATTGATACTACAAAAAATATTAACGGATATCTAATGCTTTTTTTAAGCAAATTGTCACCACTTTCATTTCCCTCTTGTGCTAACTTACCCCGTTTGTGCCCTTTACATTGAAAGAAGGCTCCTTAATGACTTTCCTTTAATGTCTTTTTATATCGAAATAACTCATCAAACCACATACTAAAACTCCTAATCCAAAAAAAACAGTAAAAAACCAATTCTCTCCCCAACTTACAACTACACTGTATAAACAAGCCAATGCAGTAATTAATGCTGCATATTTGCTCGCAGTCTTTGTATTATTGAAGGTTTTACATCATTCAAATTATTACACTTCAATTTGGATAATTTAGTGACGTGAGTGCTATACCTACATTAAGTTATTACTGACGTACCATCCTAAAAGCCAACCAATGATTCCGCCTATAATTCCTAAATAAATCATTGCTGACCCTTGCTTACTCCTCTGGTAATCTCGCCTTATTACAACTCCTATGTATATAGGGAAAAACAATAGCATAGGCGGCATTAAGTTAAAAGTTAATAAGATGACAGATAACCACCCAATTGTTAGGAGTATACCTTTACCATCTTTTTGTTCATTTCCCATCAACTAACCTCATTTAATACCCTAAATTTTACATTTGTTCCTCATTCTATCATATAGAGAGCTTTAAAATAATAATTTCTTTGATTATCTAATCTGCTTTGTTACTTGGATTAGAAAAAGTAATTCATGTTTATTGAAGAATCACGAGTATAAAAAATATGTACCTATTAAAAAAACAGGGCCTTTTAAGCTATGACAATAGGTCATTAAGAAAAGCATAATTAATAAGTTTATGGGTTGTTTATCTTATTTTATTTTCCAAAAAAAGGGTGTTTCTATTAAAGATAGAATTTCTTATGAACAGGAGGTGTTTGGTAATTTATGGGGTAAGGAAATCAAAAATAGTGGTTTTCTAAGGGCAAATCAATTAAAGGGGAGTGTTCTATTTGAAAAAGTTTATTAGTTTGGTATTCTCGCTTCTACTATTAATATCTATTTCTTCTCCAACTAGTGCCTCTACAAATCATACAGATAATCATAACCATCATATAGAACATCACAATCATGCGTACGAAAGCTTCTCTGATACTAGTAAGAGTAAGAAAAAGCAAGATGGGGATTTTGGAGTCTTATACGTTCCCTGTCCAGAGACAGGCACAAAACATCAAATGAAGGCTCGCGGGACTGGAAAGCATACTCTAACCAATGGAAGTACATGGATTGGGAATTTGTATCAATGTTCCGGTTGCCTTATGACATTAACTACTTACTATAACTATTTTAATTCTGGTGAAAGGCCAAATGGTCCTGGAAAATACATTTTAGCTTCAGCACCTGTTTTTGTAAGTCCTGCAGGCTACGTCTTTTCAGGAAGATACACGTTATCAGGACCAGCCACTTCATGGATCACAGGTGTATTTGGAAGCATGTCGTTTTCATATTAGTATCTTAACAACTGACTAAATCGTTGCTAAATCTTTGTTCACAATACTAGTTAACAAGGGATTTGTGACGCGAAGAACTCTATAAACTTAAAAATGGCTTGCCAAAACTATTTATAGTTAGCAAGCCATTTTTATTGTCATTTATTTGATATGCACTTCAAAACTTAACTATTTTCATTATGAGATAAATTCTACAAAGGAAGGGATACGTAATTTATTTTCTTTTGTCAGGTTACGATATTTTACCTTTGCCTTTATTTTTGGTTCTAGGAAAATAAAGTCCTTGTTTTCATCAACTACATAATTACGGTACTCTTGATAAAACTTTTTCCTCGCTGCAGGAACCATGAACTCCATTAATCCAACAGGTCTCATTTTGTTCCCCTCTTTCAAGGTTAGAAGAAGCCCAAATTCGTTTTTCCTCAATCCTGTAATGTAAACATCAGCGAAAGAGTAATTGATGACTTTAAGCCAATTATGAGACCTATTTTTAATTTTATATAAGGAGTCTGCTTTTTTTATAACAATCCCTTCTAGTCCATGCTCTTTGGTTAAATTAAAATATGCTTCCGCATTTCCGGTTGTCCATTCGACCGGTGCTATATATTGAGAAGGTTTGATTAATGATTTTAATAGTTCTTTTCTCTTGAGCAGAGGTAAATGTGTAATTCTTTTCTCCTCAAGATAGATAATATCGAATACACAATACTGTATGGGTTGTATTCCATTTCTCCCCGCTTGAAATCTGCTAATTGTTTCCTCGAAATCAGGTTTACCTCCAGGACCAGGCACAACTACTTCTCCATCCAGAATCGTTCCATTTGGGATGTCTATATTCAGGAGCTCAGGAAACTTCCCTGTTATTTCATTTCCATGTCGAGTATATAGTTTTATAACGTTATCCCATTTAGATAGAAGTAACCTAATCCCATCTATTTTTAATTCGGAGATATATTCATTTTCATCAAATGGAAGCTCATCGAATGGAGGATTAAATTTATGCAATAACATTGGTGAAACAAACATCCATACCACCTCATTTCAACATTAACAGATACCTTCGATAGTATCCTTATATAATTGGTGGCAAGTTATCCAAATGCTTGTAAAGTAACCATATTGGAGGTTTCGAAGTCTGAATTTCCTTGACCCTACCATAATAAGGTAATATAATAAACACTATAAAACGGTGTAATTTAAAATGAATTTATTTTATATTATTTACTGGCGGTGAATAGGATGAACACTTTGCTTAGTGCGGCTAATGCAGCATTGCAATATAACAGGGGAAAACAAACAGGTTTAGCTGGTTTAGTTTTTATAGGAATTGTTTTACTTGCTGCTTATCAATGGGATCATATCGTCCCTATTTTTGAAGCAATCGGTTTGATAAGTTTTCTCGATCAATGGGGTCTCATATATGAAGGTGAATCTTATATGACTGGATTCAGCATCTTTATGGTTGTATTTAGAATCTGCATTTTGTTTGTAGTACTCGGGTTTATATTATTAGTATTAGGAATTATTGTATCAATGGTTGGCTCTAGTGATATCGGTATTTTAATATTGGGTCTTCTTATCAGTATTATTGCCTTACCGTTTTATCTTGTCTGGATACTTTTCGAGACTATATTCACTCCGAAAGAAGTCCGGGAAGAACGAAAAAGAGAACGAATGAGAAAATATAAAGAAGCTAATAGTACTCCAATTGATATCATAAAGGAGAACTGTAATGAAATTACTGAAGATGAGGCAATAAGGTATTTGAACCGAATTCCTACTAAGGGAGACCATTTATTCTTATTAGGGGTAACGGAGGAAAACGAAGTATTTTTTGTTTTTCCAAAACCATATTATTTAAATACTGAGAATTTCAGTGCTGGCCTATGGGGAATAAAATCCATTATGAAACGGTGCAATGGCTCAGAATTTGGTATTGGGCCATTTCAGATAGATATTAAGCCAGAAGAGATTTACCCAGGTAAAGGTATTCAGCCAGTCCCAATTGATCGGATTACTTTCTATCACTCTGATAATAGCCATAAGGATATTAAAGCGAAATCTCAGCAATTTAGTTACCGGGATGAATATAGAAAATACATTGATGAAATACAGTCAACATACTTTCAAAAAAAGGATAATTTAGAAAAAACCATTTCTATTACTCCAAATAAAGAAAGATTCAATGAAGCAGTCCATGAAATAGCAAATTTCAATGCTTCCAATGAAGAGATAGTAAGGATGATGTTACAATCTGAAGGAAGAGTACAATAGAGAGGCAATGTATGGATAACGAGGAATTAATAAATCAATTAGAACAACACAAATCGGAAATAACAACTGCTGCACATTGGAACTCATATGCAAAAAGTGTTGGTTTACCAGATTCAAATAAGTTGATCGCTAATTATGGGTCATGGAATGAATTAAAACGTAAGCTAGGGCTTCCGGTAACAAATACATCATATACTCCAAGCGAGATACGAACAATAGTCAAAAAGCATAAGAATCATGTTAGGACCCAATCTGTGTGGGATCTATACGCAAGGGAACATTCTTTACCCTCTTCTAAGACGCTTATAAAGAGTTTTGGAACATGGAGTGAAGTAAGGAAATATGTTGGGAATAAACGGGAAAGAAAACCGACATATACAAAGAAAGACATTAAAGATATACTCAAAAACCATGCTCCCAATTTCCAAAATCGTACACAATGGGATGTTTATGCAAAAGAGAATAAACTTCCGACTTACAAGACTATAAAGAAATTTTTTGATTACGAGGAAATTACAAAAATTCTTAACAAGGAAAAAAAGATTAATTTATCAAAAGATGATCTAATACGCATAGCACTTAAGCATAAGGATATATTTTTAACATCAAGCATGGCAAAGTGGGATATATATGCTTCTGAGAACAACTTGCCTAGAAGTACCACCTTCCATAAACATTTTGGCTCCTGGAACACAGCTAAAAATGTGATAAAGCCAATGTAATTTAAAAGCCAGCTCTCCTGTTATTGGAGGCTGGCTTCTATCTGTTTAATGATATCCCAAGCAGAAGTAGTTATTACGTAAGTGCCTATTTCATCCTCATGGTGAGAGTCTGATAAAGTTAAAAGATCAAAATTCACCGTGGCTTCTTTTTGATCGTCGTATTTAATGGTTAGTGAGATTGTGTTGCTATCTGTATTTAAGAACCCTTTATTTACTTTATACAAAATCTCTTTTAGAGTACCATTGCGAGAAATTTTATCCATTATTTCTTTAGTAACGGCATCCTTATCGGGATTTTTACTCTTAAATAAATCTTGAGAGATAGACTCTACATAAAAACTAGATAAAAAGATGTCGGTATTGTTGCTAAGAAGCCCAGCAATAAAATATTTTATGGCATCTTTTTTGGGATCTTCTTTTCCTTCATGCTCAGCATGTTCTGGATGGAAATAACCAATGTCTTGGTCGTTACCTTCCGCTAATTGAATTGTTTTCTCAGTGTATTCTTTTGAATCTTTTATTTCCTTCAGTACCTCTTCTTTAGTAGCGTCTAACTCAATCCTTTGTTTGTCTGAATTGATATCTAGATAGATAAACAAAGAAACACCTAAAATGGCCATTATTGATATTAAAGCGGCAGATTTTTTATTCATGATTATTGAGGTGTCTCTCCGTCTGAGGTTTCAAGACTCTTTCTTAGTATTTTCCATTCATTATTGATAGATGCTTGATTCGTTTTAATTTCTTGGTACTCAGTTCTTAGATAGTTTTTATCAATTTCATTTTCTTCAGTGTTGGCCATATCAATAGCAGTTAACAAAAGTCCGTGAGAGCGATTAATTAGCGCAATAAGATTTTGATGGTTCTCAAATAATTCGGGCTCTACATCTAAACTTTCAACATCAGAAACTAGTGTATTTGATATTTCTATATTGTCTTTCATAGATTTTGCGAATTGTTCACGGCTGTATTGTTCAGTATATAAGCCATCTAATGAATTATTAAAGGACTTAAAAATTGATGTCATTTGATCAAAATATACTTGTAAGGACTTATCATATTCTTCTAGATAGGATTTATTTTCTTCAGTTACCTTTAAACTTGCTGTAGCATTTTGTTTTGAGGAACATCCCATTAAAATAAAAATACTAGTAATGATAATAGTTGCAATCCCTAGCTTTTTCACAAATACTGATTCTCCTTTTTAGAGGGGGAATCCCCCTCATTTATTAAAATTGAACAACTAATGCCGGATTCATCGCATTCCCTTTATTGGGTGTCCACTGGTTTTTGTGCACTTCAAAGTGTAAGTGTACTCCAGTTGAATTCCCGGTCGTTCCCATATAGCCTAAAAATTGCCCTTGCTTGACTTTTGCACCTTGACTCACTGCTCTATTGGTCATATGAGCATAAACTGTTTCATAAGCTTGCCCATTAATGTTGTGCTTAATAAAAACAACGTTTCCATAAGATGAAGAAAAATATGATCGGCTAACTGTCCCATCTGCAGAAGCAACGATAGGAACTTTGGATTTACCCCCAGAAGCGATATCAGTTCCATAATGTACCGTTCCCCATCTTGCTCCAAAAGGAGAAGACACAGGACCAATAGCTGGCCTCATAAAGCTACCTGGCTTTAATGGAGGAGTATTTCCACCACCTTCATAGGTTGCTGCAGTCTTAAATTTCTCTGCGTTTGATAGTACCTTATTAACATACCAATCTGCGTGATTGTATTGCCAAATGGCTTTTCTTGCATCTTTTGCATATCCATTTTTTGATAGGTAATATGCTGCGGTATGAATGGCATCTTCCATGTCCCAAGGGTCTGCTTTGCCGTCATTTTGGGCATCTCTTCCGTATCCATTTCCAGCAGCAATGACTGCTGGACTGGTGATATCTAGACTTGACGAAACCAGTCCTCCGCCGATATTGTACTTCCAGCCAACCCATGTTGCGGGCATGAACTGCATGTGTCCAACAGCGCCAACAGATGAAACCATAGTTTTATGTGAACTGAATCCAGTTTCAACAAAATGTACAGCTGCTAATACATACCAATCAACACCATACTTCTTTTCCGCAGATCGATAGAAAGGCATGTATTGTGGAGGTACACCTGCACCAGGTATTATAGTTCCGTCAAAGCCAGGGGAACCACCGAAGCTACCTCCGGTTCCCATCGTTTGAAGCCAATCTGTATAAGCAATAGTTCCTCCCATAAACATATAGTTTGCTTCTACTATACTTTTATCGGTTAGACCAAGCCCATAAGAATTGAGGATGCTATCAAAAGTAGCATAATCAGTAATAGTAGATTTAGAGGACTCGAAATATTGTTGACGTGTTTTAGTAATTGTTTTTACTTCTATTTTTCGAACTTTCTCGACTTCTACTTCTCTAACCCTTTCTTCTTCCCTTGATTTAGCTTTTTTGACAGGAACTTTTTTATACTTTGTTTTAGTTACCTTTTTATACTTTGTAACAGTTATATACTCTACGTACCTTCTACCGTTTTCATCAAGTTTTACAACAGCAATTTTCTCTTCGTAAGGAACGTATTCGGTAACTGTATAGGGCCGTGTCTCATATTCGATATAGTACTCCACTACAGTAACGGTGTATGTTTCTTTTACTTTTTCTTTATATTTTTCTTCCCGGTATGTGATCTTCTCACTAGTTTTCCAAGGAGTGACTTTAGGTGTGTACGTAAAAGTTGTTGTTCCATTCCAATACTCTACATGGTTTAATTTTGTAACCATATTAGAGGTTCTTTTTACAGGTCCAGCATTACATTTTCCATCTTCACATACCGTGACCTGTTTTTCTTTCCATTCATCATATTGACCGTAATCAAATGTAGGAGCAAGAGCATTGGCCATTTTTTTAATGACGCTTTTAATATCATCATTTTTTTGGAAAGCATCTAATTGAATAGTGGCAGCTATTAGTTTTTCGGGTACGCGATAGGGTCTTTCAAGTGAACTATTCATATTTACTGTGCCATTTGCCTGTTGCACGATATATTCATGAATCTTCTTATCTTCACCCTCTAGTCCATCGCCTGTACCGAACATGAAGCTCCAGGCTAATGAGATAACAATAAGAGCAACAATTACCGCTAAAGCTATCCCTATAACAGGGAGGCCAACAGCTCCAACTAGCCAAGCTAGTACTTTTCCAAGTAGCAAGACAAACTTTTTTGCCGCGAATTTAGCTAATTTAACTGCAAATTTAGCTCCTTTTTTAGCTAGCTTTTTAGCTACTTTCCTGCCCTGCTGTTTGGCCTTATGTTCAGCATATTTTCTTAATACGGATGGATCACGTTCTTTTTCTTGAGGTGAAGGCAGCATGCGATCACCTCAAGCCTTCCACAAATGCTTTATTTCTGAACTTGTCATTCTGTTTTCTCATCATATTTCGTTTGTTAGCTGGACGATAAGCGACTAAATCCTCTGGTTTTAATGAAGTAGTATAACCATCAGTATTATTTGGAATCAGCTTATTATTTCTCATCTCACAGGTGATCTTTTGAGTTTCATCTGGGCTAATTCTTGTATCACCCGGTCCATAAGGAGAAATGCGGTAGGTTTGTCCATTCTTTACTCCTTGAAGGTAGCTTCGATTTCTGTCAACAATCATTTCAATGTTGGACATTTCACTCATTGCATTCTTTAAATAATACTGTCCGCTATCTACCAATTGGTTATAGCTTTGTACTTCTTTTACAACCCTTGGAGTTTTAGGTGTGTTCCTATTAGCTACCAGTTTATTAGGGTTAACATTTATTGTGCGGTTTAAATTAACCCTCCCTCCTCCACTGTCTTCTTGGTAGACATTAGAAGTTGGAGTGAGTTGGCCATCTTGAATTGATAAATCTTGATAAAGGGTGTCTCCCTTTTTTAAAGAAGAATCACCCGAGCCAATACGAGAAACTGTTTGAAGCTGTCCCGATTTCGTTCTTACTTGAAGGACTGTTTGACCCTTAGTAGTAACCATTCGAACTGCTCCAGATGCAAGTGTTTTTTGGCCATCATCCCCAATTATAGTTTGAGCAATTTGTTCTATCTCAGATATTTCAGCAACATCCGGAGATTTTTGATTAACAGCGTTGTTATATGGATTCCATCCTTTTAAGCCAAATGCTTTAGTTACTTGTGTTCCTCCAGCTGCATAATTCGCTCCGGCTTTATAACCCTTTACACCACCAATCATGCCTGTGGTATAAGCAACAGCATTTCTGAAGCCTGATTGTTTTTCTAATACATTTTGAGCGATGTGGTTCCTTCCAGCATCCCACGACTGTTTAATTCCTAATCCAACAGAATCAACAGCTGCTGTTACTGGATTTTGAATTGGATCTCTATTTTCCCATGCTGTTCTTGTTTCAACAGGTAAAGACCTAACAAGAGTGCCCAATTTGGAATCACCAACAAATTTGCTAACCGCTTTCGGACCAGAAATAATACCCGCACTTTCAAGGACTCCACTAGCAACACCTGCACCTAAAGCAGATGCTCCTCTAACGAAACTACCTCCTCCGATTAACCGATGGTCTAAAGGTATATGCCTAGGGAGTCCGCTTACAGGATTGGCTAACGCGTTTAAGTTCTTTTGAAATTGAGATGGTGCATGTGATGTGTTCCATTCTTGAACAGCCTCTTGTCTGGTGGCCCCAGGGTTGCTACTAATATGCTGTTCAACAAAAGCGTCCCTTTGCTTGTTTGTTTGCATTGAAGCTAATTGATTACGTAAGAATGGTGTATTTACCGACTTCCCTGAATACAGTGAAGCGTTCTTTACGGAACTTGTAGCTCCACGAACAGCGAGGAGGCTAGCGCTTTGACCCGCTCCAATTACCGCGCCTACTTCATTTCCAACCTCATTAACAAAGTCGTCCTTATTAATGTAAGAATTGGTACTAGAAGGGATATATCCTAATTTAGAAGCGGCCTTACTAGCAATCTGACTAATTGTGTTTCTTTTACCAGCAACCGCATTTTGCCAAGCAACTTCCCGATTTTGGTTATGGGTTTGTATAGTATCTGAACTTGCATCTGCAGGCAATGGGTTGGACATATCATAGTTCTTCATAAAGGATTCACGATTATTTTTAGCCCACTTGCTTGTCAAATTGCTTACAGTTGCACCGATTAATTCAGAACCCTGAGCTTGTCCCACTTTAACTCCATTAGTCGCAGCTTTGACTGCTTGAATACTTTCAGGATTATTAAAACCGGTAATGGAACTTACTTTATTTCCAAGCTGATTTACAAACTCTTCTTTATTAATAGAGGATGAATCAACTGGAGATCCATTCCCTAGTTTGGAGGCAACCGAAATGGCAGCATTTTTAATAGCATTTTGCTTTTGACCAAGTGCTTGATTCCAGGCAGCTTCTTTAGATTGTTGATGCATTGTTTTTTCTTCTGTAGAAGCATTCGTTGGTAAGGGGTTTTCATTATCATAATTTCTCATAAATGCTTCTTTATTTTTACTGGCCCATTCTTTTGTTAGGCCACCAACAGAAGTATTTATCAAATCTGTAGCTTTTGCACGATTTAAGTTAACGCTATTGATTGCATCCTTAACGGCACCTAAACTTTCTTGTTTCCCATTCATGCCAAGAACGCTACCGACTTGATTGCCAACCTCACTAATAAAGTCATCCTTATTAATGAAAGATTGGCCATCTAACTTGCCAAATCCGAGTTTAGAAGCTGCAGCCAAGACTACACCATTTATGGCATTTCTCTTTTCAGCTATCTTCTGATTCCAGGCTTCATTTTTATTCTGATTATGTTTATTCTTTTCAGCTTCCGTAGCATTTGCTGGCAACGGATGAGCGGCATCATAATTTTGTTTAAAGGTATCTTCATTGTTTCTTGCCCAATCATTAGTCAGGTTATTTACGGTGGAATCTACTAAGTCTGAAGCTTTTGCAAGTTTCCCATTTTGTGCTTTAAGTCCTTTTACTGTTGACCTTGCTTTTTCGAGAAAATCACTTTGCTTAGACGCAACTTGTTTATCCCACATTTGATTGATTTCGCGATCAGTGGCATCAGGGAAACGCTCTTTAATATCTTTTAGAAATGCATCTTTATTTTCACCAGCCCATTGAGAGGTTTCTTTATCAGCAAGGGTATTAGCTAATTTTTCATCTGCATGAGCTTCAGCATTTTTTAAACCATCAAACTTGTTTTTCCCCGCCTTAAAACCAGCTTTAGCTCTGTCTGCCAATAATTCTGCACCAGCCATACCCGCTCTTCCCGCTACTCCACCGATTGCACCACCAGCACTAAAACCTAAAGTTGAGCCAGCAATTGAACCGACAGGACCCATCGGTGAACCAGCAATAGCTCCGGCGGCTCCAAAGACAGCTTTACCGCCTTTTGAAAAAATTTCTCCAGCTTTTAGCATTCTTTCTGCTCTTGAGGTAGAACCTATGTCTGTTCCAGCTCCTGCAAGGAGACCTTTTGCACCGTCTTCTTCAGTACCATCTTTTCCGCCTTTAGCATTTTTAGCTACCTGGCCAGCAGCACTTCTTAATGATTGAGCGACAGATTGTCCACTTAAGGCCCCTTTAACTGCACCAGCAACACCCATTAGTGCAGAACCACCCATCATGGCTGCCGTTTTACTTAACCGGTCATTCATCTGTCCTCCTAAACCTAAAAGAGATCTGATTGATTCCGTAACAGGAATAAAGATGATGTAAAGTAAGATACTTCCGATACCAGGATTCGCACCAGCAATTGCTGCAATTACCCAATATACCCCGGCATGAACGGATTGAACAAATACAGTTCCTGCATATTCTTTAAACAATCCAGCGGTAATACCTTTCGTTTGCGGAATAAGGTAAAGAGCCACTGCCAAAGGCGACATTATGGTTAAAATCATTAGTGTAAGGGTACGCATCATATAATAGAAGTTTGCCCATATTGAAAGTCCAAGAAGTACCAATCCTATTATTAATCCCCCTAGAACACCTTGCTTTAGAAATGTAGTAGCCTGTTTCGCAATATCTCCATCCATGACTTCTTTTGCACTTGAGAATGTCGAAACAAACATTTCATTTACGGAGTACATAATTTCGAAAATTGTGCTCAAGTTAAAAAACAATATAGCTACAAGAATAAAGTCTTTAAAATATTCAAATGTATAGGTCCTGTTAGAAGGATTTATACCGGAAGAGGATATTCTCATACCCGCTAATATAATAGAAACTAAAATGAACCCTACAGATAAGGACTGCATAACAGCCATACCTTGAGCTATAACACCAAATTGATCCTCATTAAAAACACCATAATAGTATTCTTCTTTTCCTGTGTCATAAATGAGCCCCTTAAGAGTGTCTAGATCCTTAAAGGGACCCAATATCCATTCGAGCATCTTCTCAAATAGGGACTCAAATATATCCATAATTTTATCTTGCAAGGACCACCACCCCCTTCTAACGCTGTTCCATGAGTTGTTTTCGCTTCATTTGTTCTTCATAAACTGCTTGGTTAGATTCAATGAAGAATAATTCTTCCTCACTAGGATTTGTTTGTAACCACACGGAGCTTTTTCCCATCCGAAGAATTCCTTCACCTTTATCCGGATTCCCGAATAAGATATTTATTTCACCAGCGCTAAGGTCAAAGTTTTCCTTAATAACTTTCAAATCAATTTTGTTTTGCTGAAGGAATAGATAAGCATGTGTATTTTGTAGAATCCCTCTAGCTTTGTTATTAGTAACAAAGCGTACAAAGTCCTGACTTGCCAATCGAAGACCTGTGTTTCGTTTACGGGCTCTTCGTGCCATTTTTTCAAGGAAACTGACTGTTTGCTCAGAATCGATTAATGTCCAAGCTTCATCGGCGTAAACAAATTTCTTTTTTGTTGCGTTATCTAGATTTTTCACAAAATGCTCCCATAAATAATTCAGGATTACATGATAAGCAATTGGGCGTAAAAAGCCTTCCTCCATTTGGCTAATATTAAAATTAACCAGCCTTGCATCTTGCAATGATTGGGTAACTCCCTTGCCAAGATATGTTTGTCCATCGAAGATAGGCTTTGAGCCATCCCTTAAGAAGGGGCGAATGGCGGCTATTAATCTTAGAGCTTTTGGCTCTTCCTCATAATGATCTTTTAAGTATTCGAACACATCAGATATAGTCGGTTCCGGTTTCCTTACTTTTGATTGGATCAATTGGTTGTCAACTTGAACTACCTCGTTGCTGAATAAGGAATCCGGATGAGATGTAAGCTTTAACTTTTCATTAAAGATGTATTGAACTGCTTCTTCTAAATAGTTTCTCTCAAAAACATCAAGGCCTCGATCTTCCGAATTCTTACCGCGGCAAATAATATCGAAAAAGTCCAGAATGTCATTCATTTTTTCTCTAAGAGGTACAAACCGAATAAATTTCTTCCCCTCTTTTTCAATAACTTCTCGTTCATCAGTATCTTCTAATAAATCTAACTCTTCATCTTGCTCATCCATTGGGACGTCAGTAAAGTTAATAGCGAGAGGATTAATGCAAATATCTTCTTCTTCACTAATGTTTAAATTGATACCACCTAATCGTCTGGTGATTCGAACAAATTCACCTTCTGGGTCTATTAATCTGCTATAGATATTTGCACCAGTTAATTCCCGAGCAATTAAGAGCTTAAGAGTTACTGATTTACCTGAACCAGATATACCAACTACAAACATGTTATAGTTTTGTGGACGGTACTCTTCATTCCCAAAACTATTGATAAACTCTAATTGGCCAGTAATTTTATTTATTCCTAATGGAATACCTCCCATGTATTTACCGCTGCCACTAATGAAGGGAGCGAAGGTAGATAAAGCACGGCGGTCAATATTACGAAATGAATCCGGAATCTCATTTTTCCCAAAAGGAATAACACTTTTAAAACCTTTTTTGACTCTGCCCCAGGTCGAGACTAAAGAGAAGAATTGACTGCTCATTTCATCCTCGATGGCTTCACTGTACCTATTTAGTTCCTTCTCGCTTTGGCCATATAAAACCCCTAACGAACTAACGTTATACATGTCATTCTCGGAGAACTGTATTTCGCTCATAAGTAAGTCTGTGTCTCGAATTTTAGATTCCAAATCATTAATTTGATCAATGTTTCCTCTTTTAGTCTGAAAGGTTAAGTTCGACTGGAGCATTGTAATTTGCCGCTGTAAGGTTCTAATGGCATCTGATTTTCCTACTTTATGTACATCAATTAGAACGTCTACTTCTCCACTTGAAGAAAGATTGTAGAGCCAATTAGTCTGCATTTTTCTGGGATAGCCGTCTCTTGGAATATAAATTGGACGGAAATATGTTTTGGTTCCTAGAGATTGCTTTATTATTCCAAAATCTTCACTATTAATTTTTAAGCCTTCAGGGGAAATAATGTCCCACATTGTAGGCTTAGTCACCATTTGATGATCTGAGATCGCTTCATCCTTACCGGACTGTTTTTTCTTTTTAACCTTACTTTCTTTAACTTGCTTGGCTTTCTTCTGTTCGATCTTCTTTTCGCTGTTCTTCTTGGTTAAATTCATTTTCTTCAATAGCCTCCTTAACCGCTTCAATATGTTCATCAGTCTGCTCAGCTGTTACGTACAATGCATTTTTTTCTGTTTCTACTAAATCTTTGAAACGATTTTTTACTGCTTTTCGACGATTAAAAGTGTGATAAAGCAATTCATAAATCCCTTCTGTAGGAAGAAGAGAAACATTCATTTCCGCTCTCCTTAATTGAGATTTAGCGGCATTCAATCTCCTCATTAATTCAGCAAATGATTTCTCAACAAGTTTTTCTTCTAATTCTTCAGCTGAATCAGCTGAAATGTCCTTTGCGTTGATTTTATGAGTAAATATGAGATATCTCTTAGTCTCATAACGTGGTGTTTGTGATTGCCAATTTTGTAAGTCATCAATCATTGATTGGCCAAAACTTAATGCTGCTTCATTAAGGTCTTCTGAATTTCTCATGCTCTCTTTCATTTGCTGGACCGGTTCAGAAATATCTATAAAACGATTTTGTAGGTAAAACTGTACAGGGTAATTAATGGCAGCTAACCAACTTTCAAAAACCATATCGATCGCTTCCTGTTCATCTTGGCTCTTAAGGAAGTAATTGACCGGCTCAACTTCAGCTATCATGGTGAAGGAATTATCATTAAACCTAATCATATGGTTTGATATGTCCTTTACTTCATCAAATAACTCTTGAAAAAGCTTTGGCTCTTCTTCGATTGAAACCTCATGCTTTTTCTTTTTTTGTTTCTTTTTATTTGATGGGGTATCTGATTCATAAACTTTTTTTTCTTTCCAAGGGAGAATGGGCTCCTTCAACATCATTTTGTAAAATACATAAGCAACAACCCCGAAGATTGCCATTACGATAAGTTCAATCATTTATTAGTCACCTTCCAATTTTTAGAACGGCTTCCTTTCCGCCAAATGCCTATCTGTTTTCCGTAATTAAGCTTAATTAGAAAATAGTGGTCAAAATTTAGATGAAGTTTTGTTTTTTTCCAAAAACCAAATATGAAAATAAAAACCAGTGTGGGAATTGCTGAAATAAGAGCAGCTATCCCACCGACGATAAAATGCGGGAATATGTTAAAGACTATGGGGATATATGTATATAAAATGGCCCCGCCAATGATGAGGTAGATAAGTTGCCTTATAGAGATAAAGCCTAGTATTGTTTTTTGTTCAGAGGACATATCAATTGGAACAGTTTCTTTTCTCAAATGAGCACCTTCTTTAAAAATCTACCCCTCTAATAATTTAGAGGGGTATGAGTTTTTCTATTTGAATTTCTAATTAGGATCCGAATCCTGCAAACCAACCAGCAATAGTCGTTGCTTTAACAATAATGAAAATTCCAAGTCCAGCCATTAAGATTCCAATAAAGCCCTGCGTTCGGGCCTGTGGATTTCCGCCCTGAGCAGCTGAGAGTCTCATACCCGCGAATAATAGGCATCCAATAACCCAGAATCCACCTACAGCTGTAATAAAGTAAACAATGTTAGCAAGATCGGTGTAAATTTTACTGTTTTGCAAATTTCCCTGAGGGGTAATACCGGATTTTTTCCAAGCTGCTGCGGCTTCCTCTGGAGAGAAAAGAAGTAAAGAAAAGGCAAATACTGCAGTTAACGCTATAAATGGAAATAATTTTTTCATAGACTTTTTCATGGTTCCACCTCCTTCGAGGAACAAAAAAAGCCCCGAAGAAGCTAAGAGCTGCAGATACAAAAAGTATCTGCTCTTAGTTCTTCGGGGCTTTCCCGTTGGTTTAATTTATATATCATCATAATAATGTAAATATTGGATATGGTCAAGCCTTTATTCCTGTTTTTTGAAGGGCCTATTGCTCCGTGAAATCCTAAATTATGGTACCAACTTTAATAAGGATTATAAGTTTCTATAACGAGCAACAATATTTTCTATTACGTTGGTTAAATTTCCAGTTCTATATTTCTGTATAAAGTCGCTATAAAGAATTCTTAGCACCTGGTTAACTGTAAATGATTTGTTTTCCCCTAATTCTGCTATATCACTTAAAATTACTTCCAGTCGTAAGGCTTCTTTTCTTCTGATGGTACATTCAAATATACGCTCTTTTCCTTTAGATGTATTACGGTTATATGTTTTATTCCCACCTTCATAGCTATTCACCTTTAACGAGTGTTCACTCCTTATATCTAATTCATGATAAAGATCATATGGATTGTTTCGTTGTTTTGCTTGATACAAAAAATCGTCAAGGAGTAAACTTATTAGATCTCTTTGCGTGAATTTACACTCCATGGCTTCAGATACATCATTGCAAAATAGTTCTCCCCTTAAGTATTCAGATGCAGGCACAGAAAAAGAGTATTGAAGTTCTTGAGATTTATATAAGCTTCTACCCAGATTAAAAATTAACTTATCAATCAATCCACTTGGTTGATAAGATAAATCGTCAAGTTCTTCTTCATATATTTCATATTGACCATATCTGGTTTTATTCATAACAATAACCTTCTTTCAATGGTTAGCATGAAACTTATAATCCTGTAGGCAGCCTCTTTTAGACTACAATCCCATTTAACTTTATAATCAAAAAGCTGATCATGGTAATGAACTTCAAGTTTTGCAGGATAAGGTTTCCCTTTTGGATTGTAATAACAGGGAGGAAAATGATGCTCTTCCTTGAGCGCCTTCTTGATTAACAAAGTGCAATAAGGAGTCGGTTCCAGGCCACGCATTTTAGCAAGCCTTTTAATTAATACCCTCTCTTCGTCATTGAATGGTATCTTCACATCTTTCTTTTTATCGCATCTTTCTTTTCTGCCCTCAGCCTTCGTTACAGGCTTTTTCCGAACATTGGGTGTATGAGTTACGGATAGCTTGTTTTTATTTTTGTTATCAAAAATTGGATTGATTGCTTTCAATATACTCCCCCCTCTTCTAAAAGAGCCCCTCTCTCCTCTTTTATCCCAGTGTCAAAATGTTAAATAGTTATATTGTTAATCTATTCATCTAGTGGAGAGTATAGTACGTTTAGAATTTATTAATTTGGACAAACTAAAAATTAACGAACGAAATAAGAGGGCAGGTGGGGAATATATGGCTTCTAAAAAGGATAAAAAAACATTGCTGAAGGAATTAGGGAAGGCAGCAAAAAAATCTAAAGCTGTGACGAAAGTAAAAGTGAAGTGATTTTAGCAGATTTTAAACTCAAGCTGGTAAAGTAGTAAAATATGAAGAGATTATTTTTCTTGAATATAAACAAGCTTATATGCTATTACTTATAGTGCAACAATAAATTGATGATTCCAAATTTTTCTAGAGGTGACCAAAATGAATAAAACAGAACTTGTAAATGCAGTTGCTGAACGTAGTGAGCTTTCCAAAAAGGATGCTTCAAAAGCTGTTGATGCAGTATTTGAAGCAGTTACTAATGTATTAAAAGAAGGGAAAAAAGCCCAATTTTTAGGTTTTGGTAACTTTGAGGTTCGTGAAAGAGCCGCTCGTAAAGGGCGTAATCCGCAAACTGGTGAAGAAATTGAAATTGCTGCGAGTAAAGTACCAGCATTTTCTCCAGGTAAAGCACTGAAAGATGCAGTGAAAAACAGTTAAATAACTGGTTCTAAATTTAGTAAAGCCCTTCTTAAGGGCTTTTACTATTTAAATCGCTTATACAGGTAAAACTCCATTAGTTCCTGGACCCTATTTCGAATTCTTGGATTAAAATAATTATGTTTTTCCTCATAGCCTTTGTAAATAAATAAAAACATCGTGAAAGCCTCATCCCGGGTGATTTCTTCAACCTTCATTTGACCTTTCCTCATTGCATCTTTAGTTATTTTTAGATCATATTGAACGGCCTTTATCGTCTCATCAATAAGTTCCAAGTATGGTTGTTTAAGTTTGAAGGAACCTTTATCAAATAATATTCGATCCCTTTCGAGAATGGTAAGGAGCATCGGGAGATACATAGCTTGCTCTAAAATATCCCGGTCTTTTTCTGGAATCCTGGTCATTTTTATATCCTCTCAACAGCCGTAATTTCGTGAATAGATATCCTTAATAACTCACCATTAGATTCTAAGAGTAAATATTTCATTAGCATATCCACTTTATCTACGATTCCGGTTCTAAACATAAAAAACCCGTCTTTCCAAATCGTCACTTTAATTGGGATGGTACACTTTAAGGATTCCATGACAATATAACCTATTTCCTCAAATTCATGTTCATCCAACTGAGGCTTTTTTTGCTTTTTGTCGTCGATTGTTATTCGATTAAGCATGGCCCTATGCTCTGGCATAAAATGAGCTGGCTGCCATTTTATTCTGTTATCAAGACTTTTTTCGATAAATCTTTTTAATTTCAAACATTCATTCATTAAAGATATGTTTATATAGATAATCCTTACCATTTAGTCCAACTCTTACTTTTGCTCAATTTTTTTAGAATATTATTCATAGTAGTTTGATATGCCCATGATATTTTCTAATTTTAAAAAGTGCTTTTCAGCCCGTTGATCAATAATTCTTAACTCATTTTTTAATACATCGAAATAGTGAATATTGCCAATATATTGTCTGATATCCCCTTGAAAATAATAAGCAAATTCCAAGGTATTATTCATTTCCATAGCCTCAGATACGATTTCATTAAACTGTTCATATTTCTGTTCATCAAGAGACGGTTTTGGAATCTTATTATAATTTGCGTTATATTCCCTCAACATCTTTACATGTTCAGGTAACATTAGTGAAACCCACTTTTTAGTACCTCTATCGCGGATCATTTTGTCCCCTCTTTTCTCTACAAATGAATCCTTTGCTAAATTATCGAACATATGTTCTTTTTATTGTATTATAATTTTATCCTTTTTTCAATCTTGCTATTCAATAAGGTTTTGAGTATTAAAAGAAACCCATCTCAGATGATGGGTTTAAATTTTGTTGATTTATTCCTTTATTATATTTTAATCAACATCTTTTTTATTTTTCCCTGAGAAGGCTGGTTTACCTAGAAAGAATACAGATGAACAAGCCGCTATTATACAAATTGTCGAGACTCCAGAGGGATAATATATAACAGCTAAAATAGTGGCTATAAGGAATATTAACCCATGCACAACTAGTTTTTGTTTACTGATGCTATTATTACGCATTACTCATCATGCAATGCATTACATGCCCACCTAAACATCCGGCACAAACTGCAGCACCCCAAATATTACCTCCAAATACAACGCTGAAACAAGCAGAAGAGCAAACTGTCCTTAACCAACTTGGGATTTTACTCCAAGAATTCTTAATACACTTTGCAACATCGTTCCAATAGCCATTCACTTGATTATCAGGGTATTCGATCTTTTCTAAATATTCACCATCCTCACTAAATAAGAATCCAGCAACAGCAACGTTATCAAGGGTTTTATATTCGACACTTGGCCGTTCATCATTTTCTTGTGGGTCAATTTCCATCAAAATTGGGTTTAGAATCTCCCCATCTTCCACTGAATAACCAGCCATTAGAAATACTAAATTACCACCTTGTTCAAGTTTGGTAGAAGGTACAACTAATGAAGAGTCACCATTTTCGTATTTTGTTAGTGTAACTTCATTCCAATTAAACTCATTGGTATTATAATAAGTTACTCCTAAAGATTCCCACTGATTATACTGAGATTTAAAATTATTGATTACTGTTGTATCCTCTACTTTAATGGATTCTTTCACTAATGAATTTTCACTATTATCGTTTTCACATCCACATTCTTGACCTGTTTCTTCATTGAGTACTTCTTGAGGAGGTTGGGGAGGAATTTCCCTAGTTTGGGCATTTGTAGAAAAGGGTAATAATATACTTACTGTTAAAACAAAGACACTTAATAATTGAATTATCTTTTTCATATTTCTCTCCTTTTTTGTTGTTTTTTTCTTTCTTGCTCTTTATTGGAGTAAAAAAATTGTTCTCACATTCCCCCTTTGTAAATAAATAATACATATTTTAATTTTCGAGATATGCTATATAAAACCTTCCCAAAAATGGATAAACGAGGAAAACGGTAATTATTCCCTATGATCTCAAAGAATTAAAAGTGGTTTAAATCTCGAATCAAGGCTTTAGGTTGAGGATAATTTTCCTGCACTAATAAATAATGAGGAAAAAATTTTTATAGGGCAGCTCATAGAGGTTAAGGAACACTTTAAAGACCCATCATATAAGAAAGAATAGGTCTACAATTTGAATGTAATCAGTTTATCAGAGGTTATTTCGCGGCTCTAAAAAAAAGGTAATAATGATTTTAACATTTGCTCTATTTATAGATTGAAGACGTAAGAAAAACATAAATAATCCTCATATATCAACGAATCCAAACGCTAAGCCAGGAGATAGTTCGAACTGTATGGTGGAGGATTTTAACAACAACGGGGGTAGATTTTGTTCAATAATGCCTTGCAATAATCTTCAACAAAAATAGAAGCTAAGGTGTTATACCGTTATAGAATTTAATTGAATAAAAGGGCGATACAAATTAGTCATGTTTAAAATGTATCGCACTTTATTTTTCATGACTTTTTAATCAGATATTTTGAGTTGGAATGATACCCTTACTATATCTTGTCATAAATATTCCCTAGCTCAACTTTACGTGTTTCTTTTAGTTGTTTGTTTTCTAGTTCCAATTCCCGATTTTTTCGGTTTAACTCACTTATTTTACTCTTTAATGCCTCAATAATGACATCTTTCGATGTTTCCGATACACTTTTCTTATAATGGTTTAGAGACTGAATTCCTTCCTGTTCTTTTCGAAATGATTCAATTTTATTGCGATACTCTAATTCTTTATAAAGAAATGCTTTTGATACTTTGGCCACTTTTGAAACTGAATTAAAGTTAATTCTCATGTTCTCTTTATACATTTTTTTTAAGGCTTCATCCACACGTTCCTTCGTAATTATTTTCTTCTGTAACGCATATGTTTTTAATCCTTGAGTATTTGGATTTATATTAGCCATGTGGTCCTCCTTTATTACATTCTGAGCCTATATATTCTCTTCTCTCTTTTGATAGTCCTAAGATTTCAGTGCCCTCAGATATTAAGTCACGGATCTCCTTGTATTTACTTATTTTTGGCTCTATTAATTCGATAGAGCGATGACGTCCACTTTTTTTATATAATTCAATATCCGATTCCATTTTTATGATCTGACTATTGTAATAATCTAAAAACGTTTGATCTACATGAAAGCTTCGACAATTATTCTTTATACAAGGTGGTTCTAATGTTTGTTCTAAAAAATCACAATTAAGTTTCGGGCTTTTTATACAAAAACCATGGTCTAGTCTTACGGAATCCATATTATGACGTATCCATTCTAACTCAAGACCATTTTCTTCAACTTGTTCACTTAAATCTGCATGTATAACCTCTCCATAAGGATTTAAACGAACTGCATTTTCGACTTTTTCCCATTCCTTACGGAGGGTATTATCTAGTATTCTAGCGTATGTTAAAGTCATCTCAGGGCTTGTATGTGCCATTAATTTTTGTACGTGGAGAATATTCATTCCATTATTTATTAAGGTTACGCCATAACGGTGCCGAAAAGCATGGTTTTTAAAATGATAAATAGAGCCATCCTTGTCTAATACTTTCATCTTCAGTGCCAACCGATTAAGGGCATTGCTCACCATTTTCTGTGATACAGCTTTACCTTTATTTCTACCGGATAGCACAGGAAACAAGAACCTATTAGGATTATCGTCTCCTTGAGAACGCGAAAGTACATACTCTTGTTGCATTTTTATAATAGTTACGATTTCCTTAGATATAGGAACAGTATGCTTTTCATGCCTAACTTTGCGCTGATCACCTATTAACCACCAGCCATCACTTTTGCGTATTAGACAATCATAATTTAATTGACATACATCTGAGACACGGAAGCCACTAGCCTCTAAAATAATAATTAATCTTGCTATTTCCGGTTCAAGAAGGTGTAAATATTGTTGTACTTGTTCCCAAATTTCATCTGGTACATGTTTAATATGATCACTATAACGAATAAATTTTCTTTTAGGTATATCTTCCTTAAAAATCAATAGTTTGACCGGTATTGCGGGTGCTTCTTTCCATTCGTATCTCTGCATGTATTCAATTAATCTTCTAACATTAGAAATACATTCTAAAATGTGTCTATTACTTGGTTTGCGATTTTTTGTGTAACTCCTGCCGCCCATCTCAATATTTCTGACATACAAGAGAAACCGTTCGATATCTATTCGGGACAAATTGCGTAAATCTCTCCAAGTCGGATGTTCTTCAACAATAAAGTCAAAAAATAAATACATTTTTTTCATAATATTTGTTGCTGTTGAGTAGGTAATTAACTGCTGAACAAGAAGGGTTTGATACATATACCTCTTGACCAGTTCACGAAATACAGAAGGTATATTCCCGAAATTTATATTCTTATCTCTTCTGGACATATTGAATTCAATGCCTAGCCTTTCAACATTCCAACAATCTTTTTTATATTCTGGTCGATCATCATAAAAATCTGTCCAAAATTTATAAAACTCATTATAAACACTTATATATCTCGAAATACTATTTCTGTTACTTCCTTTTAAAGGTTTGTTGTTCTCAATTAGAAATTGTTTATATTTTTGAAAGGATTCTTGATACGGCATTTCTGTTATCGACTGGATATTTTTACGGTATGAGGAGATGAACTTCCAAATCCAAAGTAAATAATTGTATGTACCATAGCTGTAAGAGGAAAGTAGCCAATACTCATGAGACAAACCATAAAACGAATAATATTTTATTTGGTGCCTAATGTTTGAATTTTGAATTACCGTAAAATCAAATTTTGCTTTACCCACACGGCGTCCAAGTTTATTCGGATATGGGAAATCTTTCACTTCCCATATGTCAGCCGCCCAATAGTCCGTTAATTTAGGATCTATGTTCTTATTAGAATTTAGTAATGTTACTAAATTAGTTGTCATATAAGCCTCCTGTTTGTTTCTTCATTGCAATTTCCCAATGTTTTCGAATAGTCTCATCAGAAGGATGAACATACATTTGCATAGTTGTCTGAACATGAGCATGTCCTAAAAACTTTTGAATTGATGAAGCATCCATTCTATGCTTATGTAAGTTAGTTGCACATGTATGACGAAGCATATGTGCTGAAAAATCAATACCAGTCTTTTTCCCTATTCTTCTTATTAAGGATTGAATTGTCCAATATTGTATTGGTTTTCCTTTATTTTTCCCTGATAAGTTAAAAAACACAAAATTTGTATCTACCTCATCCGCATGATAATCAATAATATAATCTTGAAAAATATTCATCGTCTCTGTAGAAACATAAACTTTACGGTTTTCTCCAGCTACCGTTTTAGATTTTCTAACAAGAATACTGTGATCATTAATATTAAAATCTTCTATCCATAAATTTATTACTTCGCTTGCTCTTAACCCCCCTTCATACATTATTCTAATAATTAGTTGGTCCCTAATATTCTTACACGCTTTTTGAATCTGTGTTGACTGTTCCTCAGTAACAGTTTTAATTTTTCTTCTAGGTTCTTTAACTTTTAATACGTTCATTGTTTGTAACTGCTTATCTGAAATGTGATTAAGGAAAGATTTATAAGAGCGTTTACTTACCTTTATTTCTTTCATTACTTTAGTTTTAAGGTCTTTCTCGAAGCCATCTAATCTCATTAAATAATCATAGAAATTGATAACACAGTTAACAATTATATTTATAGATTGCTCACTTCTTTTTGCTTTTTCTCCATAAAGGTATTTAACTTTCCCTTTTTGTTGCGGCATCCTCAACCAACCTATGAAATTTGCTAATAAATTTAGATCAACTTCTTTAAAGCTCTTATCGTGGCTAAGTAGGAACTCCCAGTAAAGCTTTAAATGATAACAATAGGATTTGAGTGTATTAGGAGCCTTTCCTAGACTATCAAGGTACTTTATATATTTCATTATTGGAATGACTGGCTCAATTTGATTAGTTAACACTATCCACCTTTTCTCCCCTGAAGGTATAACAACCTCTCTTACTACAACCATCTTGTTCCTCCGTTTGATTAATCATTAATTACTATAAGATCTACATAGAATTAAATATTGATAATGAATTTACAACGTAAAAAAAGAAGGGGAAGTATATCGTTAAAAACGATTTATCCTCCCCTATATTATAGTATTGTTTAAATTTTTCCTCTGTCACGGATCATCTATTCTCATCTCCTTATATCAATAATTATACAAACATTTGTTCTTAAATCAACTTGAAAACGAACATTAGTTCCCTTATTATTATGTAAAAAGGAGCTGATAATACATGAAATGCTTGTTTAATTTCTCAAGGGAAAATAAAATACCGATTGATCTAATTTATATGAATGATGCAGGGAAACTCACACATAGGGCAGTGGTTGTAAGGAGTTATACTAGCGAAGTTGTTCTTACATTGGATGTTGGGAAGCAGCAACTTAGGACTTTTAAATGTTCAAATATCTTATCAGCTGCCAAACAACGAAAGGGATGGAAAGTTGCCAATAACATTTAATTTTGTTTGTTCAGTTTTTGATGTAAAAAGGAAAAGTCCCTTGAGAACTCAACTCAAAGGACTTTTTTATAGCTTAAATAATATTTTTTAAAATAATTTTTTTATATGTGGTAAGCGGTTTTTGATAAATAAGTCATCAATCCCCTTAGCTTCATCTTCATTCCATAAAACAAGGTTTGCTCTATAGCCTTCTTCTTTTAGACCTTTCGCACATTCCATCAAGTGTTTCTTTACATATACATTGGAAACGGCATCAGCATCAAAGCAAATATTTACTTGTTCCACACCCATTTCCTTTAATACAGGAAGGGCTAGACGCCATGCTCCTGCTCCCGGAAGTGCTAAGAAGATATCACCTATATCATCAATTTCTAATGGATCATATAGTTTCCCAATACAATCTGATGCTATGTCGCATTTTAAAGGACCTTCAGATAACCATACAGTTCTTGCTTTTAGACTAACCCCTTCTTTCCATTCCTTTAACTTAGAAGTAGGTACTGCAACATGAATGGGGGCTGGATTACCTGAACCTGTTCCTTCTGGTTTCTTTGCTGAACTAAGCCAGAAATAACGGTTTCCTTTTACTACTCGAACCCATCCTTTAACGCCATTTTCATGTACAATGGTTGTCCATGTTTTGTTAGATTTAATCTCTTCCTCTAAGATGATTTCACCATCAAAAGAGACCTGCACAAGATCTGGTTGCTCTATAATCCGGGCTTTAAGACCAGGGCGATTAACTTTTACTTCAACCACATTTTGAGGATTATCTATTCGGTACTGGAAACCGACAATTTCATTATAGTGATTTCGAAAAGGTATCAAAATGCCCTTGCTGCCGGCAATAGTCCAGTACTTTTCTTCTTGTAGATAAAAACCAGGGATTCCTTTAAAATGTTTAATTTCCAAACCTTCTTTCAACAATCTCGCTACCTCCCAAGGCTTATCAGGAAAGCTGCGGTATTGCCTTAGCATAACTTGCTTATCAGCTAGCTGTCTTGAAGGAGAAGTTAAGTGTTTGTAATGTACATCATCAAGTTCTAAGCATTCTATTAATGCACTATAAACAGTATTAAGGACTTTATCTTTTTGCTTGGGATGTCCTACATGAATTTCTTCGATTTCCTCTTTGTTAATCTTTCGCTTATTATCCCCTTTAAGTAGGTGAAGGTAGCTAGGTAAAGCCGAATTTTTTGAAAAATAAGTGTCACTTTCAGTTCGGATACAAGCTACCGCTGAACCATCAACGTGAGCCATACAACCACCTGTCTTACCACAAATTACACATGGGGTTCGATAGTATTCATACCAATCTTTGACTCTAGTTTGCCTCATTAATTTCATAATTCGTAACAACCTTTCTTATAGTTCTTAAGCTCTTTACACACAATCCTTAAATCGGAAATGATCAATTGGCGGCATGACTGTTACAAGCTTAAAAATAAAATGCGAATGTTTAGCGATGACCACAACAATCGGGTTATCATCCATATCTCTCCCGGCTATTACAACCTTAGATGCCCCTTGTCTTTCAACGATATCTCCATTAAATAAAGCTGAAACAATGTCTCCTTTAGAGTACCCTCGCTTTTTAAGCCTTTTCTTAGTGTGTGTCCCTATTAAAATTTTTCCTTTTCCAGTCATTAAGACTTTTTTAATTTCCTTTAAATTCATTTTTTTCCACCTCCATTGAATAAAAAAAGCGGCCAATGGAAAGAAGAGAGAGCATCAAAAAGAAAGCTCTTGCTTCGATCCAAAGACCGCTAAATTGATAAATTACCGCTTATCTCATAAAAGATAGCCAAGAAATAATAAAAGAAAATAGATTACTATCAGTTTAGCACCTACATGAAGAATCAATCAACAGCATCTAATAACTTTCTTTTTATTTTCATCCAGAAGGTTGGTCGGTATATTTTATCAAATTCTTTCCCCACAAACCCTCTAGCTATTTTAATAAATGGCGGTATGAGCTTTTGAGCTGCAATTATGTCAGCAATCAATGGTTTTCTCTCATGGTTATTTGCCATTACCCTGTCAAACATGGAAGGTAAAGCTGTGATGAGCTCCAAGTCTAATAATTCTGCTACGTCCTTTGGCCGGCTATGAGTACCAGTGCGGCTATGAATCAATTTAACTGGCTTTTTATACTCCTTAATGAGTGTATTGTGTATGAAATTTTTCCATTCTTTAGTTCGGTCAAACTGGTCATCAGCAATTACCCAAATTTCGTCGAGGTATGGAAGTGTATTTAAAGTGGAATCATCCATCTTTCCGGTAGGCAAATCCACTAATACATAAGCATTTTCTTTAACTGAAATAAAAAAATCTAAAATTAGATCCTGGTTTCGATCAATATCAAAATCATTTAAGCCTACCGGGAACCATTTGACGCCTTTATAAATCCATAAAGAGTTATTATTGCCATTGTCATTGGAGTAAAGGTTTTCCGTTAGTGAAATCCAATTGTCTGGCTTTGAACCAAACCGGTGTAAGATCTTAAACAAGTGAGGATTCTCTTTTGGGATCTCCACAACTGATATAGGAACACCATGTTGCTGAAGGAATATGGCATAATCCACAATGAAGGTTGTGGCCCCTGCTGTTAAAGGTGCCCAAATACCCACAGTCTTTTCTGTACTGAGATTTACACCATTTAATTTTCTACCGAAATCATGAGCCTTTGTAGGTGAAGAAATGTATATTTTCTTCCTCTTTTTTTGTGAAGCTGATGAGTTGTCATGTTCTTGATTAGGTGCTGCCTTTTTAGATTCCGGACTTGGCGTTTTACTTAGGGATTTACTATTGATCTTTTCTGAGTTTTTTTCTAGATCGTTTTCTTTTGGAGGAATTTTAGAGTTTGTATTATCCTTTTCCTTCGAGAATTCTGGAGGTGATTTGTCTATGGCTTTTTCCTGATTATCACTCTTCTTAACGTCATTTTCAGCTGTTTCATTAGCAATTTCTTTCTTTATCGGCTTATCATTGGATGGTTCCATTACTGTTCTATCTATTCCTAAGTGGCCAATAGGTGAATCATAGATGGCCATTCTTGTATCATTTGTACTTCTGCATAGAACTATGTTTTTATTTGTAACGTTTATACTTTTATCATAGTCGATTACAATGAGTTGACCCTCTAATTTAATGGATTCTAAAATATGTTGATCCAGAAAGTCACTTAGAGTGATACATGCTAAAAATGGGTTGCTTATTGCCTCTAAAACTTCCTCCTTGGAAGATAGCTTATGTACATCTACAAAGGGAAGCAATCCTTTAATTGTACTTCTGATTTCTCCATCTTCTTTATCAGAAACTGCTAAATATATCTTTTTCATGAATCTCTTTCTCCCGCTTCAGATAATCGTTAATCCGAACTCTAAGTTGGGGAGAGAATGGTACCTCGCCCCTTTCAATCTGTCCAAGATAACTTGTACTAATTCCCATCCCCTTTGCAAACTGATATTGGGATAAGGCCATTCGTTTTCGGAGAATTAACAATCGTTCTACGTCATCTTCTATTTCAATTTCATTAAATGTATCAACTGTTAGCATTTATTTTACTGTTCTCCCCTCTTTATAGATTCAAAATAAAAAAGACCGCTAAACACACCTTTAACAAAAGGCTGTTTGAGCGGTCATCGCTTTAAGTAAATTAAATTATAGAAATATTATAGCACATCGGGAAGCATTTTAAAGGGTAAAAACACCACAATAGCACAATCCTGGAAGTTTATTATTGTTAATTAAATTATAAAATTGTATAATTTTTTCAGGAACTTTTTTTATTTTTTTATTTTTTGGCAGCCATAATTTGGTTAGCGGATACTCTATTAAACTTACAACCTTTGGGTTGATGGAATTCAAGTAAGCATTTTGTGCTTATTTGTAACTATCAAACTCAGAGGTTTTTTTGCATTAATGGAGCAAAAAATAAGTGGTGGAAAAGTTCTAAGAAACTTTAAGGGGCTGTTGTTGTGAAGAAAGATTGTAGCATGGAGGAAGTTATGCAAAAGCTGCAAGCGCCTTTTCCTTCAAAGGATATCGAATGGCGTGTCAGTCGAAGTGGTCAAAGCAATGGTAAAAAATATGCCTTTGTCTTAGCTTATGTCACAAATCGAGCAATTCAAAATCGATTAGATGAAGTATTCGGACCGGCTGGATGGCAAAATGATTTTTCTGATTTTATGCAAGGAGTCCTTTGTACAATCTCATGTTATGTAGATGGCGAATGGATAAAAAAATCAGATGGAGCAGAGCAAACTCAGTTTGAATCATTGAAAGGTGGCCTTTCAAGTGCAATGAAAAGAGCTGCAGTTCAGTGGGGCATTGGAAGATATTTGGTGTGAACTGTTCTCGCACAAAAAGTTGTGGAAACACACTATATAAAAGCGAGGGAACAACAATGTTCCAACTGCATGTTTGACTAACAAGACTTGGAAGTGAGTCTTGCAAGAATATCGTAAATTCTTGAAAAGGTCTAATCCTACGGATAGCAATAATAGATAACCCTATTATTGTTATAAGCCCGTTGAAGTCGGTGAAAATCGAGCCTAAATTCCTGTGGGAACATGGTAAGAGAAGTAATCGGGATGCCATAAAATATCTATGGATAGAATGAATCACAGATTCTGACGAATCACCGAATGTACATGTCGATACTATCCGTTCCATAGAAATATGGAGGAGGTAAACCCCTACCTTTTCAGTTGTGGAAATGATAATCAAATATATCAAATCTACGGATAGGGACTATCCCCTATTCATCTAATGAACCACATTACGATTAATTCATTAGTAACTGACGGCATAAAGGTGAATCCTAAGGTTATATGCAAGGCTAGAACATGCGGAACAGTTGAAGTTGGTGAGAACGCAATACGGTGGTTAATTACCGGTTCGTGGATATAAGGTATTGAAACAATACTGAAATTCCTTTACACCAATGGCAGCAGGGTCATAGTACTGATGAGGGTTATGTAATGTAACCGAAGGGAAGGGCCCGAGTCTACAATCAAGCAAAAGCGGAATTATTCTAGGAATGTGTAACAGTAACCGACTAAACCTTAGAGCAAAATCTCATTAAGAGGTGATGCAATATGGTGCGAAAACTAGAATACACTCTTGAATCAGAATCAGAATTAAGATGCACATTAGACAAGCTGCACTCAAGAACAAGAGAGCAACTGGAAAACAATATCAAGGTAAAACACACATCTCTCCTTGAAATAATGATGTCAAAACCCAATATTGTCACAGCGATACATTCACTGAAGAGCAATAGGGGCTCTATGACACCAGGAGTCGACGGAAAAACAATACGCGACTACTTAAAACTATCCGAGGAAAAACTCATTGAGTTAATCCACGATAGAATTAAGAATTTCAAGGCACATACCATAAAACGTGTGTTTATTCCAAGGGCTAACGGCGGACAACGACCTCTGGGTATTCCTACATTAGAGGACCGAATAATCCAGCAAATGATGAAACAAGTTCTGGAACCTATATTAGAGGCACAATTCTTTAAATATAGTTTCGGGTTTAGACCTGAAAGAACTACTTATCATGCTCTGGAAAGAATCAAAGTCCTTGTTCACCGTACTGGGTACCACTGGATCGTGGAGGGTGACATTCGTCAGTTCTTTGACAAAGTAAACCATAGAATCCTAATAAAGAAATTATGGAATATGGGTATCAGAGATAGACGAATATTATGCTTAATAACTGAATTTCTCAAAGCTGGTATCTTCAAAAATATTGTCAGAAATGACATTGGAACCCCACAAGGAGGCATTTTAAGCCCCCTCCTAGCTAATGTATATCTGCATTACTTTGACAAATGGGTTGCTAAGCAATTTGAAGAGTTCACCACTAAACACAAATATTCAAAACACGACCATAAATTACGAGCTCTAAAATCTTCTAAACTCAAACCAGGCTATCTAATCAGATATGCTGATGACTGGATTTTGGTCACAAATAACAAATCCAACGCGCATAAATGGAAAACTGTTATTAAAAATTTTCTCCAGAAGGAACTTAAACTAGAACTCTCTGAAGAAAAGACGAAAATCACCAACATCAGAACGAGTCCAATTGAATTTCTAGGATTTAAATACAAGGTAGTTCTAAAAGGAATAAAAGGTAAAAGGAAGAAAGATAAAAAGACTAGATACATCAGTCATGTTACCCCTTCCGATAAGAAGATTAAGAGCAAAGTAAAGGAACTCAGAGCTGAACTCACCTCTCTTAATAAAAAGTTAAATCATGACAAACTGAGTAACGCACAGCTAATATTAGCCTACAACTCAAAGGTTAGAGGTCTAGTAAATTATTATTCATATGCAACAGATACTTCCATTATGGATAAAGAAGGTTATAAATTAAGAATAAAAACTTATAACATTCTTGCCAAACGTGGAGGAGTCTTACAATCTACCAATAAATGTGTCAACCTTGCGGTCAAATATCCCGAACGGACACAGAAAACTTTGGCTATCGAAACCGAAGTTGGATTTGTCGGCATAATGCTTCTCAATCTAGCAAAAATGAATGAAAACCTGTTCAAACAAAAAGTTCAAGACGAAACCCCCTATTCTCCTTTCGGTCGAGCATTAATCGAAAAAAGAAAAGGAACTAGGGAAATCGGTATCAGGCATGATGAAATAACAAGCTTATCCCTTCTTGAGAAAATTAGGAAAGAACTTGTTACTTCGCCACGATACAACTTTGAATATTTTATGAACAGAGCATACGCGTTCAACAGAGATAAAGGTAAATGTAGAATTACAGGAGTCCCTCTCGGGAAGCATAACCTGCATGTTCACCACATTGACCCTAATCTTCCACTAGAAGAAGTTAACAAACTGCCAAACTTGGCTTGTGTTCATAAGGAAATCCACAAGGCTATACACACCGCAGTAGATATGAGCAGCATCTTGAATAATAAGGAACTTAAGAAACTGGAACGGTTCAGGAAGAAAATTCGCACAAGCTGATAAGTAGATGGAGCGCCGTATGAGGTGAAAGTCTCACGTACGGTGTGGACCGGGGGAAAAGTCAATCTTAACGGGTAGTGCTGAAGAATTGGCTTACCTATCGGTATTATAGATTGGAAGAGAATTACGTACAAGTTTTTGATAATAAACGTGATGGATCCAACTATATAAACGACAAGAAAACTAATGTTAAGGGTTATTGGATGCCACCAAAGCTTCCAGATTGGGCTTTGCCTGCTGATGAGAAAGGAAATTGTAGAAATGCTTCTCAAGATCCTCAAAATAAGCCTGAAAAGCAATACCAAAGAGAAAATAGCCAAGCTCAGCAGAGTAATCAAAATGACTCTGTACTGAAAAAAACTGGGAAACAACCTCCGAAAGGAACTAAACAAATGAATCAAAAGGGCGAATTTGACCGCTCTCGTTGTTTAAAGGTAATTGGTGAGTATTTAGAAACTACGGGCCTGAAGGAACAACCGCAATTTATCATTCCGCTGTTCAAAAAGGTGACCCAAAATTCTACTTGCAAGTCACTACAAAATATTTTTGATAAAGCAACAGAAGAGGAACTTAGAGCATTTTATGGTGTTTTGAGGCCGGTTAATGACCTGGTTCTTATCACAAATAATTATAAAGTTGCTTTAAGTGATTCTTTAAGATATGTACAAATTCTTCTTCCTAATGTGAAGATTGAGAGTTTGTTTAGTTGCTTTATACATCTAACGAAGGATCATGTTAAAGAAGTCGCTACATTTATTAAAGAGGACCTTCAAAATGGAAATTTAACTAAAATCGCTTAATTGAGGAGTGGCACTAAAGAAGATTTTTCTATCTTTCTTTTGGTGCTTTTTTATTTATAAAAAAACAACTCATGGAGGAATAACAATGCATATTAAAATTAACCATTCTGTGTTGTCTGATGCTTTAAAAAAGGTAGAGAAGGTAGTAAACGCCAAACACAATATCCCTATATTACAAGGAATCTACATGGAAGCTACTAATGAAGAACTTATTTTTATAGGTTCTGACAGTAATGAATCATTCCGCTTTCACGTACCTGTTGATGGTGAAAACGTTGAGGTATATGAGCCAGGGAAAACGGTATTGCCTAAACAAGTGACCGAAACCGTAAAAAGATTCAAGAAGGACATTACCTTAAAGCTTGATGGTTTTACTCTCCTTCTGCAATCAGGCCGGTCTAAGTTTAATTTGAATACGTTTGACCCTGAAGAGTTTCCAAAGTTACCCGACTTTGCTATTGAAGAGTCTACCCTGTTCTTAAAGGGTACTGATCTTAGCAATCTAATCAAGAAAACGGGATTTGCTGCGGCTGATTCTGAAATACGCCCTATATTAACCGGTGTATGCCTAGACCTTTCTGGAGATTGTATGCAAATGGTTTGTACCGATTCTCACCGGTTGGGTAAAGTCCAGGTGAGAAACACTTCAGATAGGGATTTAAAGTTTGTTATTCCTGCGAAATCGCTTGATAAGCTGAATAAAACATTTGATTTACAGGAGGATGTCCATATCTATTGTGAATCAGAAAACCAGCTCATCTTTAGAAGTTGTTCCTTGGTGTTCTATTGTCGTTTGTTAGAAGGCACCTACCCTGATACTTCCCGTCTCATTCCGCAAGATTTTAAAGCGGAAATGAAGATTAATCGGAAAGTGTTCCTGGATGAAATTGAAATAATCCGCGGGATTGCTAATAATGCAGACAATGGACAAGGAGGAGTAATTAAACTTCATGTAAACGGAGCAGCAACTATTTCTTCTTATACCGCTCAAACAGGCAAAGGTGAATCGGTTGTAGATTATGAGTCTTTAGAAGGCGAAGATAATTTCACGATTAGCTTTTCGGGAAAATACATTGTTGATGCTTTAAAAGCCATCGATGACGAATTCATAAGTTTCAAGTTCAACGGAGAAATGAGACCTTTCTTGTTAACTCCATGTGAATCTGAGTATGAAGAGCTTCAGCTGGTCTTACCAGTTAGAACACAGTAAGGAGCGGAGAGTTATCTCCCTCCTTTTCTAATGGGGGAATTAATTTGAAGATTGACTTTTATAAAGTAGAAAAACTTTTGGAGCCTTATAAGCAAATTAAAAAGCAAACCTCTGAAAAGAAAGAGGAAGGAGTAGCCAAAGTCATTCAATATGTATGGAATCATACTCCTACCAAAAAGGTGGATTTTGATTCTTTTAATCTAAACGGAGGTCTTAGAGCTTTTTATGAGTTTTATTTCCTCCCCCACTACGATGATGAAATGACACAGGCAGATTTAGTCGCTATTAAAGACAATCTATGGGAGATTAACGCTGCCTGGGATGACTTGATCTATTCATTAACCAAATGTAATAACAAGGTTTATGAGAATGAAGATGATTTCATTTAAGGAGGAATTGGCATGAGAATGTTATTAGATGCAGAAGAAAAATACGCTTACGATGAATCAATAAGCAATTTTCTTACATTAAAGATTTGGCACGATTTAGGGGTTAATGTGAAAGAATTTCCGGATTACATTGTGTATCCAGGTGGTTATGATGGTTCATCTTTCGAGATTCTAGAAGCTGGATTAAAAGCACTTTATCCAACATTCAGACAGCTGGATTATGAAGATGAACACAAACTAGAAACCATTGCTAAAGAATCTAATATTTCTTCTACTCCTGAGCGGCTATATTTATTAAACAATGATAAGGTTCAAAAGCTACTAGATACGGGTGAGATAGATAAGCTAAAAAAGCCATTATCCAAACTTTACGGAGATCTTACTGAATTTGATATGAGTTTCCATAAGGAATATGGATTGGTCTTGGCAATTTATTTTACAAGTGTATTTTTTGAAGCGGCTGAGGCAGTGGCTAGAATTACTAGATTAGTAGAGGATTTATATATACAAATTGAGGGTGTGACAGATAATGGATTATGTTATCAAGCTATCTGACAAAATTGATGACTATGAAGGTTATGTAGAGGTTCTGCGATTATCTGACCGTTTTGATGGAAAGACAGAAAGCTTGGACAAGATGGTGAAAATAGAAAACCGTCTCATCCAGGATTTATATAAAATGACTCTATCAGATTTAATCCGGATCTTATCGGAATCTAGTGCAGGTGGAGAAAACATTTCAACTCCTATTTTACCGCAAAATTGCATAAAGCATGTATGGGTGAATCGAGCTGCTAAACAGCATGAAGTATACATTGAGATACCGAAAAGGCGGTGGGATATTACTTATCATTCTCAGGCTTTTGAGAAGGTGGGATTCCCAAGGATGATTTTTAAATACTCAGTGTCTGACACTAAAGTAATCCTATCTAACATTGTAGCAGTGCAAGAGCAAGGGATACTAACTGATGAAACCCCTTTATTTCTGTTTCCTTTTTCAAATGTGAACACAGATACAAAGGTATGTATGGGTGGAAATGAACTCCCTCCTATTAAAACTCTATCTCAGTTAAGTACTTTTCATAATATCTTTTTTGTGGCACCGTTCGGGGATGACTATGGGTCAAAGACGTCTAATGGAAAAACAATACGAGAGCTTTTTACCGTACTTAAGGACAACGATTTTAACGATGAATGGCTTGTTCCTTTAAAAGAGTCTATACTTGGAAATTTTTTAAAAAACTAATTGGAGGAAATAAACAATGACAAAGGTAGAACAAACTGATATTTTTAGCAGTGCGACACGTTCCTAACTTAAAAGGTTAGGCACTAACAACAAGTTAGTAGAACTATTATTCTAAGAAGTCAAATGAATGGGTAACGCCATGAAGGGCTTCCTCTAATACTCCGACATGCACAATGTTTGGTAAAGAACAAGGTGTTTGAAGCTCGGTGAAGTCGGCCAAAAGCTACCGTAACAAGTAAAGTTGACGAAAGCTCTCCAGAGGTGGAAGGTGTAGCTGATAGGTCGGGAGTCTATAAAAAACCTATGATTAGAATGTTCAGAATACCTTTATGTTTGGTTAGAACTGACGAATCTTCGAATGTACGGATCTATAAAATAGCTGAATAGAAATGTTCAGAGACTCAATATGAGTTGTGATTATGGATGAGTAAGATTTGCTGATATGAAAGTCCATATTATGTTACAGGCATAATCAAGATCACAGGTCCAAAGAAGAAATCTAAGGGTTTATGCACAGATAGGAATAATGGAACGTGGTAAATCTGCTACGTGGAGGGATTGCCCCCTATGAAACGGTTCAAGGAAAGTACTGGTGATATTAGCCAACTGTATAACTTGATTTAAGCAGATGAAGGTAATGGCACAGTACCAATGAAACGTCTAATTAACGTGGAGGGATAGCCATTAGTCTAGTGAAGATTAATCCAACTAAAAGTGACATTTCTGACGAGTTATAAGGTTCGAGTAAGACTAAGAGAGGTTTATCTCCTCAGAGGAGGAACCAACTTATGACTAAAGGAAAGAAAGCCAAACTCAGACATGTAGAATACTATTCTCTTCAAGCAACCCTTGATGAACTGTATTCACGTAGCCTGAATGGGAACAACTTTTATAACCTTGTAGAACTTATGAGCAAAGAGGAAAACATAAGACTAGCATACAGAAATATTAAGAGAAACAAAGGAAGCAAAACACCTGGAACTGATGGAAGAAATATAACTGACATACAGAACCTAAGTGTCGAAGCAGTAGTTGCTAAGGTCAAATCAATGTTTAATAGATATGAACCACAGTCAGTTAGACGTGTGCTAATACCTAAACAAAACGGAGAAAAAAGACCGCTAGGGATTCCTACCATATGGGATCGGATCTTCCAACAGTGTATTCTGCAAATTCTTGACCCTATTTGTGAAGCTAAATTTCACAAGCACAGCTATGGTTTTAGACCTAATCGTAGTGCCCATGATGCTATAGCTCGTATGAACGACCTGATTAACAAAGGAAAGAAATACTATTGCGTAGACATTGATATCAAGGGATTCTTTGATAATGTGAATCATGGAAAACTTCTAAAACAAATATGGGCATTAGGAATAAAGGACAAAGCATTAATTTCCATAATATCTCGCCTACTTAAAGCTGAAATTGAAGGAGAAGGACAACCAACTAAAGGTACACCCCAAGGTGGTATCCTTAGTCCCCTTCTCTCTAATATTGTGCTTAACGAATTTGATTGGTGGATTAGTAATCAATGGGAAACTTTCAAAACGAAATTCCATTATAAGACTGAAAAAAACAAGTTTGCCCCACTCAAAAAGTCGAGGTTGAAAGAATGCTTTGTAGTCAGATACGCTGATGATTTTAAAATCCTATGTAGTAATTACCAAACCGCTAAGAAAATTTTCTACGCTACCAAAGACTTTCTTAAAACTAGATTAGGTTTAGATATAAGTCCTCAAAAATCTAAAGTTATAAATCTAAAAAAGCAAGGTAGCGAATTTCTAGGTATTAAAATTAAAGCTGTGGCAAAATGTAAGAAACTTGTTGCACAATCGAAAATGACTGAAAAAGCAAAAGGAAATGCCAAAGCCAAGATAAAACTAGAAATTAGAAGAATCCAGAAGAATCCAAACGCTGATACAGTTTGGAACTTCAATTCGGTGGTTATGGGAATTCACAACTACTACTCGGTGGCTTCTAATATTTCGTTAGATTTAGCGGAGATAAACAATTCTCTAAGAATAGCTCTTTATAATCGATTAAGAAAAAACTTTGCGGAAGCTTCAACAGCAGATATGACTAAGACTCTTAAAAAACGATACGGTAGTTATAAACCAAAGCTTTGGAAAATACAAGGTATGGTCTTAATACCCATATATGCTCAGAAAACCAAGCCTGCTATGAACTTCTCACAGAACATATGTAACTATACTGTAATGGGGAGAAAGAAAATTCATGAAGGTCTTAAGAGTATCAATAAAAGAGTACTAGAATTGCTTATGAAATCCTTCATTAGAGATACGAGCATTGAATACAACGATAATCGTATCTCCAAATTTATTGCTCAATATGGAAAATGTTCAATATCCAAAAGAATTCTCGGGATTGAAGAGATACACTGTCATCACATAACCCCAAAGGAATATGGTGGAGATGACAGTTATCAAAATCTCACCATTATCCATAAGGATTTGCATAAACTTGTCCATATGAAGGATGAGGGAAAAATCATTCCCCTTCTTAAAAGTTTCAATCTTAATAATGAGCAAATCTCAAAACTTAACAAGTTAAGAGAAAAAGCTCACAGAAAAGTGATATAGGGATGGATTGATTGGATTAGATGGGACGCCGTATGCGGTGAAAATCGCACGTACGGTGTTAACCGGGGGAAAAGCTGGAGATAACCTCAAATGCTTACCTATCGGAACTGTTTGATATTGAGGATGAGGCAGTAATTAAGCTTGAAGCTGCAAAAGCAGCCGCCGTAAAAAAGCGAGAAGAACAAATCGAAAAATTAAGGAAATCAAATGAGGAAAAGAAAGAGGCCAAAGCTTCTACACCAGCTGCTCCAAAAAAGGATCCATTTAAAGTCCTGGTTGATACTATTGTTCGCTATGCGGGTATGGACTTGCCAGTTACCAACTATTTCTCAATAGAAGAGCTAGAAAATGGACTTCCGACTAAAAAGAAGAAAAAAGATGATGATGGAGAAGAATCAGCATTTGAGCCGATTTCTGAAAATGCTCTCAGAAAGAAATTAGAAGATGACTTTCCTGAGCTTGTGGCCAACTTTACTCAACTTGTATACATTGAGAAGAAAAACATTATTGTACCCGTACTTTCTGCAAAGAAGAAAGGTATGGTGGATTGTAAGGAGACCTCTGCATCTGCAGAGGTTTCTTCCTGTTCAAAGAAAAAGAAAATTCCCTTTCACATATTGGCTGATTTTATCGTAGTAGCCAAAGATTTTTCTAGTAAGTTTGGAACGGAGGTTCATGCCGACATCTACCTTGACAGAGACAAAGGAACATTTATCTTAGATTTTCCCAAGCAAGTGGTTAATTCTGTGCTTTGCTCAATCGATGATGATAATGCGTGGCTTTATGTTGAGAAATACGGTGATAGAAACTTAATGAAAATTATGGAGATCCACTCTCATCATGTAATGCCGGCTATCCCCTCTCCAGTGGATGATGCTAACGAAAGGTCCCCTATCCTTTATGCCATAGTTGGCCGCCTGGATAAATTTTTTCCGGACTTAATCGTCAGAACATTTAACAAGGAGACTCAAAAACACTTTAATATTAATCCCTTTAATGTTTTTGAAAACCCGGTATTTGATGACTATGCGACTTATCTTAGTGATATCTCAAATGTGGAGGTTGAGTAATATGCCGAAAATATCTGTGGATTTTACAAAAGGCAAACGACTTTTCACTCATATTGTGCTAGTTGGAGCGGGAGGTAATGGAGGTTATGTCATTCAGCAAGTAGCTCAAATGCTCAATATTTTTGATGTGTGGGGCAAAATGGTGATTGCTGATTATGACCATTATGAAGAAAAGAACCTAGCTAACCAGCTTTGTTTACGCCAAGATTTAGGAAGGAACAAAGCGGAAGTATTAGCTAAACGTTATCGCTCAGCTTACCAGGTAAACATTGAAACATATAGCGCTAGTTATATTGAGAATGTTGAAACCTTAGACAATTTATTTAATACAGACTATGAAGGTTGTCATGGCTGGAGTACATCATATGTACCAATCTTAATCTCTTGTGTTGATAACAATTTCTCTAGAAGGGTATTCCATGAATACTTTGAAAAAGTAGATAACCTATTATATATCGATATTGGGAATGAGGAAGTCCAGGTTCCCAACGACTTCCGTATCCGGTCAAAAGATGCCTGGACAGAAGAAGAGTTGGAAACTTATGAACGATCAGGCTTTACGGGTCAATTGGTATGTGGCCTTAAAATTAATGGGAATGTAATTTCGGAGCCAGTTGCTTCTGTATTTTCTGATATTTTAGAAGACCAGGATGAAATTGCCCCGTCCGAACTTTCATGTACTGAACTTGCTGCTTCTAATCCGCAGAGAGTGATAACTAATCGTTACTCAGCTCTAGCAGCATCCACAGTATTGAATGAAATATTCGAATTAGGAACAGTATCTACCCATAAGATATTTTATCATTCTAAGAAAGGATATATGAGAAGTGAGCCGATAACTCAATAAAATAAATTATTTTCTATAAGACCATCATTTTTTAGATGGTCTTTTTTGTACTTCGAAAAGAAGATATGTAAAGACCAAGCAGAGGCAATCTGCTTGGTCTTGTTTATTAGTTGTATTGAAAGAAACTGTCTACTTGAGCTAAGTTAACTGTAAGTTTATCTGTATCAAGAGTATTCATAACAACTGCTCTAGTAACTATTTGATCTAAAAGATTGTCCTGCTCTAAATCAGTTAGGCTAGTTTTTATTGAGATATTCAGGAAAAGACCTTTTTCGCTATCCCCGATATCAACAGCCAAAACTGTTACTTCTCCTATTTTGTCTAATCCTCTATAATCTGAATTTATAATCTCCCAAACTTCACTTAAACTATTTACTGCAGTTAAACTAAGATAGTTCTGAGGATTAATAAAGGTAATGTCATCTAGAGAAGCCATAATGCCTTTGTGTTGAGACTTATAAAAATGTATACCTCTTTTATTAGCCTCGTCTTTAAAAGCCCATAATGCCCCTAAACAAGCCGTATTTAAGGATATATCCATCAGGGTAGGGTAAACACCCTCATATTCAATTACCATCCATTTGATCAACTCTCTAAGGCTATCCATGGTTATTACTTCTTCTAGGTTATTATTTGAGCCGACTCGGAGCATATCGGGGATTTGTTGCGCTATTACCCCTTCTGCTTGTTTAAACCAATCATCCTCAAAGTTCGATTCGCTGTTTTGCATTAATTCCATTGCCATAAAGTAACCATTAAATATTTGTGATTGAATTCCTGCAAATAGCATATTCTCCATCTTCTCTACTTTGTCATGCTGCACGTATTGTAATAATCTATTTTTATAGAACTCATAGATTGTTGCTAAATCAATATTGAACTCTTGATTATTCTGTTGGTGGGCTTTTAATTTCTTTTGTGTGTATTCATAAATATTAATCTCAGTGGTTTGTGTCATCTAAATTCTCCTTTGTAAGTATTATGAAGCATTATCCTGAACTTCATATGGAGGTGAAGGACTATCATCAGCATATTTCCAGACTCCATTTTCCTTTTGAAGTATGGATATAAAATACTCCTCCCCGTTTGTTGTTAAAACCTTACGATAAAAACTCCCTTCATTTTTAAGCCGGTTAAAAGTAACATTTGTTAATGTGTAGCTTTCGCCATTAATATTTTGTTTTAGATACAGGTCCTGTAATGAAGAAAATACAGTTACAGCATCATCCTTAGAAGGTAAAGATTCCTTTACTGACTCAGTTCCATATTGTAAAAGGAATTCATAATAGTTTTCCGGAGAAAGTTGCACTGTGTAGAATTTATACAATGCGTCTGCGACAAATTTTGAAAACTCTGCAGCATCCTTATACTCTTCTAAATTTTTGTAGTCTAGATTTTCAACTTCTTTTAAGGTATCTAACTCATTTTCATAGACTACCTCATTAACTGGTCTCTCCATATCTTTGTATATTTTCTCTTGTTCTTCTTTTTCTTTGCTATCCTTAAGTTCACCTTGCTTCTTTTCTTCTTTTAGAGCTTCAATTCTTTTTGATTCTTTATCGAATAAACCACCGCATCCAGTTAACAGCAAAGAACTAGATAGAATTAGAGAAATAGCTTTAACTTTCATCTTAAAATCCCTTCTGTCAAAAGCTTCTTTTCTTTAGTAGTAAGATAATTTATTAGTTCTGCGCTATGTAAAGCAGAGATGTCACTCACTGCAGATGTGACAAGTTTAGGTATATCTGTTATTTTCATTTGGTTATTGCTAGGTGTTACTGGTACTTTTAAATGCTTTTCTAAACAATATGAAAGAGTTTTAAGATGATCTCTATCAATACTGGTTGGTAGTGATATGCATTCTAATTTTCTAATTCCAAATAAGTTGATGCAGACAATAATCGATTTTAAAGTAATCAAGCCTGGATCTAAGGTTAAGCTAAATATCTTCGAATTATCTTTGTACCATTGGTCTTTCAAAGTTTTTAAAATTGGATGTGAATGTATACTAAGCTGTTCTTTTTTACTATTAATTTCAATATAGTTACTAATCTGCTCATTCTTAAGAACTTCCGATAAGTATAAAGATTTTTGTTTGTTAAAAGGTATAGATAATACATCATTGGAATTATTGAAATTAAAATCTCCTTCTCCTATTAAGACTGCTTTGGAGAAATCTAATAGGTTTCTAGAAACTTGCTTATCTTCCAACGCCACAGCTCCTTTCCCATAAAAAAAAGCACTCCAGAATAAAACCATCTCCAATAAAAGATAGTTTTTCTGGGTGCTTCCCATTGTTGTTTTTGTTTCCACAATTATACACTTAATTTTGAAGCCTATTCAAGTTCTTTTTGGGTATAGGTTCCTTCGACTATCTGTTTCAGATAGTATGATGCAGTATTTTCTTCAATTCCTAATTCGGCGGCTATGAGCTGGATTGGTACTTTTTTAGAATAAAGATCAAATGCGATAGCTCTTCGAATTATAGTAAGAGTTAAAGCTGGAGATCCTTCAGGGAGGTAATCACGAGATATTGCTCTTAAATGACTTTGCATGGACATTACCTGTATAGGTCCAGTTACGTTCTCTCCGTGATGTTTTGTCGTAAATACATACTCGCTGCCATTAAAAAAAGTGGAGTAAAAGTACTCATGGAAGTATGCCACTTCAGATCCCTGGAGGGTAATGGTTCTATTTTTCAATTGAATTTCAACTATATCTTTATTTGCGTTATCTTTAACTTTATCCTTGGTAAATCCAAACTCAGCCATCTTTAAGCCTTTAGTGGCCAATAAAAACAATACTTTTCTAAGCGGCGAATATTCATCATTAAGCAGAACTAGATCAAGTACTTTTAGAATTTCGTGAAATTGAATGTGCACAGTTGGCTTTTCTTTTACAACAAACCTCTTGATTTTGACTGCAGGATCAACACTTAAAGGTACTTTGTCAGTTTCCCAAAAATAGTTAAACATAGTCTTTAAAATGGCAAGTTCTTTATTTATTGTCGAGATACTTTTTTCTCTTATATCACGTTGATACTCTAAGTATTTGATTATGTCTGAAGAGGTAATTTGAAAAGGTTCCTTATTCTCCGGATATTTATCTTTAATAAAGGCAAAAAATTGGTTTATAACCTTTTCGTAGCTATTTACTGTTTCCTCACTATACCCTTTATTTTCGATATGCTTAATAAATCCGTAAGGCATACATTCTCCCCTCCTAATATCAGACCTTTATATTTCCTATATTATACTAGATTATATGTTCGTATCTTCCTTAAAAACTAAAAAACTGCCAATTTTAAGTGGTTTTTTGTTGTAATTTACTACCGCAAGTTTTAGACTCACCTTAACTACTCAGCGGTTTTGAAACCTAACTTTTTTAGAGTTCAGTTGTACCCTGTATTTTATTTATTTTTCAAACCAAGAACGCAGCTAAGGTTTAACAAAAACCCATTAGAAATACAATAATAATGACTAAAAAAAAAGCTCATCCCAGTAAATATTTTACTGAATGAGCTTTAATAGCTATAGGAGATATTGAACTTACCAATTAATGATTGTCCTGGCGATAGCTGCTAGCAGAGTTACTGCGGTTGCAGCCACCACCACTTTATCAATTGTTCTAACTGTTTTCTCTTTAAAATAATATGTTAACACTCTGCCCACCCCTTATGAACAACTTTAGTAAACCCATTATAAAACATATGTTCGGAAATTTCAATCTATTTCATATTTGCACTTAATAGTTTTTTGTCATCTACATCAGTATCAAGCTGCATATTCGAAAAAGAATCACGCTCTTGCTGTAATAACGTATTTACTTTCCTCTTTTCCTCTTGAAGTGTTTCTATTTCTTTTCTTGCTATATTGATCTTCTCTTTAATTTCTTGATCCATTTTTTCTTTTAGCTTTGTTTCTACATCCTTGTTAATTTGCTCAACATCAATAATATCAGGTTTCTTAAAAAGCCCTAAAAAAGAAGGTTTTTGAATACTTTTCTTCAATGAGGTTGATAGCAGCTGCGATTGTTTTTCTTCTAAGTACTTCATATAAGCATCTGTCTTGATTTGGTCTATCTCAACTTCTTTTCTCTCTAGTTTTCTCTCAATATCAGAAATATCTTTTTCGTACTTAAGTATGTTCAGCATTTTACTCTGGAATCCTAGATTTCGCTCCATAGTTGATAAACGTTCTTCATAATTATTCTGCAGCTGATCGCTATACTCTTGAAGATCGGTACTTTCACGTTGAACCCTCTTTACATTGCCTCCCATTGAAACACCAGGTTGCATTCCTAGCTCAGCAAGAAGATCCACAGAAGTTTTAGAGGCCTTGTCCATTAATACAAATATTAAATGTAAACGAAATACACTTTTATAATTTAACCTGTAAAACTTCCCGAACTTTTCAGGTTGAATGTACTCGATTAGATCTGAACGAAAATGATTTCTAATTGTAGAGTCTGACCGTTCAATAATACGACCTGCCTCAACAGTGCTATATGTCATATCTTTATGCATTGATTGAATACCGGTTGTGAACACGCTGTCCTCTAATCCATTCAAAACAGCCATTCTGAATATAGGATCATTTTCAAATTCTTCCATAAGCAATTCTTTCATATCTAAGCTTTCCACATTCTCACCTCCAGTACTGTAGATTTCTACAATCATTTATAAAAAATATTACACTTAATAGATTTATAAATCAACTCAAAACGTTGATATATTAGGCGTTAGCAACCTCCGAACGATTCGCAGCGCTTGCGATATTTGCCACAAACGAACATCAGCGCGAACGCTACCTTGCGAAATTTAATAAATCACTAACGTAATTGAATCAAACTCATATGCATGAATCTATCATTTTCGTAATTGAATTATATAGAGCGTTATTTAACGTTACAAGAACGTTAGCGCTACATGTCGTTTGTGCTTAATAGCGCTTGATTTATAAGGGTTCTGGTTTTGTTGTTTGCGTTTGATTGAGAATGAATGATGAAACATCGTCCGTGTTATGTTGAGTGAAGATGAATTTTGTGAATTACTAGGTTTTTATCCAGGTTAAGAGCTTTTTTTGCGTCTTGGATCCAGCACAAGTCTTTTCTTTGAATTTCAAAGCGAACCTAACATAACTTAAGGGCATTCTTTGATTTTAACTTATAGTAATAACCGTATTAGTAAGGTAAAAATAATTTTATATGTACCGCAATTGAGGTTGCTAATTATGGTACACATATAAAACGTTGATACACGAGGGATTGATGGTTTACGGTCCTTTTAGGTACATAAAAGGGGTACACAAAGTTTGGAGGAATAAATACAAAAAAACAAGCCTAGAAGGCTTGTCTTTTTAAAAATCAATATCATTCAAATCGGCAACTTTAGCTTTCTTTGGCTTATTCTCATTATCCTCAAATTCTAGATCATCTAAAGTCATCTTTTTCCGTCGGACTGTAGTGTTTCCAGAAGAAAAGAAGTCATCAAATTCATCTAACCCTAGTGCTGAAGAAGCTTGTTTCTTAGCTTCCTCTTGTTCTTTTTCTAACTGTTCCCACTGCGATAATTCTTCTCTTAACTGTTGAATTCTTACAGAGGGAGAAGGGTAAACGGCAAGGCCATATAAAGTAAGGTTTTCCAATTTGCTATTTTTAGATATTGATAAGTTTACTTTGGTATCAAGCAAGTCAGAAGTATATCTGAAAACATCATCTGCAATCTTAGGTGATATATTCTTCGAAGAAGGATATAGAACTGCTACAGCACCAGCCACTGCATTTTGAACTTTATAACTAGCCAGTACTTCATTGTTATTAAATAGATTTCCTATAACAGATTCGATATTTTCATCGTTTCTCAGTTCCTTGTGCTTCGATATAGATAGCCAGCCTGGAGTTGATAAGGTAGTAAGTAGTTCCGTTTTATCAAATACGGACCGTCCATCTAAAAGAGGTAGAGATGAAATCTCTGCCAAAGCACTTGCGATCACCATATTGCTATAGGATTTAGCATCAATTTCAAGGCCTCCGTAAGTTTTGAGAGGGCTATTTGCGTAATAGTCTTTCATTTTTTCATTATCAATAACTACAGCAGCGCCCATTTTGTTTTCATTCATAAGCTGCTGAATTACACTAATACCAGCAAGAGCGTTCCTTCTAAATGCAGAACCTCTTTCGTCAGAAGAAGGCAGGGAGCAAATAACACCTAAAGGAATTTTCCCGCCTGGTAGGGCTCTGTTTTCTCTAACTTTTGACAAGTAAGCTAATGCTACTTTTAGCGCTCCATTACCAGTCCCGCCGCCTAAACTAACACATACCCAAACGAACTCTGAGTCCTGTACTGCATCGTCAAGTGCGACCTTTTTATATAAGTCTGCATTTTCTTTAGCGATTTCAAATCCAAGCTGTGCATTTTTATCTGTACCTTCAAGTTCAGGAAAGTCTTTACTGGAAGTTACAATCCTATGAGTTTCCGGTATTAAATTTTTATGTTCTTCCATATCTGATTTTGATGAATTGAGTAAGAAAGTTGGATAACCAAACCTTGATAATTCAGCAGCGATTCGGCCACCACCTTGTCCAAGACCAATAATTGCTTGTGAAGGATAACGATCCATTTCAGATTTTAGTTCATCAGATAGTAAATGTGGGGATAGCAGCGCTTTAATTGCACCTAACTTTTCATTTTCTCCAAAAGTCTTAATCATCATATGTGTTGCTCCTTCCTTAACTTTTCTTCATAAAGTAGTTGGGCTAATTGTTTGCCTCTTACTGTAACAAAATAGGGAGTCGCGGTTCCGTCTTCTTTTTTCTCAACGAACCCTTGAGCTTCAAGAGTCAAAAAAGCGGAATCATACTTCTTTCGTTTGCTATGAAAGTTATCTAACCTAGTCTTAACAAGGCCTCTATGTATCTTGTTTTCTTTCACGACCTGCCTAAATACGTCAATAGTAAAGTCATCTAGCTTTTTTCTAAGGAATCGCAGTGTGTCATTATCGTATTCCAGTTCATCTAAGTCTCTGAAACTCTTAGCTTCAAGTTCACTCATTCCTTCACCACCTTATGAACCTAAAAAGACCTCTTTTGTGTACCTTTAAGGAACATTATAGAAAACAAGCCAAATAAATGCAATATATATACTTTATTATCTCAAATAAATGTACTTTCCTTCCATCCTTGTGTACCTTAATTGTGGTACACAACACAAATCTCAGACAGCTTGATTCCTGAAAAAACGTACCCTCCAATAACGCTCGATGTGTACCGCAATTGTGTACCTTAATTATGAACCTTAAAATTTACATAATAAAGTCCCCCATATTTCATTTTCGTATCATTAAATTCATTTTAGTTCTGTTTAAAAAGGGAAGACAGATCATCTTCGATCACAATTCAAATTCATTCAACTTACATATTTACCGTTGTCTAGCAATCATTCAGGTTCATTCAAGCTCATGTACTAGCATTATCATTAAAATAAATTTTTTTAAGTAAAAACAGCAATTGTTTTATACGATTACTGGAATACGGAGTATTAAATGCCGGGGAGACATTGCTAGAAGGAAAATGATTGTAAGAGATTGTCTGTAGTGGGGAGGTCTCGAAAGGATTCCTAACCATCTTTTACATAGGGGTATTCACTTTTTCATTCAATCCATGATTTTATATTTAGTCCTCAAGATATAACATAATCAGTAAAGTTCCGCATACCAGTGGAAAGGTTGCGGTGGAAAGATTATCGTTCCACCAAAAGTTTTCCACCATGGTACACCAATAAAAGTTCTTTGAAGTCTAGGTATTATAGTAAATACGGGTTCCAAAGCAAGTGTGAGTTCTTACCGTGTTTTCACCCCGTTTAAGTTAAAGGATTGAGACTGAATTCTATTGATTTTACAACATCGATTTGTACCCTAAAATATAGCTATTTCATAACAAAACTTATTAAGTACGAAGGTCACCATTCTTTGTATATCCCTGTATAATCATTCGCTAGATATCACGATATTTTATTGCCAGCTCTTATATAAAATGGTATACTCAGGTCGAAATTTCATATCTAAAGGGACGACCCTGGACTCACTAAGCTTAGGCTTGGTTTGTTCGGGGTCTTTTTTTATCTCATAGAAAGGAGGCTATAAGTGGTGAGTGAGAAGTCTATCTATACTTACAATAATGGTAGGGCATGGATAACTGAAAAGGATAAAGAATTATTAAAGCTAATATGGTTACATAAATCAGTAACTGTCTCACAAGTAAGGTTCTTTCTTTTAAAGGCATATGGTATGAAAAAGAGTGCTGTCTACAAGAAGCTTCAGAAATGGAACGAGCTTAAGATTACCAAAACACAAGTTTATAGCGGGAGGAAGAAGGTCCAATTAAGATGTGTACAGATGAATAAGAATGGAATTGATATTTTAGTAAATGAAGGGGTTATCCATAATTCAACTTATCCTTTGGTAGAGCTGCCAAATCCTAAAACGGCTGATCACTTCTTTTTAACAAGAGAAATAGTTATAAGAACGTATTTAGAGTTTTATAAAAAGGGAGGTAGGTTTACTTCAATTCCTCCATTAGAAACTCCTTACTATGACACTAAAGTGAAGAAGGCTTATAAAGAACAAGGAAAAAATCTCTTAAAAATACCAACTCTAGTAGAACCGGATTGGATTTTGTACAGTGATTCATCAATACTGAATATTGAATCGGATACCGGGCATGAAAGAGCAAATACTATCATCGACAAAGTTAAAAGGTATGTAGAATATAATGCTCAGAATTTAGAACATAAAGACCATCATATATTGATTGCCCCTATAGATTCTGCAGATGATGACATCCTATGCTATGTGGAAGATCGGCCAAAAGAACGTAAAAAGCGTGTAAGCCAAATAAAAGAATATGTTATTAGGGCAAGCGCTCATATCATTCCTAACCTTCATTTCCATGTGGTCACTTCTAGCAGAGCAGGGAAAGTAGCTTATAACATACTAACAGGAAAGACTAAGGAACATTCCTATGTACTAAATGAAAGTATTGGAGCTTTAGAAACTAATAAACACCTCAATGTTTCAATGGTAAAAAGGCTACCTGAAGAGTTTTATACCGGAAACGTATTAAATTCATATTTTGCTGACGGCCATTTTGACATGAAAAGAGAAGGAGAGAAGGTAAAAACATTTTTAATCAAAGTAATGGATGAAGGCTGCGTAAAGTCCTTGGACCAACTTGCTTATTTAAACTGGCTTTTAGAAAAAGACCGTTATAAAAGTCATGTCGATGGAATCCTTGCTATCTATCAAACAGAAGAGGAGAGATTGCATGATAATCTGGGTGACCTTTGGGAGTTAAATCATGTCTATTTCAGTTCTTTAGAAAGGCTACAAAGAAATAGTATTGACGGATCAACATTTTATCAGCAAACCTCTAAATTTAAGAGGAAGAAGGTGTTGCTTTATGAGGGATAAACTGCTGTTAAAATTGCCGGGCATTGCCGTTTCAATACTGGGTATTCTCTCTTTGTATCTAACAATCCGGGCAACCATAAATTATTTCTTTTTAATGTCTGCTCAATTTAAAGGTGTGGTACCATCATTTATTTTATTTGGTGATTCTACAGAACCTGGCCGAATCGGTTTCTGGTTATCAGCAATCTGTCTTATAGTGGGATGGCTAATCAGTACAAAGTTTAAAGCATTTCAAACGAAAAGGTGGAGAATTGCTTGGTTTGGAAATATGGCTTTAGGAATGTTTTTTCACTTCCTTTGGTTGATTAGTGCACCAGTATATAACACCCTGATCCCGTATTTAGGAAATCGCATAAATCAAATGGATGTTCAAAGTATATGGTTAGAAATTGCGGTGGGTGACACTCAAACATTGCTTCTAACAGTTATGTTCGTTCCTACTACAATTACTTGCGTAAGTATGCTATGGCTATTTGGACAGTACTCACAATATTCAAAGGAACTTAATCAAGCATTTTGGGAATATGAATACAAGAATGTTCATCTGCAAAAATTCTTTAAGATTAGCAAAAAGGAACTATGGCCAGATGTGGTATTGGGCCCAGACTCAGACACAAAAGAAATGGTTGTCCAACCAGGTAAGGACCGTACTCTCAACAATGTCATAATTGGTAGTATCGGTACAGGTAAAACCGCTGCTTTGGTTCTACCTATAATTAATCAGGATTTACATTGGATGAGCCGCTACATAAATGAATATCCTTCTCTGTATCAGAGGGAGGACTTCCATACGGAAGATGTTAAGGGTATGTACCTAAATGGAGTAAGCATAATAGAGCCTTCAAACGACCTTTGCCAAAAGGCATTTCAGTTAGTAAAAGCACATGGCATCCCAGAGGAGTCAGTATTTTACATCGACCCTACAAATCCGAATACTCCATCTATAAATCCTATGGAAGGACCGGTTGATAAAGTGGCTGAAGCTTTCGCTATGGTTATCGAGGGTCTAGCAGAAGGCGGTCAGGCAAACTTCTTTTTCCAACAGAGTGAAAGGAACCATTTAAAGCACTATATCTATTTACTAAAACTGCATGAGCCTGAACAAGAAGTTACTTTCGACATGTTGTTAAAAATGTACGATAATCCTAACCTTGTTCGTGTAATGCATGAGAAACTTAAAAAGACCTTCCCAGAAAATGTGGACCTGATGGAAGATCGTGATGAGCGGAATCATTGGGCTATCGTAAAACAGATAGATGAATGGTTTGACACAAACCTTCTTCCGAAAACAGAAAGAGCAGGTCAAGGAAACGTACCAAAACTTGTCCAAGAAGGGGAGTTTCGTGGGCAGCAAGAATATTACGATGCTAAAGCGGAGTATGTACAGGGTTTAAGAAACATTCTTAACGACATAGGGGCAAGCCCGTTAATACGAAGAGTATTATTTGGGAAATCTGATTTTTCATTTGACCGCCATCTAGAATCAGGCGGTGTTTTACTAGTGAACTCGGCCAAGGGAGAACTCGGCGGCCTATCCAACGTATTAGGTAAACTCGTATTGTTGAGTCTTCAGAATGCAGTTTTCAGAAGGAAACCTAATATATCAAACTTTCATCATATTTTAGTAGATGAATTTCCAGATTACATTTATCAACCATTCAAAGAGTTTCCAGCTCAGTCACGTAAATATAAAGTTATTGTTACCGTTGTAGCACAAACTGTTGCCCAGCTAGCGGATAAGTATGGAGAAACCTATATGCATACTTTGCTAGGTACCTTACGACACAAAATGGTTTACGGGGATATTCCTGATTTTGATGCTCAACTTTTCTCAAAAATATTCGGGGAGGTTGAAAGATTTGAAGAAGGAGTAAATGAACAAGCAGTCAGCCCACTGCAAGAAAAGCCTATGTTACGGGTTGGGAATTCCTATCAGAAGAAAAAGGAGGCTATCCTATCTCCAAGCGATATCATTTTCCAGAATCCATTCCAATGTGCAGTTAAAATTGTTGCTAATAATAAGCCGGTGCCGGTTATGCAAATTGATGCAAACTTTGTTCCAAAGGAAGAATTTAACGAGGCCGTGATCCAGGTAAATGAAGAAGCTGCTAAAACATGGCTAGAGTCTAGAAAGGGCATAGTTTTGTTAACCGAGAATCAAACTCTCGAAGAATTTGAAGTATTAGATGAAGAAGAGGTTATTAAAGAATTAGAGAAATCGGACATTGAGCAGGCAGAACCTCTTCTACTAAATCCCGGTAATGATCATCCTATTACACTACCAATTTTTAATAAAAAAGACTCGGACCCAGAGGCTGAAATACCAGCTGGAGTTTCAAGTGACAAATTAGAAGCTGTTCCGGAAGATTTAAAAAAGAATACTGACGCAATAGAGCCGATTGTTCCTTTAAGTCCCGCTAATTCAGAAGATATCAAAACAGAACCTCCTTCTAGTAGTGTTATTCTAAGTAGCGATGATGGTGAACCCACTGTCAATGTTTTGTCCAAAGAAATGCCACAGGGTTTACCAAAGGAGCGCATAAACATAACTCATGAGTCAGACAGTAATATATCAAATAAAGAGGTGCAGCGACCAGTACTGTCTCAATTAGGCGAAAAGCAGGAACAGCTTCAAAACGAATTACTAAAAGAGTTAAGTGAAATACCCGCAAAGTCAGAGGTTGCTGTAGCTTCTGAAACAGACAAAGAAGCAAAGAACAATTCTAAAAAGGCTGAAATTCTATTCAGTGTATTTGAGGAATAAAGTAGTAATATAGTTAATTATAGTAAATTAATTATTGCCAAATCTATAACGCTTAGTATACACTTTTGGTAAGGTAGCAAGAGCGAAAATTAAATTATTCTAAAATGGGAGTCCCCCAAGAACCAGAGTAGTACTACACTACTCTCGTTTTTGGGGGACTTTTTTTGTTTGCTTACCTGCCTTTTTAAAATCAGGAGGGATACAAATGGAAGAACTCACAACAAAATCTTGGAAATCTGAAGAGCAGCTAGATGATCTTGCAAGATATAAAAGAAATAAAGAGATTGTTAAAGGGGTTGTTACCTCTGTAGGAGTAATTAAAGCAAGGGTCCTGGACGCTGACTCTCAAGAGTATGTAAATAAAGAGACTGAAATTGCTTATCTAATGCTTGAAAACGGGGTAACAGCTTATTGCCCGGCACATGAATTCTCATCACATGAGTTCCGTAGCCTAAATGGATTTGCAGGTACGATGCAGGAGTTCCTCATCGACCATCTGGATTTAGAACAAGAAATTTTACTTGTCAGCATAAAAAAGGCAGATGAGATTAAAAGGGCAAAATTTTTAAGCCAGCTTGAGGTTTTAGAAGAAACTGACCAATTGCATGAATTTGTGTTTGATGGAACGATAACTGGTTTTGATAGAAGAACTAGAAGAATTTTCGTTCGTGTAAATGGTGTTGATTGCACTATGTACCCAGACGATTACAGCTGGGAGCGGGGAAGACGTATTGAAGAACAAATTCACCGCGGAGAAAATATCAAAGTAAAGATTATCCGATTTAACAAAGAGCGCAATACCATACGTGTCAGCCGTCGTCATACAATGGAAGATCCATATGAAAAACTAGAATCGTTACAATCCAGAAATGCAATCGCTGGGAAAGTTTCAGGTGTAGACGCTGTTCACGGCATCTTCATTCAACTGGATGTTGGATTAGAAGTAAAAGGCGTTAAACCTAATTATCTGGAGGAGCCAGTGGTCGGAGATGTGGTAAGCTGCGCAATTCGAAGCATCGATAAAGAGAATCGGAGAGCCAAAGTTGTCATTACTGGATATCCTAGGGGTAAAAAGAAACGCAGGGACGTTGGAGCGTTCTTGTTTGAATAATGGAAGCTCTTATTCAAGACCAGCCTAACCCAGGAGTAACACAGGAGTATCCATTACTCACAACAAAGAAAGGTGAAGTGCCTTTATGGGATCACCCCTTCCTTAAAGGCACTAAGGTCTTGCCGAAGAAATACTACCCTTACACTAATTTAGAAAGTGTTGTAGAACATTTTACGAAGGGTAGGTTAGACGAGAAGGATTTCACACTCTTAAAAGTTCTTGGTGATGCCATTTGTGCAAACGAAAACCAATTACGAAGGTATCTATTGCCTATTATGAGTTCTTCTCAAACATCTTTAAGGCTAGACCGCTTGCGCCGAAATGGGTTTGTTGAACGCTGGAAAATACGAATTCACGGAGAAGAGGATTCAGTAAAACCACCCGCTCCCTTTACTTTGGGAATGGCCGGATTTAAGCTTTTAAAGCACTTTTATAATTCTGATTTCTTTATGGACGCGAATCGTTGGGATTCTTTAGGTGTTGGTGGAATCAAACGATATGTATCCATGAATGAACTTCGCTGTTTAATGGCGGAAATGAACATCTTAAAAAAATGGAAGTGGAATCCGATCATTGCTACTAACCATCAAAATAACCGACCATTAGGAGCGGCAATCATAGAGTTTCCCCAGGGTCAAATGAATTTTCTTATTGATCGAGTTCAAGGGACTCAAAACTATATTGGGTATTTCAAGGAAAGACTATTCAATTGGAAAAACATTTATGAACACTATGGAAGAATTCCAGTAAGTGAGTTTCCTGATAATACTTCCTATATCATAATATTTGCTTCCACCCTTAGCATTGCGAATCATATACATCAAGAACTAATGCTGGATACCTTCCCATTTAATATATGGGTATGTGTCGAAGAGGATGTTCTTGAAAGTGGATTTAATACTTCTTTTTACATTCCGAACAAGCAAGACCTAAAACGAATTAGACTTGATTTTTAAGGAGGTGGAGAAAATTAACGAGGAGCTTTTAGAAGAAACTTACACTCTTGTTACAGCCTTATTTCATCACTGTCTCGATACGTATATGCACTCATTCTGGGTAGGGGATGAATTATATGCTTTCTCCAACTTCTTAGGATTTAGTAATGCTCAAGACATTTTTGTGCTGGGGCTTCTTCATGACATTGGTAAGCTTAAAATCCCTTACTCCTTGCTGAATAAAACTACACCTTTGACTGAAAGTGAATTTGCAGAGATAAGAAACCATGCCGACTACGGTAAAAAAATACTTTATAAGCTTGATGTCTTTCCTCCAGATTATACAATGTGTATTAAATATCATCATGAAAACTTTGATGGCAGCGGGTATTTTGGAATTGCGGGCAAAGAGATTCCACTTCTTGCTCGGATGATAAGAGTCATAGACAGTTACGATACTATGCTAAATGGAAGAATTTATCAGCATACTAAATGTCATGATGTAGTAGTTCACGAATTGTTATCTAATAAGGGGATACTATACGATCCAGATATAGTTGATCGATTTATACAATTTCTTTCAAAGCGATTTACACTGCAAGCTACTCGAATATAATGGTTGAATTTAGCAAATCGGAGTGATACAATGGGACTACAACAACGCAGTTGCTTTATAGCCTTGAAGCAACAGCCTTTCTTAAAGTTTTTTAGTGTGGGCCTTCTAAGAGATTAGGAGGCCTGAAAAAAACTATAATAAAACGGGAAAAACCCGAAACCTAATTTCCAATCAATACTACATGGTATTGTTGGTGATTACGTTTCGGGTTTTTTGTTTTTTCCAGGAGTGATTTTTAAATGCCTAGAAAAGTGCTTATCGCTGTGGGGGATAAATCCTATACAGACATACTGATTAATACGTTTCAGCAACATACAGAGGATTTCACCTTATCCTCCCAAGAAGTGCTGCATAGACGTTTCCTTAAAGAAATTGTTGAAATTGAAACCCCAGAAATCTTAATCATACACGATTATTACCTTGAAAGTGATTATAACCGACAGGAATTGAAAGACAAAGAGCTCATATCATTCCTCAAAGATATGCGTATCCAGTTTGAAGACTCTTTACGTATCGTTTATTTATGCGAAAGGCCAAAAGGTGATCCTATCCTTTCAACAATAGTCAGTTTAGGGATTATGGATATTTTCAATACAAATTCATTTGATTTGAGTGTTTTTGTTGAACAGCTAAAAGCCAAACCACAATTCTCTAAAGTTGCTAAGTTCCTTTCATCAAATATTTTTTCAGATACCTCTAAAGTCAATGAAGTTGACCACCAGACCAATGAAGAAGAAATAAACGAAAATGAAAGTGAAGCTGATGAAAACCTCAACCCAGAAAAACAAAAGCAAGTTGTCCAAAAGGTAATAGAAAAGAAAGTCGTTCAAAAAGTCGTTAACAAAACCACTATAAAGAGGGACTACACTTTTCATGTACATAACCATACTGAAAAGATTGTAGGTATTCCCGTAAAGAAGAAGTTAGTGATGATTGGTAGTCCGATTGAACGAAGTGGCAGCACATTCATCTCACATCTTTTGGCAAGGTGCTTAGCGAAAATGGGCGTTTCCACTACCTATGTAGAGTCTCCATTCTCAAAATCATATACCTATGATCGATTTTTCGGACATTTATATTCGGATGAGTACAAAAGTAAATTCTATCAATTCAGCAAGTACATAGATCCAAAGATTAAAAGCATATATGACTGGAGCAAATCAGAAGTAGATATTATTTGCAAACACCCTACTAAGGAACCGCTTTATCAGGAGGAGGACGTTACATTTGATGTACTTATCAAAGTACTGTTTTCTTCTAACTCGACAGTAACCATAATGGATGTTGGTACTGACTGGCAATACGAACTCTATCAAGATGTATTTGACATTGCAGATCATGCTTACTTCATTCTTGAACCTGATATTCCTTTTATTCAGCATTTTGAGGAATCAAGTGAAAAATCAATTGAGTTTCTACAAAAGCAGCTTCAGTCTGATAAATCTTCATTGGTAGGAAATCGATTTGATAAAGCTCTAATGAAAAACGAATTGCTTAAGGATCTTTACCTGGAGAAAATGATAACCCATTTACCTTCTATTCCAGTAACAGATGTGTTTCAAGCACAGTTCCAGGGATTATTCTTGAATGATACAAAAGATTACGAAAAACAATTGGAATCAAGTTTGCGGCCGCTTTTGGAAGATATCCTTCCTGGTAATTTTCTTAAGAAACAAAAGAAAGCTTCTGGAGTATTTAAGGGGCTCTTTAATAAGAAAATTAGTGTTGAAAAAGCGGAATCCAAAGGAGAGGAGACAACTGTATGAAGCCGGGAGTCAAAATAGCTTTAGGAATATTCACTTCCGTGGCTACTGCAGGATTTATCTTTGTATACGATTTTTATATAAAAGATCGTATTGATTCAGCAGAAGTAGTCGTTGTGAAAGCTGGGGAAGAAATTCTTAAGTCTGAAAGTATAACCAAAAATAAGTTAGCTATAGAAAGAAGGCCAAAAGAGGCACTAATTGACGATGTGGTACTTGCACAAGATATGGACCAAATAGTGGGGCAGGACTCATCCGTCAATATCGTAGGAAACTCAATGATATCAACTAAAATGATTGATTTTGAACAATTGATTCCCGATGAAACCGAAGGAGAAGCTATTCGCCCTATTACAAAGGAAATGATTTATGCTCAACCAGGTTCATTGCGAAGGAAAGACTCTATTGATATATATCTTGTCAATCAGGATGGAACAACGAATCTTATTACCAACGGTGCTCCCGAAGTTACCTCTGAAACAAAGGAAGAAACAGATTCAAAAGAGGCAGAGTCTAAAGAAAAAGTTGAAATCAATACTTCAGTCAACACTAAGCCATTCCTTAAGGATGTAAGAGTGGTGTACGTAAAGGATTCCGGCAATAAAGAAGTCGTATCTGCTGCTGACGGTAACAAAGGGGATAAACGCTTAGATGCTACCTCTACCATCAGTGATCTGGAAGTGATATTAGATGAAGAGGACTTTACAAAATTAATGGGTGAGGTACTTGGTAAGGGAGCCCGCTTATATATTACTTACCATTAAAGGAGAGTATTATCCCATGAATCTATTAGTGATATCAAAAAACTCTATCTATAAAGAACGGTTTGAAAAACATGAGGAAATCACCACAGTACTTATTATGGACGAAGCAACAAAAACAAATGTTGAAATCAATGCCATTTTATTAGATGGTGAGAGTTTTGATTTAGATAGTTTACAACAAGTTAGAGATCTTTTTCCGGAGAGTTTAGTCTTTTATAAACCACTTGGAGTAAACAGCGATATTATCATGCGAAATATTACCCGCTTATGTGCTGCCTATAAGGTCAAGGTCTTAAGCGAATATTCAACAGTGGATCAAGTTGTAGATGAAATTATTAATCAGATTACAAACAAAGATGATTACCTTTCAAAAAGACTTGTCAGTTTTTTCGGTACCCATAGCGGGGCGGGTGTTTCAACTACTACCCTAAATCTTGCCCGGTCACTCTCGAATAAGATAGAAGAGAAAGTCCTGGTCCTAAGTTTAAACAGCTGGGATCCATCTGATTATTTTTATCACTATAACGGACATTATTTAAATGACTTAAAAGTTGACCTGAAGACCCAAAACTTAACACCAGCAAGGCTTTCAGAAGCGGTTTCACATCAAAATGGGTTTTATCACCTTGCAGGAAACCGGGATATTAAGATGCAACGGTTTTACCAACCAAATGAAATTGAACATCTTATTAAAGTCGCTCAGCAACTATTCGATGTGATTTTAATCGATGCCGGTACTCATTTTGATACCGCTCCAACGGTTCAATCCTATATATCTAGCAATTTACGCTTTTTGGTAACAAATCAAGAAGAAAAAGGTTATAGAGGTTACTTCCCTTACGTTTTCCAACAACTTATTGAGCCTACAGGTGGTGCGTCAGACGACTTTATGTTGATTATTAATCGTTTTCAACCGGCCAACACGCTAATTAATGAAAAGGCATTAGAAGAAGAGCTCGGAATGACCAAGGTAGCCACACTGCCTGATATGGGGGACCTAGGAGCGATGGCCGCATATCAAAAGAGGCTCCTATATGATGTATCGGATTCTTATTATACAAAAAACTTAGACCTGCTATCGAATTTAATTATTTCTGAATGTAGGCTAACCGAAAAAGAGCAGCTTATAGAAGAACGGAATGAGAAAAAGAGATTCTTTTCTTTCTTGAAATAGGAGGTGGTTATCGTTGAAGCAAATTGAAATGGAATTGGGAGTCGAAAAAGAATTTAGTTCTTCTGATTGGTTGGCAGAGACCGTTCAAAAAAAAGGGTTAAAAGTGAATTACATTACAACCTTTGCGAGAAAGAGGTCCTTTAAGGATATCTACCAAAAGGTCCGGGAGCAACTTAATGACATTATTGTAGATGGATCCGTTTCAGAATCTAACAGAGAAAAAGGAAAAGACCTCGATGAAGTACACTACAATGAAAATATTTGGTTGGAACGGCAGCATAAAGCAGTAATTGGTGATGCACAAGCCATGTCTTACTTTATTACGAAGATCAATGAAGTTTTACAAACCGAGAATATCACCACTAATGAGTATCCTCGCTTTTATGATTCCCTTGCTGAAGCTATCTTTCATGAAGTATGGGGAGTCAGTATCCTTCACAAATGGGACAAGCTTCCGAATAGTGAAGCGGCCGTCATACGTGGAAAAGAACTTTGGCTTGATATTGATGGTCAATTTAAAAAACAAATAGAGGAATTTGAAGATGTAGAGGCTGTTGAACGAATAAAAAGGGCTTTTACTATGAGGGTCAAAGATGCGGTTATTAATGAACAAACACCGGAACTTGAAATAGAAAGAGAAGACGGAAGCCGTATCACTATGATTCAAAAACCAAGAGGGAAAGAAAATTACATCATGTTCCGCCGCTTTGTTGTAAAAAATATGAGTCTTGAGGAACAAGCTAATTTAGGAACTATTCTTGAAGATGATATTCCCTTGTTTCGTGCATTATCCAGGGTAATGGCAAACACAATCTTTGCCGGCCGTGTCCGGTCCGCTAAATCGACTTTTATGAAATCTATGTTGAGAGAACGGGATTCCAGCTATGTTGCTGCTGTAATGGAGAAGCACTTTGAGTTGGATTTATCCAAGCAATTTAAAGACCGGCTTATCTTTGAAATTCAAGCCAAAGAAGGCGATCTCCACCATGCTGTCCCAAGACTGCTAAGAATGGAGCACGACTATATCATTGTTGGAGAAATACGAAGTCTTGAAACTGAAGGCTATCTCCAAGCTTGTGAACGTGGGGAAAGGGGAGCATTTTCGACCTATCACCTTACATCTGTAGAAAATGTGGCACCGCAGATTACCCGACATATTTTAGATGAGTTTCCGAATCGGAACTTTGCAAATGAATTGGAACGTGTAGCGCGTAATATTGACATTATTGTAACCATGAGCGCGGATCGAGATAGGAGAAGAAAGCGAGTTATTGGAGTCACCGAAATCATTTGGGATGAAGATAAAAGGGCTCACCGGACACAAGATTTAGTTCGATATAGTCCTGTAACAGATAAATATTACTACTCTTCTAATATCACAAAAGATTTATTGACTCTTATGGCAGCTGAAAGTCTAGAAGATACAAAAATTCTCATTAAGCATTTAAAAGATAAAGAAAGAAAATCACCAATGAAGGATTACTTAAAAATAAAGGATCAAATTATAGATACTCTTTTGGGAGAGAATCTAGATGGATAGCATCTTACACTGGATATGGCAAATTGGCGTAAATTACTTTCTATATGCAATTCTTCTCTGCCTGTCATTATGGACTGCTAAAACAATTATGCAGTCATCAATAAAAACGAAGGTAAATGAGTGGAATTACAAATATAGGATCCGGAAGGTTAAAACAAAAGCTGTTTTGTCTAGAACTCACGAATATAAAAATCCCCTTTTAAAACATCTTAACCTATTAATAAAAACAACTAGTGAAGAAAGGAATGAAAACAGTGTAGAAATTTTCCTTATTCTTTCAACACTATTAGGGGTTTTATCAGGAGTTTTTATCCTATTCGTTTTTGGAGATATTTTTGTATCAGTGATGTTTGGCTTTCTATTACTTTTAATCCCTTATTTATTCTTAAGGTTAAAACTTAATAAAATACGGTATCTCATGAGTTTGGAATTTCTGAACATTGTACAAAAACTTACTCAAAATTACAATGCAATGCATAACGATATGTATCATGCTTTATCTGAAACTCAAAAAGATATTAGGAGTCCAGAATTAAGGAAAGTAATCGTTAAGTTAATTTCTGATCTTCAGGTCTCAAGAAATGAGTATGAATTGCGTGAAAGTGTTCAGGTATTTACTTATACAGCAGGGACAAACTGGTCCAAACGCTTAGGAAGTATTATTTTAAAGGCTTACCTATATAACGAAAAGGTTCTTAATGCCTTAATGGTATTAACAAAGCAGATGGAAGAAACAGAAGAAATGTTAGAAGAAGAAAAATCTCAAACAATGGATTCTGTTTACAACGGATATTTAACCATTCCGGTTTTTATTGGTTCGCTTATCCTTGGGTACTATTCTTCTGGTGCCCAGGATTGGTGGAAACTGCAGTTTGGTAGCCAATGGACAATCCTACTATTTTCAGTTTGTTTATTAGGAGTTGTTTTCTCCATTATTATTTCGGCATTCCTGAAAAGGCCGAAAAATGACTTATAAGGAGAGGAGTGTTACCCCTGGCTGAGACAATGTTCTTTAAATATCTTCCGTATGTAATGTATACACTCTCTTTTCTTTTATCATGTTTAGCCGGTGTATTGGTTTATACAGGATTAAGTTCACAAGCAGAAAGAGTACAAACCCGAATCCGTTTCAGAAATAGCTTAATAAAGAATAAAGAGAAGCTTGTTTATAGTTCAAAAGAAACTAAAGTAGAGGAATGGCTTAAGCTTGCTCAGTATCCTTTAGGTATTAATGGTTTGAAATACTATCTTGTTACTTTTGGACTCATCCTTTTCCTAACTACATACTACGTAATTCTCCCGATTCTCATTAATGGGGGAGCGCAAAAATTAACAATGGTAGCAGCTGTTATCATCTTATTACTTGCTCTCCTGGCTGCACCAAGCAACCCATATTCTTTGTTTGTTTATTTGATGAAGAGAGTTATCGAATACCACCAAGCAAAAAAGCACGCGGAAGTTTTTATGTTATATGACTTACTAATTAACGAGATTGAAATGATGAACATCAGCAGGATCAATACCTATAATATCTTGCGAAATATTAAACCCTACTTCGTTGTTTTGGACAAACCACTCACAAAACTTCTTACTTCCTGGAGTAACGATGAAGGACCAAAAGCAGCGTTAGAGCAGTTTGAAAAAGAGCTTAATTCAAAAGAGTCCCAGGCGTTAATAGGTGTTATTAAAAATTTAGATGACTTAGACAGAAAAACCGCTTTGGGACATTTACGAGGAATGCATAATATGTTTGTTCGTTCGCAAATTGAAAACTATCGAAGAAAGAGAAAAATTACTACTGATCTATTAGGAATTCCCATTAAAATAACTCATTTTCTGATAATCCTTAATTTCCTTGTAGTAATCGTAACAATGGTATCAGTTATTTTGAAATCTTCCCGAATGTAATATCCTAAAAATCCTTTAAGGAGGTGATGTCGATAAATAATTCTCTAAGCACATTTATGAAAATTGCCATCACTGCAGTAGTGATAAGCGCTTTTATTTTCGGAGCCATGTTTACTGATATGAGCATCCTTTCAGACTCCATTGCTGATTACATAACAAATAGTGGATAGGGAGAAAAGGCATGAATAAATCATTAGCCACTTTTATGTTAATGGCAGCTATCGTAATTCTTATCACAGGACTTCTCTTTGGAGTTGCCTATGATTCTTTGAAGCAAAAAAATGAGTATCACGAAGAAATGCTGAAAACTGAGCACCAAATAAAATTTAAATAAATTAGTTATTATTGGAGGAATTTAAACATGAATCAAACTTTATCCACCTTCTTAAAAATTGCAGTAACGGTAGTATCTATCAGCGCTTTCCTATTCTTTATCGGCTATAACATGATTGGATCCGAAACAACCAATTATTCAAACGATATTACTGGAGCAAATAGCAATCTCCCAAGCGGAGCTGGTAATACAACTAATACTCCTTAACATCAAAAATTATGGGCAGGGGGAGATTAACCTCCCTCTTGTCCAAATGGAGGTTATGAAATTGTCCAAAACATTAGGAGAATGGATGACACTTTTTATTGTCATTAATATTATGTTTGCTCCAATCCTGGCTTACTTGGATAGCCTGCATAGAGAGGCAGTAGAAGTAGTTCTCACTGAAGGTGCAAAGAAAGCCTCGATAGAAGGCCGCTTCACTCCTGCTATTATTGACGAAATGAAAGATACTTTAGTAGATAGGTATAACTTTGATGAATCAAAAATAAAGGTAACAGCCACACAATCTTTAACACCCCGTAACCAATATATAGAAGCAAGTATCGAAGCCCCAAGAAGTTTTATTTTTATCCTAGATATTTTTAATCAAGGTCCAAGTACTTTTAAAAAGGAAACGAAAATCTTAAGTGAATATATTAATTAGGAGTTATTTGTATGGCCACTACACTTAGAACCATTCTATTTATTCTCTTATTCGCATTTATAACTCAAATCCAATTTAATCTCGATGCTGACAAAACAGCTACAAGGCAACTTAAAAACGCCCTAGAGTTAGCTGTTCATGATGCTGCCTTAGCTGTCAATCCTGAGCAGCTGGGAAATGGGAGAATTGTTTTTGATCAGGATAAGGCCATATACAATCTTAAATCCAGCTTGGAAAAAAATTTAGATATTAAAAGTGGTTCCGGATTTGTTTATACACCAAATGAAAGTTCTTTTTATAAGAATGATATATTTCTTTTGCATCTTGAATTTATAGATGATAGTTATCCAAGGACCTATCCTTTTACATACGTTAATGACCAATTCAAGATTATGGAGACTGTTGATGGTCCTAGTGTCATAGCAGTTATTAGTACTGAAAGCCCCCGCTGGTTTGTCGGAGATTCGAGCTTTATAAGGCAGGCAGCGGTTTATGAATATAAAAAATAAATAATGGCTCTTATTTAATTGACCCATAATACCCATATGTATTATGATTAAATTAATATATGGCTAACGGGAAAAACCCGAATGAATGATTGAACTTATTCAATCGTTTGTTCGGGTTTTTTTGTATTCATATCAAATCAATGTTTGAAAAGTCTTCCAAAATTTAATATAATAGTCTCAAATGTTAGCTTTTACTATTTTATTGCATCTCCTACTTTGGAGTTAGCGGATTCACAAAAAGAGCGGTTCTTTGGGACTTAAGAGTTACGAGGATAATAGTATTTATTTACTATTGCCTAAAAACCTCTACCAAAGAGCCGTTTTTGTTTTGTGAAAAAAATATAGGGGGAAGACACATGTTGAGACAAAAGAATGCAACTAAAATTGAGGAAAAATCTCGAGGAAGAAGGGGAAGACGAATGAGAAAATTTATGAAGGCAACGTTAGCAACACTATTAGCTGCAAATATAGGAGGGATCTTTCAAAGTAATTCCGTAGAAGCAAGTTCAAAGGCTAGTTGCAGTATGACAATTCAATCGGATATTCATACAGAAAACAACTGGGCAAATGCAACCGGTCCCTGCAATGGGTTGGTTAACGGCTTTTATTCTGCAAGCGCTAATAACTTTCACGTTGTTGGCCACGTTACTACTGAAGTAACAAGAAGCGGCCAAAAGTTCACAATATCTATCTTCGAGGAGCCTTTTCAAGCGGAACTAACTGTAACAACTATCTTGAAGGCGAAACCGAAACCAGAGCCTAAGCCCGAGCCTAAACCAGAGCCTAAACCAGAACCAAAGCCACAGCCTAAGCCTGAGCCAAAACCACAACCAAAGCCAGAACCGAAACCTCAGCCTAAACCTGAGCCTAAGCCACAGCCTAAGCCAGAGTCAAAACCGACAACGAAGCCGGTGTCTAAACCTACAGAAACTCAAAGTCAAACAAATAAGACATCAACTTCATCTAATAGCGGTGGAAGCAGTAAAAACACTTCAACAAATACCGCAACAACAACAAAGGCAAAAGGCAATGAGGAAAATTCTAAATCAGTCACTGAAAATCAAGTAAAAGAGGTGGCGAATGCCTCAACCAAACCTTCTGGAGATAAAGAAAACTCCAATGATGAAGAAGCAAAAGAAAAAGTTGATAGCAAATCTGAAGATGAAAAGTCATCTGAAGATTCTATAAATCAAGATGAGGATAACGGTGGTGATGGAGAAGAAAAATCACTTCAAACAGAAGAAAAAATTAATAGTCAATCTGCTTTAAAAGATGTTTCCAGTGATAGCAACACAAATTCTAGTAATAATAAAATTTGGGTTGGCTTTTCCTTATTAATCTTAATGGCGATTGGAGGAGTTGTTTGGTTTTTCAAATTTAGAAAGGTGAGATAGATTTGAATCGTATCAAATTCAAATTAATAGCATTTCTATTCTTTTTTCTTGTAGGGGGAAGTATTTTCTTCTTCCCCTCTGCAAGTTCCGCTGAATATTCTCCATTTGATGTTCCAAGTACAGTAAGAAGTGGGTGGAATAAAACGCCTGGTGGGAAACATTACAAAGAGAACACCGGGAGAATGCTCATTTACGATGTATATTACAACAAATATATATCTGGCGGACAACGTATCGTTAACAAGAATTTTAACGGCACGGGAACACAACCTTATTTAGAATTTAGAGGCTGGTCAGTAATTTTTGGACATAAACGGCATTTAAGTTCTAATAACGAAACCTACATCGCAGCTCAAAAAGTTGCTGGTAGTGGAGCCGGGGCAATAAAAATATTTAAAGCACAGCAACGAGGATTATACGCTACCGAAGATCTTGAGTACAATAACCAAGGATCTGGTATCTATAACGAATGTTCCGCTTCAACAACGAATACTCCAAACTATGATTGTAATATGCGTTATGAAAGTGTAGGATTTGATGCTTATTTACCTCTTAATGAATTATTCCCTGACGACAGTAAAGATGCTGTTTGGTCCCTCTATCTAATAAAAAAGGTAGACTCTCATATTGTCTATACACCTCTAATAGTTCCTTTTGATTTTTCAAATAGAGATTTTAAATATGGGAGCATTTCTTTATCTAGCGGACAAAACACCAATAAACTGACGATGAATACCGATGAAGTTTTAAGGCGTTCCAAACCACGTGAAGCAGCTGCAAGTGTACGGGATGAGTTAGGGTCTGATCGTTACTTTACAAACAATACGACTTATACTCGTGTTGATTCGGAGGAATCTCAAACAGCTGTATGGTATGGAGTAAGGAGCCCTAAAGATAGCAATAAAACCAAATGGGCTGCCACTTCTTATTGGCGCTTTTCAGGAGATCAGGCCAGAATATCATATATTACTGAAAACGACCCACCTGAACATATTGCCGATAGTATCACTAATCATCGTTATCGAGATGGCAGTAATCATTGGGTTCAACCTAATGATACGGTGACTGTAATGCTCCGCCAATACGATAAAGAATCAGGAAATAAAAATCAGTTCTTAAGAATGCTTGGAAGTGGGGTTGAGGTTCGAGCACGACATGATTTCTTTGATGCCACTAACCATAACTACCATTGGGTCAAAAGTAATCATTTAGTAATTGAAGCAGCAAAAAGGACTGAAAATACCAAGTATGGAAAAGTCGAATGGAGTGTCACTCCTAAAACACATGGCCATACATATGACGTCCAGTACCATTACACTGATAATGTGGGAAATGCTGTAGGATATGATACTGGCTCAGGAAATACCGGTCTTAAATTAAGTGTTGATGGCGTCGCTCCGACTAATATAACAAACAGTCTTACAGGGGCAAGATATATTAACGGAAATGATTACTGGGTAAGAGAAAATGAATCAGTAACCATTACATTAAGACAAAGGGACCCTCATTCCGGAAACAAATACCAATATCTTAGATTATTAGGAAGTGGGGTTGAGGTTAGATCTCGCCATGATTTCGCCGCTGCTTCAGATTATAACAACCATTGGATTAAAAGTAACCACCTTGTTATCGATGAAGCTAATAGGACCGAAAATACTGATTATGGTACTGTGAAATGGAATGTTACCCCAAAAACACATGGACATAATTACGATATCCAATATCACTATTTTGATAATGTAAACAATGGTAGAGGATACGATACCGGTGAAGGAGACACAGGTATGAATTTACGTGTTGATAGCGTTTCTCCTTCTCATATATCCCATAGCTTAACCGGTGCCAAATACGTTAACAATAATGTTTATTGGGTAAACTCTGATGATAAAGTCACAGTACAATTGATGCAACATGACGGTGATTCTGGAAATAAGCGACAATATTTACGTTTGGCAGGCAACAATATCGATGTGCGTTCCAGCCACTATTTTAGTGAAAGTACTAATCACCAGGACTCGTTCTTTAAAAGTTCACACGCAGTTATTGAAGCGGCTAACAGACAAGAACAAACAGCTTATGGAAAAGTGAATTGGACAGTGGTACCCAAAACACACGGCCACCTTTATGATATACAATATTATTATCAAGATAACGTCGACAATATTAGCAATGTTGTAATCGATGAATCGGCTAAAGGTTATCAATCTACAAATATGAAACTTGGCGTTGATGATGCAGGACCAGTTATTCAATACCGAAATAATGAAGATACAGCTGATTTTTCTAGTAGAGATTGGAGCAAGGAGAGCATTAAGGTTCGACTCAAATTTAACGATGCTCATTCTGGTTATAAAAGATCCCGATATGTCTGGACACAATCCTCTAGTACTCCAACTGAATCGCAGTGGTCTTCCTGGTCAACCAACTCAAATTATGTAGTAACGAAATCAGGAAAAGGGCAATGGTACCTTCATGTACAATCTGAAGATAATGTTGGTAACGTGTCCACTACGTATAAAGGTGCTTATAAGTTCAATAACCCTCCAGTAGCTGGGTTTAATACAGATAAAACAACCTATTATCGTGATGGAACCATTAAGGTTACTTCGACTGCCACTGACCCGGATGGAGACCCACTGACTTACCATTATGTGCTTGTAAAAGCAGATGGCACTAAGGTAACCAGTACTTCCGTTAATCCTTCTTTTACTGGATTGGATAAGCCTGGTACCTTTACTATTACTCAAACCGTAAAGGATCCTGAAGGGGCAACAGATAGCATTACAAAATCGGTAGAAGTCGTGAATAGACCGCCTACTGCAGGATTCAATACCGATAAAGCAAAATATTTTAACAATGAATCAATTAAAATTACATCTACTGCTTCTGATATTGATGGTGATAAATTAACATACGTTTATGAGTTAACGAAGCCTGATGGCAGTAAAGTTACTTCATCCGCTGCTAATCCTACGTTTAATGGTTTGCAATTAATTGGTGTTTATACCATAGTACAAACTGTTAAAGATACCTATAACGCTACAGACACCATCACTAAAACAATCGAAGTGGTTAACAGACCTTCAACAATTACGTTGACGTATGACCCAACTGATCCTTATGAAGGAGATACAATTAATGTTTGCGTAAGGGTTCATGATGCAGATGGTCATAAAATGGATGTGAAAATCTATGTTACAGAAGAGGGGACATTTGAAAAGACAGTACTTACTAAAACAAAAGTAGTCTCCGATACCAAACATTGCTACAGCTTTGTTTCCAAACATAAGAAATATACATTCCGGGCAACCTCCGATGACGGATATGATGAGACTGAGGTTACAACCTGGGTGAATGTAAAACCTCTAACCCTAAAAGGTTACGTCAAACACACCCCAGATTGGCAAAATAAACACCAGTCATTAGGTCACAAAGATAATCAGTTCTATAGCGGAGAAAAATTCTTGTTAGAAGCTGATGTTTCACCATACCCAATCGAATATGTTAAAAGTACACTAAAGGCAACACAGGCCAATTCTGTATCAATTAACAGAACAGTCAGCCTGGGAAAAACTACCTCAATTCTTTATAAAGGAGAGTTGTATGACCCTGCTTTTATAGAATACCCAACAAATATAAAGCCAGGGCCGGCTATCTTTGAATTTGAAGTAAAGTATACAAACGGGGTTATCAAAAAAGATAGTGTACCAATAGAAATTCTTGCAGATTCTTATAAAGCGTTTAAGCTTCATAGAAAGTATTAATCAATAAAGAAACTCCACAGCTACCAAATGTAGCAATGGAGTTTTTTCTTTTTATACATAATTTTTCTTTTCAAGTTTAGGCTTTGGTGTAACAATCAGAGGTGGGAGAATTTCATCGTCTTTAGCAGTTGTAATGTTCTCAGAATTATTTAGAATATCTATAGAGTAATTCGCTCCAGTTGAGCAGCCGCTCATTAGCAATCCGATAGTAATAGAAAAGGTTACAAGCAATTTTTTATTCATGGTGACACTCCTTTATTTGGTTAGGTTTGATTTATTAAGAAATTCTCTTGAATACGCAAAATATTTAGCAGCATTTTTATATTTTCCATTAGCATAATAGTGATCCCCCAGAAACAGACAGTAATTAGATAAGGAAAAATATTTTTTTTCCATTTCTAACGCGGGAACTACTTTAGAGAACAATAATTTCTGTAATTCTTCATATTTATCAAGCAATAATAGATTATAAAAGTTAAATTCTAAATAAAACTGATTTTTTAAGTCAGGGTGTTTAATCAACAATTCAAAGCCTTTTTGAACTAGCTGAAATGCCTCTTTATTGTTATTTCTTTTATGTAGTTCCTTAACTAAAGAAAGGATAGTTTGAACGTGAACATAAGGGGTCAATTGATCTTCCTTACTTAAAATTTCTTGAAAAAGATCAATTGCTTTATCTAGCTCTCCGATGACACCGTACAGAAAGCCTAAATTATGCTGGATTGTTAAGGAAATATCTTTGTAATGTATCTGGCCAGCTAAGTCTAAAGCGGTTTTATACTGAGAAATTGCTTCCTCCATATTATTATTCCTTCGATGAGTAATCCCTAATAAAACATGACAGTCCACACATCTCTTTAGAAGATAAAGCTCCTGGTAAATCTCTAGTGCTGATTGACAATATTTTAAACAAATAGCGGTTTTTTTCAATCTTGCGGCAGCGAGCGAGTAAGCATAGTATAGGTCAGCTATTTCTAAATTATTTAACGTAAACATCGTAACTAGGCTCACTGATTTTTCAAAGAAATATAATGACTTCTCTGCCTTTTGGGTGTGGTAGTAATAATAACCTAATGCTTTATAAAAGAAATATCTTAACTCAGATGGAAGCTGGGCTTCTTTTGAAAAAATTGATTGTATCAATTGGGGGAGTTCTTTAAACTGCTTTCTTTCCACAAAGTAGAAAATAGAAATAACTTCAAATCTCAAATTTAACGCTTCTGAAAAGTCCTTATTTAAAAGTTCCTTATAAACTTTCTCTGCATTTTGTATGTCCTTATTTAGCAGAAAGTTATAAAATTCTTGAATCTCTCTTTCTCCAAATTCATTGTTAAGAGTGCTATCCTCAATACCTAATTTCTTAATTAATAAATTTTTAATTTCTTCACTCGGGTAAATGACTCCGTTTTCTATCTTAGATAGATATGAAATCGAACAAATTCCCTTTGCTAGTTCATTTTGGTTTATTTTCTTTATTGTTCGTACATATTTAATCTGTTGGCCAAAGGTAAACTTCTCAAGCATTTCCTCCCCCCTTCCTATAACAAGTTATATGTATATTTTACTATCTTTAGTAATATATTGTAAGTTGTGTGTAGGGGAGTTTGTCGATGAACGGGTATGAAATTTACAGATAAAGCATCAATAAAAACAATATAGTTCAAGAAATTGAACTTTTATTAAAGAATTTCCTATTTTTTTAGTTGTTTTCCACTTTTATTGAATAACTAATTGAAATATCTAGGAAAATGCAGTAGGTATATTGATCGAGAACTGAAGTTTGATAAACAAATTAGAGGGTAAGTATCAGATATGCATAAAGTCCTAAAAAATTGTTGCAAGAAAATATTTACTCTAGAAAAGGATAAATGTATTATAAATTAGCCATTCTAGTTTAACATTTTATGCAATCACGAACTTGTGTTCGCTATTAAGAAAAGGAATTTTTTAGTATACTTTATTAAACAAAAGTATCTTAAATTTTATGGAACCTTATATTATTAGGGGGAATAATTAGCTTAAGATAAAGTAGAGTATCATCAGGTTTATCCTACTGATCATTTAAAAAACCAGATAAATCAATTGGAAAATAACCACTGATAGCAACTGATTTTAAATTTGTACTCTAATTTATTGTGAAAAAATACAATTAAACCTACATTCATCTTGTAAATTAAAACTAAGAAAATCTATAGTTAAAGGATGATAGAATTGAAACAAGAAGTCATTTTAAATGTACTATTTTATATAAAGAGAACAATTTTTAGAAATGAAGAAAATAATAACCTTATTGAACTCATTTATATAACAAAAGAGGAAAAAGAAATAAAGAACGGTATTTCTCTTACTACTCCTGAAATTTTGACATCTTATATTAATGAATTTAATGAACAAAATCTAACAGGGTTAAATTTGTCTTATGAGGAAGGGGTAGACCAACAAGTATACATTACAAAAGAAGAAGCTGAGTACTTACTGGAGATTTCTGCAGATGAACAAAAGTTTGTGGAAGCTTGTCATAACATTTTAAAAGCTTGAACTAGGATGGTGAGAAATGGTAAAATCAAACTATAGTTTTTATTGATTTTGTAATTTTATTGCAACCATATTTAGGTTAGCAGGTCCTTATATAAAACATATGCGTCCTTTGGGATGATCTAGAAAACACTATTTTTGTGTTTATTTTAGAACATTCTAAAGGGCGTTTTTTTGCGTTTTAGAGGGGGCCCATTAGAATCATTAAAACTATAAAGTAAAAACTTTATAGAAGGGTTGTGTTGTTAATGTTTAAAACAAAGGCTAATTTTTTCTGGCGAAATGGAGGAGATTGTTATGTTTAAGTTAACATGCTTTGCTCCGATTGAGCCTGAACAGTTAGGAAAAGCTTTAAAGAGTATCCACTTCAAACAGGTGAGAAATGGATTTGAATGGGCTATTGATGGTTCAACTTTTCGTATTGAGCCATTTGAAAACCAGCCTAGAACTTCGCTAAAAGGGTATCGAATTACATTTAATTGTGATTTATCTGGAGGGTTGTATTTATTTGATCTATCTTTAGGATGCCTCGGTGCATATGTAACAGGGATTGAATTTATACTTGAACATCCATCAATGTTCCATGCTAATTGGATGAAAGAGATGCGTAAAAGGCCATCATTTAAAATGATAGATGCGAGAGGGCTATTTTTCAAAGATGGAATTAACATTGTTCTAGTAAATGACTCAGTGACAATAAAAATTCATAGCAGAAAAAATAAAAAACTAATATTGGCGGATTGTATAAAACAGATTGATCTTATTCGGGAAGAACTGCAGCCGAATGATTTCAATCTGTTTTCGTTTCAAAGGGAGGATATCGCATAATGGTTGAGTTTTACACTAAAGATGCAACGCAGTTTATTGTTACTTCTGAAAAGATTTATCGAAATGGTGAAGTCGTAATTCAGGGCAATATTCATATTCATCATCTCATATTAAATGAGCCAGCGTGGATTGATGTTCAGCAAGGAGAAGATAAACCACCCATTTTTCTTAAACTTGATAAAGTATCTGCTGTATTACCTAGCCAGGAATTCTTTAACGGGGATAGGTGCCATCGGAATGCTTACCAGGTTTCCTTCTATGTTCATAAAACAGAGGGTTGGGTCATGGAAAAGGAAGTATTATCAGCTGTTAATGATATGCATGTACGCCAAATTTTAAAGGCTAAACATGGTAGAGACATTCGTTCAGTTTCTTCTGAGCTTTTATCTGATACTGAACTTTCAATTACTTATTAACCTGGAGGGGATTAAAAAATGGAGTCAATTATTTATAGAGTTTTACTAAGCGGCCATAAGTTTGCTAAGGATGTAATTGTGAACGAGGATAATTTGTGTAGCTTTCTTCATACAGTACGAAATTGTCCTTTAGTTGTAGTTATGGGACCTGAAAATACTATATCTCTACGCATAGAACATGGAAACATTATTGGAGATGAAAAGATCAAAAACCAACTGCAGGAGATTGAACATGCAGAACAAGCGGGAAACTGGAGACCTTTATCTCTGTATCAAATCTCTTACTATTGTATACTTCATGAAACCGTTTACTTATATGCAGAAAACCAGGAACAAGCCAAGAAAGATTTCTTAACTTGGTCAATTTTTGAACCAGAGGTCATTGTTTTAGTGGCTTAATCTTAGAACTCCATACTCCCTTTCTAGTGGGGAACTTATTCTCAGGTTCCCAATACTAGATTAGGGAACCTAATGAAGTGAAAGAAATGAGTAGAATACCAGCTGCAAGATTAATGGAAAAGTTCATTGAGGATGGACACTACCCAGAGTTTAAAAAAACTGAGGGGACGTATTCTGCCTCATCATTTCGATATCCATATACAAAATACGTTTTACCTTCGTCTTGGCGGTAATCCACCTTTAAAACATTATATGATTGTTTGATAATTTCAAAATTAAATTCCATCTAATCACCTCACCAATATATTTTCCCAAAAAATAGACAAAATCCATGATGAAATTAAATTGGCAGAGCAAAGAACTGAGAAGAGTTCCTTGGTTCTTTTTTACGTTCTTTAATTATACAGGGTTCAATTTGGCTTCTCTTTTGTTATTACCCAAGTACAAAATACCGATCATAAAAAAGTTTTGCCGAACGGTTGTGAAAAGGAACCGGCATGGCTCTTTATGATTACGTAACCAAAAAAATTAAGGAGTGTGGAACAAAATGGCATGTAAAGAAACGTATCCAGGTATCTGTTCAAGTGAAACAAGGGTGACCGTCTGCGGTTCATCTTACTCAGCAAGTGCTATCTCTGGCAGTGTCCGTGTGAATACCCCATGTACATTCAAATACACGATGACATTGCAACGATGGGATCATAATATCGGGCAGTGGTTTGATTCAGGATCACGCACCGGATACAGTAACGATGGGATCTCCCAAACATTCAATTTATCTAGGAACAATTTTGACTATCGCCTAAAAGTAGAGCCAAATGCGTCTGGGGCGCGCGTTTGCTATTCGCCAGTGTTTAGACACTAAACGCCTGCTATTCCCAGCTGTGTGACGACACGAGAATAAGAAAAGGAGCCTCTCATGTGATTTTTTGCCTGGGAGGTTTTTTATATAAAAAAATCGTGTTAAGGGTTGTAAAATCTAGTGCCGAACGTTCTTTATCTACTAGGTAGGAAAAAAATAAGCATAAAGAGAGGATTTTTTATGAGTACAATCGATATTCCTTTATGGACTACTATTCTGGGCAACTTTGGATTCCCTATTGTGATTACGATCTACCTCTTTTTGAGGTTTGAGAGGAAACTGGAAAAGTTAGAAGAAGTCATACTGAAATTAGCGGAGGTCATAAACAAAAATTAGGATAAATGAAATCGTCTGCGTAAATTCTCCAAAATTATACAAAATTTTGGTACAATTTAAGAGAGGTAAAGCTAGTCAAATAGGAAAGACCTATTTTTTTTGGTCATCAATACGAACGTACGTTCCAAAAAGGAAGGTGGGCGTTTGAAAATGCGCAATTTATCGACGGATTTGACAGGGTATTTGAAGGCGAACGAAGATCAATTGAAAAACTCTATCATTCATTCATTTTTGGCCATTCCGGAAAATATGGAGCTATTAAAACAGGTAATTGAAGGCCCAAACGATCATTTAATCCATCAATTAGATGAATCGTTTAAGGAATTTTACTTTCGGATCAGGTTTACTAGCTATCTATCTAAGACCATTCATTTTCACTCCATCAACTTTGATAAGAGGCATAGACAAAATACTGATAGGTTTAGATTGATCTTGGATAAACCTTTGAGCAGCGAAACAGAAACATCACTCCTCGATGTGCTGGCGACAACAGAGTTCAAGAACGAACTTAGTGAGATTGAGATGTCATTCGGGATCGAGGACCAGCTTACGAATTATTGGCTATACGAGGGGTATCGGCAATTGACGGAAAATCAGCGCCAAATTATAAGTTTGGCCTATCTTCATGGTTTGACCGACTCAGAGATAGACCATAAATTAAATCGATCCCAGCAGGCAGTTTCAAAAAGTCATGCGAGGGCTTTGAAGAAAATGAGAGATTTTCTCGAAACGGCAAGTAAGAGGGAGGAACATAGATGAGAGATAGTTTATATACGCTTGTAAAACGATCCAAGACGGATGTTCAATCAATGAATAGGGTTATCGAGATGTTTTCCCCGAAAATTCTATCTTCCCTGAACCAAACCAACCATCAGGATAGGGAAGATTTATCGCAAGAGATCAAAATGAAATTGTTACTTTGTATAAAAAATTTTGATGTGGAAAACACTCCAGGCTATTTTCAAATGATGGAGCAACTCAAAGAACGAGACGTTGCGCAGCGATGAATCATACATGAGATTTGGGGGACGGGAAAAAAATTGTGTAAACGGGTTGTATTTAACCATGTGAGTCTTTCTCTATTAAGTAGCTATTCATAGGAACGTGGGGAACGCTTCCCCGAAGTTCCTATGAGTAAGTACAAACTAAAACGAAGGAGTGTTTGGATATGGATTTAATGGTCTTAATGGTTCAAGAATGGGTCAACAGCACATATGGAGGACGAAACGGTTATGTGCCAGCTCCGGAAAACGGAAAAACAGGGTGGTCAACGGTATATGCCCTCACGCGTGCCCTGCAGATTGAATTGGGGATTGGAACCCCGGCCGACAATTTTGGACCTGGTACAAGTTCCGCTTATAAGGCTTGGGGTGAAATGGAATTTGGGAAAGTACCCGAAACGACGAAAGGGAAAAATATCGTTCAAATCCTACAAGGGGCTTGTTATTGCAAAGGTTATGATCCAGGCCGCTTCCATGGAATTTTTGATGAGAACTTAAAGAATGCCGTGATTCGACTGCAAACCGATGCGGGATTGCCCGTTCGTAACGGAAAAGTATATGATTACGTGTTTAAAGCGTTCCTGACCATGGATGCCTATGTTCTGACAATCGGCGGCGATCCTAGAATTCGGCAAATGCAGCAGGAATTGAATAACAAATATTATACAACATCCGGCGTGCAGCCATGTGACGGCCATTATCAAAGAGGAACGAATAGAGCGTTGATCTATGGCATTCAAACAGAAGAAGGGATTGAGCCAAGCCTTCAAACAGGCAGCGTGGGCCCGACGACCAGGGACCGATTGCCGACATTAAGTTTAGGTAGCAGTGGCAACTTTGTTAAGTTGCTCCAATATGCCCTCTATGTGAACGGGTTTGACCCTGGAGCCTTTAGCGGGATTTACGACAGTGCCGTCAGACAAGCCGTACTGAGTTTTCAAAGTTTTTGCATGTTGCCTGCTGATGGTGTCACTGGAAAGCAAACATGGCTTTCCGCTTTAGTGAGTACCGGGGATTCAACTAGAAAAGGGACGGCTTGTGATTGTGTAACCATGATTACCCCTGCGCGGGCTCAAGCACTGAAAGCGGCAGGGTATCAGACAGTGGGGCGTTACTTAACGAATGTGCCTAATTCCTCGTTGAATAAAAAAATTCAACCTGGTGAGCTGCAGAACATCTTCAACGCTGGATTGACTGTCTTCCCAATCTATCAGACAATCGGGAGTTATTTGGACTATTTCAGTCTTCAACAAGGTCGCATTGACGCTCAGGCGGCGTTGAATGCCGCCAGGGAGTATGGCTTCTTGAAGGGTACAACCATTTATTTTGCTGTGGATTTTGACGTCCTTGGTCACGAAATAACAGAGAATATCATTCCTTATTTTATTGGGGTGAACGAGAGAATGAGTAATCTTGGGGGTATTTATAAAATCGGGGTTTACGGGCCAAGAGCGGTTTGTATCCGAGTTTCTGCGCAAGGGTTGGCCACAACAAGTTTTGTGAGCGGCATGTCCACTGGATATAGTGGTAACCTTGGTTACCCTCTCCCTGGGAACTGGGCTTTTGACCAAATTTCCACTATTTCGATCGGTTCTGGTACTGGCCAAATCGAAATTGACAACAATATCAAGTCTGGCAGATACAATGGGGAAAGCAAAGTAGACCCTCAAGCTCAATACCCTGACAATCCAGACATGTCGAACCACGTATTCTTTGATTTAGTGGATAAAATCTATGATATTGCGTTTGATCACACGGGTGGGGATATTCCAGAGGCAAATATACTCGTATGCCAATATCTGAGAGGAAAGCGTTATTTTGGATCTCTTTGGAATATGGCAGCTGGTTTTTTGGATGACGAATTTATGGCTAAGGTAGATAGTCAATTATATAACCCAACCATTAATGAAATCTACGATCCAAAATTTAAGGTCGATATAGGTGTTTATCATTTAGCAGCCACCCTGAATAGTGTTTTACATCATGGAACGATCAATAAGGCCATTGTGGATTTTGCTGGTTGGGCCGGGGATTTGGTTGACGCTGCTGGGACATCTGCGGTTGCAGAGGGTTTCGACTCAGCTTATGACGCAGCATTACACCTAATTGGGCATCTCGATGAAACCAAGAGTAGGTTTTCAATGACCGATTTTATAGGGGATGTGGATGCGGTGAACATCGGAAATATGCTACTCAATATCCCACAACCAATAAATAGTTTATTGCGACATTACTATGAAGATAGATATAAAGTACGGTTCAGTCTGTTCTTTGAAAGCCGATTCTCGGGAGACCCTAATTTAGTGCAATCTCAAAGCACGTACGTACTGACATCGGATGAGGCGGGTATGTTGGAGATTCGAAGGCTTTTCATGTTTGCATTCGAAACTCCTGGTTATTCGATTGAGCAAGGAGAAGAAGTCGCCAGGGCCTTCAAGGACATCCTTGTTCGGCTATCAAACGAAGAATAGAGTTCTCGAATCAAAAAGGCTAACCACCATATGGCTAAGTAGTTCAGTTAATGTGGAGAAAATTAAAAATCACAGTGCTTTTCGCATTACAAAAAGTAATGTAATTAACAATATATTTAACAGTTGATTTTGCACATAAAAACGCTTGGATTTTCTCCAAGCGTTTTTCATCGTATAACCTCTGTTCTTATCATTCCTGAGTAATATCTACAATAATTTCATCGAAATATTCTCCATCAATATAAACCTTTAACTTCCATAGTCCCGATGAAGGAAATAATACTGCTGAACGAGAGTGTCCGTTTATGACATCACCACGAGGGGTTAATTGTTCATCTTTGAATGTTATTGGATTTATCGCTTCTTCTTCGCCTTGTTTAAAGGCTTTTACTTCCCATTCTTTGTATGATATATTTTCGGTTCCCCAAAAATGCCACATCCACTTTTGCCCATTTTCTGTAACAGTTTTAGAACCAATTATTCCAATACTACCTTCTTTTCCAAACATTTCGCCATACTCATTAGTAAAAGTTGGGCTATTATCTTCCCATTTTTCTTCTTTAATTGTTTCTTCCGATTTGCAAGCAGCCATTACTAAAACAATACTAAACACAATCAACATCAATAGTTTTTTTCTCAAAGAACTTCCCCCTTCATTTTCGTAAATCCATTTTAGTCATTCGTAATTTATATATTTATTTTAGCATAAAATTTCCATTTCCTTTCAAAAAATAAGTTCACTTAATATTAAGTGAACTACCTTAGATATATTATATCTTTCAAATCAAACACTTTATCTGTAATTCCTAACCTTTGAGCAGGAGTAAGTTCCTTACCATCGGCTGATTTATAGGTTTCGCAAAAGTTGTAGAATGTTCTTAGAATAGTTAAGGCATATTGAGCATACTTCGGATTAAAGTTAGCATAAATATAACTTTTCCCATCGCCTCTTGCAGTCATCAAAGGTCTTTCGAGGATAGATAATCTTCTCCGAATTTGTTGGATAAAACTATTTGTGGCATTATCATTCACATTCATTATAAGTTTCGCAATTTCTTTCGGTTCGAGAGAAGATAAATCAGTTGTGCAATCTACTCTATGAAAACCTTTATCTCTTGATGCTAATGGATGTGTTATTGGGTTTTTACCCCAATCATTGTAAGAGTGAGTTGATGTTTTGATTACGTTGTGAAACTGATGCGTTTCAAATACTTCTTTTAAATATGAATAGGCTAATTTACACAAGTTCTTCGTTTCGTATCCTCTATGAAATCCCCAATCCAATAAATCTGATTTTGCATCATCAAACTCTTCTAAACATTGTTTTCTGCTTTTGTTCTTATCAAGTAAACAAAGGAAGTGGTGTGCATCAGACATTCTTACTTCTTTTGAGAACACTCTAAAAAATGCAGTCATTATGGAAGCATCATTATCGCTAATCATTCTCCATTCATTAGACTTTACCATTTGTTTAATCAGCCAATAGTGTGCCATAGTCGTGTAAGTGGGATTAACGTGAAGCCCATCAACATACTGCATTCTCTTATGGAATTCATTTAATTCAGCTCGGTATTCGTGCGGCATTTGAGTGTCATTCTGGGTTGGTTCTTGTGGGTAATAGGAAAAGTCCAAGCGGTTATTCTTTTTGCTGAAATCGTTCAAATGGTCTTCTTTATAAACCGCAGTATCGTATTTTAAATCCTCAACCGACATTTCCCAATCATACGCCACATCTGACCTAAAAACGTATCGTGAGATTGTATCAGACGATACAACTACATAGGTCTGTACTTGGCTATCTTCTAAACCAGAATACTTTTGACCACCTTGACCTTTCTTACGAACATTATTTAGGTTGTAGTGCATTTTATCGGTATTTAGCCACATTTCTTTAAATGTCTTATTGGTCAGAGGAACAGTCTCATATTTTTCTAAGAACTCTAAGCAACAACGGTACAACCATTCTAATTTATGATAGTAAGTGCCGACACCGATTTCTAAAATATCGCAAGTTCGACTGATTGGCATTTTGTTTAATAGTAATTTAGCAAACATCGGAAGAATATCATTCTTCTTTTGACGATAGGTGGTGGACTGACGCTTGTTTGGAAGAATACTTGTTTTTTTCTTACACACTTTACATTGCCATCGTTGAGCATTATTCAGTGTTTTTCCTTGTTTATAGAATTCATCTGGTGTATCAAAAGGCGTTAGGTGTCCAACTACACAAATATCCTTATGGAAGGTATATTCTGGCTCAACATCTTTGGTCTGGTTAATACGAACAAGCCTCGAAATTTCTTCGGCAACTGACCAATTTGAAACAGTCATAGGACTACAATTCAACGTCATACCTATTGTCGGGTTAATAGGGTCAGGATTACATCGCAATTTCTTTTGACTGTTCTTTCCGCCACCCTCTAATTTATAACGAGAAGGCTTCCCTTTGACTGTATCAAACTTCACTTGTTCTTTGCCGCACCATTTACAGAAAGGGTTCGTGCAGAAGTTGTATTGGATTTTATGTGTATTTCCATTCCAAGTAAATTCAATGGGCAGAAACAACATATTATTATAGCGAAATGCAAATTGTTTATCGGATAATACTTTGTATTGTTCCTTTCTATCTTTTAATTCCTCGTCACTTACAGGATTATGAACGACAACGATGCCATCTTCTTTTGTTGCTAATCGTTGTAATTTAGCCAAGTTTTTGTCCCTCCATTGCATCCTCTAATCCCATTTTCCTCATCATTCTTTTATTGTTCCGAATGCCATCAACCCATTTAAGAAACTCTTCATCTTTGAGAAGGTTTTTTAAGAACATATCAACTACTTCGCTCTCACTGTATTCGCAGTATTCCGCATAATTCTTTACTATTTCTCGGACTTGTTCAGATATTAGCCAATCCACTTTATCAGCATTATTATTCTTAGGTTTGATGAATTGCACGATTTTCACTCCTTTTAAATAGGTAGTAGAATTAGCATAGTAAATAACACCTATTTTAGTATCATATTTTTTACGTTGACAATAGTTATTGTCACTCTGTTATTTAGTATGCGTTTTTGACTGCGATTTTATACCTATTTTCACCGAAAATACTAATATAACAACAAAGGTAAAAGACCAAATCACTATGCGATTTGGTCTTAAAATTGATATGCTATTTCTAATGTTTCTCCACAATAACTGAACTACTTACCATATGGCGGTTAGCCTTTCTTCTTTGAATTTGGCGTCGAGTTAATCGTTTTGGTATTGCAATTCAATCGTTTTAAACTGATGCTTATAATTAAAAGCATAATGGACGATTAATGTATTGGGTGACTCCCATTCCAATTCATAGGTCCCTTCCGAAAATGGTTTGTATTCCCGATCGACATCGAGCCTGGTCTTGGTCAAAGCGGTCATGAATAAGCCTGTATTGGAAATCTGGTAAAGTTTGACATACCCTTTTTCGATCACCACAAATTTTTCGCTTTGATCGGGTGAGGAGAACGTGGTGTATTTGGTTTCCATGAGCAGATTCGGTGCGCTAGTCACTAAGATGAAAAAGATCCCAACCCCTATCGCCAACCATTTCATCCCTTTATCCGTTAACATATATACAGCTGAAATGACGGCTGCAATAATGAGCAAGGCGCTTATGGTATGATGCCCGATGCCTTTGGATGGCGGCCCTAGTTGAAAGTAAATACCCTTTGTATCCATCACCAATTGTATGAGCAGAAGGAATAAGCTGACACCAAGGCCAATGATGGCCATCTTATTACGTTTGATCATTAGATTTAACCCTCCCTTACCTTTGAGAACCTATCGCACAAAGTATATCATAATTAAGATCAATACATTGCGAGAACTCTTGTAGATGGTTGGAAAGACGAATATAATGGATATGTGAAATATTAGAAGATTGCCATCATCCATTTTAGAAGAATGCGGGTCATGGTTTCTGTTAAAGGGAGGACTGTTTTATTGAAAATCATTAAAATCGGATTGGTCGGTATGTTGGCAGCCGGATTGTTGACGGCATGTAATGGAAATGACGCTAAATCGGTTACGAAAACGGACGATCAGCCAGCCGCGGTTGAAAATGATACGGTTGAATTTTCTCCGGAAGCAAAAGAATGGATTGCTGAAATGGCGGCGGAGTTCAATCGGGCACCGGAGGAAAGTTTTGATGAATTAAAGCAAGAAGATGTTGGATTTGTTTATTATACAAAAGCCAATGAACTCTATGAAAATATGCAGCACTATATTGATGACAAAAATGAAAGTTTCGATGAGGACTTTGCCAACTTGCGAATGCTTGCAGCTGGAATAAGCCATGATCAATTTGAACGGACCGCCCATATCGATGATACGGGGAAAGAAAAGGACAACCTTGAAAATGCTGAGGATTGGAAACCCGTACCGGCAAGCATGGAGACGGCGTATCAATACATGGGACAATTACTCAACGATTTGGACGTTGCCATCAATAAGGGCGGCAAAGGGAATTCTTTTGGAGTGTCACACTTAACGAATGGCGACAAGGTGAATGAACTGGAGTCGTTTATAAAACAGGACAGCTGATAAAAAACACCTTTCTTTGGAGAGGTGTTTTCTTTTCGCCGATTAGTCGAATCACTATTTATCTTTGAAAATTACAAAAAACCGGACAGAGTTTCTGTACCGGTTTTCGTACACCTGTATGACCATAGCGACCGACTGTATGCCTGGTATTCTCCTTCTGACTTAAATATGTGTTTGATGTTTTTTTGTGAGTCACTTGACCTGTAAATAGAGTTGAGCCACGCTGAAAACTTACTTCTCATTGGTTTCATAAACAAAGTGTACGTTAAAACCAGGCTGAGGTTGGATTATGTTATTGTCGAAAATGAGAATATCTATCAATATAGGCCTAAGTATCTACAAATTTCACGGTATATTTTAAATTGTGTTAATTAATAGGAAAAAGGAGGATATGAGTATAAGAAAAAACAAATGATTTCGGTGTTGGTTTTTGCAGTATCTCTGACAACCCTTAAATACTATAAAACTTATATAGGAGTATCTAGATGAAACTAATTGTTTGGAATGCTGCAATGCGTTTTAGAGATAAATTGGAACACTTAAAACCCTATCAAGCAGATATTTTAATTATTCCAGAATCCGAATCTCCGGAAAAATGGGGACAAACTAAACTCCAAGACGTTAATCAATTCCTTTGGTTTGGTGAGAAAGTTAATAAGGGGATTGGAATATTTACATTAAATGAACATTATAAAATTGAACTTCACCCTTTGTATAACAAGGATTTTCGCTATATTATTCCGTTGTTGGTAACTGGAAAACGGAATTTTATTCTCTTTGCGGTATGGTCACAAAATACAAAAGCAAAATTTGAAAGTTACATTGGTCAAATATATTTAGCCCTAAAATATTATGACACTTTGTTGAAGGAACCCTGTGTTATTGCTGGGGATTGGAATAGCAATAAGAACTTTGATCATATCAGGAGGGTTGGTACGCACACGGATGTTGTCAATCTATTGAAAAGTAAGGGTATAACTAGTACATACCATCATTTTTATAACGAAGAGCATGGTGATGAGTCACAGCCTACCCACTATTTTCGAAAAGAATATGCAAGACCATTTCATATCGATTATATTTTTACTTCTACACATATACTACCATCGCTAATTAAAATGGAAGTAGGGAAACATGAAAATTGGATTAAATTAAGTGATCATATGCCTTTATTTACGGATTTTAAGGTATCCGACAGCAATAAATAAATAAATAAATAAATATTGCCTATAAATCCAAATAATAGTAAAATAAATTTGTAACATTTTATTATTTTATTATTTTTAGCAACCAATCTTTGGTTAGCGGGCTATGTTTATTAAACGTATGCGTTCTTTGGAACGATTCTTTTACACATTTTTCTGTGTTTATTAGAGTCATTCTGGAGGACGCTTTTTTGCGTTTTAA
>NZ_JAMBOJ010000079.1 GCF_023715565.1 Cytobacillus firmus | reverse complement strand
TTGATCCCGTTGAATTGGATTATGTTTAGAAAGCATATTAATCACCTCAAGCATTGTATTACTTCTATTTTAAATCAAAAAAGACTCCCGACAAGTACGATTTTCATCGAGTTTGTCGACAGTCTGAGGCGGCCCATGTGGCCGTCTTTTTCAATTAGAATAAAGTTCCTCCATATCTGCATAAAAACCTAGCTGCTGGAAGAATACTAATCACTGTGCTTTTATGAGCTTAATTGTTAATTGTTCTAAAAGAGTACAAGCTGTCATAGGGTGGAAGAGGGTGCGGAAAGAGAGCGCTCATGCGGATATTTCAGCTGACATCATAGGAGGAAAAGAATGAAGGATTACATAAGGCGTTTCTTTATCGCAGGAATAATGGCTATTTGTGTGAGTCTGCTATTTCTGGGAGGGAAGCATTCTAAAGCTGCTGAGCCAAAAATTTCTGAGTCGACAGAGCATTGGATATGGCCGGCAGATGGTGTAATTACAGACACGTATGGTACAAGAAGCGGTCAGCATAAGGGCATTGATATTGCCGGAGAGTCCGGTTCTCCGGTTTATGCCGCTGACGCTGGAATTGTGTCCAGGTCTTATTACTCTCAAACATACGGAAATGTAATATTTATTAAACATAGCAATCAAACCGAAACAGTATACGCCCATCTGAATAAACGATTAGCTGCTGAAGGCGAAAAGGTTTCGCTCGGACAGAAAATAGGATTGATGGGAAGCACGGGTGACTCTTCAGGAGTCCATCTTCATTTTGAGATACATGCGCAGGCATGGACAGCTGATAAAATAAATGCAGTGGATCCCTCTGTGGCATTTGGCATGGGAGAAGTTGGACAAGCTGTTAATGCAGCGGCAAGAACCGAAAACGCACGTGAAGTTACAGCTCGGCCGTCTAATAATAATTCTGGCCTAAAAACTAATGATTCGGGGGAAACCTACCATATAGTTAAAACCGGGGAAACACTATGGACCATTGCAGCACACTATAATCTGCAGCCCGGTGATATTGCCAGTTTGAATAATATTAATCCTGATCGCATACTTACAGGTCAAAAACTGCTGATAAAGCCCAGTGAATTTAGCGAATACACTGTTAAACAAGGCGATACATTAACTTCTATAGCGAAGAAGCATGATACAACAGCAGAAGTTATTAAAGAGTTAAACAATGTAAATTCAGATGTTATAAAAATCGGACAAATTCTAATCATTCACAAAAAATAGAATAGAAATGATTGCATCGCTTTACTCCCTTAAAGTATAATGGGTAAAAAACTGGGGGAGTTAGAGTAATGCTTACAGACTATCATAACCATCTTGAAAACGGTACGTTAAGCCTGGACTATTTAAAAAAATTCACAGATGCTGCTGTTCACAAAGGGATTGAATCTTTTGGGATTTCGGAACATGCATATCATTTCTATCAGACAGCAGATATTCTGCAAAATCCATGGGTAAACGAAAGACGCTTTTATGATATGAAGGACTATGTGAACCTTTTTCAAGAAGCGTGGAATACTGACATAGATGTGAAAATGTCTATAGAAATGGACTACACGCCGGGCAAGCATGATGAAATGGCTAAGTTTATTAACAATTATTCATTTGATTATGTAATTGGCTCCATTCATTGGGTTGGAGATTTCGGCATAGATTTAGCTGAATTTAGAAAAGAATGGGATAAACGGGATCTTTATGAGGTATATCGGAAGTATTTTGATCAAGTGGTCACACTGGCCCAATCAAATTTATTTGATATTGTAGGCCATTTAGACCTCGTGAAAATCTTTAAATATGTTCCTAAGGACGAAGAGTTTCTGTTGGAGCAATATGATCGTGCAGCCAATGCACTGGCAGAATCCAAGACATGTGTGGAAATCAGCACAGCCGGTCTGCGAAAGCCGGTAGGTGAACTATACCCGGACAAACGGCTCCTGCAAAAATGTTATGAGAAAAAAATCCCGATTGTCCTTTCATCTGATGCTCACTTTCCTGAACATGTAGGTGCCGATTTTGATAAGGCAATTGCTCTTGCGAAAGAAGTCGGATATCAATCCATCATGACTTTTTCCAAGGGTGAAAGAAAGGAATATCCGCTTGGATAATAAAAAAGGGGTGGCGGTGCACATAACCCTGTCAAGTAGACAATGAAAAAAAAAGTATACTAAGCTGCGGCCTTTTCACGATATTCAATTGGGGAAAGGCCGTTAAACTTTTCTTGGAATCGTTCAGTATTGTAAAAATCAATATATTGCTTAATGGCTAAATAAGCTTGCTCAATCGTTTTAGGACGCACTAAATACAACTTCTCTGTTTTTAAATGGGAGAAGAAACACTCAATACATGCATTATCATGCCAATTTCCACTTCTGGAATGACTTCCTTGAATATTCAACTTCTTTAGGTGATTTTCATATACTTTAGTTGTATATTGAAATCCTTGATCGGAATGAATTAGTGCTTGTTCTTTTAAGGGGTTGCCTTCTAATTGCTTTAATGTATTTAACACTAATTCAAGATCATTTCTTTTAGATAATTTCCAAGCTACAATCTCATTATTAAATAAATCCAAAACTGCAGAAAGATATGCGAAATCCTCTCCAACTCGTACGTATGTTATATCTGTTACGAGTTTTTCAAACCGATTTTCAGCTGAAAATTCCCTGTTCAATACATTTGGAAATACAATTGAACCTCTATGCCCATAGAAAGGTCTTTTCTTTCGAATAACTGATTTTATGCCTAATTCCCGCATTAAACGTCGAACGCGCTTATGATTTATTACAATTACTTATCTAGTTAAAGCCCGCGTCACTCGCTTATATCCAAAGTAAGGGTGTAGTTTATGAATGGCTAATATATGTTCTTTAAGTAAAATATCTTCTTTCATACGTATAGTACGCGTTGAACGGGTTCCACGCCATTTGTAATATCCAGCTTTAGATATTTCCCCAAAATAGCCACGCAAGTGGATACTTTCTTCTTAGTTCATCAATAATTTGAAACCTTTCGGATTTCAAGACCACTCCTTCCCGTGTAGATTTGGATTGCGCTTTTTTAGGTATTCGACCTGCGCTTTCAAATATGCATTCTCTTCTTCTAAGCTGTTAAAATTCTTTTTGTTCCAAAGTCCACGTTGATCTTCGAAGGATTCATTATTATTTACTTTTTTTATCCAATTCGCTATTTGGGCATCACTTTTAATTCCAAACCGTTCACGAAGCTGACTGTAGGACCACCCCTCCTCCAATTTCAAACGAACTACTTCACGCTTTTTTTTTGCATTATCCATAAAATTTTAATAGGAATGGAAATGGATATATTTATGTTTTAAATCCATACAGCTAAACAAATCCCTTCACAGGATAACTTTTTTTCAGTATAATTAATTTGTATAAATAAATACGGTCTATCTTCGGGGCAGGGTGAAATTCCCGACCGGCGGTGATGGGTTAAACTTAACTCTAAGCCCGCGAGCCTGAGAGAAGCGTTTTTGTCGAAAAACGCTTTGCATTCAATTGGGCAGGATTTGGTGCGATTCCAAAGCCGACAGTACAGTCTGGATGGGAGAAGATGGAGGTTCTGCAGACGTTCAAAAAATGCAGGTTTTGAACGTTATTAAGCGTGCCTTCGCAACTCTCCCTCAAGTTATTTTAGCTTGAGGGTTATTTATTGCGAAGATATTTGCTTAGCCGAACCTTTCTTCTATAGGAGAGATAGCCTAAAAAGGAGAGAGGAACTTGAAAAAACTTAATATCAAATCAATGGTAGCCATCGGAATGCTAAGCAGCATCTCTTATATATTAATGCTGCTCAATTTTCCAATTCCGCCGTTTCCGCAATTTTTAATGATTGACTTCAGCGATATTCCTGCATTGATCGCAGCTTTAATCTTTGGCCCGGCGGCAGGAATTTTAGTGGAGCTTATTAAAAACATTCTTGATTACTTTATGACAGGGAGTGCAACAGGTGTACCTGTCGGACACATTGCAAACTTTGCGGCAGGCATTTTGTTCGTCTTGCCTACGTATTATGTATACAGCAAACTTAAGACCAAAAAAGGCATGACGTTTGGGCTTGTAATCGGCACCATGGTGATGGCTGTCATTATGAGTGTGCTTAATTACCTTGTCATTCTGCCGGCATATACATTCTTCCTGAATTTCCCGGCAATGTCAGCGCCTGAAATGAGAACAATGATTGTGACCGGGATTTTGCCATTTAATATACTAAAAGGACTTATTATTTCAATTGTTTTCATGCTCATCTTTACACGCATGAGAACCTGGGTAGAAAAGCAGGCTGTATTAAAAAGTGCAGCATAATGTATATAAATTTAAAGCAGCGGCCAATGTTCCGCTGCTTTTTCAATTTGAAAGCTTAAAAAAACTCCCTTTCTAGTTGAAAGGGAGCAGTAGCTTAACAAAGATTAGAGTATGGCTGAGGGATTATTCGTATTTAAGTGCGTCGCCATCAAAAGCGTCATCAGCAACTTTGATTGAATCGGTTGGGCAACCTTCGAATGCATCCATCATATCGTCAATCAAGACATCTGGAATCTCAACGATACCCTGGTTATCATCAAGGGTAACAAATGCGATGCCTTCATCATCGTAATCATAAATGTCCGGTGCAGCTGCGCCGCAAGCTCCACATGCAATACATGTTTCTTTGTCAACAATTGTATACTTTGCCATGAAAAAACCTCCCAAAAATTAAACAATTAATCTCCCATCAAGATGATGGTAACACATTCCTCACATCCTATTGTAAAACTGAATGTTCAACTTTTCAATAGAAAATATATTGAGAATGCTTATCACAAAAGGGTTTAGGCATAATTTACCCTGTTAGAAATAATTAAAACGGCCTGCCGATTTCTTTCATGATAAAATAGAAGTAAGAAAAAGAAGGTAATAAAAAAATAAAAAATCTTAAGCAGTATGGTGAACAGAATGCAAAGACGACCTTATCTGAAATCTATAATAATGTACTGTGTTAACGAGTTGCAGGGACAAAGAACTATCTATTCCATTTTACATTTGTTGAATGGGAAAAAGTCTTCCCAGACAATCCAGGATGCTCATCTCTTTCAGCTAACCCCATTTTTTCGTACGTTTGGAAATTTAAGCAGGGGAGTACTGGACCAGCTTGCAGAAGATATCCTAAACAGCTGCTGGATGACTGCCATTGATGAAAAGCATTACATATTAACTGCAGAAGGGAAGAAAGAGCTCGAAAGATCTCTTTTAGAATGTCCTATACCTTCATCATTAAACGGATGGCTGTATCATAGTACAAGTGAATTGTTTTGGAAGAGGATTACCCTTTTAATTCAGGTAATATCACACTTAAATAATAACAATGTAAAGTACCTTCCTATCCAAAGAAAAAGAGATATTCATGAATGGCTGAAAGGCTTTCTGGGGACTTCTGGATTTGTCCGCGATGAAGTTGGGGTTATGCTGTACAGGGAACTGGGTCAGTGTCTTGAAGAGCTGAGTGATATTAATCCTGCTGTGCTGACATTGAGGATGACAGGTTATAACCGTATTGGCCTCACAGCTGTTCAGGCTTCTGAGCAGCTTGGAATCAGCCAGGATTATTACCACCATCAGTTCCTTGGAGCTATTCATCACATACTGGCAAGCGCAAAAGAAAATTCTGCCGAATATCCGCTTATTAATAAGATTGTGAGCGATGCAGTAAATGAAGTTCAGCTAACATTGTCTGCCCAAAAGACTTACACAATGTTAAAACAGGGACTGGATTTGGATGAAATTTCTAAAATGAGAAAATTGAAAAAAAGTACTATTGAGGACCATGTTGTGGAAGTAGCATTAAACGACAACCGGTTTAATATAACACGTTATGTGTCGGAGGAAAAACAGAAGCTGATTCTTCATGCAGCCAATCGTGCTGGTTCAATGCAATTAAAGCAAATACGTCAAATAGTGCCTGAATCCGATTATTTTGAAATCAGATTAGTAATGGCAAAGCTTGGAGAGGGACAATGAGATTGGACGAAGTTTTAGAAAGAAAATTTGGATATTCTGCCTTCAGACCTGGACAAAAGGAAATTATTGAATCCGTGCTCGCAGGCAGGAATACTGTTGCCATGCTGCCTACAGGCACGGGTAAATCCCTTTGTTATCAGCTGCCGGGATATATGATTGAAGGCCAGGTGATTATTATTTCTCCTTTGCTGTCCCTAATGCAGGATCAGGCAGAGCAGCTTATGATGAACGGGGAAAAAAAGGTGATAGCATTCAATTCTTTTCTATCCCGTTATGAAAAAAAACAGGCATTAACTAATCTGTATCAATATAAGTTTATCTTTATTTCACCCGAAATGCTTTACTATGAATCAGTACAATCTCAGCTGAAAAAATTGCGCATTGCTTTATTTGTTGTTGATGAAGCCCACTGTATCTCCCAATGGGGGTATGATTTCAGGCCTGATTATTTAAAGCTTGGCGAAGTGAGACGAAAGATTGGGAACCCGGTTACACTCGCTTTAACTGCCACAGCTACACATGAGGTTAAAACAGATATAAAAAAGTCACTCGGTATACTGGACTGCAGCGAATTTATTTATTCGGTTGACCGTCCTAATATAGCCTTAACTGTAGAAAAGGTAGAAAACTTTCGTGTAAAAACAAAGAGGCTTGTGGAGCTTGCTGAGAGCCTTGAGGGTCCGGGCATTATCTATTTTTCCAGCAAAAAAATGGCTGAACAAACAGCCGGCATGCTGAGGGGAAATGGAGCCAAAAGAGTGATGGCTTATCATGGGGGTATGGACCAGGAAAGCCGCATCCTTGTGCAGCAGCAGTTTATCCATGGGCAGCTCGATCTTATTTGTGCTACCAGCGCCTTTGGCATGGGCATTAATAAAGATAATATCCGGTATGTGATACACTTTCATATGCCTCTTCAGATTGAATCTTATTTGCAGGAAATAGGACGGGCAGGAAGAGATGGAAAACAAAGTATAGCTATAATGCTGTATACACCCGGTGATGAGCAGCTTCCCATACAAATTGCAGAAAATGAATTTCCTGACAAGTCTCAAATTGATTGGATCAGCGGCTGGATGGAAGAAAACCCGAATTCGATCACGAATATAAGTGCTTATGAAGAACAAATTAAACAGCTTTCCGGTTTAACAGAAATTCAGTGGAGAATATTTTATGATTTTTTTGAACGGAAAGCCAAATCTGGACAGGGGTATAAAAGGATTCTCCAGGAAATGAATGGGTACTGTGAAGGCAGAATCAAATTGAAAAGAAATAGTATTGAGGAAGTGTACAGGTGGATACACCATGACAATTGCCGGAGAGAAAATATACTTTCCTTTTTTGATGAGGAAAAAAATATCCCTGTCCAATACTGCTGTGATATATGCGGTTTGCAATTTGATGAATTCATAAGAAGCACAAAATCAGATAATCAGGATAGTATGCTTTATGATTGGAAAAGTCATTTAGAATACCTCCTGATTCCAAGTGAGTGAACCGGATTGAAGAAAAAATACGAGGACATCATTAAGGAATTAACAGACAAGGAACTATTATTCCATCTTTATCTTACTCAGGTTCTTATTTTAGCTATTGCTTTCATCCTTAGTATTATATTATTTAACAGTTTTGAGGAATTCCAGGCTCTGTTTGTACTTGATGATATTAATATTCTTGTCATTGGGGCAGCGGCAGGATTGGCTGTTGTCCTGATTGATATTATCTTGATGAAGCTCCTCCCTGAGGAAATGTATGATGACGGAGGTTTAAATAAGAAAATCTTTCAAAACCGACATATTCTTCATATTGCTTTTATTGCAGCAGTGGTGGCAATAAGCGAGGAACTTTTGTTCAGAGGTGTCATTCAGACTCATTTTGGACTTGCAATCTCTAGTCTTATTTTTGCGCTTGTTCATTATCGATATCTTTTTAATTGGTTTTTGTTTGTAAATATTATTACATTAAGTTTTTTTATAGGTTATATTTATCATATATCCAATAATTTGCTTGTTACGATTGTTATGCATTTTCTGATTGATTTTCTTTTGGGTATCCTTATTCGAAACAGGTACCTGAAAAAATCCATAGAGGAATAGGCATGGAACAATAGTAAACAGCAGCGTTTAATAAACTTCTTATGATTTTTTTTACAGGAAGGGATGAAACATGAGTAAAGAAGACCCATATAGAGATCAGGCTGAAAGACTCCGCAAGAGGATTGACAGAAAACAGGAAACAGGAAACAGCGGGCAAAAATCCGCTTTACCGCCGCGGAGCCGTATACATCAGGAAAAAAGGAAAAAAAATAAATGGAGAGTTAAGTACCCTGTTATACGCTTGCTGGCTTTATTTTTTATCCTGCTCCCGATTACCATCTTCAGCATTTATCAATATGTAAGCAGTGATAAAAGCATCAATACCGGGTTGATATCAGAATCTGAAGAAGTTGGTTCTGAAACGGTCGTTTTTGCCATAAATGATGAAGATGAAGAGACAACCATAGTAGTAAGAGAAGAGCAGGAAGCTGAGAAACTTAAAAAAACTGAACAAGCTAAAAAAGCTAAAGAGTCACAAGAAAAAGAAGAAGCCAGCGACCAGCAGGAAAAGCAGACTTCAGAAAAGCCTGAAGAAGAACCTGAAGAAGATAAAGGTTCTGAAGCCGCATCCGAAAAGCAAGCCCGGCAAACAGCTCCTAATAGTACAGACTCGTCGAAAACGGCCGAAACACAGGAAGAATTAAAAAAGGAAGGCAAAGTTGTCTACCATACGGTTAAACCAAAGGAAACAATCTTTAGAATTGCCATGACCTATTATAAATCCCAATCCGGAATTGAAATAATTAAGAAAGCCAACAATTTGCCGTCAAATGAAATACAAACGGGCCAGGTATTAAAAATCCCGCTTGAGCAATAAAAGAGTCTAGGACCATTTGCTTTCTTATCTCCCAGTCATAGAACAATGTACAAGCTCATACATTGTTATGAAAGGGAGGGAGCGTTTTTGGAATCGCCGATTAGAATGCTTGATGAACATACAGACCAGGCAACAAGAAAAATGCTTGAGAAAGTTGTGGAAAGGAAACAAAAGTTTGATCGATTCAAGTCCTGGCATTTAATTGCCATGTGGGCCACCGTTTTTATATCCTTTTTATTCTTTTTTTATCTTTATAAAAGTGTTATGCAGCCTTACTCTTACTCGTTTGCATCAATGTTTTCAGCTTTTGTCAGACAGTCTGCTAATTTCTATTTACTTTTTTTTACGGTTGGCGTTTACGGGTTTATGAATCTTCTGAGAGAAAAAAGAGATAAAGCAGAAAAAGAATTTCATGCACTAAGGTGTGAAATAATTGATAAGAGTAAAGATCTCTGGAAAAAAGAAGATGAATGGAAAAATCGCCATAACGTTTTCGAAATGATGAAAACAAATTATGATATAAACCTTTATCATGAGAACAAATGAAAAAAGAAGCAGGCTGCCTGCTTCTTTTTGTTAAGTATTTAGAAGAATTTCTTTTTATCCCGTTCTTCCTTTAAAATCTCAACGGCTTCTCTGAAGCGCTGAGAGTGGATGATCTCTCTTTCTCTTAAAAACCGGAGTCCGTCATTTAGATCCGGATCATCGCTCATATTTATTATCCACTGATAGGTTGCCCTTGCTTTCTCTTCTGCGGCGATATCTTCGTATAAATCTGCTATTGGATCCCCTTTTGCCTGGATATAAGAAGCTGTCCAGGGCACACCTGCTGCATTATTATAAAACAGGGCATTATCATGGTTAGCATAATGGGCATCCAGGCCAGCAGCCTTCATTTGATCAGGCGTAGCATCCTTCGTTAATTTATAAATCATTGTAGCGATCATTTCCAGATGTGCAAATTCCTCTGTTCCAATATCTGTAAGAAGTCCAATTACCTTATCCGGAATAGTATAACGCTGGTTTAAATATCTTAGTGCGGCAGCAAGTTCTCCATCCGCACCCCCATATTGTTCAATTAGATACTTTGCCAGCTTAGGATTGCAAGTGCTCACCTTAACCGGATATTGCAGTTTTTTTTCATAAACCCACATTTTATTCTCAGCCTCCTTTGGAAGTCTGTTAGTATGCCTTGAGCGCCTCCATTTTAAGAAGGCGCCTGAAAATCAATTTATACCTGCCATGGCCATGGGGGATCATCCCAATTCCATGGCTGTCCCGAATAGCTGTGGCCAAATTGCATTAATGGACCATATTTGCTTTCAATGGCATTTCTCAACTTTTTCCGTTCTTTTGCGTAATGGTTGAATTGCTTAATGGCTTCTGTATCATTATTGTGCGTATCAAGGTATAAAGTCAGCTCAACAAGTACAAAGTCTACAGCCTGAAGCTGTTCAAGAAGCTGGTAATAATCTGCGGGTAATTGTTTCATCACTGCTGTCCCTCCCTGGCTTTTTCATAGGGACTGTACCATGGATCATAGAAAGCCTTCCACAGAGTTCCTGCTTTTAAGGCCTGCATTGGTGTGAATTGTTCCAGTCCCGGCGGCTGAAATCCCATATAAAGGTTCGGAGGTGTGGAATAAGTTTTGACCTTAATAGGAGTACAGGGGTCAAAGGGGCTAACATAAGGGTGCCAGGTCTTACGGAGTGTATTCATCATAATCCCTCCTTTTTATGCGTCATTGAAACTTATGAGAGCCACAGTGGTTTTATGATCGTTTACTCCAATAAAAAGAGGGAACAGTTGGATAAATGGCGAAATAAATGGTAGGTCTAATTAATATTACTTTTGAGGTGATGGCAATGTTTGTGAAAAGTATTATGATTCCGAAGCATAACTGTAAAACAATCGGACAGGATGAAACATTGAAAGATGCTCTTGATTTGCTTGAGAACAACCAGATCGATGGTCTTCCTGTGTTGGATGGTGAGCAGTATGCAGGCATAATTACCAGGTATGGAATATATGAGAACTTCTTTTTATCAGGAACTTCAAAGGAAGCGTTTCTTGGAGGAACACTCGTAAAAGATATTGCCACACATCAGGAGCAATATTTGCAGGGGAATGAAATTTTTGAAAAAACACTGCTGGATTTAAAGGATTTTCCTTTACTTGCTGTTTTGGGGGAAAACCGTAAATTCCTGGGGATCGTCACCCGTTTTGATGTTCTGGCTCAATTTCAATCTGCTTTCGGTACGAATAAACCAGGTGTTAGAATTGCGTTTACCTCTGTGGAAGCAGAAGGGAGAATTGCCCGTTTGGCCGAAATCGCCCATTATTTCCATGAACACATCATATCTCTTGTTACTTTTGATGAAACAGACAAGCTGGTGCGCCGCATTGTGATGAAAGTAGAGAAAAATGATAATATGGATAAGTTCATCACCCGGCTTGAAAAATCAGGTTTCCGTGTTCTGGATATTACAGAAGATTAATGTATATATAGTCAAAAAAATACTTCCTTCTCATACACTCTGTATGGGAGGGATTTTTATTGTTTGTTATTTTGCTGAAGCTGGTGACAGGCTTTATTGGCGGCATTCTATATATAAAATTTTTTCCGGTGTCTATTCCCATAGGCATTTCAGATATGATTGTTATTTTTGTCCTCGAGCCTTCAGGTTTTGTTCTGGGAATGACATTTTTTTTTATCTCCTTTATAGCCAACGCAGAAATCATAAAGATGATCATTGAATGGACAGCCGGGGGTTATAAAAATATCAAGGCATTGAAAGAAATCAATGCTTTTTTGGGGACTGTTCTTATCTTATTGTTGATGGGATGCTTTTTTACTTTGGCGGTCCTTTCACCATGGGAAGCGCTTGCCCTTTTCTGTTTTTCGGCAATCTATGGTATTATTTCTTTAGATTTCAAGAAATTCAATTTTACTGGAGACTGAGTAAAGGCGAGTGATGGCAGGAGGATTTATGATATACTTAGTAGCTTTAACCTTAATTGGCGGTATAGGTCTGCTTTTGTTTATGCTTAGAGAAGCATTTGCAGATAGAATTATATATAAAGAGTTTACCTTTCCTGAATTCCCGGAAAGCTTTGGTGAAATAAAGCTTTTTTTTATTTCTGATATTCATAGGAGGACAGTATCAGAAACCATAATCGGAGAGATAAAAGAGAAGGAGCCTGATCTGGTGATAATAGGCGGCGATCTCTTGGAAAAAGGAGTTCCTTTTGATAGAGTAAAGAAAAACCTGCTGAGTTTGAAGGAATGCGGGCCAGTCTATTTCGTGTGGGGAAATAATGATTATGAAGTGGATTACCATCAGCTCGACGCCCTCCTCCTAGAATGTGGAGTGAAAATTTTAGATAACACTGCCCTCTCCTTTGAATCAGCGGAAGGTGAGCGTTTTATCCTGCTGGGTACAGATGATTTCAGCAAAGAGAGGGATCGGCTCGACCTTGCACTTGAGGATGCAGGCTCTGATGGATTTCGGGTTCTCGTCAGCCATGATCCGCGTATCGTTAATAGTATAGAAAAAGAACAAAATATTCACCTTGTCTTAAGCGGGCATACACACGGGGGGCAAATACATATTTTTGGGTATAGTCCTTATGAAAAGGGACGGACAAAAGTGCTGCCGCAAACAACAATTTTGATCAGCAACGGCTATGGTACAACTGGAGTGCCTTTTAGGCTGGGGGCAAAGTCTGAAACTCACTTCATCACTTTAAAAAAACTGATATCTTAGCTTCAAAAACACATCCAAATTTTACAATTCTTACGATCGTTTTTATACTTTTTAAGCAGGATTAAATTTTGAAATTTAATCACTGTCCAGAGATATTTGCTAATTAGCATTGAAGGGAGGGCTTTAGCATGGCAACAGAAGAAGGAAAATATAATATTAAGGCTGTTTCTAAGATGCTCAACATTCAGCCAGGAACCTTACGGGCGTGGGAAAGGCGATATCAAATCGTTGCTCCAAAGAGAAATGAATCCGGCCACAGACTATACACCGAAGAGCATATCAAAATATTAAAATGGCTGATCAGGAAAGTAGATCAGGGCTTTTCCATCAGCCAGGCTGTTTCCCTTCTGGAGAACAAGGATTTAAATGCCGAGCCGCTTCAGATGGATAAGGAAGGAGACCGGTCGGGTGCCCTTGCCAATGAGCTTCTTGAAGCTCTCCTTCATTTTAATGAATCGAAAGCGCATGATTTGATTAATCAGGCTTTTAGTTTTTACACAATAGATAAAGTCCTAATTGATATATTAGGCTCTCTATTAGTGGAAATTGGACATCTATGGGAGGATGGGAAAATTACCAGTGCTCATGAGCATTTTGCCTCGTCCATATTAAGATCAAGAATAGGGATGATTCTGCATTCCTTTCCGCACAACGGGGTTCTGCCAAAGGTAGTAGCAGTTTGCGGCCCTGGAGAAGCTCACGAATTAGGACTTTTAATTTTCACGTTATTCTTGCGGAGAAGAGGATTTGAGGTTGTTTACCTGGGGACAAGCATTGCTGATGAAGATATTGACACTGTAATTGGAGTGGTTAAACCCAAGTTTATATTCCTGTCTTGTACAATGAAGTCCAATGTTCCGGAAACTCTCAAACTTTCAGAGAGGCTTATTGGGACATATGGAAACATCCATGTAGGCATTGGGGGATTCGGCATTGATTCCCTAAGTAATGAAGAAAAAATGAAGTATGAACGGTTTATACCCGGCAGTTCTCCGCAAGAATGGGAAAAATGGATTAAAGATCGGCTCCTGTAAACAAAAGGTCTGGCGGTTAAATTGCCGGGTCTTTTCTTTTTTTAGTCACAGAAAAAAAGACGACTCACAAACTAAGCAATATATCATACACTAAACCAAAGAGTTGGTTCAGGTCAGGGGGCTTAAAATGCGCTTAGAACGTTTGAATTATAATAAAATCAAAATCTTTCTCACTTTAGATGACTTGAATGATAGGGGACTCACTAAGGAAGATGTCCTGAAGGATTCATTAAAATGGCATCAGCTTTTTCATGAAATGCTGGAAGAAGCAAGTGAAGAATTCGGTGTAGATATTCAAGGGTCAGTAGCAGTGGAGATTTTCTCCATGCAGGCGCAGGGAATGGTGATGATTGTTACGATGGAGGAGCAGATGGATGAAGAGCTCCTTGAGGATGGTTTTATTGAAATGCAGGTAACTGTTGATGGCAGTGAAGATATATTATTCGAATTCCGGGATTTTGAAGATGTAATTCAAATGGCAAAAAGTCTGAACAGCGTGCAGGTTGACAAAGGAAGCCTATACTTTTATAAAGAAAAGTATTTTTATCATGCAAGAGATTTGGAGGAAGAAAATATTCACAGAGTAATTGCCATATTAGCTGAGTACGGTGATTCGGCTTTTATAAGTATTCACGTTATTCAGGAATATGGGAAAGTGCTGATCGAAGCCAAAGCTGTAAAAAAGCTGGTGGAATATTTCTCGTAATGTGAAAGAGGGGATCCAACCTCTTTTTTTTATGCAGGTCACTCCCTGCAATATGGTGCATCTTGCAAAATCTGCATTAATAGCTCATGAATTATATAAAAATTGGGTAAACCAAATATAAGAAAACAGCTGCAATAATATTATATAAAACACTGTTTCATTACAAAAGGAAACAGGATGTTTCTTTTGCCCTTCAGCGGGAAAAGGAGTATCAGGAGTAAACAGAAAATTCCCTTTAATACCAACGCTGACAGCGTTTTCATTAAAATATCAAAAAATGCGGAAAACTGCATTATTCTTCTTGCATAAATTAGGCAAAGGTGTATACTATTCCATGGAAGCGGACAACTAATGAAAGTGATTTTTCTAGGAGGTTTACAAATGGTAGCCGAGAAAGGTACTGATTCAAATAAAGCTGAAAAATTGGACGTTTTAAAGTCGACTCAAACGGTCATACATAAGGCTTTAGGGAAGCTGGGTTATTCTGATGAGGTGTATGAGCTTCTTAAAGAGCCAATTCGTATGATGACAGTGAAAATTCCTGTACGGATGGATGACGGAACAGTAAAAGTCTTTACTGGCTACCGGGCCCAGCATAATGATGCTGTTGGTCCTACTAAAGGCGGTATTCGTTTTCACCCGAATGTAACTGAAAAGGAAGTAAAGGCACTGTCAATTTGGATGAGCTTGAAATGTGGAATTGTAGATCTTCCCTATGGCGGAGGCAAAGGCGGAATCGTTTGTGACCCGCGCGATATGTCCTTTGGGGAGTTAGAGCGGCTAAGCCGCGGATATGTTCGGGCAATCAGTCAAATAGTAGGTCCTACTAAGGATATTCCTGCGCCAGATGTATTTACCAACTCGCAGATCATGGCATGGATGATGGATGAATACAGCCGGATTGATGAATTTAATTCCCCAGGCTTTATAACCGGTAAACCACTTGTGCTTGGGGGTTCACATGGACGGGAGTCAGCGACAGCTAAAGGGGTTACAATTTGCATACGGGAAGCTGCCAAGAAAAAAGGCATTAACCTTGAAGGTGCAAGAGTTGTTGTTCAGGGATTCGGAAACGCTGGAAGTTTCCTCTCAAAGTTTATGCATGATGCAGGTGCGAAGGTTGTTGGTATTTCAGATGCTTATGGCGGGTTATATGATCCGAATGGTCTTGATATTGATTACCTCTTAGATCGCCGTGACAGCTTCGGTACTGTGACAAAATTGTTTAATGATACAATTTCAAATAAAGAGCTGCTTGAACTTGATTGCGATATTCTGGTCCCGGCAGCCATAGAAAACCAGATAACAGAAGAAAATGCACATAACATAAGAGCTGGCATTGTAGTGGAGGCGGCCAATGGTCCAACTACTTTGGAAGCAACACGGATTCTGTCTGAGCGGGGAATCCTGCTTGTCCCGGATGTACTAGCTTCTGCAGGCGGTGTAACAGTATCTTATTTCGAATGGGTTCAAAATAACCAGGGATATTACTGGACTGAAGAAGAAGTAGAAGAGAAGCTTGAGAAAGTCATGGTTAAATCATTCGATAATATTTATAAGACATCCCAAACACGCCGTGTCGATATGCGTCTGGCTGCGTATATGGTAGGAGTCAGAAAAATGGCTGAAGCTTCAAGATTCCGCGGATGGATTTAACTGTGAATCTCCACATTTGAATAATCATAAAAAATCTCCTATCATAAACTGATGGGAGATTTTTTATAGACAGCAGCCTGAAATACTTGTTTTGGCATTTAAGGAGTGAGAATCTTGAACATAGACGCTATTATTGTTGGGGGAGGGCCCTGCGGTCTGGCAGCTGCCATAGCCCTTCAGGAAGCAGGGAAAACCCCCCTAGTTATCGAAAAGGGCAATATCGTAAATGCAATATACAACTACCCGACACACCAGACTTTCTTCAGCACAAGTGAGAAACTCGAAATCGGCGGGGTGCCCTTCATAACGGAAAATTACAAGCCTAAGAGAAACCAGGCGCTAACCTATTACCGGGAAGTGGTGAAAAGAAAGGGCATTAAGGTCAATGCTTACGAAAAAGTTTTAAATGTGGTAAAAAAAAATCCCCAAGTATTTGAAGTGCAAACTGATAAGAGGGATTATACAGCTAATAATATCATAATTGCTACAGGTTATTATGATAATCCCAATTACATGAAAGTTCCCGGCGAGGATCTTGCAAAGGTATTTCACTATTTCAAAGAAGCTCACCCGTTTTTTGATAAAGACGTAGCGGTTATCGGAGGGAAAAACTCAAGCGTTGATGCCGCAATAGAACTGGTAAAAGCAGGAGCAAGAGTAACAGTGATCTATCGCGGAACAGAATATTCACCAAGCATAAAGCCCTGGATTCTGCCTGAGTTTGAATCATTAGTGAAAAATGGCGTGATTAAAATGGAATTCAACGCACATGTGAACGAAATCAGTGAAAATAAGCTTTTATATACAGTGGATGGTAAAACCTTTGACATTAAGAACGATTTTGTGTTTGCCATGACTGGTTATCATCCTGACCATGGGTTTTTAAGAAATATGGGGATTCAAATTAATTATGAAACCGGGCGCCCTCAATATAACCCTGAAACAATGGAAACGAATGTCCCTGGAATATTTATTGCAGGTGTAATAGCTGCAGGGAATAATGCTAACGAAATTTTTATTGAAAATGGAAGATTTCACGGCGAACAAATAGCAAAAGCAATAGTTGAAAAAGAGAGCGGAAACGGCAAAGGCTGATCATTTCAGATCAGCTTTTTTATTTATATTTGAAAAATCTCTTCGATATTTTGCTGTGTTTCGAGTCCAATTAACAGTTTAATTCTGGCTTTTTGTCCATTTAGCCCATTTGAAAATATAACTCCCATATCCTTAAGATGTTTTCCGCCCCCGTCATAACCATATACATCTTGTGCAATTCCATTGAAGCAGCGGGAAACCAATACAATCGGTATGTTATTTCCAGTAAGGGCTTTAATTCCCTCAATTGTGGCTGGGGGCAGATTACCTTGTCCAAGTGCTTCGATAACAACACCATCGAAATCTAAATTCCCAATCGCATGAAGCAAAGAAGAATCCATTCCGGCAAAAGCTTTAATGAGTGTGACTTTTTTATCAACTGTATTCAATGGGTAGTATTCTCTATTTGTCGGCGCATTATGGAATAATACACCTCTCTTCGTGACTATTCCAATTGGCCCGTACTGAGGGCTCTGAAAAGTAGAGACATTACTCGTATGTGTTTTTGTAACATTTTCTGCTGTATGAATTTCATCATTTAAAACGACAAGGACCCCTTTGTCTTTAGCTTCTTCACATGCAGCCACACGAATAGAAGAAATGAGGTTGTAAAGTCCGTCTGAACCGATTTCGTTACTCGATCTCATTGCACCTGTTACAACGATCGGAAGGGATGTTTTCATACTTAAGTCCAAAAAGTAGGCTGTCTCTTCTAATGTATCTGTACCATGTGTAATCACTACGCCGCTAATCTCTTCTTTTGCAAGGCTGTTTTCAATAATCTCCTTCAATTTAAGCATTTCTTTTGGCGTAATATGCGGTGAAGGAAGGTGGAATGGCTCTTCAACCATCAATTCTGCAAGGGACAGAAGTTCCTTTGTTTTTTCCGTTAATGGATTATTATCTGTGGGTTTTACGGCACCTGTTGCCGCATCCTCGCTCATTGAAATGGTGCCTCCTGTGTGTATAACTAGTATCTTTTTTTTCTCCATGTGAATCCCCCAATTTTCGCTTTGAAAAATATAAGTATGAAGCGGAATTTTTCTTTTCCAATATTTGAATAATCATTTTAATTCTTTCTATATCATGATACGATTAAGAAAACAGATTGAAAAGAGGACAGCTCATGCTGGGAATATTATCCGCTGGCATCGCGCCGGGACTGGCACTATTAAGTTATTTTTATTTAAAAGATCAATATGAGTCAGAACCCATATCTATGGTTTTTAAAACTTTTTTGTTTGGTGCCTTGCTTGTGTTCCCCATCATGTTTATCCAATACGTTTTAGAAGCTGAAGGGGTGCTCCAGTCCAGTTTAGCGGATGCATTTTTATCATCAAGCATGCTGGAAGAATTCTTTAAATGGTTTATATTATTCTATACTATTTATCAGCAAGTAACCTTTGATGAACCATATGATGGAATTGTGTATGGTGCCTCGGTATCACTCGGCTTTGCTACTGCAGAAAATATCTTTTATCTCATCGGGCTGGGTGTGGAACACGCACTTGGGAGGGCTTTACTCCCGGTTTCCAGTCATGCTCTCTTCGGTGTTATCATGGGCTATTATATAGGAAAAGGAAAGTTCTCGGCAACGTCTACAAAAAAATGGATAGCCTTTTCATTAATTGTACCCTTTCTCCTTCACGGTATTTACGACTATATCCTTATTTCTTTGAAACATTGGATGTTTATCATGTTTCCGTTTATGATCTTCCTTTGGTGGCTGGGCTTAAGAAAAGTTAAAAAAGCAAGGGCTCATAGCGTAAGGCATATGAATAATCAATTTGAAATACAGAAAACCCTCCATTCCTGATGGTCTTGTCCCTGTCAAGTAGACAACATAAAAAGCTAAGCAGTGAGCGCGTGTCGATATTCTATTGGCGCGCGTTTCTTTAGTTTCTTTTGTCTGCGTTTGTAATTGTAATGGTAAATGTAATCCTCAAGAGCTTCTTCTAGTTCTTCTTTTGACCTACACTTATTTATATACAGCTTCTCAGTTTTGAGGT
>NZ_JAMBOJ010000078.1 GCF_023715565.1 Cytobacillus firmus | reverse complement strand
GGTAACTTAATTGTATCAGAAGTGGTCCTTATTTTTCTCAAAAACAATCAAAGCCGGTGACATTTTACTCGTCGTAAAATGTCACCGGCTTTTTCATTTCAGAGGTGGGTTTTGTCCCAGCCTCTTTATAGTAATCATAATTTTCACTTTACTCCTGCTTCCAAGCCCTTTCTGAGTGGATCATAAGGTGACAGATCCAGTTCCAATTCCCTTTTCAAAGCAAGTTCTGCAGCCAGGGTTCCCACGTAAGGACCCATCGTTAGCCCTGATGCCCCTAGTCCTGTAGCTATAACCAGCCCTTCTGCAGCAGGAACCGTACCCAGCAGCGGCAACATATCAGGTCCCGCCGGCCGGAACCCAATCCTTACTTCTTTTAGTGTGCCTTCAGCTAATCCTGGTGCAACCGATAATGCTTCATCCAACACCTCTTTCACACCTGCTGCCGTTAGTCTATAATCATACCCTGATCCCGTTTCCCTGGTAGCTCCAACCACAACTTTAGAATGTTCGAAAGCTACTAAGTAATGAGAGCTAGTCGGAAGAACAACCGGCCAGCTGGAAGTGTCCACACCATTCAATTCCAGATGGGCAATTTGCCCGCGCTGAGGCTCAATTTTAAGATCAATGCCGAGCGGTGCAAGCAGCTCCTTAGCCCATGCACCTGCAGTAACGATAACTGAATCCGCAGCAATAACATCCCCGTTCACTTTTACTCCTGTAACCTTATTATTTTGGGATACAAGTTCACCTTCACCTTTAATAATGACAGCACCATGTCTTTTTGCGCCATTTAGCATAGCGTCTCTTAACAGCCTGCCATCCAGCCTGGCTCCGCCCGTAACATGGACAGACTGCAGATCCTCTCGGAGCGGCGGATAAAGTTTCCGCGCTTCCGCTGCTGTTAATCTCGTAATTTCTCCAACCTCAGGGGTGTCAGCTCTTTTTTGCCGGACATTTTGTTCAATCACATCCAGTTCATCAGGATTGCTGCTGACTGCCAGAGCTCCTGCCATTCTATATCCAAAATCCCCTTCACCATCCTGTTTAAGATTTTCTATTAAAGATGAATAGTAAAGTGCACCTCGTTTTGCAATGGCGTACCAGTATTTATTTTCTACTCTGGAAATCCACGGGCAAATGATTCCAGCACCTGCTGCAGTTGCCTGCCCTTGATGTGCCTTATCAATAATGACTACTTCTGCCCCTTCCCTGGCAAGGTGATAGGATGCGCTTGCACCGACGATTCCGGAGCCTATGACTGCTATTTTCATTGTAGAACTCCTCCCTTTAATCCGCAAAACTCTTCCCATTCAAATAATAATCAGCCTCTTTATAAGCAGTAAAAGCCACCTCAACCTCCGGCACTCCAAGCGACTGAACATGACTCGAAACAATCCCGGCATATTGATTTTGAACTTCCTTCCCCCTGTCAAACCACTGTACTTCTATAAATGGAAAGGCCGGAACTTCTGTTTGAATAAACACAAAAGTTGAATTCAAAACTTCCAATGTAAAGTGATCTTCTCCGCAGTCACAGAGCCGGGCCAGGTCTTTCACCAGCTGCGTGCTGATTTCTTTCGTTTGATCGACTGAAATTCCTCTAATAAACAAATGCGGCATCCTATTTACTCCATTCCTGTTTACATAATATTTTTCCTGACTACTCTGTAAAATGTTATAATATTATAACTTAATAGAATTTAGCCAAACCTGCTTAATGAATAGCGGTCAATCGGAATCGAAGTTTCCCCATCCATGATTAACTCTATAATCAGGGTGCCAATTAAAGGAGATAACGTCACTCCGCTATGGGTGGCTGCTACATAAAGGTTCTTAAATCCAGGCACCTCACCAAGAATTGGAAAACCATCCTCTGGCATTGCCCGGATTCCCGAAAAGGCGCGGACAATTTTAGCCTTTCTTAAACCGGGTACATAATGGACTGCCATATTAGCTGATTCCTGAATGACATCAAGCGTTGTTGCTCGATTAAAGCCTGCATCTTCCATTGAATAACCCATCAGTACTTCCCCATTATTTGCCTGTCTTAATCCGCTGATTGTAAAATTTAAGAAAGGCTTCAATGGTTCTGACACCAGGATCTGTCCTCTTAATTGATTAACGGGAATCTTAATTCCAAGCATGTCACCGATTTCACTCGAACAGGTTCCGCCAGCAAGGATAAGGTTTTTACATTCAAAAGCACCCTTATCTGACACAACTAAGTATTTTCCATTCTGCTTTTTAATCTCCGTTACTTTATTGTAAGCAGAATATTGAACGCCATTTCTTTTAGCAGCTCTCATATACATATCGATCAGGCGAAATGGATTGACATTGCCATCAATGGAGCTGTAGGTAGCCCCCGAGTACAGATTGGACTGAACAAAGGAGAAGCAAAGCACGGATTAGCTCGTGCCATATTTTTTAATCAGTTAGGTGAAGTACGCGATCGTTCGTATGAAGATCAGTTACACCGAGCGAGTGCCCTTCAACTCATCGTGTCAGCGATCGTCTCTTGGAATACAGTCTATATTGAGCAGGCTATTACATCATTACGTGCAAGAGGAATAGAAATTCCAGAAGAATATCTTCAGCATATATCCCCTTTGGGCTGGGAGCATATCGCATTAAGAGGGGATTATGTGTGGAAACTGAAACAGGATGGGACAATAGATCAATTACGACCACTACGGGTTAAGATAACCGCGGAAAACATACGCTAAGCAAATATACTAATAGAATTATTTGTTATTATTACACTAATATAAACATAGTAAAAAAGTTCTCTCTCCTAATACACGTATGAATATTCAGAAAAAGATGTTAGTATTAATTTAAAATGTACTTTTTAAGTAAACTACAATTGTGTTATAGGTGGTGTTTATCTTGAAAAAAGACATGATAAAAGTGGTATCTGCTTTTGGTATAGGTTCTATTTTAGTTTTATTGGTTCCTTTTCTATTTAATTATTTTTTATAGTATGTCTGTCCCCAAAAAAGTATGAAAAAACAAGAAGCCTTTTATTAGAAGGCTTCTTGTTTTTTCAAAATGATGTTCAATTTACTCAACTAATGAATACAGTGGTTATTTAAGCTTGTTGAAAACAAGCAATAACTCCACCGATATTAGCTCCACCTATCACAAAAACTCCACCGACACAAGCTGCACATAATGGGACGACACCAGTTCCACAAGCTCCAATGCACGTTGCTGCTACAATTCTTGCTACAGTTAAATCAATTAACAATACAGTAGCAAGGCAAAGCGAAACTTCTGCCAAACCTTGAGGTTGTACCATATTTTCATCTAAATCAACAGCTTGTGCTTTATCTATTGCTTCCTGTACTTCACTATTACTCAAATATTCAATATCTGTTATTTTTTCATTTGTTAGAACTCCATCAGTGTATGAAGAAATTGTAACTGTATTCTTCTTACTCTTGGTTATTAATGTTTCACTATAAGTCAAAATTTCTCCATTTTGACTTATTAGAGTTAAATTACTTAACGGATTATAGTCCTCTGATGCAATAGGTATTGTTAAAACCGTGTATGTCTCATTTTCGGCAAAAACTTCACCAACATTGGCTTTATCATAATTTAAATCAGCGTTTAAAGCATTAGAAACTACTTCTTTACTGGCTATAGCCTCTAGTGATGCATCTTTAATTTCTTTAATTTTTTCAGGATCTTCTACGATACTTATCTTTTGTGCAGTTTGATTTAATTGTTCAAACTCATTGGATTGTGCATCGATGGATTGTGCATTGGCATTGGGCTGTATGGTTGGACTTGACCAACCGAATACAAGAAGTGCTATAACCGCCATAACCGTTATAGTTTTTTGCCATGTTTTCATTTGAACCTCTCCTTCTCTCATTTTTTAGAAAAATTGGTCCTATTTCCCAAACAATACAACTATAACAAATAATCAGAAAATTTTCATTATATTTATGAGATTTTTCACTATTTTTGATAATTAATTGGATTTATTAGGTCTATTCGGTGTTACTATTACGACAATAAATCGGAGGATATTCAAAGTAAGTTGAAGGAGATCCCTATGAAATTATCATTAGAGGCAAAGATAAAAAGGAATAAATTAACATGCGTTAGGTGCATATAATTTTGTGGTTGGTTTGTTAAGAAAGCCTAATTCCTTAGCGTAGGAAAACTCGGCTTTCTTTGTGTCGAAATTTGCTTAGCGTATGTTTTAAGCGCGTTTTGTTGGTGGGACCCCTAAGAGAAAACAACAGCCGGTTTCTTATCGTACAGGAAACCGGATAAAATGTGTCTAAATTGTTTCTAAACGTACAATTTTTCACTTTTGATAACGTGACCCCTACTACAACTTCTGCAAGCCGATTAAATACTCAGGCAACGAGGAATTAACCCCAGCACAACGAATAGCATTAACAGAAAAGATGTTTGAATTAGAGGATATTATTTACCTACGTTGATAAGCGTATGGTAAAATATAGAAAAAAAGGGAATTAACTTTGTGGTGGTTGTTAATTTTAGTCATTGCAATTTTAGCTTTAGCATTTATTATAGATTTCAGAAGAAAGAAGAGAAGGGATGATAAGCATACCAATGGTGTTGACCCCAGTATAAGACAAGGGAAATATGGTGGTGATTGGAATAGCGGTGATGGTCCAAATGGACTGTAACTGCGAGTAGAAAAACTTTATTCCATTAAAGGTGCGATTGTTGAACCAGCCTATTCAAAAAAATTGTACTGTTTCATACACACATACAAATGTTAAAGAGGCTGGGACAGAACTAAATTGTCCGTTGTTAAAGCCGAATGATTTCTATTTTAAAAAGTAATAAAAATAAAAAAAACGAACTATTACGAAACTCTAAATCAGAATTTCGAATAATAGTTCGTTTTTTTCTTTGGTCGAAATGCTTTTGTCCCAGCCCCTTTTTGGATACTAATTAATATGCGATTTTTACTGTTTTTTTGCTTTTTGTACTCCAAAAGAGAACCCATTAATCATTATCAGCAGTCTTCCTTCCTTTTTTCGCACTCTAACTGGCAGTCAATGCCCGATTGCTTCAATTAACAATCAGTTAGGGTTAGTCCCCCACTGATTGAAGTTAAACCTTATTTTTTCAAAGTTTCATATTGCTTCAGTATCTCTCCTGCGAGCTCACCTGTTTCTTCAAGTCCGCACACTTCTTTCAGTACATAGCCCACTCCGTTTTCCTGAATCATGTCCTGCAGCTTAACTGCTTCTTCATCTTCCCTGTTATCAAACAATAGGGCTGCAGCAATGGCTTTAGCCAGGTTTGTGTAAAATAAGCCTGCCTTCTGGGCCTGAAGTGCCGGGCGAACGAGCCTGTCTTCTGGGCCTAGCTTCCTTAATGGTGATCGGCCAACCCGTGTGACACCGTCATTCAGGCGGGCATTTTCAAAACGGCCGATGATTTTTTCGATATATTTCTGATGCTCGTCCGGATTCAGATCATAGCGATGAATTAAATAGGCACCTGTTTCGCCAAGTGTCGCCTTTACCTGCTGGTAAATGTCTTCGTCAGCAAGTGTCTGGTCGATCGTTTCTTTCCCAGCCAGGTAACCGAAATACGCAATAACCGCATGCCCTGTGTTAACTGTAAACAGCTTTCTTTCGATAAACGGCGCCAGCTCCGGAACAATCTTCATTCCTTCAATATGCGGAATGTCTTCAGTTGTTTCGACAACCCATTCATGGTACGGTTCAACCAGGACATCAAGTGATCCCTGATTATTTTGAATAGGAACAATCCGGTCTACAGCGGAGTTTAAGAAAGAGACATTCTCAAGATTAATGCCGCTCTCCAGATTCTCCAGAATATAGCCCTTTAACAAGTCAGTTGCCGAGATCTGATTTTCACATGCGATGACATAAAGTTTATCCGTAATACCAGCTTCTGCTCTGGCAGCCAACCCTTTTGCCATTAACGGTGCAATGCGGGGAAGGATATTTGGCCCTATCGCGGTTGTTAAGAAATCAGCCTGTTTGATGGCTTCAATCACTTCAGCTTCCTGCTTCAGATTGTTTAATCCTGACACATACGTAATGGCCAAGCTTTCCTGTTCATCAGCAGCCAGAATCACTTTGTATTGTTTTTCTTCGTTCAGCTGATTAATAATCTCATCAGCAATATCCACAAATGTCACATGGTAGCCTGACTGTGAAAACAGTGCTCCGATAAATCCTCTTCCAATGTTCCCTGCTCCAAAGTGTACTGCCTGTTTCATCGAATCATTCCTTTACCGGTTTATTTTAAAATGAGACTGGAGGTATTCTGTAAAAATCGCTTCCAGCTTCCTGAAGATCATAACTTCATTTGCTGAAGAAAATAGTAATATCTCTTCCTCTGTATCAATGATATTTGTGCTGATTAAGCTTAAAATTTCCTGCTCTCTTCTGCTTAGTTCGTCTGGCGCCAGCATGAGCAGCAGGTTTTTCATAACCACTTCTTTTCCGTCCATTCCCTTTACCAGGCAAGGCTCTGGCAGATGGGCGATTTGAAAAATAAGCGTGCGGACGTTTGGATGGCGCGAATGAAAGAGAGCCATATTCGTTTCAGGGATGCCAAGACCGCCTTTTTGTTCCCGCTCCCTTAAGGATTGCAGAACATTTTCCGGATTTGTCAGCAGATGATCTCTTTCTGCATTCTTCACCATTTTTGCAAGAATCTGCTCCTGGCTTGCTTTTCCATCCATCCGGTAAAACCGGAAGTTATGAATCAGAGACTGGATGCTCTCCTGAATATTTCTCATCTCCTCAAGCATGGCGCCTAATGAAATGTTGCTCTGGTGACCGCCCTCCGCCTGTTCCAGGTAGTGTTTTCCTTTTGTAAGGCTTTCAATATTATCCTTCAGGTAGTTTTTTATCGTGACAATATTTTCATCACTTAAAAGTGGGTTCACCAAAATATACTCTGCATGTAAAAAAGGAAGCCTGACAGTAGAAAGGATTAAATCATAGTGCTTAAGATTCGTACCCTCTGATATTTCCTTAATCGATTTGATTTCAATGATCTCGATCTCAGCCACTTCTTTTTTCAGCCTGCTTTTGAGCATCTTGGATGTGCCGATGCCTGTCGGGCAGATGAGAAGCGCCTTTATGGAAAGATTCTCTTCCTGCATGACAAGTGCCGAACCGAAATGAAGGACAATAAATGCAATTTCGTCATCGGAAAATTGATCAATATCGGTGAACACCTCTTCAAGACTGTTTTTCACAGCCATGAACAGAACCGGATATTTATGCTTGATTTCCTCTTTAAGCGGGTTGTAGGACTCCATATTCTGCTTAATCCGGTATAGGGATGGCTCCATATGGGCGAGCAGTCCCTGAAATAAGGAAAAATCGTTGTTCAAGTCCACATGCAACTGCTCTGACACAGATTTAATCACATTCCTGATCATTTGGGCGAGTACAATGCTGTCATACGGAAATGCCTCCATCCCGCTCCATTTGGTGCCTTTCAGTATCCTCGCCAGGTAAAGGATATCCCCTTCGGAAAAATTAAAGTCAAATGTTTGTCCGAGCCTGTTGGTGATTTCCTGAATCAATCCGTATTCAACCGTAACCTCCGTCTCCGGAAGATCCGTCCGTTCAACAGGAAAACCGCTGAGTGCTCTTTTCACTGTAATGCATGTATGCAGCATAATCTCCAGGTAGCCGCTATCCGCAAACCGGGCAGGTGCACCAGTAAATACAGATTGAACGATGCTGTTCACATGGCGGATACCATTCGATTCAAAATAGTGCAGAATCCTCTCTTCGCCGAGCTTCCCTTTTTCCAGCAAAAATAATTTCTCGATTAATTCTTCGTGAAAGTATTGAAGGAGAAATTGGGCAAGCGCCCGGCGCTTATCTGCTTCCGTTCCATGAAGCTCAACCCCGACTCCCCGCTTTCTCGTCAGTACCACCCGGAAAAGGGACAGCCATTCGGCCAGTTCGTCCAGATAGGCTGTCAAGGTTGCCGTGCTGATGCCAAGATAGCCCGCAAGTACCTGTGTTTTGTAGATATCTTCTTCAAGAATGGCCAAAAGAAGGCGCAGCTTTTTTTCCTGTGGAGGCACATCGATGGGTTCACTATTGGTCAAATGCTGGATCAGCCTGAAAATCTGTTCGTTTTTCCCTTCAATGACAAGTCCCTGATTCACATTCCGGCTCAACGTCAGTCCGAACTCATTGACAATTTTCTCAACTGCCTTTAAGTCCCTCTGAATCGTTCTTGCACTGACATTCAAGGAGGAAGCAACCGACAATGCCGTATGCTTCCCCGATGTTTTAATAATCAATTCAATAATGGCTTTTTCCCTCGATGTAATATACATGAGATCAGCTCATTTCTAAAATTAGTGACGATAAACGAGGAAAAGAAAAGCGCATAAGGACGCTTTTCTATTCCTAAGGTTTATTTCTTGCCGATAATATCCATGATGGTCTCAACAGATTGGGCAGAAGCCAGCTTCTCGATATTATCCATATCAGAACATGTTACCGCTATGCCTGATAAGATTTCAAGATGTGTGCCGTCTTTTCCTGCAATACCGAAGATCAGACGAACCTTTTGGCCGTCAAAATCAACGCCATTTGGAACCTGGATGACCGTAAAGCCGGATTTAATGACAGCCTTTTTGGCCTCTTCCGTTCCATGAGGGATCGCTACATCATTCCCCATATAGGTGGAAGTGATGTTATCACGTTCTATCATCGCTTCAATATAGCTTTCTTCTACATATCCTGCATCAACAAGCACTCTTCCGGCAAATCGGATGGCTTCATCCTTATCCGCAAACTCTTTGTTCAGGAATATATTTTCCGGACGCAATAAATCGTCTTCATGCGCCATTTCCTCATCCGTTGCATCAGGAACATTTTCCTCTGCATCTTCAACAATTTCGTGCAGCTCCGAGTTAGCCGGGAACCGCAGTGCATCGATCAGTTTGTCATACTCCGGACTTGATAGGAAGTTATCAACTGATACATGGAAGGCATTCGGCACTTTCTGGCGTGCCCTTGGTGTCAATTCTTCCTGTGTAATGACGATTTGGGCATCTCCAGGAAGATTAGAGATCGCTGTATTTGTAACAGCAATGTCCATGCCTGCTTCCTTCACCTTTTTGCGCAGCAGGGATGCACCCATGGCACTTGAGCCCATGCCCGCATCACAGGCAAAATAGATTTTTGATACGTTATCAGGCATTGAATCATTTCCGCCTTCAAATACACTTGAAACAGAGCTTTTCTTGCCTTTCATTTCCTGCATCTTTTTAGACGCTTCCTCAATGTCATCTTCACCCTGCTTGCCTGTTTTCATTATAAAGGCAGACACGAGGAATGATACCGCAGCAGCCACAAGCACAGCTGCGAAGTTCGCAATATATGCACTTGCATGATGAGGTGTAACTGCAGTTATGGCAAGGATGCTTCCCGGTGATGAAGGAGCGAACAATCCGCCGCCTAATAGAACCAGTGTGAACACACCGCTCATTCCGCCAAGGATAACCGCAATAATGAGCATAGGACGCATTAAAATGTACGGGAAGTAAATTTCATGAATCCCGCCGAAGAAATGAATGATCCCGGCACCTGGAGCAGATTTCTTTGCATTCCCTTTTCCAAAGAACATGTAAGCAAGTAAAATACCAAGCCCAGGTCCAGGGTTTGCTTCAAGCAGGAACAGGATGGATTGACCTGTTGATTTAACTTGTTCCACACCAATTGGCGACAGAACACCGTGGTTAATGGCATTGTTCAGGAATAACACTTTTGCCGGTTCAATTAAGATACTTGTAAGCGGCAGAAGCCCTGTGCCAATCAGCCAGTCAACACCGGCTACAAGCCAGCTTGTAAATTCATCGACAGCAGGCCCTATTCCGAGGAATGCAAGAATGGCCAGAACAGCACCAAGAATTCCAGCTGAGAAGTTGTTCACGAGCATTTCAAAGCCTGCACGCACTCGGCCTTCAATCATTTGGTCAAATTTCTTAATAACATAGCCGCCCAGAGGACCAATCACCATGGCGCCCAAGAACATTGGGATTCCTGCCCCGGCAATAACCCCCATTGTCGCGATGGCGCCAACAACGGCTCCCCGCTGATCATGAACAAGCTTACCTCCAGTGTAACCGATTAACAATGGAAGCAAGTATGTCACCATTGGGTCTACCATTTTGGCAAGGCTTTCATTTGGAATGAAGCCAGTAGGTATAAATAAAGCTGTAATCAGACCCCATGCTATAAAAGCAGAGATATTCGGCATAACCATCGAGCTCAGAAAATTACCGAATTTCTGTACAGCAACTTTTAGATTAGATTGAGCCATATACACTCATCCTTTCAAATAAGTACTTTATTACTAATGGTAAAGTACATAACCGCCCAACTCAACAAAGGAGAAACTCAACTTTGTCGCACGGCACATGACAAAACTATAGTTTCTCCTAATCTTCCTTCTTATTCACTTCAATAACCGCAGTTGCCCCAATCGGTTGTCCCCATGCCATTAGGGCCCCGTGATTATTAGAATTAAGAGTTACAGTAATTTCACTTTTGCCTTCCTTCAGTTTGCCTAAATGATAGTACTCTCCGTAAAGGCGGCTGATTTTTTTGCCATTTATGTATAAGTGGGCATGGCCTTCATTATAGCTTGGCTGCTTCTCGCCCGCTTTTTCAGGGGCAAACCTAAAATGAAGGAGATCCAGCTTTAATAGCCAAGTATCCGGACCATCCGGGGTTACAGTTAAGTTTACCTGAGGAATCTCTTTATCTTTTGGAATTTCCACAAATCCATGTGCCATGTGATTTGCTGCACCGGTCTGATTATGAGGATTCTGACTGGTATAAAAATAGAAAAAGCCTAAAAATATAATGATAAAACTGATTAAGCTTCCAGCCTTTTTCATCATGCTTCCTTCTCCATCCGTTTAATCATAATCCCGATTATGACAAGCACTAATCCAATGGCTAAAAAGGCCAGATCATAGAATAAAGGATTTTCAGCCAATGGCCTGACCCGGTGAACCTGAAGGATGTGATGGTCCACAATGCCTTCTACAAGATTGAAAATTCCTCCTCCTATAATTATACCGCCAGCAAAGATCTTCCAGCTGGTGCCCAATTCATTTTTGCGAGCATCCTGAAAAATCTTTATCCCGCCCCAAAGCAGCTTCGCCGAAAATAAAGCTGTAAATAAACCATCCGTAAAAATTTCAAGCTTGATATTCGGACTCAAAATCATATGATGCCATTGCAGCAGCTGATGAAAAACGATGCCATCAATCGCCCCAACAAGACCCAATCCAAGGATTAAGCCGGCTATAAATAGGTTTTTATTTTCTTTTCTCAACTTAAGCACCATCCTGAAAAAACGTCATACTTCGATTAGTGCCCAAAAGATGGTCAGTTTATTCTATTTTTTATAAATATATAAGGAAAAGCCGCGACGGGGCTTTTCCTTTCACCTTACTTATGGAGCTCTTCTTCTGCTGCCATGGCGTCTGCCTTTGTTTTATGCACCGTTCCAAATGGATGCTGCGGCGGCGCATATATGGAATAAAGCTTAATAGGTTTATTGCCTGTATTAATGAGATTGTGATATTTGCCTGCGGGGATGAAAATCGCAAAATCATCCGCTACTTTCCGCTGAAAATCCAGCCGGTCAGGAGTGTCTCCCATATAAACCATTCCTTCACCATCTTCAAGTCTCAGGAATTGATCCAGATGCGGGTGCACCTCGAGTCCAATATCCTCACCAACATTAATACTCATTAATGTCAGCTGCATATGTTCTCCTGTCCAGAGAGCTGTCCGGAAGGTGTTATTTTTCTTCGCTGCTTCTTCAATATCCACGACAAATGGCTGCGGGCCATAATCAGTCACCCTGTTATTCAATGAGACTAATCTGGCGGCATTTTCCTGTTCACCGCTCATTGCCCATAAGAACACATTTTGAACCTGTGGAAGCTGAGTAAGCATGGATCCCCTTTGATTCTCCTCAAAACCTTCCATTTCGAATTGATACGCCCTGTGCAATCCATCGCGGTAATTGTCAATGGCTACATGGCCGACCTGATACTCAGGCTGTTTTCCCGTTAAATTGTAATAAAGGTTGCAAAAATGGGTTAAAAAGATTTTCTTTCCTTCGATTGCTTGAATAATGTTCTGCCTGTGCTCTTCATTTGGGGCATGCTCAGCCAGCTGAGTGTATAATTCGAGTGCTGATGCTTCCCTTTTGACTCCTTCAAGAACCGTTTCACAAAGCTGCTGAAAATGATCCTGGTTACTTCTTAACATTTCGTCAGTATGATACACCGGTGAATGTGGCTGTGGGTAGTAAGGATAGGAATACGCATTAGGATGATACAATACTAGTCATTCCCTTCACAGAATTGTCATCACATCATATGCCTATGAGATTAGAAGGTACGTTGTTTTATGAAGTTGGGCTTGTATACGCAAAAAAACCAGTCATGTCCCTGACTGGTTCCTGGAGCCCCTGTGTCTGAAGTTGCAACGGGTCCTGACTCAAAATCCTCTTTATGATTTAATTAATTCTTCGGAATTTCACAGCCGTCATCGTCACATCTCATGCCGTCGCTGTCATTAAGAACCGTTATCTCGTCCTCTGCAATAATTTTCTGCAGCGCTTGAACGATCATCTCAGTCGGCTGTGCTCCGTTCAGTGCATACTTCTTATTTATAAGAAAGAACGGTACCCCTGTAATGCGGTATTGCTGTGCCAATTGCTCATCTGCACGGACTTCCTCCGCAAACGCAGTGCCGGTAAGCATTAGTTCAACTTCTTCCCGGTTCAGGCCAACTTCTTCTGCTAACTGGGCTAATGTCGCAGGATCTCCAATATGCCTGGAATCTGTAAAATAAGCCTTCAGCAGCTGTTCTGTCATTTCTTTCATTAACCCTTTTGTTTTGGCAAACATCGTCAAACGGTGAGCGTCAAACGTATTGGTGAGAATGATGGTATCAATGTTGAATTCCAGCCCGGCGTTTGTCGCCATCTGCACCATGTTTTGCGTGTTGGCTTTCGCCTGCTCAATCGTCATCCCATATTTCTTAGCCAATTTTTCATACATGTTATCCTGAATATCCCGCTCTGCTGTCGGGTCCAGTTCAAAGCACCTATAAGTCACTTCGATTGGATGGTTAATCTGTTTAATGGCATCCTCCAGATGCCTTTTGCCAATATAGCAAAACGGTCAAGCGAAGTCAGTCCACATCTCAATATGCATACCTGATTCCTCCCATACAATATTTTCTTCTTTAGTATAGTTGGGTGGATTTTATTTTACACGGAAAAAGCTCAGAGGAGAGTCCTGTTTCAGGATTTCTCTCCTCTATTCACCAGTTCGTCATGATCTGCCGGATGCGGCGGCTCCTCGAACCAGCCATTTTTTATAAGGATATTGGCACCATCTTCAGCATAATTAGCGATTTCAGCAGACAAGCGGATGAAGTTAAGCGAAATATCTTTCCGTGCACTCGCAGCGGCACTGGTTGCATAGATCCCTGCACCCAGGGCAATAAGCGAAGTTGTCATAAACATCATTAATTTATCTGAAAAAGGAGGAATAGTGGAATCTGTTACTTCCATATCCCATGACATGGTGACAGGCAAATAGCTTTCCTGGAGCATTTGAGAAAATATCTTTGTATGCTTTGCGGCTATATCCCGTCCCCGTTCCATGAACTGGCCAACTTCCTTGGATCGGGCAACCTGGCTAAACCCGATCATAATCGAACTTCCTAAAGCATTTCTCTTCAAACTGGAATGTATATTGGTAATTTCAATCACATTCAGCGGCCTTTTATCGACGAATATTCCACCCATGAATTTTTTGCTTTCGACAAAGTTTGGCCCCTTCACCGGGATGATATGAGGGGATCTTACATACAGGTCTTTGTCTATTAGCATATTCTTGAGTTTTGTCTCGTACTCATTCGCTTCAAATAAGCACTTGTTGAAATATTCTACGACATCAGGCCGAACAGCAAGTGTCTTGGCTAATGCATAATAACTCACAGCAAACATGACATAATTATAAAGGAAATGAAGAGAGGAATTTTCTGAGAACAGTTTTGGGGCTGCAGTATTCACATCCTCTTCAGGTTTGAAACCATATGGAACGGAAATTCCCTCTTTTTCAAAAATTCCAGTCAGCTCCTGTATATGTACATCCGAAAATGTAATACCTTCCTGAAGCATGGACTGTAGTTTCTGGTCTTCAATTGTATTTGAAAAATATAAAAAAATACATTTACTCATGCTGGTATTCAAATACCCCGTCCATAACTGTGCTATCTCCGCTGAAGATAATGCAGGGTTCTGATTAGCATTCATCACTACACGTCCCTCCTTTTTCTTATAGTATTTCCAAAAGCCGAAAGAAAAACAATGGGATTTATGAAATGATTGAATATTGCACATCCTAATGATGGAGGTGTTTGTTATGATCGTTTTTCACGGCTCCACCAAGAAGTTGGAACACTTTCAAATAAAACCGGCAAGCCAAATATCAATCCAGGAATTCGATACACTTGGGATCTGGTGTACATCCAATTTTAAGTCAGCTCAGTCATTTGCCATTGGAACAGAGACCGTATGTGAAAAATCGGAAACGGAGTTCTGGGAGGATGGAACGCCGAAAGTGGTTCAATATGATAAGGCGATCTGCGGTTTCATCTATAAAGTTTATATAGATGAACCAAGCATAAAAGAGTACGAGTCCTATGAACTTTTCATGGATGAAAGGGATCCTTATTGTGACTACGCAAGCGCCAAAAAAGGACCCCTTACCTGGAAAGATAAGGCGATCCTTTTGAATAAAGATGAAGCAAATGCTGATTTTCGCAAAAATATTATGAAGCAGGGATTCGATGGTATCCTCATACGGGAAATGGTCATAGAAACCGGCCAAGAGGATATGTATTGCATTTTTTCAGGTGATATTATGCAGATAGCTGATGTCTTACCATTGAAGTAATCTAAATTACTTCCTTCAGCCAGAAAATCACTTGATCGAGCTCTGATTTTGTCGTATTCCTCCCTAAGCTGAATCTGACAGCCCCCATACCTATGTGCTCCGGAACCCCCATTTCTCTCAAAACAGGAGATAATTCCACTTTTCCTGAATGACAGGCAGACCCTGTAGAAGCTGCGAGCTGTGGAATGGAGGATAAAATATCCTGACCTATACGATTAACAAAACTGACATTCAGGGTATTCGGAAGCCGTCTTTCTCCATGCCCATTCAGAACAACCTGATCCCCAAAAGCCTCCTTCAATTCTTTCCAGAAATAATCCGTTAAGTCAGCTAGTCTGCCGTCCACAGCATACTTTGCAGCCAGCTCACAGGCTTTGCCGAGCCCGGCTGCAAGCAATGTATTCTCTGTTCCTGCACGCATTCCAAACTCATGTCCTGCCCCATGGATAAGGGGTTCAAGCTCGATGCCTTTCCTGATAAATAAGGCCCCAATCCCTTTCGGCGCATACATTTTATGTCCGGCGATGGTGAGCATATCCACCTTCAGCTGATTAACATCTACAGGCACCTTTCCGATAGATTGGGAGGCATCGGTATGGAATGTGATATTGTGTTTCCTGGCGATTTCCCCTATTTCTTCTATGTGCTGAAGCGTCCCCACTTCATTGTTTGAATGCATAACAGTAATCAGGATGGTGTCTTTCCGTATGGCCTTTTCGATATCACCGGGAGAAACCATTCCGTATTCATTCACATCTACCATCGTGATCTCCGCACCTAGGCGCTCCAGAAATTTTAAAGGCTCAATGATGGCAGGGTGCTCTATTTTTGATGTAATAATGTGCTTGCCCCTCGTCAGATGCTTGAAAAAATAGCCCTTTAAGGCATGGTTATTAGCTTCGCTTCCGCCACTCGTAAAAATAATCTCTTCAGGTGAGCATGACAGCAGCTCAGATACCTGTTTCCTCGCAAGATTCAATTTCTTTTTTACCGGCTGCCCTGCCCAGTGCAACGCAGAAGGATTTCCGTAAAAGTCTGTCAGAAAAGGATACATATAATCTGCAACCTCTGGTGCCAAAGGTGTGCTTGCATTGTAATCGAGATATACTTTTTTCATTTCCCATCACCCCTTCTTAAAGAATATCAAAAAAAGGCATGTAGCCCCACCACTCAATTAAGCATTTCACAATAAATTTACAGACTTTTTATCCTGCTTTAATAATGAAGGGCTAGAATAAGAAAAGACATACTCGAGAGGAGGCGGGAGCTTGTTTGAGAAACTGTGTAGATTTGTGATCCTGACTGTCTTTTTTACGCTTTTTCCGTAATCTTAACTATTCATTCCTCATCTTTTCTGCTTTTTGTGTCAGATGCTGGCCCTGGTTCTGACTCTACGGTCTGCCTTTTTGCTTTTTGTGTCAGAAGGTGATCCTGCTTCTGACTTAACTCTCTGCCTTTCCCCTCTTTGTGTCAGAAGTTGCTCCTGCTTCTGACTCTACCCTCTGCCTTTCCCCTCTTTGTGTCAGAAGTTGATCCAGCTTCTGACTTTACCTTCTGCCTCTTCCCCTTTTTGTGTCAGAAGGTGATCCTGCTTCTGACTTAACTCTCTGCCTTTTCCCTCTTTGTGTCAGAAGTTGATCCAGCTTCTGACTCTACCTTCTGCCTCTTCCCCTTTTTGTGTCAGAAGGTGATCCTGCTTCTGACTTAACTCTCTGCCTCTTCCCCTTTTTGTGTCAGAAGGTGATCCTGCTTCTGACTTAACTCTCTGCCTTTTCCCTCTTTGTGTCAGAAGTTGATCCTGCTTCTGACTTAACTCTCTGCCTTTTCCCTCTTTGTGTCAGAAGTTGATCCAGCTTCTGACTTTACCGTCTGCTTTTCCGCCCTTTGTGTCCAAAGTTGCCCAAACCCAGACTCAGCCCTCTGCTTTTTATGGATGAAACTGACTCGGCTTTTCCAAAAAAAAGAGCCCTGCCCAAGGACAAAGCTCTTTTCCCTTAATAATAGTAATAAGGCGGATATGGAGGATATGCCGGGTATGGATAATAGTAAGGATATCCAAAGCCTGGGCCTGGTGTCAGCAATGCTCCTGTTGCAAGGCCTCCTAAAAAGCCAAGCCCCAGACCTAGACCTGGTCCTCCAAAGCCGAATCCCGGCCGGCCAAAACCAAATCCGGGTCTTCCGAATCCAGGTCTTCCAAATCCGGGACGAACTCGATGGTCTGTAAAATACATGCCATTATGCGGAACAAACTCCTGTGTCACTGGCGTTTGCTGGTATTGATAATCCAAAAGGAACTCCTCCTCTGTATTTGTCTACAGTAAAGGGTATGCGTCAGTTGCCTATATGGTTTGGGCCCCTGCCCTTAATCCGAAAACAATCTTCAATTAGTAGATAAGTAACCATACCTCTAGCAGAGTTGTGTCATATCTATAGTTAAATTGATATAAAAAAGAGGGATCATTTTGACTAGAAGAAAACAAGTTCCTTGCCTTTTCCCAGGATACAGATGGTGCGGCCCCGGATGCAGTGGACCGGGTGCACCTGTTAATAGCGTGGATGCCTGCTGCAAAGCACACGATACTTGCTGGGCAAGCGGCAGATCGAAGTGCAGCTGTGATCAGGAATTTCTCAGATGTCTGAAGCCAAAAACAAAACTGCACGGCGAAGAAGGCACCATTGCGACCATCATCTATATTTATATGAAGATTCAAACGGATTTTACCTGCAGCCGGCTGCGGAGGAGAAATCACTATTAAAAAGCGGCGGCAGTCGCTTTTTTTATTTCTCAGCCTTATTGCTTTATAAAAGAGCTTCGATTAAACTCAAGATGTTATCTGAATAATACGACTACTAAAAGGAGGAACTATGAAACTAGGAGCATTTTCAATAAGTTTAAGCGTAAAAGACATTAAGAAATCCAAAGAATTTTACGAGACACTTGGTTTTCAGGCATTTGGCGGAAATATTGAGCAAAATTGGCTGATCTTAAAGAATGAAAACTGTGTGATCGGTCTGTTTCAAGGCATGTTTGAGAACAACATCCTGACATTTAACCCTGGCTGGAACCAAAACGCAGAAAATTTAGAGGAATTCACGGACATTCGGGACATACAAAAGTATCTGAAGGAACAAGGAATTCCACTCATGACTGAAGCAGATGAATCAGGTTCCGGCCCTGCCAATTTCACCCTCGAAGATCCTGATGGCAATGCCATTCTTTTCGACCAGCACAGGTAGGATTCTGCATACATAAAAAAGACAGCAGTGCAGGCACTGCTGTTTTAACTCATCCTCTCATTTCCCCGATTAAAGTTCCCCGTTATCTTCGCCATAATTAACTGCCTGCTCTTCTCATCTTCAGCCTCATTCATTTTTTTTAAAAACTTCTCAGCCTCTTTTCCTTTAAGGATTTTCACTTGTTTTCCTTGATAATCCAAAAACACGATGCTATTTTTATTGACCCGAAAACGAAATGGTTCTTCATAGAAGCGGCTCCTTTTATCAATTTGACTCATAATTCCGCCTCCCTGCTTAAATCAAACTATAATATTTAATATTCAACAAGAGTATTTTTCATCCTATAGGATCAAAGAATATTCTATAACTCATTAAAGAAGCGGAGATCATGCCTGTGAGTATAATTTTAGCCCTGTTGGCCGCATTATTTGCTTCCTTCACAGCCATCCTGGCGAAGATCGGCATCGAAAAAGTTGATTCCAATTTGGCTACCGCCCTACGGACAGTTGTGGTAGTGATCATCGCCTTCCTGATGGTGGTCATTACTGGCGAAACGGAAAGCATCTTTACCATTTCGGTAAAATCGTTCATATTTCTCATTCTATCTGGCCTGACAACCGGCCTGTCATGGATCTGCTTTTTTAAGGCTATTCAGATTGGTGATGTATCAAAGGTAGTTCCCATTGATAAGTCGAGCGTCGTTTTAACGATTCTTTTATCTTTTATTATTCTCAGGGAACCCGCTACCTTTTGGGTTGTTTCAGGAGGAATCATCATTTCCATTGGAACCTTTGTGTTAATCGGACGGGAGAGAAAAAAGAAAAAGAAAGTATTTAATACGAAGTCTTATATTTTTCTGGCAATCCTTTCAGCTGTATTTGCTGCAGCAACCAACATTCTAGCGAAGATAGGAATTGAAGATGTGGACTCTAATGTCGCAACCTTCATCCGTACAGTGGTCATCATTCTTTTTGCCTGGGGTATAGTGTTTTTTCAGGGGACCTACAAAGATCTTAAAAAGGTCTCCAAAAAGTCATATCTATTTCTTATCCTTTCCGGCGGTGCAACCGGGTTATCCTGGCTGTGCTATTTCGGCGCTCTCGCCATCGGAAAAGTTAGTGTCGTGAACCCCATTGATAAGTTCAGCGTCGTGCTGACAATGATCTTAAGTTTCATTATTTTAAAAGAAAAGCCAGCTATGAATACCATAGCCGGTGCCATTATGATTACAATTGGGACGGCTATGCTGATTATTTAGGAAATAAAAACGAAAACGGCCTGATTTTTTGGCCGTTTTATTAATTTTGGACTTCCTGCAACTTTTTTTAGGTGAGCATACAATTTACTTTAGGATAGGTCAAAATTACTTTCAGATAACATATTTTACTTTCGTATAAAATCATTTATTTGCGCATAGCAAAAACGAGTTTTAGACGGTGTTCCTGATTATTTAAACAATAAATACGAAAAAAACGGCCTCATTTGGGCCGTTTTGGTCAAGCCCATATAATTGTGTAAAAAGAAAATGAGTCAAATTAATTCCTTTGGTCAACAATGTTATCAGCTACGAAAAACAAGTTGGAGGAATTAATTATGACTCAATTACAGTTTAACCTAAAT
>NZ_JAMBOJ010000077.1 GCF_023715565.1 Cytobacillus firmus | reverse complement strand
CAGTAGAATCTGCGGAGCGAAATTTTTGAAGTAGTGGAAGGGGCCCCTTCCACTACTTCAAAAACATAAGAGCTAAATAACTTGTTTTTCCTAGGAATGAATTTACACAAAATAGTGGACTTGACTGACTCAAGCTATCTCTTTTTTCCTTTTTGTGGCAAAAGGTGACCCAGGTTCTGACTCTAGCTAACTGTTTTCCCCTCTTTGTGGCAGAACTTGGCTCAGCTTCTGACTCTAGCTAACTCTTTTCTCCTTTTTGTGGCAGAAGGTGGCGCAGGTTCTGACTCTAGCTAACTGTTTTCCCCTCTTTGGCAGAAGGTGGCATAGGTTCTGACTCTAGCTAACTCTTTTCTCCTCTTTGTGGCAGAAGGTGGCGCAGGTTCTGACTCTAACTAACTGTTTTCCTCTCTTTGTGGCAGAACTTGGCTCAGCTTCTAACTCTAGCTAACTGTTTTCCCCTCTTTGTCGCAGAAGTTGTCATATGTTCTGACTTTAGCTAACTGTTTTCCCCTCTTTGTGGCAGAAGGTGGCATAGGTTCTGACTCTAGCTAACTGTTTTCCCCTCTTTGTCGCAGAAGGTGGCATAGGTTTTCTGACTTTAGCTAACTGTTTTCCCCTCTTTGTGGCAGAACTTGGCTCAGGTTCTAACTCTAGCTAACTCTTTTCTCCTTTTTGTGGCAGAAGGTGGCGCAGGTTCTGACCCTAGCTACCTGTTTTCCTCTCTTTGTGGCAGAAGGTGACCCAGCTTCTGACTCTAGCTAACTCTTTTCTCCTTTTTGTGGCAGAAGGTGGCGCAGGTTCTGACTCTAACTAACCCTTTTCCCCTTACTTTGTCCCAAGGTGACCCAGGTTCTGACTCGACCGACGCGTTTTCTCCTCCCCTGTGTCCGAAGTTCCCCAGGTTCCCACTCCTACAGCCTCTTTTCGCCTTTCTTCGTGGCCAATGATCCAATCTCTAAAAAAAACAAATAAAAGGTATGCCCCAAAGGACATACCTAAATCGCATTCCGGCATATTTAATCTTGGAAAAAAGTTATAAACCATATAACCACCGAATTAACCAAAGAATAATGCACCGAAGATTGACCCATTTTCACCAGGGCTGCAATACCGAATGCAATAACAATTAATACAAACCAAGCGATAAATGAAGAAATGGTGTAATAATAAATTCCGCCTATAAAAGTCAGGGTCCTGCCCAGAAATTGTCCTCGGCTGCCTTCTCTCTTAACTTTGATAAGGGTTAAAATAAAACTCCAAAGCAACAGCAAAGGTATCCCTATAAAAATATAAACACGAATACTTCCATGCCTCTCCTCCAAAAAAGTTAGTCCATAAACCTCATTAAATCCCCAAGCAAAATATCATCAGAGACCCCTAGCTCTTTCCTGGAGATATCCATTAAAGGTTCACACTCACTTATATCTGTTTCTGTTTCCGAATCGCTTTTGAAGCATTTACCCGCTTTGTACAAATAGTCTTCCGCAATGAAACTTCCATCCCGGAAGGTAACAGGGTGATGGGGATCTCTTGTAAACAGGTTTTGCCCGAAACTGAAATTATCATCAGCACTTATGCCAAGCAGATGAAGAATAGTTTCCCTGATATCGATTTCTCCGCCAAGGTTCGAAAACGTCTTGCCTTCCACACCCGGCACATGAATAATCAGCGGCACCCTTTGGAGCTGCATGCGGTTCACAATCGTATCTTCCTGACCCAGCAATTCAAGCACACCATGTTCATACTTATCAGATATCCCATAATGGTCGCCGTACAATACGAACATCGTATTTTCATAGAGCCCCTTCTTTTTCAAATCCTGAAAGAAGGTTTTAATAGCTTCATCCTGATATCTGACGGTTGTGACATAGCGATTGACCACCATTTCACTTGTGCTGGCCTCAGGGATAAACTGATCTTCCTCTTCCAGCAAAAACGGAAAATGGTTTGTCAAGGTGATAAACCTTGCGTAGAAAGGCTTTTGCAGTTCCTCTAGATGCTTAATGGATTGCTGGAAAAATGGGATGTCCTTAATCCCGTAATTCACAGAGTTCTCATCCGTCACCACATAATCAGCTTTTGAAAAATACCGGTCATACCCTAAAGAATCATACATGGCCTCCCGATTCCAGAAAGAAGCGTCATTCCCGTGGAAAACAGCTGCGTAATAATCCTTCTCAGCTAAAATATTCGGCAGGCTCCGATAAGCGTTTTGTGTTTTCCGGACAAATGCCGAGCCGCTGGACAACGGGTAAAAGCCTGTATCCACCATGAATTCCGAGTCAGATGTTTTGCCCTGCGCTGTCTGATCATAGACCCGGTTGAAATAAAAGCTGTCATCAATCAGTGAATTAAGGAAAGGCGTTATTTCCTTACCGTTCACCTTCTGGTTGATCACAAAATTCTGAGTGGACTCCATGCTGATCAGCACGACATTCATTCCTTTTGCGGCACCAAAGTAATCCGATGGCTTATCTTCATGAGATTGGACATAATCAGCAGAAGCCTTAGCATCTGTTGCACTGGCAAATGCGCGCTTGAGGGGATTTGCTGCAGCGTTTCCTATATCATAAAGATGATACTGATACAAGCCAATATGCTTAACAAGCTGCTGGCGATTATAGGATTCGGAAAATAAATGAGGTACCTTCACTATGCCGAGAGTAATGGTCACTAGAACAAACATCACACTGACAGCACCATAAAACCTTTTTGATTTGTTTGAAAGCTGCACTTGTACTGATTTCCGTTTTAAATAGAAGAGCCAGAAAAGAATCAGATCAGTCAATAACAGAAGATCCCACGGGCTGATCAATTCAAAAGTACTCGGTCCTATCCCTCCGACATTTTTAAACTGAAAAAGAATCGGAACGGTAACAAAATCGGTATAGAAACGATAGTAAAGTAGGTCTCCAAAAAGAATGCCTGTCATAACAGCCATGCATGCAAAAATAGTTCCCGGTCTGGCCTTTCGCTTAAAATAATAAGGAATTCCAAGGATGACCATTATGGCCCCGATCGGGCTTAATAGCATAAATAAAATATCAGTCCAGGTCTGGGGGTGCAAATTGAATCCGATAAAGGATACAGCAGCTGTCTTGATCCAGATAAAGATAACAGCAGCCCAAATGGGTGGAAGCTTCTTAAATAACTTCATAATCATACCGCTTTTCAAAGTGTTTTTCGAAAATGCGTGCCATCATTTCAAAAGAAGTTATGACCTTCTCTTCTTCCTGCGCACCCATCAGAGCCACCTGAACCCAATTTCTTTCAAGCAGGTACCCGCTTTCATAGCTTAAAAGAATTCCTTTCTGTTTGCATAAGTCGCCGTATTCCCTGCTGGACATGCCCTCCGGCAAATGGACAGTAATAATGCCTGGTGAGTAATCGTCCCCGCCCAGTACGGAAAAGCCCTTATTTACAAGCTTTTCCCTTACTTTTAAAGACAATCGGTTTATCTTCTCATAATCTATCAGCTTTATACTCTCTTTTAAGGCGTAGACCAGATTGGATGAATGGGTATAAGGAATGCTATCATTATCCTCATACATTTTTAAATCCAGGTATCTGGGCATTTGGCTGTTCCCTCTTATTCTGTCTCTATGGAACACAATCGCAAGCCCCGGGTACGAACCAAACCCTTTTCCGCTGACGGTTGATGCCAGATAAATATTTTCAAGATTCAGCGGAACGATTCCGGCTGTACTGCATGCATCCACGCAAAGCTCGGCACCATGCTTCGCACATAGCTCCTGGATTCCGCTGATATTAAATAAATACCCTGTTGAGGTTTCACAATGAACCGTCCATATCCATTTTATAGAAGGATTTTCTGTAAGCATGTGTGCAATGTCCTCATGCAGGATCGGTTCATTCCAGTCTTTTTCAATGGTCTGGAAAGATAATTGAAATCTTTCGGCATGGTCAATAAGACGATAGCCGAATTCACCATTGGCCAGAATCAGCCCATTCCCCTCCATGTTTTTCAGCTGGGCAGCCACAAGGTCGTTGGATAGGGTACCGGTCCCGACAATAACTTGTGCATGTGAAGCACCTGTCATTTTGCATAAGTGTAACCGCAATTCTTTTAAGTCCTTGATAAAATCATGATTGCGATGTGACACGGCTTCTTTAGCAAAAGCATTTTTCACATTCTCATGAACAGGGACAGGTCCAGGCAAAAAAGAGTGCTGCCCAGACTCCTCTGAGCTTCTGTCCATTAACCGTTTAAAGGCTTTTGTGGAACGTTCGAAATTCTCTTTTGTTAAGTACATGGGCTGAAATTGGGCTCCTTCCTCTCCTGTCAGAGGGCCAAAAGGCAAAAAGCCAATCCGCTTATACAATTTCAGCTGCCTGACCGTCCCTGAAATCAGGGCCATCGTATAATTTTTTTCAAGGCAAAGCTCCACAAGCTTTTCACAAAGCTGATAAAAAACACGCGTGCTGCGGTATTCTTTTTTAACTGACAGCAGGCGGACCTCGCAATACACACCTTTCACAGGCAAGTATTCTTCAAGATTAGGAAGCTTATAATCAAGCGAAAATGGCCTTTTCGCACGTATCGCGATCATTCCTGCCACTTCGTCACCAGCCTTGGCAATTACATATGTATTTTCTTCATGAAATTTATCGATTAAATGCTGATTTTCATTTTGCTTATGCTGCGGAATTTCTTCCACAAATGTCTGATAGTTGAGCTGATGGATTTGTTCAAATTCATCAGGTTCGGCTGCAATTTTGCAGATAATAGTCATAGTTTACCTCCTATGTTTAGGCATGATGAAATTTGTATGCGAAATTACGACAATGATAAGCAACAGCAACAGGCCTGCTGTAATAATGAATGAATCGCCAATCACCCAGGCTGTTATGGGAATTGAAGCCATCGAGATAAAACCCGATAATGTATACCTCCGAAGAGCTGCTAACGTGATTCCCATTGTGATGGCCATGATTGCGATCGTCATCGGCTCCAAATACAAAGCGGAAGCCAGATAGACAACCACTCCTTTTCCGCCATGAAAACCCAGTTGAATAGGAAACAGATGACCCAGCAGCACGCAAAGGGCGCTAAGAATGAATACCACTTCCCCCTCAAACAGGAGTCCAGTCACATATAAAGCTCCCCACGACTTTCCAGCATCTACTGCAATGGTTAGCAAAAAACCGGTCTTTCCGAAAGCTCTTCCTGCATTTGTAGCTCCTGCATTCCCGCTCCCTATATACCTAATATCCTCTTTCGCTAAATATTTAACCAAATAATAAGCTCCTGATATACACCCCAATGCGTATGAAAAGATCATAACAACCAGGGCAGACCAAACAGCATCGATCATATACACCTACCCCGCCTCTATTAATTAAACGATCAAAAAGGGTAAAAAGTTTCATATACTTACAAATTTACAATCAGTTTTTTCAGTCTATCTCACCTAATTTTACCATTATACAATCATTATGCCAGAGTCATAAATCATAATTGGCTATTTTATGCCATCTTTAAATTTTCGGTGATAAAAATTTTTGTGTTGACATTGTTTAGCATTTGCATATAATTTGCATTAAGGCAAAACTTTTTAATATATCCATAAATCTTGTCCATATGACGATAAATTGTGTTATGACAATTATTTTGAATATGTTTAAATCTGAAAAAAACAGGAGGACAATAAAATGAAGGATCCAGCGATCAGCATACAGGATTTGCATGTCTCCTATTTTGGAAATGAAGCGGTCAAAGGAGTCAGCTTATCGGTAGATACCGGCAATCTGGTGGGAATAATCGGTCCGAATGGCGCAGGTAAATCAACATTTCTAAAAGCCATGCTTAATCTCATACCAAAGGATAAAGGCGCAGTTAAAGTGCTGGGAAGACCCATCACGGAAGTACGCAAAAGCATCGCCTATGTCCCGCAGCGGAATGACATAGACTGGGATTTCCCCATCACGGTTCTGGATGCCGTTCTTATTGGGACCTACCCCCATCTAAAACTGTTCCGCCGTCCGAAGAAGAAGGATAAAGAATGGGCCAAGGAATGCCTTCAGCGCGTTGGCATGCAGGAGTTAAGCAAAAGACAGATCGGTGAACTGTCAGGCGGCCAGCAGCAGAGAGTTTTTCTGGCGAGGGCCCTTGCACAGAAAGCAGATCTGTTTTTCCTGGATGAGCCGTTTGTCGGGGTCGATGTATCGAGCGAGGAAACGATTGTGAACATTTTGAAGGAACTGTGCAGACAGGGAAAAACGGTGATAGTCGTTCACCATGACTTAAGCAAGGCAAACGATTATTTCAATCAGTTAATCCTGCTAAATAAAGAATTGATCAGCTTCGGAACTGTTGAAGAGGTCTTTAAACCGGAAGTAATTTCCAAAGCCTATCAGGGACAATTTACATTTATGAAAGAGATTGGGGTGACATTATAATGGCTTTTATCGAAGCGGTAATGCAATATGGTTTTCTGCAAAAGGCGCTATTAACCTCGGTTATGGTCGGAATTATCTGCGGTGTGATCGGCTGTTTTATCATCCTGAGAGGAATGGCTCTTATGGGGGATGCCATTTCACATGCCGTCCTTCCAGGTGTCGCGATTTCGTATATGCTGGGTGTTAACTTCTTCTTCGGGGCTGTAATCAGCGGTGTCATTACGGCGATTGCTATCGGGTTTGTCTCGCAAAACAGCAGGATAAAGCATGACACGTCCATTGGCATTATGTTTACGGCTGCATTTGCTTCAGGAATTATCATTATTACGATGCTGAAAAGCAGTACAGATTTGTATCATATTTTATTCGGGAATGTTCTGGCAGTAAGATCATCCGATATGTGGATCACATTGGGCATCAGCCTGATTGTATTAGGGGCTGTCTACCTCTTTTACAAGGAATTATTGGTCACATCATTTGACCCGACAATGGGTGCAGCTTACGGACTGCCAGTTCGATTCATTCATTATTTCCTAATGACTCTATTGACAATGGTAACTGTTGCATCCCTCCAGACAGTAGGCATTGTACTCGTGGTTGCAATGCTGATCACCCCTGCGGCGGCGGCATATCTGTTAACCGAGCGGCTGTGGGTAATGATCTTCCTGGCGTCCGGCATTGGGGTGATCTCATCTATCACAGGGCTTTACTTTAGTTTCACCTACAACTTAGCTTCAGGAGCGACGATTGTCATATCATCCACTGCTATCTTCATTCTCGTTTTCTTATTCTCCCCTAAGCACGGGCTGATCTGGAAAACGCTGAAGGTGAAGAAAAAGAGAGCTTCATTAGTGTGATTAAAAAATTCAGGAGGTATCCCTATGTTAAAAAAAGGCTTTATACTACTGGCTGCATCCCTGCTTTTCCTGTCATTTTTGTCAGCCTGCAGCAGCGAAAAGAGCAACACTGCCCAAAGTGACGGAAAAATCCAGGTTGTTACTACCTATTCGATTGTGTATGACATTGTAAAAAATATCGGCGGGGATTTAGTTGAGGTTCACAGCCTGGCCCCTATCGGCTCTAACCCTCATGAATATGACCCGCTTCCTGAGGATGTGCAAAAAACAACAGATGCGGATGCCGTATTTTATAACGGCCTGAATCTTGAAGCCGGCAACTCATGGTTCAACAGGCTCTTGGAAACAGCCGGAAAAGACGGTAAAGATGCGCCGGTCTTCATGATGAGCAAAGGCGTTGACGCCAAACACCTAACTACAAAAGGCAAAGAAAGTGAAGAAGATCCTCATGCATGGCTCGACATCCGCAATGGAATCAAATATGCGGAAAATGCCAGAGACGGACTGATTAAAGTAGACCCAGACAATAAAGAAGTCTACGAAAAGAACGCGGAAGAATATATTGCAAAGCTTCAGGAGCTTCATAATGAAGCAGTTGAACAATTTAAAGAAATTCCCGAAAACGAACGGGTTCTCGTCACAAGTGAAGGTGCATTTAAATATTTCAGCGAAGCTTACGGATTCCAGGCAGAATACATTTGGGAAATCAATCAGGAAAACCAGGGAACACCAGAACAAATTACAAGAATTGTCGATATCATCAATGAAAAAGGTATTACAGGATTGTTCCTGGAAACCAGCATTGACGCAAGAAGCATGGAAGCTGTATCTGATGAAACCAATGTGCCGATCATGGGAAAAGTGTTTACGGACTCCCTGGCAAAACCGGGTGAAGACGGCGATACGTACATCTCCATGATGGAATGGAATATAAAAATCATTAAAGAAGGCTTGACGAAGTAATTCCAGCAAGCAGGTGAAACTTGTGATCCCCATTCGGATAAAGAGATATCTTCTCGAAATTTATTTCTTACAGGAAGCACATGGGCATGCGACCATTTCCGGCCTTGCCAAGGTATTGAAGGTCACCGCCTCGGCAGCATCTAAAATGGCCGGAAAGCTTAAAGAGGACGGTTACATATACTTTCAGCCTTATGGAACCGTTACTCTGACAAAACCGGGAAATGAGTTAGGCAAAAAGCTGTTCGAGGATCATCTGGTTTTAATGGAGCTTTACCAATTAATTGGCGTTGAAGACAAACTGATCCGAAATATGGTCAGTCAAGTAGAAATGCATATGGAAACAGAGGTTATTGCTAAAATAAAGAATTTTTTAAAAGAATATAAGAAAAACGCTTGAGGTGTTCATTGAACACTTTCAAGCGTTTTTTGTCTATCAAGCCGTCTTTTTCCACATCTTTTCCATATTCTCAAGAGTCTTCCCTTTCGTTTCAGGCACGAACTTCCACACGAAAATCGCTGACAGAACACTCATCAGTCCATAGAAGCCGTAGGTTAAACCGCCGCTGAATTCCATCATCATCGGATAAGTTGAAGAAATGAAATAGTTAGCTGCCCATTGTGCAGCTACCGCTACTGCAACAGCTTGTCCACGGATTTTGTTTGGGAAAATTTCCGAGATCAATACCCAGCAGATTGGCCCCCAAGACATCATGAAGGATGCTGTGTAAATAATGATGAAAATGAGTGTGCCTATGCCGATTATATTCGAAAATGCCATGCCTGCAACTCCAAACATTCCAATCGCCATGCCAATCGAACCTGTGACTAATAATGGCTTTCTTCCCCATTTATCTACAGTTAAAATGGCGACGACAGTAAAGACGACATTGATGACCCCCATAACAATCGTCTGCAGCATGGACGCATCCTTTGCCGCTCCCATGCTTTCAAAAATACGAGGTGCATAATAGAGGGCCACATTAATTCCGACAAATTGCTGGAAAACAGACAGCATAATTCCAATAACAATCACTAATTTACCATACGCAAACAGCTTTTCTGCCGGAAGATTGGCAGAGGCTCTTACTGATTTCTTGATTTCACCCAGGATCGTTTTGGCCTCAGCTGCCCCGTTAATTTTCGTCAGTACAGCCAGCGCTTTATTATCCTGGTTTTTAATGGCCAGATAACGTGGTGTCTCCGGAACCAAAAGCAGCAGAAGACCAAAGGCAAGTGCCGGAATCGCTTCTGAAGCAAACATATACCTCCAGCCAATATCATTGATCCATTCCAATGGACGGCCGCTGGCAATGCCCCAGTTGACAAAGTATACGACAAGCATTCCGAAAATGATCATAAATTGATTGAATGAAACCAGCCGGCCGCGGATATCAGCAGGGGCAATTTCACCGATATACATAGGAACAACGGCTGACGCCAGGCCAACCCCTATTCCGCCAATAATGCGGTAAAGATTAAAAGTCAGCAATAAAGAAATGGTCGGCTCCCCTTTAGTGAAAAATAAAAATTCAGGAAAAGCAGAACCTAAAGCAGAAATGAAGAATAGAACAGCAGCAGCAATCAGTGAATTTTTACGCCCAAACTTTGACGCAAAATAACCGGATATCAACCCGCCAATGATACAGCCAATTAAGGCACTGGAGGTTGTCGCTCCGTGAGCCAGCGACCCCAATCCCAGGCTTTCAATCAAATAGATTTCCAGAGACTTTTCAGCTCCTGAAATAACAGCAGTATCATATCCAAAAAGCAAACCGCCAATCGCGGCAACCAATGTTAGTGAACCAATATAAAGTGAGTTCCGATTCTGTTTCATAGTGTGTAAGACAGATATGAAGTATAACGCTTACAATTTTCCCTGTCATTCATATCTGTCTATACTCCTTTCTGCGAGTTATTGAGTAACGAGAAACTTATAACTGGTCTTTGTTTTGTAGACTTCATTTTTCTCCAATACAATAGAAGGAAAATGTTCGTGATGAATAGCATCAGGCAGACATTGAGTTTCGAGACACAGCCCCAGATGCTTTTTGGACTGTACACCTTTAATTTGAAAATCGTTTCCAAGCATGTTCGATGTATACAAAACAACACCCGGCCTGTCCGTTGTTACTGCCAGTTTTCGTCCGCTTACAGAATCCACTAGCGCCAATTCACCAGAGTTTAAGTGAAAAGGATGATCATACCCTCCGCCCACAAGCAGATTCTGCGGATGATTTGAATCGACGCCCTCTTTAATTTTCTTTCCTGCTCTGAAATCAAACGGGGTATCTTCAACAGGGATGAATTCCCCGGTCGGAATTAGGGTTTCATCAAGCTCGAGAAAGTGATCACTTTTTATGGTCACCTCGTGCTCAAGGATATCCCTTTTAACATTTCCGCTCAGGTTGAAATAAGTATGGTTAGTCAGGTCAATGACCGTCTTTTTATCAGATACTGCTTCATAGCTTATGATGAGTTCATTCTCATTGTTCAGAGTATAGGTTACCATCACCTCAAGTGAGCCGGGATACCCTTCCTCACCATCCGGGCTTATATAGAAGAACTGTACACCCGCTTCATTCCGGCTCTTTTTGGCGGCCGAACGCCAAATGACATTGTAAAAACCGCCCCTGCCTCCATGCAGCTGATGTTCTCCATCATTCTTTGGCAGATTGTAGTCAACCCCATCAAGCGTGAAAGCTGCACCTGCTATCCTTCCGGCTACCCTTCCGATAATAGCTCCGAAAAACGGAGAATGATTGATGTACTCTTCTAGTGTGTCAAACCCAAGGACTACATTCTCTATCATTCCTTTACGATCAGGGACCGAAATATCAGTGATGATTCCCCCATATTCGATACACGTTACACTCATTCCATGGTCATTGCTGATGGTATAGGATTTAATTCGCTTTCCATTCAAGTTACCAAAGATACTTTCTGTTATGTTCATGTTGGTCTCCCTCAAGTCCGCTTACTTTTTCCTGAATCCGGCCAGACTCTCATTCAGCTTCCTAGTCTCTGCATACACTTGTTTATACAACTGAAACAGCTCCTGATATTTCTCAACATTTTCAGGTATTGGGCTATACGATTTTTCGTATGTGATGAACTTATCTGCACAGGCTTCAAGAGAGTCGTACCATTGGCAGCCATATGCCGCAAGCATTGCCGCCCCTACAGCAGGGCCCTGCTCACTTGACAGTTTAACGATCGTGCTGTTGAAAATATCGGCTTGTATTTGCAGCCAGGCATCGCTTTTCGCTCCGCCGCCGATTGAGATGACAGTATCGATCAGCTTTCCGCTTTCTCTGAAGATCTCAATGGATTCATTTAATGAAAAAGTAATGCCTTCAATAACAGAGCGGACAAAGTCGCTTCGAGTGTGAGAAGAGTCCATGCCGATAAAGCTGCCGCGAATTTGTGAATCCGCATGCGGTGTACGCTCACCGGCCAGATAAGGTGTAAACAAAAGACCGTTTGATCCATTTGGAACGTCGCTTATACCAGATAACAGGGAATCAAATGATTCTGCTTCAGCAAACGTATCTTTAAACCAGCTCAAACTATGTCCCGCAGCTAAGGTTACCCCCATTGTATAGTAGGCATTTTCTTCGCCATGGTTAAAATAATGGACCTTCCCCTGAAAATCCTTGTCATTTCGTTCTTCATACGATAAAACGACTCCGGATGTGCCAATGCTGCATAATGTTTTGCCTTCTGAAAGAATGCCTGAACCGATCGCTCCGCAAGCATTGTCAGCTCCGCCTGCAAATACCTTTATTACAGATGATAACCCTGTTTCCTCAGCAATCTCAGGCATTAGTGTTCCTACACATTCATGGGATTCAACTAAAGGCGGACAAATTTTGATATCAATCCCGGTTAGCGTGCACATCTCTTCACTCCACATTTTCCTGCTGACATCGAGGAGCAATGTGCCCGCTGCATCGCTATATTCACTATGAATCTTCCCGGTCAGTTTAAAGCGCAGATAATCTTTAGGAAGTATAAAGACAGCGGCTTTTTCAAACAGTTCCGGCTCATGCTGCTTCACCCATAGCAATTTAGGCAATGTGAAGCCTTCCAGCGCCGGATTTTTAGTAATTTCAAGGAGATGATTCTCTCCGGCCATCTCATAAATCTGCTGGCACTGCTCGGTCGTGCGCGTATCATTCCAGAGGATAGCATGGCGCAGCACCCGATTCGCTTCATCCAGAAGGACAAGGCCGTGCATTTGGCCTGAAAAACTAATTCCCTCTATGTCTTCAGCGCTTCCTTCAAACTGGTCAGTTAGCTCTTTAAGCGCTTCGACTGTTTTATCAATCCATTCGGCCGGATCCTGTTCACTGTAGCCTGACTTTTCATGAATGAGCGGATATGCTTTTGAGACTTCGCTGCACACTTCTCCCTTTTGATTCATTAGTAATACTTTTACCGAGCTCGTGCCAAGGTCAACCCCGATTACATATTTCATGAGTGATCATCCTTTAAATAATGAAATGTATGCTAAGCTTTGTTTTTAAAAATGTACCGGGACCATATCGGATTCCCAGTACATTTACCTTTTTCTATCAATCTCTTATGCTTTTACACTCGCATAAGCTTCAAGAATGTATTTATTTAAAATCGCTTTTAACTGTTCCTGTCTTCCGGATTTGTTTTCTATCTTTTCAATTCCTAGGGCATATTTTTCGAGCTTATGGAAGTCTGTTTTTCCTTCAACAATGTCAAGGCCGATTCCCTGTGTGTAGCTGCTGTATCTGTCAGCAATGAAGTTGTCTAATACTTTATCATCAATTAAACGCTGAGCCACTTTTGCACCAACCGCAAAAGCATCCATTCCGGCGATATGAGCATAGAACAGGTCTTCAGGGTCAAATGAACCTCTTCGCACCTTCGCATCAAAGTTCAGGCCGCCTGATCCAAGGCCATCATTTTTAAGGATTTCAACCATTGCTAATGTAGTAGAGTAGATGTCAGTCGGGAATTCATCTGTATCCCATCCAAGCAGAGTATCTCCCTGGTTGGCATCCACCGAACCAAGCATGCCATTAATGCGTGCTGTGTGCAGCTCATGCTCAAATGTATGGCCGGCAAGAGTCGCATGGTTCGCTTCAATATTGAATTTGAAGTAGTCTTTTAACCCGTAAGATTGCAAGAATGCTAAGCTGGTAGCCACATCAAAATCATATTGATGCTTCGTTGGCTCCTTCGGCTTTGGCTCGATCAGGAATTGTGCGTCAAATCCGATTTCCTTTGCATAATCAATGGCCATATGGAAGAAACGTGCCAGATTATCCTGTTCAAGCTTCATGTTTGTATTCAGCAATGTTTCGTAGCCTTCGCGGCCGCCCCAGAATACATAGTTTTCAGCGCCAAGCTCCTTGCCGATCTCAAGTCCCTTTTTCACCTTTGCAGCTGCATAAGCGAATACATCAGCATTTGGAGCTGTCGCCGCACCGTGCAACCAGCGCGGATGTGAAAACATATTAGCGGTATTCCATAATAGCTTTGTTTTGCTGGACTTCATGTAGTCCTTAATCATACCCGTAATCACATCTAAGTTCTTAAACGTTTCTCTCAATGAATCGCCTTCAGGTGCAATATCAGCGTCATGGAAGCAGAAGAACGGAACATTCAATTTTTCATAGAATTCAAAGGAAGCTTCGACACGTGCCTTCGCCAAATCCATTCCTGAATATCTATCATATGAACGAATCATCGTACCCTCTCCGAAAGGGTCATTTCCTTCTGCCGTAAACGTATGCCAGTAAGAAACGGCAAAACGCATCAGGTCTTCCATTTTTTTGCCGTTAATCATTTCTTCAGGATTATAATATTTAAAAGACAATGGGTTAGTAGAATCCGGACCTTCGTATTTAACTCCTCTTACATTTTCGAAATAGTTCATTTTTTTATTCCTCCTGTTTTTACAGATTTTTCTGTGTGTTATCGCTTTCATTTGTTTACAAATTGATTTTAACACCATAAACTTAGTTTGTCTATTGAATGAACTAAGTTTTATTTTTAATTTTAATTATGGTATAAATGGAATATGATTGAACTATACAAAGAAATTGAGGATTTGAGGAGAAAAAATAATGACTTGGAACCAGCAACTGGTAAAAATGAAAAATAAATCACGTGTCCTGCAGACGATCATCGAGCAATCCCCAATCTCCCGGGCTGATATTTCACAACATTTGGGACTGACGAAAGGAACGGTTTCCTCATTGGTGAATGAGCTGATCAATGAAAAAATCTGTTCCGAAACAGGTCCAGGGAAATCCAGCGGCGGGCGGCGCCCGGTGATGCTGCTCTTTAATGAGAAAGCTGGATATGCGATTGGAATTGATTTAGGGGTCAATTATATTTTAGGGGTCATAACTGATTTGTCAGGCAATATTGTGGACGAAATCTTGAAGCATATGAATAGCATGAAGTACGAAGAAACCATTCTTGTGATAAAAGAAGTCATCCAATCCCTTGTGGACTCTGCGCCTGACAGCCCCTACGGTGTGGTTGGGATCGGTATTGGTGTCCCAGGGATCGTCAATAAAGAAGGCAGCAATATCCTGCTGGCCCCTAACTTGGGCTGGACAGATATTAATCTAAAAGCAGAAATTGAGGCAGAGTTTCGCCTTCCCGTCATCATTGACAATGAAGCGAACGCCGGAGCATATGGAGAAAAGCGTTTTGGTGCCGGAAAAAACTATGAAAATCTGATCTATGTAAGTGCTGGAATTGGTATAGGCGTCGGGTTTATTTTACAAAACAGCCTATATCGGGGAGCTGAAGGATTCTCCGGTGAAATGGGCCATATGGTCATTGATATAGATGGAAAAGAATGCAGATGCGGCAGCAGAGGCTGCTGGGAATTGTACGCCTCTGAACAGGCATTGCTAAACCAGGCAAAGAACTCTAAACACCTGAATCTGAACCTGGAGTCATTACTTGACATGGCAGAAGAAGATGAAGAAGTAAAGGATTTATTCCGCCAAATCGGCCGCGGCCTCGGCATTGGCATAAACAATATCATCAATACCTTCAACCCTGAACAGATCATCATTGGCAATCGCTTAGCCATTGCCAAAGAATTACTGTCGGAATCGATTATGGAAGTTGTCCGGAATCGCTCCTTAGGGTTTAATCAGGAAAATGTCAATATTACATTTGCTGATTTATCGATTTATTCAGCAGCACTTGGGGCTTCTGCTTATGCTACTGAGAACTTTTTGAACTCGGATTTAGAGGAGCGTTTGAATAAGCAGGATGCGTGATTGGGTTATAAAAAAGAATGTCCCAGAAATGATCGGGACATTCTTTTTAAGTTTACCAGATCATTTACTCCATCTCCTTAATTAAACACCTATAGAGGCAGCTACAGCTATACTTCTTTATTTAATAGTTCCGGTTGATTAACCTCAGAAGAGCAATTGTGCTAAATGTTAGATAAACTTTAAAGTATGGTAGATAAATCTCAGAACCTGTTAGATATATTCAAATTTATGTTAGATAAAATCTAGCATATGCTAGATATAATCCAAAACCTGTTAGATATTCCGTTTTATGTGCCAGAATCAAAGTATTTTGCCACTCAAAGCTGCTCATAAATAACCGACAAATCAAATAGCCATGAATAAATTCCATGGCCATTTGATTCCTTACAGATGCTGCGCCGTAACTGAGCGCTCGCATTCCAAAATTCCTGCAGGCGGTCCCTCATACAGAATTTGGCCGCCCCCTGCGCCTCCATCCGGCCCTAAATCGACGATCCAGTCACTTTTCCGGATGACATCGAGATTATGTTCAATGACGATAACGGTATTCCCCTTTTCAACCAATTTATTAATGATTTCCAGAATATTGGCGACATCGGACATATGCAGTCCTGTTGTCGGTTCATCCAGTATATAAATATTGCCTTTTGTATTCAGTTCCTTTGCCAGCTTTAGCCTTTGGCATTCACCTCCTGACAAAGTGGTCAGAGGCTGTCCGAGGGACAAATAGCCAAGACCGACTGTGTTAAGTGCTTTGAGTTTTCTCTGGATGTCTTTTGCATCGAAAAATTCCACAGCTTCTGCTATTGGCATCTCCATGACTTCCACAATATTTTTACCCTTATATAAGTATTGGAGCACGTCCTGCTTAAAGCGGCTGCCATGACATTCACTGCATTCGACTTCCATTGTATCCATAAAGGATAAGTTGATTTCAACGGTCCCGGTGCCTTCGCAAGTCGGGCATCCGCCGGTTGAATTATAGCTGAATAATCCGCTTTCCACTCCATTTGCATCAGAGAATGACTTACGGATCGAGTTCATTATGCCGGTAAAAGTGGCCGGATTGGACCGTATGTTGGCATGAACCGGACTTTGGTCGATCCGGATAGCTTCCGGAAAATCTTTTGCAAACACTTCATTCACCAGTGTGCTTTTCCCGGAACCCGCTACACCGGTAATCACCGTGAATACTCCTTTCGGAACAGAAAGACTCACATTCTTTAAATTGTGAAGGGTGCTTTTCCTGCTTTCCATAAAATCAGAGACCGGACGCGGATTTGTGTTGAGCTCTGCACTGCGGTTTAAATAATTAGCAGTCAATGTAGCAGAAGATAAGAAATCCCTGAAACTGCCGGTAAACATGATCTCTCCCCCGTTTGTACCCGCATGCGGCCCCACATCAACGATATGGTCAGCAATATGGATGACATCCGGATCATGCTCTACAACTAACACGGTATTGCCTCTGTCCCTTAAGCGCACCAGCAATTCATTTAACCGGTGGACATCCCGCGGATGCAGGCCGGTGCTTGGTTCATCAAATATGTACATAAGGCCAGTTAAGTTGCTGGATAAATATTTAACCATTTTCACCCTTTGGGATTCACCGCCAGATAAGGTGGGCGTTTCCCTTGTCAGATCCATATAGCCGAGACCAATATCACACAGATTTTGCAGACGTTCCATGACCCCTTCAGCGATTGGCTTTGCATCAGGTGAAATGATACTTAGAAGAGTATTGATTAGCTGATCCAATTGCATGGATGTCAGATCATAAATGGAGTAGCCTTTGATTTGGGATGAAAGCACCTTTTCATTGTATCGCTTTCCTTCGCAGGAAGGGCAGACAGTCATCGTGCTGAAGGTCTTTAGGAGCTTCTCGCCCGTTTTTGACGTCTCCTTGTCCCTTTTCACATGCTGGCGCATAAATTTGACGGCCAGACCCTCATAGGTGGCATTCATATCATTATTCATATAACTGACCGTTACTTTTTCCGGTTCTGCATAGACAAGCTTATTGAACTCTTCTTCTGTATAATCCTTAATTTTCTTATCACGATCGAAGAATCCGGATTCCGCATACGCTTTCCATTGCCATGTTCCAGGTCCAAAGCCCGGAAGCAGAATAGCACCTTCATTTAAGTTTTTTTCCTTATCAAGAGCAGCATCTAAGTTGAGGGTAATAATTCTCCCAATCCCTTCACATTTCGAACACATGCCGCTCGGATCATTAAACGAATAAGCATTGCTGTACCCTACATGAGGCTCTGCAAAGCGGGAGAATAACAGGCGAAGAAGAGGATTAATATCTGTAGCAGTTCCAAGTGTGGACCGGGCATTTCCGCCGAGCCGTTTCTGATCGACGACAACAGCTGTAGAAAGATTGTTGATTTCATCTGCTTCCGGACGGCTATATTTCGGAAGAAACAGCCTCTGAAAACTGCTGTACGTCTCATTTAACTGCCGGCCAGCCTCCTGGGCAATCGTATCAAACACAATGGATGATTTGCCGGAACCGGATACACCTGTGAAAATCGTGATCTTTCCCTTAGGAATTTGAAGATTAATATTCTTCAGGTTGTTTACTCTCGCATTTACAATTTCGATGAATTCCTGCTTCACACAATCAGCTCCCTATACTATCGTTTTCCGTATGTATGTCATTTGCGCGGAGAATTATCATACCAATAGTGGGAAGGAATTTGCAATAATATTCTTTATTTATTTTGACATTTTATGAAAACGCCTTTTATATTGATGGAATCACAGCAGCTCTGCAAGCTTTTTCATAAAACTCTATTGGCCCTGCTCCTCCAATAATGGCATATTCATATCCTATTTCTTTCATATCTCTTAAACAGTGATGAAGCAAAGCATACCCTATACCTTTAATCCTGCTGGTTTTTACTACACCCATAGGACCGAAATATCCCTTTTGTTCAGGTATACATCAAATGCTGCAAAGCCAATTATCCTAAAGTCTTCCTCACTTGCGATATAAATTGATGGCGTCTCCTTCTGAAATCCCCCGCGAATCGTATTAGCCCACTCCTTAGAAAAATTTTTCTCCGTAAAGGCTGTAAGCTGCTTTTCATCACCATCATGATGAACTTTCCTGACAAAGGAGTGTTCATTTGAGGAAAAGTATAACTGCCAAGATGAGTGATCAGGTCCCTTGGAGACGTTCCGAGGGTCAAAATGGTGTTTTTCATTTCCTCAGATAGAACCGTTGCAATGGTGGCATCATTTAGTAATCCTTTAAGCAAATGCCCTTCATTAACAAAAACCTGGTTATACCTGTTCATACAATCAATCGCTGTATCAAGTATGACAATAACCCCATCGGTTACTGGGGATGTCGAAAAATTCACTTTGCATTTTTTTATGTTTAGGTTGAACTGACCGTCTCAGTATATCCGGATCTAAATTGCATTTTAGGTATATCTCCCCCAAAGCGCCTGATCTTTCTTCCAGACACCCTATTAGCAGGTGACAGCCAGGCTTCCTTTTCGGCATTCTTAATAATTCTTTGCATTCTATTCGTGAATTTAACTGAATGGTCCAATGTAAACACACCTTCACTATTATATTAGTCTTCAAACAAATTGCTTAAAAATGAATTCTCTTCTAAGTCGTGAATTCTGCCAAATGTTAACAATAAAATGATTTCCAAAGGAGATGGAAAAAGCGATGAAGCTGTTTAAGAATGATGCGGTGCTTCTGGAAAATGAACAAAAAATATGCGTCCCTGCATATTACAGAAACACATACACTCTCTGGCCTGAATTATTGATTTGCTTTTACTTTTTCTAAATCCAGCAAAATATTTTCATCAATCCTTCGATATATCTCTTTCAACTTTCACACATGTCAAATACAGTTACCCCGAAAAAATCCAAATCACAGCAAGGGCAGCTGTCATCATTACATTCATCAGCTTCCATATTCGTTAGATACCCGCACCAGGCGCAAATATTGTTCAAACGACCAAACTCCCTCCTAATAAATCTCATTTTATTGATAATGATTATCAATGTCAAGAAGAAAAGGATACCCTATATTATGACGACCGTTTTCTCACTGGAACCTATTTTTTGTGATCATGAAACCTACACTTTACTTAACAAAACCCACGTTCACAAATCTGTCACACCATTCCCAAAACCACCCTGTCCAAATCCCCCCTTGATTTATATATAGAAGATGAAAGGGTGGTGCAGTTTAATGAATTTAAAATCAGGCAGTGTTGACCAGTTTGAACAATTTTCTCAGTTTATAGATCTTCAGGAGTTTAATGCACATGTGGAAATGTGGCTAGCGGTGCATAAGGACAAGTTTTCCAAGGGGGAGCTGGCTGGTTTAAAGAGGCTGGTTCGTTTTGCTGCGAAAATCCCGGGGGTGTCCAATGCCAAGATTGGAACTGTTTTAAAAGCGATTCACGAAGAATATAACGGCCATGGCATTTCCCGCTCCACGTTTAAAAGAATGATTGTCAAGGCGACAGAAATCGGTATTTTTACCGTTCATGAAACAGAGAGAAAAAACGGTTCCCAGTCCAGTAACTTGTATGTTTTTAATCGCTATCCCAAGAGTGAACCACCTAATCAGAAAAAAATGGACCACCCTAATAAAACTATCAATCTTTCTAAAACTAATAAAAATCAAAAGAGTACTAAACGTAGCGAAACCGTCCTCGATCACACATTTACCAGTGAGCGTGTTCCACAGTCATTTATCAGCACTGTAAAATACTTTTTTTCGGAAGCCAGGCAGATAGAGGAATTTTGGAGAATGGCATCACTTGCAGCCTATAAAAATAATTGTGAGTTGAGTTTAGACACAGCCATCCATTCCTTTAAGCAGTTGATCCGGAAAATGAAAACCAGCAACATAGCTAAGCCCATCGCTTATTTCTATGGAATCCTGAATAAAAAATTTGAAGAAAAATACTTTGACGAATTGCATGAAATGGGATTTGCAGCTGAAGACAATGCCTTTTCGCTAAATTTCTTCTACAAAAAGTAGCTAACTTCCCCATTGCTGGGAGTTAGACCCCCTAACTTTAGACTTAGACCCCTTTACTACGGACTGTCTGTCAGGGAAATTGCTGAAAAAGAACGGGTCTCCCTGTCTGCAGTCAAAAACTGGCGGCATGGTGCGCGTGAGAAGCTGAAGAAAATAATGCAGCAAAAATAAAATCACCCTGTCCTTTTCCCCTTCCAAAGTATATATAGAAGGTGAAAGGAGGTGACCCAAGATGGCACAAGCAATTATCACTGATTCCAAACTTCGCCTGGTATTTGAAACAGGCCTCAATGAGCAGGGCAAGCCGGTTCATAAATCAAAAACTTACAGCGGCGTAAAGCAATCGGCCACAGCAGACCAGCTTTTCACAGTTGGACAGGCGATCGCCGGCTTAAGCAGTTATCCAATGACTGAGATTAATAGAAATAACAGCTTCGATATTTTAGGCTAAACAGAATCTATTGAAAACCAAAATCATAAGGAGGGAATATTAAATGGCTAAATCATTAGAAATGACTTTCATCTCTGAACTGGGCAAGCCAACGAAACTATCCGTTGATAACCCCATTGAACCGATTGATCCTGCTGCTGTAAAAGCAGCTATGGAACAAATCATTGCTGCCAATGCATTTCAAGGCAATGGCGGAGATTTGGTTATAGCTGAAAGTGCCAGATTGGTTGAACGGAATGTAACTGAATATGGTTTAGTATAGTCATCAGTGGCCGGATTCTGGAAAGCCGGCCATTTTTATAATACTCGCCAAAGAGGAGCAGTTGGCACGGAACAGATGGTCACATTAATCAGCAAAATTGGCTTCCCGTTCTCAGAACTGAATCGAAGCCAAACTCGATATTGTTTTGCCGTCCATTCAGGGATTGCCGGATCGATTGAAAGAATAGAAAAAGCAGGGGGCTGGGACAAAACTAGCTTCAGATAGTAAGAAAGGTGAATTTGAGTGCGCTCAAATTCACCTTTCTCTTATTTCAGGGTATTAATTCTTTAAATTCTTATTTTTTGGCAGTGAATTTCCTTAAA
>NZ_JAMBOJ010000076.1 GCF_023715565.1 Cytobacillus firmus | reverse complement strand
ATCTCGTTGAATTGGATTATGTTTAGAAAGCATATTAATCACCTCAAGCATTGTATTACTTCTATTTTAAATCAAAAAAGACTGTCGACAAGTACGATTTTCATCGAGTTTGTCGACAGTCTGAAGCAAGTGTTAGCTACACTTGCTTTTTTGCCTTTAATGATTAGCTAAATCATAGATCGCCCTCGCGTAAATGGCGGCAGCACTGCATAAATCATCTAGCTCAATGTATTCATCCTTCTGATGTGCGGTGTTTTCCTTTCCGGGAAAAACGGCGCCGAAGGCTACCCCGCTGTTTATGAAACGGGCATAGGTTGCGCCGCCGGTGGTCAGAAGTTCGGCCTGTTCACCCGTTTCTTGTTCATAGGCTTTCTGCAGAATTTTGATAACTGGACTATCATTTGGTACATGGTGTGGCTTATTCTCTCTGATTTCTTCTATTTCAAAGCCGTATTTTAGAGTCGTTTCGCTTAGTTTTTCGATGGTTCTTAAGTACGGTGTCTCAACGGGGCAGCGGACATTAAGAGCAACCATGCCTTCCAGGTTTTGTGTGAAGCGGAAAATTCCCGAATTTACGGTGAGCGGACCGGTAATCTCATCGGAAAAGGAGATTCCTAATTTTTTCCCATAGTGATCATCAGCGAGGCATTCAGAAACAAATGTCACGAATGGGTGCGGGACTTTCCCTGCTAAAAATTGGGCTAGCTTGGAAGCTGCATTGATTCCTTCAAAAGGCTCCATCCCATGTGCAGATTTTCCAGTTAAGGCAAGTGAGAGTGTATCTTTTACCAGTTCAGCTTTTATTTCAAGGTCCTCCTGTTTGCCATATGTGATGAACGTTTCTTTAAGAGTTTCCAGTCCAGCCCCGCTTACAAGTGCCATTGCTTTGTCAGGTACCATATTCCCTTTTTCACCCGCATAAAAGCTTCTTAAAGTAATTGGGCCATGCTGCTCACCTGGCTTTTCTTTAAGCTTGAGGATCGCATTGATCTGCCCTTTCTCAGCGTGGATAATCGGGAATTCTGCATCAGGAGCAAAGCCTGTTAATGCTTCTGGCTCCATTTGCATATATCTTTTCATGCATGACATGCCGCTTTCTTCATCCGTACCAAAGATAACTCTTATTCTATGCTTTAAGGGCAAACCGCTTTCTTTGATGATTTTAAGAGCATAATAGGCAGCCATAGTGGGGCCTTTGTCATCTATTGCTCCCCGGGCATATAGCTTTCCGTTTCTGATTTCAGGAGAAAAAGGATCGGATTCCCACTCTCCAGTGGCAAGAACCACGTCCAGATGACAGAGAATCGCAATATAATCTTTTGCTTCTTCAGGTCCCCATTCAGCAAACCCGGCGTAGCCATCGATATTTTTTGTTCTAAACCCGTCCCTTTCTGCTGTCTGAAGCATAAAATCCAGTGCTTCCTTAACGCCGCTCCCCATAGGTGCCTCTTCTGACTGGCCAGAGAGATCTTTTACACTCTTTATAGAAAGCAGCCGGGATAATTCCTCTATTAATTCTTCTTTTCTATTAAAAACTTCCTGTTTCCAATTCATGTATTTCGCCTCCCTTAATTCATACCTATCTAATATGCAAGTAATATACCAAAACGATTGTTATGAAAAATCAGCATTGATATAGAAAAGAGGTTACCCAATTAGCTTATAATTCCTCTTAATCATTCAAACTGGGTAACCAATTAAACGTCTAGTTGACAGATTATTTCAAATAATGACAATAAAATAAGGATTTATAAAGTTGGCACACTACTTGCATAATTAATGTTTATAAATTTCTAGGGGGTAAAAAAATGAATGCTGCATGGACAAAAAAGATTTCTATCCTGCTAATTGGACTTATGGTTCTATTGGCCGGCTGTAATTTCAGCGGCAAATCTTCAACAGAATCAGGAGAGAATAAAGAAGGAGACAAGCAAGAAGAGCAGGCAGAAGGAAAAAGTGAAAATGTTCTTAACTTGAGCTTGGATAATGACATTCCCGATTTGAACCAAGTTAAAACAACAGATGCAATTTCATTTGCTGTTTTAAATAATGTAATGGAAGGTTTGTATCGCTTAGACGAAAACAATGAACCCCAGCCAGCTATGGCCGAGAGCTATGAAAAGTCTGAGGATGGGCTGACCTATACATTTACATTAAGAGAAGGCATTAAGTGGAGCAACGGAGATCCGGTTACAGCCAATGACTTCAAATATTCATGGCTGCGTTCCATGCACCCTGATACTGCAGGTGCGTATGCAAGCATTTTGACTGATTATATTAAAGGTGGAGCAGAGTTTGCTGCAGGTGAGGCTGAAGCTGATGCTGTTGCGATTGAAGTGAGGGATGACAAGACACTTGTAGTAGAACTTATTCAGCCGACTCCGTTCTTCCTTGGTCTTACAGCTTTCGTGACGTATTTCCCGCTTAATGAAAAATTTGTGTCTGAGCAAGGTGACAAGTTTGCTTTAACATATGATTCGATTTTGTATAACGGTCCATTTGTCCTGACTGCGTATGACCAGGCAAAGGGAGTATCAATGGATAAGAACCAAGAATACTGGGATAAAGAAAGTGTAGCGCTTGAACAAGTCAACATGAAAGTCATTAAGGAGCAAAGCACCGCCCTTAATCTTTATGAAGCAGGCGAGCTTGATAAAGTCTACCTGTCATCAGCAGATGTAGACAGCTATAAAGATAGCCCAGAATTTAATACTGAAACAGAATTCAGAACGTATTTCATCCAATTTAACCTTGGAAAAGAGCCATTTCAGAATAAGAACATTCTTAAAGCCCTGCAATTGGGCTATGATCCTGAAGTCTTAACTAGTGTGGTTTTAAATAACGGATCGGAGCCTGCTTATGGACTGATTGCTTCAGACATGGCTGGAGTTGAAGGGAAATCCTTCCGCGAGCTTCAGGGAGATGTTTTTAAACCTGATGCTGAAAAGGCAAAAGAGCTTTGGGAAAAGGGTGTAGAAGAGCTGGGGAAAACACCTGAAATTGAATTGCTGATCTCGGATGACACTGTTTCAAAGGATACAGGTACTTTCCTTCAAAGTGAATATAAAAAGAATTTAGGCATTGATATCAGCCTGGACACGCAGCCTTACAGCGCCCGTCTTGATTCGATGAGAGCGGACGATTATCAAATGGCTGTTAACCGCTGGGGTGCAGACTACAATGATTCCATGACGTATTTGGATCTATGGGCAAATCCATCCAATCCATTCTTCCGCGGAAATTATGTAAACGAGAAATATAAAGAATTAGTTAATTCGGCAGCTGAAGATGCGGATAATCAGTCCCGTATTGAAAAACTTCTTGAAGCTGAAAAGCTGATTCTTGAAGATGGAGCACTTGGGCCGTTATACTACGATGGTTTATCATTCCTTCAAAAGCCTTACCTAAAAGGTTTGGTCACTCATCCATATGGAGCTTCACCAGATTTAAAATGGGCAACTGTTCAATAAGAGGGGTGAGCGGGGAGAGAAGGAGTTTCTCTCCCTGTTTTTTTAACCCCGTTTACTGTCCGGCTCCAGGCTCCATCGGTCGGCAGGGCGGGAGTTTGTGCATTTTCTTATTGAATAAACCCTGCAACTAGTGGAGGTGTGAAAATTGAAAAAGTATCTTTTTTTTCGGGTCATTAATATTCTTATAACTTTATACATAATTGCCACGGCTACTTTCTTCTTAATGAAGCAGCTTCCAGGTTCACCTTTTGATGAAGAAAGGCTTTCCAGTTTATCGGAAGAGCAAAGGATGGAATTTTACGCGAAATATGGATTGGATAAACCCTTGCATGAGCAATACATCCTTTATTTAACAAATCTGGTCCGAGGGGAAATGGGCGATTCCTTTTATTTTAAAGGACAAGATGTCAGCGGTCTGATCGCCAGCCGTATCGGCCCATCTGCCCTGCTTGGTTTCCAGGCTGTTCTGCTTGGATTTACTGTTGGAATTGTTCTTGGGATTATCGCAGCCTTTAAGCACAATACAATGTGGGATTTTTCCACGATGCTCGTTGCTGTATTGGGGGTATCGGTTCCTAACTTTGTATTTGCGGCTCTCTTACAATATTATGTGGGCTTGAAAATGGGTCTCCTGCCTGTGGCATTTTGGGAGTCCTACTCAAGTTCTATCATGCCGACATTGGCATTGTCTCTTATTGTCATTGCCTTAATAGCCCGTTTTACGAGAAATGAAATGCTGGAGGTTCTTCAGCAGGACTATATGCTGACAGCAAGAGCAAAAGGGTTAAGTCAGTTCAAAGTCATCTATAAGCACGCAATTCGCAATGCCTTAATTCCGGTTATTACGATTCTGGGGCCTATTGTTGTCAGCTTATTGACAGGGTCACTGGTTATTGAAAATATCTTTGGGGTACCGGGCATCGGAAGCCTCTTTGTCGATTCTATAAAAGTAAACGATTATACAACCATAATGGGGCTGACGCTTTTCTATAGCGCATTTTTTGTACTGACTATGCTTGTCATCGATCTCATGTATGGTGTTATTGATCCGAGAATTCGCATTAGCGGGGCAAAGGAGTGAGTGATATGAAGAACGCTGAACCGCTTTTGAACGATGAGGAATTATCTGATGACCTATTTGAAATAGTTGGCAGAAGGGCGGAGGATAGTGAAAAAATAAACCGTCCGCCTTTGTCTGCATTTAAAGACAGCTGGATGAGGCTGAAAAAAAATAAAGGTGCTGTTATTAGTCTGATCGTTTTAACTGTTATTCTGCTCCTTGCGATTTTTGGACCTTATATGAATGGTTATAAGTACTATGAAACAGACTATTCTGCAGCTTATCAGCCTCCAGGTGCAGAGCACTGGCTGGGTACGGATAAGTTTGGCCGAGATCAGTGGACAAGGGTTTGGGAAGGAACACGAATTTCTTTATATATTGCTGTGCTGGCGGCATTTCTTGATCTCCTGATTGGGGTCACATATGGAGCGATATCCGCTATGCTTGGCGGAAAAGTGGATAACGCTATGCAGCGTGTAATCGAAATCCTCGTAGGGATTCCGAATTTAATTATCATTATTTTATTAATAATGCTGATGAAACCAGGGATCTTTACCATAACCATTGCAATGGTTATTACAGGCTGGGTAAATATGGCGAGGCTTGTCCGGGCACAGATTTTCAAACTAAAGGAACAGGAGTTTGTACTGGCAGCCCGATCGCTTGGCTCAGGGAATAAACGGCTAATTCTTCACCACTTGATACCGAATGTAATGGGGTTGATTGTTATTAATATGATGTTCACCATTCCTTCGGCCATTTTTACAGAGGCATTCCTGAGTTTTATCGGGCTGGGTCTGCAGGAACCTCTGGCATCATTAGGGGTACTGATTAACGATGGATTTAAAGGGATGAGAAATCACTTCTATCTGCTGCTTTATCCTGCGATAGTGATTGTGGGCATTATGGTTAGCTTCAATATTTTAGCTGACGGCCTTCGTGATGCGCTCGATCCGAAAATGAGGAAATAGACTTCAAGAATACTAGATGTGGAGAGGATAATATGGAAAACCCAATTGTGGTTTATCGTGGACCGTTCGTTGAGAGCACGCACAATATCCATGTGGCTGTTGTGAATGGGAAGGGCGAGGTCCTCTATTCGTACGGTGACCCGGGGAGGATGACATTTCCGAGATCGTCGATGAAGCCATTTCAGGCAGTAGCCGTTGTTGAGACGGGTGCAGCAGACCGATTTCAATATGAGGAAGCGGATCTTTCTCTTATTTGTGCGTCCCATAGCGGGGAGCATTTTCACAGAAGCCGTGTCATGAATATTTTGAGCAGGACCCATTTAGAGGAAACAGCGCTGCAGTGCGGCACTCATATTCCGAGGGACATGGAAAGCTACAACGAGCTTGTCCGCAGCGGCGGTGAGCTCACGCCTGTTTTTAGCAATTGCTCAGGAAAGCACTCAGGGATGCTGACAGCCGTTGTCCACATGAGTGAGGATGTGGACAGTTACCGGGAAGTAACGCACCCCCATCAGCAGCGGATTTTGGATGTGATTGAAGACGTATGCGGCTATCCGAAAGACCAGATCGATATAAGTGTGGATGGCTGTGGTGTACCGGTTCACAGGCTTCCACTGAAACATGCGGCTATGGGCTTTGCCAGGCTGGCTCAGCCATATGTCTGGAGTGAAGGGGAACGCCCGCGTGCGCTTGAAAGAATACGAAAAGCCATGACGAAGCACCCTGAAATGGTCGGCGGAACAAATCGGTTTGATACAGATTTAATGAAAGCATTTAATGGGCGCATTGCTGCGAAAGCCGGAGCAGAAGGCGTTCAATGTCTGGGCGATGTGGAGACTGGCCTTGGTATTGCCATCAAGGTAGAGGATGGAAATGCCCGGGCGGTGAGTGTAGCCACAATGGAAGTGTTGAAGCAGCTCGGCATCGGGGATGAGCATATTTATCAGCAGCTGTCCGAATATGTGAATACGCCGGTATTAAATGCCAGAAAAGATCGGATTGGACATATAGAAGCAAACTTTCAATTGTCACAGGAGAACGAATGCTGACAGGAAGCTAAGGTAAAGGAGTGAGACCATGTGGAAAAATTGCTTGAATTAAAGAATCTCCATGTTTCCTTTAGTACATATGCAGGCAGGGTACAGGCTGTAAGAGGCGTCAATTTATTTTTGAAAAAGGGTGAGACCCTGGCGATTGTAGGGGAGTCCGGGTCAGGAAAGTCAGTTACTTCTAAAACTATTATGAAGCTTCTTCCAGGCAACTCGGCCAAAATTGACGACGGGGAAATCCTTTTTGAAGGGAAAAACCTGGTTCATTACTCAGAAAAAGAAATGCAAAAAGTCAGAGGCTCCGAGATATCCATGATTTTTCAGGATCCAATGACAGCCCTGAACCCTACGATGACAATTGGGAATCAGATCATTGAGAGTCTTATGACTCATCAAAAGATTGATAAAAAACGATCGGCTTTAAAGGCTATTGATCTATTAAAGCTTGTAGGCATTCCAAATGCGGAAGTCCGGATCAAGCAGTATCCTCACCAATTCTCAGGCGGTATGAGGCAGCGTGTCGTGATTGCAATCGCTTTAGCCTGCAATCCGAAAGTGCTGATTGCAGATGAACCCACCACTGCTCTGGATGTGACCATTCAGGCTCAAATTTTAGATCTGATGAAAGATATTCAAAGAAAGATGGGTACATCCATTATTATCATCACGCATGACCTGGGAGTAGTTGCAAATATTGCGGATAGAGTGGCGGTCATGTATGCAGGCAAAATTGTGGAGACCGGGACTGTAGAGGAAGTCTTTTACAAACCTCAGCATCCATATACTTGGGGGCTTCTCGGCTCTATGCCGAATATGGAAACAAGGGGTGAACTTGTGGCAATTCCCGGAACTCCACCTGACCTTCTGAACCCGCCAAAGGGAGATGCTTTTGCAGAAAGAAATGAGTTTGCACTTAAGGTAGACTACTTGCGGGAACCGCCAATGTTTAAACTGTCTGATACACATTATGCGGCTACATGGCTGCTTCATGGGAAAGCGCCTAAGGTTGAAAAGCCATATGTTATAAATAAAAAGCCTAGAGCAGTAACGAAACCTGTTCAAAATACACCGGATGTTAAAGCAGCAGTCCAGGAGACGTTAGTTGAAATCAAAAACCTTAAGAAGTACTTTCATACAGGGAAAAATGAGGTCTTAAAAGCAGTAGATAATTTATCCTTTACAGTTTATAAGGGTGAGACGCTTGGATTGGTTGGTGAATCCGGCTGTGGAAAATCAACAGCGGGAAGAACCATTATGCGGCTCTATGAAGCTACAGGCGGCGAAAGTGCTTTTTCAAAACGAAAAGGTGCACGGCAAGAAGAATCCGAAAGAGATACTTGATTTTAACCGCAAAGTCCAGATGATCTTTCAGGATCCATATGCGTCCCTTAATCCGAGAAAAACAGTAGCGGATATTATTGCTGAAGGAATTGATATACACGGACTGGCATCAAATAAGGAAGAAAGAAGACAGAAGGTATATGAACTGCTGGAGACAGTTGGTTTGAACAAAGACCATGCCAATCGCTACCCGCATGAATTTTCCGGCGGACAGCGTCAGCGAATCGGAATCGCAAGGGCACTTGCAGTTGAGCCGGAATTTATTATAGCGGATGAGCCAATTAGTGCATTGGACGTCTCGATTCAGGCCCAAGTGGTCAATCTCCTGAAAAAGCTCCAGAGAGAACGCGGGCTCACGTATCTGTTTATTGCGCATGACTTATCCATGGTCAAGCATATCAGTGACCGGGTCGGCGTGATGTATCTTGGAAATCTTGTTGAACTGGCATCATCGGATGATTTATATGATGTACCCCTTCATCCTTATACCCAGGCACTGCTGTCAGCTGTTCCCGTTCCGGACCCTGACAGGGAGAAAACAAGAGAACGTATTGTCCTGGAAGGAGATCTGCCAAGTCCAAGCAATCCTCCAAGCGGATGCCGCTTTCGGACTCGCTGCCCGCATGCTGAAGAAATGTGTGCCAGCACTATTCCAGTTTGGAAAGAAGCTAAGCCGAACCATTGGGTGGCTTGCCATTTGTTCTAACATGAATGATATATTGGATGCCGGTCCTGTGTGACCGGCATTTTTCTGTTCAATAATCTGTAAACCAGTGTAAAAGATAAAAAATAAAGGCTCTTTTCGTGTAAATTGTTGTTTTTCGTTTATCAATGTTGTCCGTTGTTTGCAGTGAGAGGATGCTCAGCGAACCATGGGGCGGGCGGTGAGCCTCCTCGACGCTACGCGTCTGTGGGGTCTCCAACCACCTGTCCCGCTACTCCCGTAGGACGTTGAATAAGCTACCTTGAGTAAACACCGCACGAAGAGAATGATCTCGCACCTTCCACTATAATCAACTCCGTAAATATAATATAAATAGCAACAAACTTTGTGAAAACAGCCAAAAAAAAGAGGGAATTTTATATTGACAGTCATTTCCGAAAAGTCTATCATTATGTTAACGCTAACATAATATCTTTTGTTTAAGTGTTTTTTTATCAATAAAAATGTTAACGTTAACATTTTTGAGAAAGAGTAAGAAGGATGATGCCGGTGACTCGAAGTTCAAATTTAATAGAAGTAGCAAAAGCTGCCGGAGTCTCTAACATGACCGTATCCAGAGTCATCAATAATAGCGGTAATGTGTCAGAGAAAACCAGGCAAAAAGTATTAAAGGCAATAAAAGAACTTAATTATCAGCCCAATTTAATTGCCAGAAGTCTTGCAAGGAAAAAAACGAACATTCTTGGGCTTGTCGTATACACCGAACAAGGCGTCCACCCTGCTTTTTATAATGAGATTATTAACGGAGTTCAGAAGGGGGCATCTGAATTAGGGTATGATCTGCTGGTTTTCGCAAATCGTGAAGATCAATCATACAGCGATCGGATCACTCATTCCAGCTTTGTTGACGGTGTGATATTCATGGGTGTAAAGATTAATCAGCACGATATCAGGAATGTACATGAAAAAGGATTTCCATATGTCTTTATCGGAAAGAGGGAGATTGAAGGAATTCATCCTTATTACATATCTCCTGATTATGTGAAAGGCACAAGGATGGCAGCTGAACACTTAATAGAGCTGGGTCATACGAAAATAGGGTTCATAGGACAATCAAGAATCATTGAACCTGACTATGATAAATTGCTCGGCTACCAGGAAGCGCTATTTAAGCACCATGTTGTCTATAATCCTCAGCTTGTTTTCGAAGAGAGCCAGACGCAATTGGATGGATACAATGCGATGAAAGAATTGCTGAAGCAGAAGCCAACAGCTGTGATTATTAACAACACGTATGCAACGATTGGGGCAACAACTGCCATTAAGGAAGCAGGCCTTCAGATTCCTGAGGATATCTCTGTTATTGGATTTGATGATAACCAGGAGCTTAATGAACAGTATAATGACTTTATTGGGCTGGAGCTTTCCACTATCCGAATCCCTAAGGTGGAGCTGGGCAAGGAGGCAGCAAGGATGGCGATTTCTTTACTGGAAGGAAATGAAACGCCTAAGGCTAATTTTATCGATCTTCACTTTATGAAAAATGATTCATGTAAAAAATTATAAATTCATATTTTTTGAGGAGGATTAAGATGTTAAGAAAAAGTAAACTGTCTTTGCTGTTCGCATTCGTCCTTATTTTATCTTTGTTTGTAAGCGCTTGCGGAGGAGGTAAGAGCGGGGGCGGTGAAGATGGAAAAGTCGAGCTCCGCTTCATCCTTAATAATGACAGCCCAACTCTTGTAGAGCAAATTAAGGAATTTGAAAAAGAAAATCCCGACATCAAAGTAAACGTTGAAAAAATTCCTTTAGATCAATTCTTTGAAAAAATTGAAACCATGATTGCTGGGGGCAGAACACCTGACTTATTATACACTCCAGTACTTGCAACTCAGCGATATGCCAATATGGATCTGCTTCTGGATGTTTCCGGCGATCTTAAGGATGAGAAAGATGATTTTCCCCCTTCTGCTCTTGTGAGTGTAAAGAATGGAGATAAAGTAGTGGGGGTCCCTCATTTTACAGACAGCATTGCCGTTTTCTATAATAAAGATCTTTTTGAAAAAGCTGGCGTGAAAGTACCTGATTCCATTGAAACAACATGGAACTGGGAAGAGTTCGCTGCAGCTGCGGAAAAAGTAAAAAGTGCCAACAACTTAAAATATGGTGTCAGCACAGGAAGTGATGTATCACAATTCCTTCCATTCCTTTATCAAAATAAGGGAACTGTTTTAAGTGAAGATCAAAAATCTGCGGGAATCAATTCTGCTTCCTCCATTGAGTCCATCGAATTTTTCAAATCATTATTTGATAAGGGTCTGGCTTCCAAAGAGTCCTTTATCGGGTCAGAAAAATCAGATGAGCTATTTAAGCAGGGTCAGCTGCCAATGGTTATTACTTTCTCTGGGCTGATCAACTCGTTTGAAGAAGATATTCAAGGGTTTGACTATGGCGTGACATACCTGCCGAAAAAAGAAGAAACAGCAACGAAGCTTGGCGGAGCAAATATTGTTTCCTTTAAAGAGACAAAGCATCCAAAAGAAGCAATTAAGCTGATGAAATACTTAACAAGCGAAGAGAAAATGGCTGAGTTTGCTGCGAAAGAAGGCGTGGTTCCTACCCGTACAAGTGCACAGGGATCTGTGGATTATGGGGCCATTGATGAAGGGATGCAAACCATTATTAACGAGATTAATAGTGTTCCTGAATTTGCGGTGAAAGATTTCTCAATTCCTGAATACGTAGGCTATAAATCCATACTGACGAGCGAAATGCAATCAGTAATCTTAGGTGAAAAGTCTCCAAAAGAAGCTGCTGAATCTATGGAAAAACAAATAAACAATTCGGTGCTGAAAAAATAATGAAGGATGGAGGGGCAGCTTCCCCTCCTTTCTAATTCCAGGGGTGATATTACATGGATTTAGTCAGGTCAATAGAAGTGAAAGAGGGACGCAAACATCTATCGGCAAAACGATATAAATGGAAACAAAAGTTAACTCCGTTTGGATTTATGTCACCTGTTCTTCTTATTTTCTCCCTATTTTTATTCTTCCCGGTTTTATTTGCTTTCTTTATGAGCTTCCACCAATGGGGAATGATTGGAACGCCCGAATTTGTAGGCGTTGAAAACTATGTGCGTCTATTCAAAGATCCGCTTTTCTGGATTTCGATTAAGAACACGCTAATCTTCTCTCTTTCTGTTCCTTTAAAGGTAGCCATCGCTTTATTTATTGCGGTGCTTTTGAATCAGAAGATAAGGGGCTTAGGATTTTACCGGGCTGCCTTTTTCTTCCCGGTCGTTCTTTCCATGGTTGTCGTCGGATTGGTCTGGCAATGGATGTTTAGTCCAAGCTACGGATTTATCAACTATGTATTAGAAAAGCTTGGCTTGCCTCTGCAGAATATGCTGATTGACTCAGATCAGGCCATGATTGTTCTGATAATCGTAAGTATCTGGAAAGGGCTGGGGAGCAACCTGCTGTTATTTCTTGCCGGTCTACAGGCCATTCCGAGCAGTGTATACGAAGCTGCAGAAATCGATGGCGCTAGTTCCTGGCAGAAATTTTGGCATATTACCGTACAGCTCCTGAAGCCTACAACTCTATTTGTACTCATCATTACGTTAATCGGTTCATTTAAAATATTTGATCTGGCGTATGTCATAACAGGCGGCGGACCTGGCACAAGCACAATGGTTCTTGTTCATTATATTTATCAGGAGGCATTCCAGCGATTTGATATGGGGTATGCATCTGCTGCAGCATATGTATTCTTTATCATTCTATTTATTTTAACGCTGGTTCAAATGAGAGTGTTTAAATCCGACAGTGAATTCTAGGAGGGACCTTCTTTGAGCAATAGAAGCAGAGAGATGTTAAAGCGAATACCTTTATATGCATTTTTGATATTAGGTTCAATTGGGATGCTTGTTCCATTTGTCTGGATGATTTCAAGTGCTTTGAAGCCCAATAATGAAATCTTTACAAGTCCTCCTACATTCCTGCCAAAGGATGCAAATTGGGGAAATTTTATAGCAGCATGGAACTCGGGAGATTTCACTCAATATTTTATTAACACGTCGATTATATCAGTATTAACAACAGTCATTACCTTATTTATCTGTTCTTTGGCGGGATACACGTTTGCGAAATTTAACTTTATGGGAAAGAAGCTGCTCTTTCTGTTATTTCTGGGAACGATGATGATTCCCATGCAAGTCATCATGATTCCGATCTTTCTGATGATGTCAAAAATCGGTTTATTAAATTCTTATTGGTCTGTTATCCTGCCGCTGGTGGCAAACGCTTATGGGGTTTTCCTGATGAGGCAGTTTATGAGCACCATTCCAACTGAGCTGATGGAAGCGGCCCGGATTGACGGATGCTCGGAATTCCGGATTTTCTGGCAGATTATTTTGCCTTTAACCAAACCGGCACTGGTCACCCTGGGAATCTTAACGTTTCTTGGAGCCTGGAATGAATTTTTATGGCCATTAATTATGCTGGATTCACCAGATATGATGACGCTTCAAGTCGCTTTAACGCAGTTCCAGGGGCAGTATGAAGTGAAATGGAATCTTTTAATGGCTGCATCTGCCTTATCCATGATTCCGATTGCTTTAATCTTTATTGTTTTTCAGCGTTATTTAGTAGAAGGAATTGCATCATCAGGAGTAAAGGGATAGGGGGAATTGGAAATGGAAATGTATACTCAGATAAAAAACATAGAGATCTCAAAACATGCCGATGTAATCGTAGCAGGCGGTGGTCCTGCAGGGGTTGCAGCAGCCATCGCATCAGCAAGGCAGGGTGCCGATACGATCCTGCTTGAACGCAATGGTTTTTTAGGAGGAATGGGCTCAGCTGCACTTGTAAATCCGTTTATGAGCTTTTCTTCAGGGAAAACCCAGCTCGTTAAAGGCATCTTTCAGGAAATGATTGATCGCTTGAAGGAAGCGGGAGCATTCGGAGGAGGCGGGCATTCCTGGTCCTTTGATCCTGAAGTGTATAAATATGTCCTGAATGAAATGGCACTCGAAAGCGGGGTCAGGCTTCAATTCCATTCTTTTGTGGTGGATGCGGTAACAGAGGGGAATCTGATTTCAGGAATAATCATTGAAAGTAAATCGGGACGCCAGCTGTTAAAAGCAAAATCATTCATTGATTGTACGGGGGATGGAGACCTGGCAGCAAGAGCAGGAGCGGAATTCAAGATTGGACGTGAGTCTGATGGCCAGTGTCAGCCTGCCAGCATTATGTTCAAAATGGGCGGAGTCACAAACCGGAAAAAAGCTTGTGAATATGCCGTTGAAGATGAAAGGCTTCCACAGGGAAGGGTATTATTTTTTAAGATGCCCCGTGAAGGAGAGGTCATGATCAATATGACCCGTATCGTCAACGTGGATGCTCTGGATGTGGATGATTTAACGAGAGCTGAAATCGAAGGCAGAAGGCAAGTCAAAGAGATTGTTGAATACATGCAGGAAAACGTGGAAGGGTTTGAAAGCTCTTACCTGGTTACGACAGGCCCGCAAATTGGCATTCGTGAATCACGCCGGATAATGGGTGAATATGTTTTAACGGCTGATGATGTATTGGAATGCCGAAAGTTTGATGATGCGATTGCTTCCTGTTCCTATATGATTGATATTCATAATCCAACAGGGGCCGGGACTGAGAAGGTGATTCTGCCGAAGGGTCAATGGTATGACATTCCGTACCGCTGTTTGCTTCCAAAGGATTTCGATAACCTTTTGGTAGCGGGGAGATGCATTTCTTCTACACATGAAGCACATTCCTCCCTCCGCATTCAGCCGACATGCTATGCAATGGGCCAGGCAGCCGGCATGGCCGCAGCGATGTCTGTCGATCAGGGCATCCACCCTAAAGCACTTAATGCGGAAGAGTTAAGAAGCAATCTATTAAAAGAGAATTGCTTTATCCGGGAAATTATTTCATCAAACTGACCAGTTGATGTAAAGGCGGGGGAATTTTCATGAAAAAAACATGGTGGAAAGAAGCAGTGGTCTATCAGGTGTATTGGAGAAGTTTCTATGACTCCAATGGAGATGGAATCGGAGACCTGGAAGGCCTTTTGTCAAAGCTGCATTACATTAAAGATCTTGGGGCAGATGTCATCTGGCTGAATCCAATGTATCAATCACCTGACAAAGATAATGGGTATGATATCTCAGATTATTATGGGGTCATGGAAAAGGCAGGGGATATGCAAACTGTCGAGCGGCTAATCACAGAAGTTCATAACCTTGGTATGAAAATAATAATGGACTTAGTCGTTAATCACACGTCAGATCAGCATCCATGGTTTCTGGAGTCCAGGGCATCAGAGGATAATCCGAAAAGAGACTGGTATATCTGGAAAGATGCTAAAGATGGAAAAGAACCAAACAATTGGCGCTCCTACTTCGCTCCCTCTCCTTGGACATGGGAGGAGAAAACGGGCCAATATTACTTCCATTCATTTGCTGCAGAACAGCCTGACCTGAACTGGGAAAATCCCGAAGTGCGCGAAGAAATCTACAAAATCATGCGCTTTTGGCTTGATAAAGGAATAGATGGATTCCGTATGGATGTTATTAATCTGCTGGCAAAACAGAAAGGCTTTAGGGATGCTGCTGACCCTTATGACCTCTCCTACTTAGGCAATAACCCTGGAATCCATGAGTACCTGCAGGAAATGAACCGTGAAGTCCTTAAGCATTATGACATCATGACAGTGGGAGAAATCCCATTTGTCACCCCTGAAGATGGCTTATTATACGTTGGGGAAGATCGAAATGAACTTCATACCTTATTCCATTTTCAGGTGGCTGATGATATGCCATCCTGGGATATGCTGCGCTATAAGGAAATTCAGAAGAAGTGGTATGAAGGATTAAAGGGGAAAGGCTGGAACTCCCAGTTTTTAAACAACCACGATCATACCCGGCAGGTGACCAGATATGGAAATGATGGGGAATACCGTGCAGAATCGGCTAAATTACTCGGTACACTCGTTCATACCATGCCGGGAACTCCTTATATTTTTCAAGGGGAAGAAATAGGAATGACCGGTGTATGTTTCGAAGATATTTCGGACTACCGCGATATCGCTATGAAAAATAAGTACAATGAGCTGGTTGAACGAGGAGAAGATCCTGTTCAAGTCCTTAAAGATCTGCAGCCTTTAAGCAGAGATAACTCACGGACACCTGTACAGTGGGATGACAGCGAAAACGCCGGTTTCACAAGCGGTAGTCCATGGATAAAAGTAAACCCGAACTACAAAGAGATCAATGTAAAAAGGGAGCTTGAAACGCCGGATTCTGTCTTCTGTTATTATAAAAAGCTGATTTCATTGCGGAAAGAAAATGAAGTCATGGTTTATGGGGATTATGAGGATCTCTCTGATGGCCAAGAAGAATTGTATATCTATACCCGGTCTTTATGGGAAGTTACCTGGCTGATAGTCCTTAATCATAGTGAAAGAACAAATGAGGTCAAATTACCGGAGATTGCACATGACGGGAAAGAACTTCTGCTTGCAAATTATGTGGAAGTTCCCGAGGAAGAATTAGCACAAAAGTTCATCCTGAGGCCTTTTGAAGCAAGGATTTATAAAATTTAAAACTAGATGTACTCCGCTTTACATAAAGGAGATGCCCGAGAGAGCATCTCCTTTGCTATTATTCAAATCAGAATACTTTTTCTGTACTGGTTTGTCCAATAGTATCAGCTCCACCCTTCATTAAGTATGAACTGCTATTGATTGACCAAATTAAATTGTGAAAGGTTAATAATATCCTTTGCGATTTCATCTGGCATTTTATGTGAAGTATCATAAAGGTAGGGCGTATTAACCGGTGTGTTTTCCAACTGTTTCAGCAAAAAGAGGGAACGGTCTATTAACTGTGGATCTCCCCGTTTTTTTAAGCGTTCGATTAACTTGCTTTCATCCGCTCGTAATACTGCATATTTAATATGGAGATTCTGATGGGCAAACTGTCTGCAAAACCATTCCAGCTCATCTTCAATAACTGTATCAATAATAACACTGTAATCGTGCTGAATTAGTATTTGTGTTGTCGAAATGATATTTTTCCACATGATGGCTAACATCTCAGCCCAAGGCGGTTCAGACCCTTCTCCGTACATGGATAAGTAGTCATCTCCTTTGATAAGAGCACTTTTTGGTGTGTTTTGAGCAAGCAGCTTGGCAAGGGTGGATTTACCGACTCCGCAGGGGCCTGAAATCAAATAAACTGTTTTTTCTTTAGTTGTATTCATTAGTATCTCCTCTCTTTTGATAGCAAATTGAAAGTCAAGTTAGAATTTTTGCATTCTTTCGGGCAAGAAAGGTCAGATAGCAAAACCCTCTGATTTGAATTGGAGCCATTAGTCCTATGTTAATACAAAGTCAATTTTATGGAGGGTATAGTTGACAGGTCAAAGAAAAATTATATATAAACAAAACTGGATTGGGAAAGCGCTATTGCTTGAATCCATGTCATACTTACAGTCTAGGGAAAATGAAAAAAGGGAACGGTTTAGCTAAATAGTACGATTAAAGAAGCCCTGCAGAGATTCTGCAGGGCTTCTTTGGATTAAATCACAACCTAAAAAACCCTTCCAATTACACAATTATACTTCAAACCCAAATTATATTAACATTCCAGTTTCCTTACATTTAAAGAAATATAAACATATAAATACAAAGTTTAATAGATATCTAATCATAAAGTATCAATGTGAAAAGGTGTAGAGTCCCCGTCAGAGCCGTTAACGGTTATAGAAGACCCATTCAGTATTTTAGTATAATTTCCGGGTTGTATACAGGTTTGAAACCATGTAGCCTTGTACAGTGTTAAAAATAAATCCAAAGAGAGGTTGTTCAAATGGCTCTCATCATAATATGTTCGTTATTCCTTATTATCTATGGAATAGTGGAGCAGCGAAAGCACCAGAAGAGGCTGGATTCAATCCCGGTCCGTGTAAATGTGAACGGTATACGTGGAAAGTCGACCGTTACACGTCTGATCACTGGTGTGATTCAAGAGGCAGAATATAAAACAGTCGGGAAAACTACGGGTACCTCAGCCCGGATGATCTACTGGCATACAGATGAGGAAAAACCGATTAAGCGCCGGCCGGAAGGTCCCAATATCGGTGAGCAGCGCCGGGTTGTCGAAGAGGTGGCTGAGCTTGGAACAGAAGCGCTTGTTTGCGAATGTATGGCTGTACAGCCTGATTATCAGCTGACATTTCAGAACAAAATGATCCAGGCCAATATAGGAGTAATCGTGAATGTGCTTGAAGATCATATGGATGTGATGGGTCCTACTCTTGACGAGGTGGCGGAAGCTTTTACGGCAACCATTCCTTATAATGGCCACCTGGTTACGATCGAGAGTGAGTATCTGGACATGTTCAGGAAGATTGCGGAGGAACGGAACACGAAAGTAATTGTAGCGGACAACTCCAGAATTACAGAGGAATTCCTGCGTAAATTTGATTACATGGTATTCCCTGATAATGCGTCCCTTGCATTGGCAGTGGCCGAGGCGCTTGGAATTGATGAAGAAACGGCATTCCGGGGAATGCTGAATGCGCATCCTGACCCGGGAGCAATGAGGATTACCCGTTTTGGCGACAATGCCAATCCGTCCTTCTTTGTGAATGGCTTTGCAGCTAATGATGCGTCATCTACTTTAAGAATCTGGGAGCGTGTGAGCACTCTGGGGTACAGCACAGAATCACCAATTGTCATCATGAACTGCCGTGCAGACAGGGTGGATCGTACGGAACAGTTTGCACGTGATGTTCTTCCTTATATTAAATCCGAGGTTGTGGTGGCCATAGGCCAGACAACTGAGCCGATCACAGATGCCCATGAGGAAGGTAAGCTGGATACAAAAGTTTATCTGGATCTGGAAGATTATTCAACGGAAGAAATTATAGCTGAACTTGAGCCTTATTTGGAAAACAGAATAGTGTATGGGGTCGGAAATATTCATGGTTCAGCAGAACCGCTGATCGACGCCATTAAAAGAATGGATATTAAAAGAAAAGCAAGTTAAGGGGGAGGGATACAAATGTTTGGTGCCGATTTATATGTTGCCCTTGTTTTGGGTGTAACACTAAGTCTTATTTTTACAGAAAAAACAGGTGTCTTGCCTGCAGGCCTTGTTGTGCCTGGATATTTAGCACTGGTTTTTAACCAGCCCGTATTTATGGTTGTGGTCTTATTAATTAGTATCTTAACTTATTTGATTGTGACACACGGCATTGGCAGATGGGTGATTTTATATGGCAGAAGAAAATTTGCTGCCATGCTGATAACCGGGATTTGCCTGAAGCTGGTCCTGGATTATTTTTACCCGGTCATGCCATTTGAGATCTTTGAATTCCGCGGAATCGGGATCATTGTACCAGGATTAATCGCCAACACAATTCAAAAACAAGGTATGCCATTAACACTTGGCAGTACGCTTCTGTTATCCGGCTTAACGTTCGGAATCATGAACGTGTACTACTTGTTCTAGGGAAGTGAATGGAATGAAGCGAACCTTAAATTTTCAGGAAAAACTGCTTATTTTTATCAAAAGGACGAAGTATAAAAACCTTCGCTATAGTGCTGTTGTTTTACCGATTCTGGTTATCTTCCTGGTCGCTTCGACATGGATTGGGAGAACAGATGAAGTGAAGGACATTGAACCGCGGAAAGATCAGAAGCTGACGATGACGATGGTCGGCGACGTGATGATGGGTCGGCATGTGGAAGAAGTGACGAAAAGGCACGGTGCCGATTATCTATTCCGTCATGTAAAGCCGTATTTTGATGCTTCTGATTATGTGAGCGGGAACTTTGAGCATCCCATCTTAAAAGATGATGTAAATAAATATGAAAAAACAGATAAAAGCATTCATCTGCGCACTGATATGGATGCCATCCATGCGGTTAAAAATGCAGGCTTTACGGTCATGAACCTTGCCAATAACCACTTGATGGATTACGGAGAAGAAGGGCTTCGCGACACCTTGGATGTGTTTAACCGCTACAACATGGATTATGTTGGCGGAGGAGAAAATCGCAAAGAGGCCAAAGAGCATATCAACTATCAGGATGTAAATGGCGTTCGTGTGGCAACGCTTGGTTTCACCGACGCATTTGTAGAGGGTTCGATTGCGACAAAAGACCGAAACGGTCTATTGAGTGCAAATCCTGATGTGTTATTTGACATGATTGAAAAGGCGAAAAATGAAAACCATGGAAATGCCGATTTGGTTGTGGTTAATGTTCACTGGGGACAGGAGTATGACACGGAAGCTACTCCCCGCCAGAAAGCACTGGCGAAAGCAATGGTCGATGCCGGGGCTGACATCATCATCGGGCATCATCCCCATGTGCTTCAATCGTTTGATGTATACAAAGATGGAATCATCTTTTACAGCCTAGGCAATTTCGTATTTGATCAGGGGTGGACTCGTACAAAGGATTCTGCGATGGTCCAGTACAACTTGACGGAAGATGGTACAGCAGCAATCGATGTGATTCCTCTTCAAATAGAAGAAGCTGCACCAAGGTTGGCCACAGGCTATTTTGACCAGCTTCGGGTGTTTAATCAATTGACGAAAGAAACCGCTGAAAATGTATATTGGTCCAAGAAGGATAATAAAATCGAGATTATTGCCAATCATAAGCATGTAATTGATCGCATGAAAAAAAGACAGGAAAAAGAAAATTAATTTTTAAGGGGGCACCGTATTGAGAAACCGAACTTTTTGGCAAATGATTGTTTCTGTTTGCCTGTTAACCGGTTGTACGAGCGTGCCCCCTGAAAAAAGCACTTTGAAAACTCAAACCGAAGTATTCTATGGGGTCAGTGCCTCACATCCGATTGCAGTTGATGTCGGGATGGATGTCTTGAAGAATGGAGGCAATGCAGCAGATGCTGCCATTGCCATTTCCTACATCTTGGGCGTTGTTGAACCGTTCGCCTCAGGAATTGGCGGCGGCGGGGGAATGCTGGTCATTCCTGATGAGGGTGAACCTGACTTTATCGATTACAGGGAAATCTCTCCTTCAAATTATAACGGCAGCGGAGTCTCCGGTGTTCCCGGACTGGTAGCCGGGATGGAGGAAGTTCATCAAGAATACGGCACTATTGATATGAAGAAACTGATCTATCCGGCCGTTAAATATGCGGAAAATGGGTTTGAGGTTGACCGGGGATTTTCCCATCGGCTGGAGACAGCCAAATACAGAGTGTATTCAGACAGTACGAGTATCTTTTATCCTAAAGGTAAAGCCATACTGCCCGGGGAAATTCTTGTTCAAAAGGATCTGGCAAAAACGCTGAGAATGATTCAGGAAAAAGGCAGTGCAGGCTTTTATCAGGGAGATATAGCGAAAGCGGTCAAAGCAAAAACCGGCATTCCGCTTGATGATTTTAAGAGGTATAAGGTTAAGCATGCGGATCCGGTTCAGGGATCATTTGCAGGCTATGAAGTATTCACGGCTCCCCCTCCTTTTTCGGGAACAACCTTGCTTCAAATGCTGAAGCTGGCGGAGGAGACCGGCTTGAATTCTCGGGATCAGGCTGATTACATCGACAGAATCGGTAAGATTGCAAAAGTATCCTATGAAGATCGCAGGACGCACATTGGAGACGGTGTAACTGCCGGGGAAATGTCAAAGTACATCACAGATGAACACATTTCACTTCTCGAGGATAAGCTGGCTAAGGCTAGCGGGCATGCGGAGGAAGAGGAAGAGCATGAAAGCACGACCCACTTTGTAGTCATGGATCAGGAGGGAACGGTGATTTCCGCGACCAATACCTTAAGTAACTATTTCGGTTCCGGGGCGTATACAAAGGGTTTCTTTTTGAATGACCAGCTGAAGAATTTCGCAAGTGGCGGAATCAATGGGGAAGCTCCCAATAAGCGGTCAAGAACATTTACAGCCCCTACCGTCATGATAAGCCCTGATGAAGTCATCGGGATTGGTTCGCCTGGAGGAAACAGAATTCCGCAGATCCTCATGCAGGTCATTTACTCCTATGCAAGGGGAGAAGGGGACCTTCAGGAAATGGTGAATCGTAACCGTTTTACATTTGAAGACAGCATAATCTATACGGAATCTGAATTCCCTCAGGATGTTTTGTCAGAGTTAGAGAATCGAGGTTATCAGGTTATTCATAAATCTTCTCCTATGTTTTATGGGGGAGTTCAAGGGCTCATTATGAGCCGAAAAGAAAAAACAATGTCCGGTGCGGGCGATCCGCGGAGAAACGGCATTTGGAGAGCAGAAAAAGAAAAGGGGAAATAGGGACATGAACACAGTTAAAAAAGTAACAGGATGGATCTTGCCAGTCGTACTTGTTGGAACTTTATTAATCACAATGAACACACTTAAACGCACAGATACGTTAACACCTGATGAACAGAAGAAAATTGAGCAGCATCAAAATGGACAAGCATAAAAAGTCATAGAAGTAAGCGGAACTATATCTGCTTACTTCTTCTTATAGTTAGGAGTTTTTTCCGTGTTGCGCATAAGTCTTTTTAGCATCGTTATTATATTGCTGATACTTATCATCAAATCATGTCTGCCAGGCAATTCGGGACCTGAAGAATATCGCAGCTTTGCCGAATTGAAAAAATATGAAAAAGAGAATATCGATTACCGTATCAAGATCTTTGAGCGCAAGCCTGAAGTGGCCATCTTTGCGATACATGGGGGCAATATTGAAATCGGGACCGGCGAATTGGCAGAGGACTTGGGTGAAAGGCTTGATGCAAGCACCTATATCTTTGAGGGGCTGAAACTAAAAGACAACAGAATTCTCCATATAACATCTACCCTCTATGATGAGCCGGCTGGTGTTCAAATGGCGGAGAAGGCCATAACTAGCCTTTCAATTCATGGTCACCGGGATGTGAATGAGGAAAAAGTCTATGTTGGCGGCAGAAATAAGAAGTATAAGAAGTATGTAAAAGATGCCCTCGAAGATGCGGGGTTTGATGTGGAAAATGCACCTGACCGGCTTGGCGGAACAGGCAAGAAAAACATTGTGAACCGCGGCAAAAAGGGCGGGGGAGTGCAGCTGGAGCTTTCAACGAAGCTGAGGAAAAGCTTCTTTAAAGACCATGACTTTGCCATGAACAACCGAAAGCAGCAGACCGAAAACTATAAAGATTTTTTAAAAGCACTGAAAAAAGCAACAGAGAAATATAAAGAAAAAGAGCTGGATTAAAGAAGACTGCCTAGTGAGATTTAACGGGTTCGGTTCAGAGGGAGAAAACAGTAAATAGTAATACATTTGGAGGTTTAAATCGCAAGCGATTTAGAACCTCCTTTTTTATTATTAAATCAATGTTTGTTTCACTTTATTATTACAATC
>NZ_JAMBOJ010000075.1 GCF_023715565.1 Cytobacillus firmus | reverse complement strand
CGTGACGAGGCTCCATGTCAAGTAAATAAAAAGAATGAAATAACTAAAATAAAACCGAAAGGGAGCCATTTCCAAAAGGAAACAGCTCCGGTTTTTTAATATCTCCACTATATGGGGGCTTGACCAGTTTGGGCTGGCTTTGCTTTTATTTAGTCTGCTCTGCAGCAGCTGCAAATCTTTTCTTGTGCATGGCAGTAAAGTAGACAAATGATCCTGCAATGAACAAGGCTCCAAAGCTCACGAGAATTAACGCATTCTCCCACATAAAATCAAAATTGCCGCTTGAAATGACTGCCTTAAAACCGGAAACAGAATAGGTCATAGGCAAATATGAACTGATTGGCTGAAGTGCATTAGGAATCAGCTCAAGCGGGAAAGTACCGGCACTTGTTGTCAGCTGGAGTATTAAAATAATAATTGCAACAAACCGGCCTGGGTCACCCATGACAGTAACAAAGAATTGAATAAGCGCTATGAAAGTCAAACTGGTCAGGATTGTAAACAGAAGAAATAATGGTACACTCTGCACTTCCAGGCCAAGTCCCAGCAATAGGATCACCGCTGCAATAAGACCTTGAATAATGCCTATTCCTGCAAGAATTCCAAACTTGCTTGCAAACCAGCTGAATCCTGAGCGCGGAACGCCAGCCGGTTCCCTAAGCGGGAATACAATAGAAAGCAGCAGAGCTCCAACAAAAAGACCAAGAGACAGAAAATAAGGTGCAAATCCTGTACCATAGTTTGGAACTTCAGTAACCTTCTCATTATCTATTTCTACCGGATTTGCCATCATGTTATAAGTTTTATCACTGGCATTTACTGATGAAGCATTTTCAGCGCCATCAGCCAATTTATTTGCTAACTCAGACGATCCTTCATAAATTTGTGAATTACCCTCAGCAACTTTGCCTGCACCAGCTTCAAGCTGCTTAGAACCGTCTGCAAATGCAGCTGAACCTTGTGTCAGTTTGCCAAGACCGCCTGACAAATCCGCTGCACCGCCTGCAAGCCTTTCTGCTCCAGCCTGTGCTTCATCAAACTTCTGAGCAAATGCTTCCATTCCCGCATCGAAATCTTTATGGCCCTGTACCAGCTTAAGAGAGCCATTTTCCAGCTCGGCTGTTCCCTGGGCAAGCTGATTTATTCCCTGCTGAAACTGCTGCTGTCCTGCCTTCAACTGCCCCATTCTTTGGGACAATTCGGCTCCTCCACTAGACAGTTTGCCGGCTGATTCGGCAAGCTGGGCTGACCCGTTTTTCAGCTGTGCAAGTGCAGTCTGAAGCTCAGCCTTTTCAGGAGAATCTTCTGGAAGCTGCGATAAGATGCCCTGTAGCCTTTGTTCTAAAAGAGCAGTACCTCCGCTGAGTTTTTGCGCTTCCGTCTGCCATTGCTCCAGAGATGAAGATAATGTGTTTGCTCCATTTTCAAGCTGTTCGGTTCCATCGATCATAACTGAAACTTTATCTTTTACCGTTAAGATTCCTTCTTTTGTTTGTGTAACACCTGCAGAAAGATCTTCACTTCCTGACTCTAGTTGACCAGAAGCATTTCTCAATTCCGATTGGCCTCCTGCAAGTTTGCCTAAACCTTCAGAAAGAGATCTGGCTCCTTCTGCCATTTCCTTAGAACCCTTGCTTGCTGTGCTTACGCCGTTATTGAACTCAATGGATTTATCGGCCAAAATCTCAAGTTTCTCATGCAAGGTTCTGGACCCGTCCTTTAGATCAGCTGCTCCTTCGCTGATTTGAAGGGCACCATCACTTGCCTGCCCAATGCCATCTGCAAGTTCCCCTACCTTATCAAACATGGTTTCTGCATATGTTTCAGTTACTTTTTCTGACAGTGACGCTTTAATTTTTTCAACAGCTGTCCCGCCAATTTGAGCGGACAAGAAATTATAGCTCTCATTTGGAACGTAAATCAGATTCATTTTCTGCGGTTTGTCTTCCAGCAGAGTGGTAGCATTCTTGGAAAAGTCATTAGGAATTTCCACCAGCATATAGTATTGCTGATCATTTAGATCTTTGTACGCTTCTTGTTTATCAACAAATTGAAAGTTAAAGTCCTTGCTTTCCTTTAAATTATCAACAAGATCATTGCCCAGGTTCAATTCATTTCCTTCCAATACTGCACCGGCATCTTCATTAACGATGGCAACCGGGAGATCTTCTAAATGATCGTATGGATCCCAGAATGCCCACAGGAACATTCCACTATATAAAACCGGAATAAACATGACTGCTATAATTGGAATCAGCAGCTTTTTGTTTTTTATTATGGCTGAAAACTCCTTAAGGAAAAGTTTGCTTTTCACCGTAAATCCCTCCAAAATACTTATTGACTACTTTTCTCATTTGGTCATTTTTCTGAAAAAATAGAGGACTATCTAGTTCGATAATCCTTTCATAATGTATTGTTCAAATAGAAGAGCTATTTTTTCTTTTTCCAGTGGTTCATGACGCTGTTCCCAATCAAAAATAAGTGCAATATAAAGCTTAAGCATGACAAAGGAAGTCAGTTCCGGATCGCATTCCCGGATTTCTCCTCTTTCAATGGCAAGTGTAACTTTATCTTTTACATATTTTACTATCGCATCCTCTACTTTCCCAATCACCTCCGTAACAGCAGGAGTGCCCATTTCCTTTGCTTCCTGGAAAAGCTTGATTGTCAGCTGATGCTTCATGCGGAATTCAAGTATTTTATACAATCCCCGATGAACATTTTTATGAAATGGCAAAGAAGGATCAAGCGCTTCATCTGCTGCATTTTTCATTTCCGTGATTAGCGTATGGATAATTTCATCAAACAGCTCTTCTTTATTTTTAAAGAAATTATAGATAGTGCCTTTTCCAACATTCGCAAGCTTTGCAACCTGGTCCATAGTGGTTGCCTTATAACCGAAAAGAGAAAATGATTTTGTGGCTGCTTCAAGAATCTGCTGTTTCCGATCTGCTGACATATACTCACCTCTTATAAAGTGACTAAATGAACAATTTGGTCATTAGTACAAAAAGTAATTTATCATACTCTATTTAAAAAAGCAACCTTAAATGATGCCAATTTAAAAAGCTGTCATACACGGACAGCTTTTGGCTTGTTGATTTGCAGGTATTCTAATGTATTTCGAACTGCCTCTTCTGCCTGATCTATGCAGTCAGGAACCCCAAGACCTTCATACGAACTTCCTGCCAGAAAAATGCCCGGGAGTTCATCCTCCGCCTGTTTCTTAGCCAGTCCGACGCGTTCTTTATGTCCAACGGTATATTGAGGCATTGAATCCTTCCATCTTGTTACATAACTAAATTCAGGATTCATATTAATATTCATCGTTTTATTTAAGTCGTCAAGCACAACTTTAACAATTTGATCGTCTGAAAGATCCACTACTGCTTCATCACCTGGTTTGCCAACGTAACAGCGCAGAAGCACTTTTCCTTTTGGGGTAGAATGAGGCCATTTTTTATGTGCCCAGGTGCAGGCAGTAATGGTGTAATCACTGTGGCGTGAAACAACAAAACCCGTTCCATCTATATCCCTTTCAATCGCATCCTCTGGAAAAGCCAGAGCTACTGTTGCCACTGAAGTGGACGGCATTTCTTTTAACTGCTCAAAAAGTCCCCAACCGGAGAAAATGCTGCACATAGCATGGTGGGGAACAGCCATAACTATGCAATCTGCATTTAGGTGTTCTCCCCCATTCATTTCTACGGTATAGCTTTCGTCATTCTTAATAACCGATTCAATGCGATGTCCTTTCATCACAGTCCCGGGTTCAAGCTTGCTCTCGAGAGCATCGACAAGCGATTGAAGCCCTGATTTGAAAGTACGGAACATTCCTTCTTTGCTCTTGCTGTTTCCGGATTGTTTCGGCTGAGAGTCTGCAGCCTTTTTCATTCCAAGAATTAAACTTCTATGCTTCTGCTCAACCTGATAAAATTGCGGGAAGGTGGCCATTAGGCTCAATTGATCAATATCGCCTGCATATATGCCGGAGAGAAGCGGTTCAATCAAGTTATCGACAACTTCGTTACCAAGCCTTCTTCTGAAAAATGTACCCAGAGACTGATCTGTGGAAGGATTGGAGCGAGGCAGCAAAAAATCTGCCGCTGCTCTTGCCTTTCCTGCGGGAGAGAATAAGCCAGTTGTAATAAAAGGAGCTATTTGTGTCGGGATTCCCATGATGGATCCGCCAGGCATTGGATATAGACGCTGCCTTGCAAGCACATAGGATTTGCCGGAAGTATTCCTCACAAGTTCCTTTTCCAGGCCTGCTTCCCTGGCAAGACGTGTTGCACTTTGCTTGCGGGCCAAAAAGGAATCTGGCCCTCTTTCGATCACAAAACCGTCTCTTATTATTGTTTGAATCTTGCCGCCAAGGCGATGTGAAGCCTCTATGAGCTTAACGTCCAGAGCCAAGCCCTTTTCTTTAGCTTCCTTCTGCAGATAGTAAGCTGCAGCAAGACCCGTAATTCCTCCTCCGGCAACAATCACTTTCTGTCTCTCTCCCTGCACGGTAAATCGCCTTCTTTTCTAATTTTTTGCATTATCGCGGTCTAACAGGCAGTAAGCCCCACTGAGTGAAGCTCCGCTTTATCTATTCAGCAATTTAAAAATGGCATCTGACATTGCATCAATAAACTCAGGCTGAGAATTCGGCATTTCAGGGCGGTAATAGCTTGCTCCCAGCTCATCAGTGACAACTTTGCATTCAAAATCATTATCGTACAGCACTTCAAGATGATCCGAAACAAAACCTACAGGTGTGTAAACGAATGCTTTGTAGCCTTTATTTTCATAAAGATCTCTTGTCAAATCCTGCACATCAGGCCCAAGCCATGGCTCCGGTGTGTTCCCTGCACTTTGCCAGCCGACAGCATAGTTTTTGACTCCAGCCTGCTCTGCTATGAGGTCAGCTGTTTCCTGCAGCTGGTGCGGATATGGATCCCCGGATTGCAGGATTTTTTCCGGCAAACTATGTGCAGAAACAATTAACACTGCAGAATCTTTTTCATCAGCAGGCATTTTATCGAAGGTTTCTTTTACCCGATCAGCCCAATATTTAATAAACTTAGGCTCTTTATACCAGCTTTCAACTGACGTTATGTCAAGACCACCAAGCTTTTCAGCCTCTTCCTTGGCTCTGCCATTATACGATTTCACGCTGAAGGTTGAGAAATGAGGCGCAAGAACAATACTTACAGCTTCCTCAATCCCATCTTCATGCATTTGTTTAACCGCATCTTCTATGAAAGGTTCAATATGCTTCAATCCAATATACATCTTGAATTCATACTCGTCCTGAATTTCATTTAGATGCTGCTCAAGTTTTTCAGCCTGATCTTTAGTAATTTCTGCAAGCGGCGATATTCCGCCGATCGCTTCATACCTGCTTCTTAAATCTTCAAGCATTTCCTCAGAAGGCTTTCTTCCTCTGCGTATATGTGTATAATAACGCTCAATGTCTTCTTCCTTATAGGGAGTTCCATAAGCCATTACAAGTAATCCCATTCTTTTTTTACCCATATCATCCACCTCAAATTCTGTCTCCAGTTTTTATTGTGCCAAAAAACAAATCGATTACCAAAACTAATGCTCATAGCAATATGCAAATGCAGACTGATATCGCTTTAAGCCAGCCGGAGGTTACTTGCTTAATTTTGAGGCAGAGTATTCGTGAATAAAAGCAGTTAATTTCTTTAATGTGTCAGGATTAACCTCTGGGAAAACACCGTGTCCAAGGTTGAAAATATAACCCGGCTGAGCCATTCCCTGATCAAGAATAGCTTTGGCTTTTTCCTCGATAACCTCCCAAGGGGCAAGGAGAATCGCAGGGTCAAGATTACCTTGAACTGTTTTGGTGATGCCTTTTGCCCTTGCTTCCTGAATTGGAAGTCTCCAATCAAGCCCCACTACATCGAGTGGCAGATCATGCCACTCCAGTGCAAGATGACTTGCGCCTACACCGAACATGATCAGCGGAACATTCTCTTCTTTCAGGGCAGAGAAAATGCGATTCATTACCGGCTTGATAAAATGGCGGTAATCTTCCACATTCAAGGCACCAACCCATGAATCGAAAATCTGGATGGCTTTTGCACCTGCTTTGACTTGGGACTTCACGTAGGTAATAGTCATTTCTCCAAGCTTATCCATTAATGCAAACCAGGCTTCAGGCTCTGCATACATAAATGATTTTGTTTTGTTGTAATTCTTTGATGGACCGCCTTCAATCATATAACTGGCAAGTGTAAACGGAGCACCTGCAAAACCGATAAGAGGAACAGTCAGCTGTTCTTGAGTAAGAAGCTTAATAGTATCCAGGACATATGGAACATCCTCTTCCGGATTGATTTCACCTAGCTTCTCTACGTCTGCTTTAGATCGGATTGGATTTGATATAACAGGGCCAATTCCTGATTTAATTTCCACATCCACCCCAATGGCTGGAAGCGGTGACATAATGTCTTTATAAAGAATGGCAGCATCATTATTATACTGCTCTACCGGCAGCCTTGTTACATAGGCACAAAGCTCAGGCTGGTGTGTAATTTCAAATAGGGAGTACTTTTCCTTAATTGCTCTATACTCCGGCTGTGAGCGGCCAGCCTGGCGCATGTACCATACTGGAACATGATCTGTCCGTTCTCCTCTTGCTGCCTTCAGAAATGTATCATTAAATGAGTTCGTCATTAAATTTTATCCACCTTTCAAGACTTGTCTGCGTATTATTGTAATATATATGTAAGCAAATTAGAAATCTCGAATATCTACCCTTTATGACTATATCCTTTTTTCTCTGTTTTTGTATAGACATGAACACCAAATGTCAAAAAATTGACGTTTTTAACTGTCTATATAAGGGAAAATTGAAGATTGTAAGGATATAAGCACAATATAAAATTATTTTAAATAATGAACACTATAAAAATTATCCAAGTGGAGTGAAAAAAATGAAGCTTTATATGGCCAGAGGAAGTTACGATTTTTTGAAGAAAATAGAGGAAAAGCACCCCGATGAAAACATGGTTACAATGCAGAATACGTATAGTGCTTTATTAATTCATGAAACTTCAGGCGCCTCCATCTTTAAGGAGCCCCGTTCCTATGAAGTAATCGATTCTTCAGGAACCTTCTCCGGCGCAGGATTTGCCGTTCTGAATAATGTACCTGTTTCAGATGAAGGCAGGCCGCTATTTGAGCACCGACTGAAAAACAGGGCAGGGCTTATCGAAAATGTACCGGGATTTATAGCTATCCGTGTCCTGCGCCCTCTTGACTCCAACACATATGTCACCTTGACTCTATGGCAGGATGAAAAGTCATTTAAAAACTGGCAGAATTCCAAAGCTTATGAAAAAGCACATGAAAAGCGCGGAACAGAGAGCGGCATTGATAAGACACCGAACATTTTTTCCAGCGCACCATATATGACTCAATATTATATCCCTGAAGAAGAGTAACAAGTAGAATGCTGGACCTGGAAGTTCAATAGTATCTTTCTTATTGAAAGGCTCTTTTCGTATAAATTGTTGTTTTTCGCTTATCAATGTTGTCCGTTGATTGCAGTGAGAGGATGCTCAGCGAACCACGGGGCGGGCGGTGAGCCTCCTCGACGCTACGCGTCTGTGGGGTCTCACCTGTCCCGCTACTCCCGTAGGACGTTGAATAGGCTACCTTGAGTAAACACCGCACGAAGAGAATGTGAATGCATTTTCGAGGATCTCGAACCTTCCACTACAATCAACTCAGTAAATATAATATAAATAGCAACAAACTTTGCGAAAACAGCCTATTGAAAAAAAGGATGAGCCATTTTTACTCATCCTTTTTCCGCCTGTTTTTTTATAATTCCGTTTCGATTGGCGTAAACGGCAGCCTGTGTACGGTCTGTAACGCCCAGTTTACCGAGGATATTGCTTACGTGGGTCTTAACGGTTTTGATGCCAATGAACAATTCCTCACTGATTTCCTGGTTTGTCATCCCTTCCCCAATGCAGAGCAGGACATCAAACTCCCTTTCAGTTAAATCATCATGAGGCTTTTTCTCTTTTTCTCTGAAACGGCGTACCATTTTCCCCGCAACCTTTGACTCGATGACAGGCTCACCCTGCGCAGCTTTCTTAATGGCATTCACAACTTCAGCAGCATTGGCCGTTTTCAGCATATAGCTGAAGGCACCTGCTTCAATAGCCGGAAAAACTTGTTCATCATCGTAAAAGCTGGTTATAATAATAATCCTGCACTCAGGGTAACTTTTTAATATCTCTCTTGTCGCTTCAATTCCGTTTCCATTTTCCATCAGGAGATCCATCAAAACGATTTCCGGCCGCTCTTTCAGTACAAGCTCTACAGCTTCATTACCACTGCCTGCTTCCCCTACGATTTCTATGCCCGACTCAGTTGCCAAATAAGAAATAATGCCCCTTCTTACCATTTCATGATCATCCACAACTGCTATCCTGATCATTTCAGCCTCTCCCCTTTTGCAGGAATTTTAATATCTATATAAGTACCTTCGTTTTCTTTGGATCGTATTTTGAATATTCCGCCAACCTCCTCGCAGCGTTCCCTCATAGTTTTCAGCCCATAAGAAGTGATTCTCTCTTTATGAGGATTAAATCCTTTTCCATTGTCAGCAATAAAAAGATAGATGTAATCTTCCTCTTCCGTTAGGGTTACTCTAATCTTTCCTGCATCCGCATGACGGAGCACATTTGATAAAGCCTCCTGGACAATCCTGAACAAATGCTCTTCCGCTGCTTTAGAAAGGTTTTCAATCTCATCAATACTTGCATGGAATTCAATGTTTGTCTTTGCCTTTAACTCCTGTATCAGCTTAATAATGCCATCGCAAAGTCTGTCATTACTCAGCTGAACAGGCCTGAGATGGAGGAGAAGCGCCCTCATTTCCCCCTGGGCTTTCGCAGCGATTTCCGAGATTTCATTTAACTGTTCTCTAGCTTTATCACTATCCAAATCAAAAACTCTCAGGGCTGCTGAAGACATCATACTTAATGCGAAAAGCTGCTGGCTCACTACATCATGCAGATCCCTGGCCAGACGCTGCCTTTCTTCCATTACAGCTGCTGAATGGGCTGTTTGTGCCAATGCAGACTTTTCATCGGCAAGCCGCTGCATGAAAAAAACCTGCTCCTGAATATTTTCAGCCAGCTGATTCAGTTCATCTGATATTAATCCTATTTCATCTTTTTCATAAGATTCCATCCGATCAGCATACTTGCCGCTTCTTAAGGTCGAAACAAATAATAAAATATCACCGAGCCGCCCTTTTATTAAGTAGCTGCCCTTTAGTCCAAAATAGGCACCCGTAAGGATTAATACCGTTAAAACATACAAAAACAGACAAAATGTGCTCTTTATAGTCAATGGTGATCCAGAATTATAAAATAGATAGACCTGCAATCCGACAAAAAAGATTAATGAACTTATAATGGCCATCATAATAAAGCTCTGCACAAACCAATACCTGATTCCGCTTTTTCTCATCTTATACCCCTATACTTTATCGATCCGAATGGATCCAATTTTTACTTGTACAGCGATTTTCAGCTTTCTGGACGCTTCATCATAACCAGGTGACTTATAGTGAAGGGTTCGATTGATGTCACTTGTCTTTTGATCAAATATGCGGATGTCTCCTATATTAATATTTGACTGAATCATTACCGGTATGTTTTCGGGGATGATCATTTTCACATCGCCAATCCATCCTCTCACAATGACAGGCGTCTCTTTCTCCGGGATGAAAGCTTTACTGAAATCGATAAAATAATCACCGATCATTGTATATAAATCCATCGGCTCCAGAGACCAATTCGGCTGTTTAAAATCCACATCGCCAATTGAAAAGCCTCTAATATTTTTTAGCGGCTGTGGGCTTTCATATTTTGATATATTAATAACTTTTTTCTCAGCTGCACCTTTATCTTTCCCATAGATATCAGCCGGAAACTCCTGCTCAAAATGTATCTTTAATCGATCTTTTTTCAATAGAATATTAATGCCGATGAAAATAAGAAACAGGGGCCAGAGTTTCCATATTTCCATAAACCTGAATTCAATTATTCCGAAACGATCAAGGATTAATAGCAATGAAAATACAAATAGAAATAACCCTTTAAACATCCCGCTCCGGCTTTTCATCAGTATGTTTGACAGCAGATAATAAAAACCGGCAGCCATCAGGATAAAGGGGTAAATTACGACAAAAACCTCTTTTATTTCCAAGGAAATGACACCTATGTTCATAAGAAGAAGCAAAACCCCAATTGCTGATAAAGTTATCGCGAAGATTATTTGGTTAACGGACCTGTATCTCATAGGCTTTCCCTTCCCTCTTTTCTCCTATTCTTGTATTCGCTAATGCAAAAACATTTTCCTCCTGTACATTCATTTTATCAGTCAGCAATTCTATTGAAACATCCCCCGGTGTGTTTCAGCCTCCTCCTCTGGACGGATTCAATTCATATCACCATTTATTTCATTCCATCATATTCTGTACTACATTCCGAATCGGGTGATTCGCCTAAATCGGCGCTTCTCCTAAGGAATTATGAAAGGGGGAAATTAAGTGGGAGTTGAGTTGACAGCCATCCATTGGATATATGTTCTTTTTATTCTCTTCATCATTGGCTTCATGGTTATGAAGAGAGATACAACGTTTGTCTGTATTGCGGGCATCTTTTTAATTGCCATTACAGCCACCGGCTCCTTAAGCGGTTCAATCAGCAGTATTTTTACCAGTTTTATATTTGCGATAACAGAACTTCTTTCCACTATTCTGGTCATTTCCATTATAGTGGCCATGAGCAGGACACTGACCACAACCGGAATTAATGATGTCATGATCTCTCCTTTTACCAGATTAATCAGAACGCCGGCACTTGCCTACTGGACGATCGGAATTTTGATGATGGTCATCTCCTGGTTTTTTTGGCCATCTCCTGCTGTTGCCTTAATGGGGGCCGTCCTTCTTCCGGTAGCCATTCGGGTAGGATTACCTGCTCTGGGTGTGGCAATGGCCATGAACCTGTTCGGACATGGCATCGCACTATCAGGAGACTTTATAATCCAGGCTGCCCCGAAGTTAACTGCCGACGCGGCAGGTCTTCCTGTAGGTGAGGTCATATCTGCCAGTGTTCCGCTTGTTATCATTATGGGTGCAGTCACGACTATAACCGCTTTTTATCTTATCAAGAGAGATATGAAAAGCGGCAAACTGACTGCAAATACTGGGCTTACCGGGAATACACCTGTTGAACTGCAGGCTGATGCCAGTCAAAAACACCTGCTTTCACTTAAACAAAAACGTTTTTTTGCATTATTAATCCCAATCCTATTTGCTGCTGATGTAGCAGCAATGTTTGCGTTAGATCTTCAGGGCGGTGACGCAACTGCTTTGGTAGGCGGTACATCGATATTTATTCTCCTGCTGATCACTCTCGCTGCCCATCGGAATAGGGGCCTTGAAAAAACTACAGCCTATTTAGTTGAAGGATTCCAATTTGGATTTAGAGTATTTGGCCCTGTCATTCCAATTGCAGCTTTCTTTTATCTGGGGGACGCTGGATTTTCTAAGATGATAGGAGACTTTTTGCCAAAGGGCTCTCATGGAATTGTTAATGATCTTGGAGTGGGGCTAGCATCTGTTGTACCTTTGAGCAAAGAGATAGGCGCCATTACACTAACTATCGTTGGAGCCATTACGGGGCTTGATGGATCCGGTTTTTCCGGCATCTCACTTGCCGGCTCCATTGCAAATCTATTTGCGACAGCTATCGGCACAGGTGCTGCAACCTTAACGGCCCTTGGGCAGGTAGCTGCGATCTGGGTAGGCGGTGGTACTTTGGTTCCTTGGGCCCTTATACCTGCAGCCGCAATATGCAATGTAGATGCTTTTGAGCTGGCCCGACGGAACCTGCTACCGGTCACAATTGGCTTAATCGTGACAACTATTGCAGCCATGTTCCTCATTTAAAACACCAAAGAGACTATCGGCGATAGTCTCTTTGGCTGTTAAGCTGATTTTCTCTCATATGATTTCCTTCTGAATATAGACTTTATGGCCACGTAAAAGGAAATTGATATGAAAACCCAAATATAACCTGCTGCAAATCCTGCTGCAATATCAGATGGATAATGTACACCCATCACGATCCGGCTGATCCCCATAAAAAAAATCCAAACGCCGGCTATAATCCCCGTGATCCATTTCGCTGACGCTTTATTCAGCTCGGTAATAATAAAATAGGCTATAGACGCATATAGAATCATCCCAATCATCGCATGTCCGCTCGGAAAGCTGAGGCTCGACACATCAACAAGATGCTCTTGATCAGGGCGCGGCCTCCCAACAGCCTCTTTAAGCCACTTATTTACTTCATTTCCCGCTGTAACTGCAAAAACAACAGCTGCCATAGCCTCATAATTCCTATACCTGAGCCAAAGCATCGCTAAAAAAGCCAATGTAATAATCCCTACACCGATTTTACTCCCCATCTTGTCCATGACTTCAAAAAATGGATGGGTGCTTTCAGAAAATAATTCCGTAAAGAATTTTGACAAATAACGGTCAAAATCAAGAGGTTGCCCGTTAGTAACGGCAACAAGAAAAAATAGAAAAACGGATACGGATAAAGCCATGAAAAAATAGGTCCATTTAGATTTAAGCATTTTCAATCTTACTAATACCTCCCAATTTATAGTATCATCTCTTCTTCACTTTTTATGGTAAGTTTGCATAAATAACATTTTTCCCTTTATTCCATTAAAGAATGTTATAATAATGGAAAAATTACATGGATAGGAGAGGAAATCATGTCTGAATCACTATTTAAAAAACTGGAAAGCTATTATGATGAAATGGTCTCCATCCGGCGCTATCTTCATCAGAACCCTGAAGTATCCTTTAAGGAAGAAAAGACCGCTCACTATATCAAAACCTTTTATGAAAATCTGGGGATTAAAGTCCGAAGCCATGTAGGGGGAAATGGAGTGGTTGCCAGAATTCACGGCGGCAAACCAGGAAAGACCATCGCTTTAAGAGCCGACTTTGATGCACTTCCTATCCAGGATGAAAAGGATCTCCCATATAAATCATTGGTCCCCGGTGTAATGCATGCTTGCGGACATGATGGACACACGGCCACTTTACTTGTACTGGCGAAGGCGCTCAATGAACTTCGCGATGATTTAGAAGGTACATATGTAATGATTCACCAGCACGCCGAGGAATATGCCCCGGGCGGAGCAATTTCGATGATTAAAGATGGCTGCCTTGAAGGTGTCGATGCCATTTTTGGAACTCATCTGTGGGCTTCAGAACCAACAGGGAAGATCCAATATCGGGTTGGCCCATTTATGGCGGCAGCAGACAGGTTTGAAGTTACCATCCAAGGAAAAGGCGGGCACGGTGCACAGCCTCACAAAACAAAAGATGCGATTGTAACTGCCTCCCAGCTGGTTGTCAATCTTCAGCAAATCGTCAGCAGAAAGGTAAATCCAATTGATTCTGCAGTTGTAACAGTTGGTTCTTTCGTAGCTGATAACGCATTTAATGTAATTGCAGATAGAGCAAAATTAATCGGTACTGTCCGCACATTTAACGAGGACGTCCGCACTAATATCGAAGAGGAAATCGAGCGCATTGTCAAAGGAACATGCTACACAGCAGACAGCGGCTTTGAGTATCGGTTCCATAGAGGCTACCCTGCAGTTGTAAATCATAAAAGGGAAACAGAATACCTGGCAGAACTGGCAGGGAAAATTGATGAAGTCCAATATGTAGAAGAAACAGACCCTGAAATGGGCGGTGAAGATTTTGCATACTATCTGCACCATGTAAAAGGCACCTTCTTCTTTACCGGGGCAAGACCTGAAAATACATCAGAAAATTACCCTCACCATCACCCCAAATTTGATATAGATGAAAAGGCTATGCTAATCGCAGCCAAAACACTGGGAGCAGCAGCTATAAACTATCATAGCTATCAGGAAAGCAAAGACTCTGTTGAAGTAGGACAATAGGAAGAAATTAGAGTGTAACTTAAAAACAGCCCCAAACCTAATCAGGCCTTGGGGCTGTTTTCAATATCCGCAGACGATAAGCATTTTTAGCTGTTTCACCTAAGTGGTCAAGCAAATTATAGTTTGCATACGCCCCGACAGCAGCACCTATACCCGGCACCAGCTGGAGCATTTTGATAAAGTCGATATAATCCCGGTATTCCTGCTGAAAGATCTTCCAGTCCATGTCACTCAATGTTTTCTTCCGGTCATCCCATTCTTCAATCAGTTTTAGTGTTTCTTTCCTTTTATCATCACTTGAAAAGGCGAGCTGAAAAACGTGAAGGAGAAACAGGCGCTCTCCATATTCATTTGTGTTAAACCCATAAATGGAGGCGGATTCAAAAAGAAATTTCATCTTAATGCTCAGCAGCAAAGGAAAATCAGCAATGCCAAGGAGTATTCCCCCTGCCCCGGTTCCGGCACCTTCGACAGCAGCTGTTTTGCGGTATGCCGAAAGCTTCTCTTCAAGCATATTATCCATCATTTCCAGGCTGCGGCCGGCAGATTGTTTTTTTCTGGTGAATGCATTTGATCCAATCAAAGTGGCTTTTACCATATTCTTAATGCTTTCTGTGATAATTTGATGAGCTTTTTCAGGTATAATACTATTTACCTTTGTTTGAGCTTTTTTGGAAAGGCGATTCAGCATACTGGAGCGCTTGTTAATCCGTCTTTTCCATTCATCAATTTCCTTATATGCCTTTAATTCATATTCCTTCATTTTTCTACCTGCCTTTTCTTCAGGATGACTCTATATACGCACAAAAGACAGCAATAGTTTCATTTTAAGCCCGGCTGCCAGCCAGCCGTTTCTGAATATAGAAATGAGTATATACGTACGCAAATAAAATTCCAACAGTAAAAGCCAAAAGCGAAGCCAGCCATCCGCCATTTGCCAGTACAGCAAGCGATAATAAGAGTGCCTGAACATAAAGGATTCCTGTCAGCAGCTGTTTAAAGGACTTCTCCTGTATATCCCCTTTAACCGGATATAATTTCACCCACAGCTTATCCTGATGATGGTTCCATAAGGGCAGCAGCTGAAATCCGGTTAGATACATGAATAACGGAACAAGCAGGATTTGTCCCATACCATACGATATTAAATAAATTGCTCCAGCACCTATAAAAGTTAAACGAATAAATAATCCAAAGTAATCACCGGATCGGAGAAATGTACGGATATAAAGGTTTTTAAAAGTTGCATCCTGTTTAAATGGGATACCTGAGAGCAGCCAATCAAGCCACTTCCGCCTTTTCACACGGTCTTTCAGCTTTGGAACATCTGTAAACATATTAGCCAGCCTGTAAAAGGATGTTATTCTTCTCTCTTCCTGATCAATCAAATATTCCCATTTCAGCCCTTTATCCCTGGATTTCATGGTAAAGAACAAATACAGCAGGATCAGCAGCACACCTGCTGCCAGCATAAAAATGGGGGAAGCACCGCTAAATAGAAAATATAAAAACACAGCGTTAACAGCATAACGGACACATGTATCCAGTATATGTACGCTTGTTTCGATATAATATTGTATCTTCCAGCGTATCAGTAAATTGATCAATTTTAGAGTCAGCAGAAACAGCAGAAATGGTAAAAACACTTTAAAATTGCCATCATTCACCGCTGCATACAAGGGCAATAAAACTCCCAGCCCCATAACAAGGAGATATGCATGTACAAAAAAGCTGGCTTCCATCGAACGTCTGAAATAATTTAAAAGCCTGTCTTCAAGCGGCAGCAGGAAAATTTTATCTGCTTCAGAAAAAAATGTATAAATCGGGCTGTATGTAACCAGGAGAGCTAAGATGATTGCTATAACCGCAGCAGCAGGAAAATCATCGGGCAGGGTTTTTATCCACTCCTGATAATAAAAAGCTGCAGTTCCCAGAAGAAACACCATGACAATGACAATATGGCCATTAAAGATATAACGGAGATAGCGGGAAAGCTCTTTGACTGTCCTCCCTAACCTCTCCTTCCATAATTGTTTTTCATCAAACATAATCTTCTTCCTTTGTGAGCTGGATATATAAATCATCGAGGGTTGCTCCCGGCATTGCAAATTGCTGCTGCAACTCCGCCAGAGTTCCCTTCGCCCTTACTTTGCCTTCGTGTAAAATCACAAAACGATCACAATACCTTTCAGCAGTCGCCAGAATATGGGTGGACATAAGAATGCCGGCACCGCTCTCTTTCATTTTCTTCATCAAATCGAGAAGTGACTGGATTCCAAGCGGGTCCAGACCTACAAATGGTTCATCAACAATGTATAATGACGGCTGCACCAAAAAAGCGCACATGATCATTACTTTCTGCTTCATCCCTTTAGAAAAATGAGCTGGAAACCATTTCAGCCTTTTTTCCATTCTGAATTCCTTCAGCAGTGTTTCCACTCTTTGTTTATACTCTGTTTCAGGCAGACCGTATGCCATGGCTGTAATACGCAAATGCTCTTCTAGTGTCAGTTCATCATACAAAATCGGGGTTTCCGGAACAAAAGTGAATTGCTTGCGATATCCTTCCTTATCCTTAAGGAATTGCATGCCATTGATCGATATTTCTCCCTCCTTCGGTTCCATTAAGCCAATTACATGTTTGATGGTCGTACTTTTTCCAGCTCCATTAAGGCCAATCAGGCCGACGATTTCATGTTCACCCACTTCAAAGGAGACATCCTTTAAAACCGGGTTTCTCGTATAGCCGCCGGTAACGTTTTTAATCTCAAGCAGCGCCATTTTCAACGTCCTTCCTATTATATATAAGTCCATTGTAAAAAAAGCCAAAGTAAATTGTCCAGTTTGGGCAGAATTCCTGTATATAAATGACGGGGCGGGACATTCTAATCAATGAAGGGGAAACAAATCATTTGAACATCATTCAGATGATCAAAACTTGAAATGAGGTGTCTGTCGCAGACAGTTTCCTTTCAGTATAAGCTTCAAACGTTCCTAATAAGGGGATGGTTGCATTGCACATGAAACCTGATGATCTTAAACACTTGATCGCTTTACCCGAAAGTGGTCACTAAGTCATTTTTTAAATGAGGTGTTTGTTAAAGACTATCATCCATGCTTTATATGCCTGTAAAAGCTTATAAAGAAAATAAGGGGATGGTCCGATTGAACAAAGATCGATTTTCTCTAGATATGAACACAATTCATTCATAAATGAGGTGTTTGTTAAAGAGAATTAACCTGAAATAGAAACGTACTAATAGAAGCTTCCCCTTCACGAAGGCAGGATTCCAAGCGGATCCTGCCTTTTATTTTATGGAATGCCATATCCCGTCCCTTTTGCTTTTTTGTTTTTTGGAGAATATGGTAGAATTGTGAAAAAGAAATTCGGTTAGGAGCTGACATAATGAACGATTGTATTTTCTGTAAAATAATCAATGGCGAGATCCCTTCAGCCAAAGTTTTTGAAAATGACCATGTGATGGCATTTCTGGATATAAGCCAGGTCACAAAAGGGCATACACTTGTCATTCCGAAAGTACATAAAGAAAACCTGTATGAAATGGATTCTGAAACTGCCCGGAACTATTTCGAAGCTGTGCCGGAGATTGCAAGAGCCATCAAGGCCGAATTCGACCCAATTGGTCTGAATTTAATTAATAACAACGGTGAACACGCCGGGCAGACCGTCTTCCATTTCCACTCCCATCTTATTCCCCGTTATGGTGATGGAGATGGCTTAGGGGTTGTGTGGAAATCACATCAATCTGATTACTCAGCAACAGATCTCAAGGAAATCTCTGAAGCCATAAAAAAATATCTGTAGCCTTTTGATCCTCCTGTTTCTGCAGGGGGAGTTTTTTTCTCCAATTTTTCAAATTGTTCATTTTTTTATCTGTACAAATCAATAAAATTTGTTAACATATTAACTATCTTTATTTCTTCACAGCGTTATAGTGAATTTATTTTATATTTGGAGGGAGAAAAATGAACCGTGCTCTAAATTTTAATGCAGGCCCCGCAGCCCTGCCGGAAGAGGTATTAAAAGAAGCGGAAAAAAGTTTGCTGAACTTCGGCAATACTGGGATGGGCATTATGGAGCTGAGCCATAGAAGCAAGGAATATCAGGAAGTACATGATCAGGCAATCACACGCTTAAGAAGGCTGCTGGCTATTCCGGATGACTTTGAAGTGCTATTTATTCAAGGCGGGGCCAGTCTCCAGTTTTCCATGGTGCCGATGAACCTTCTGGGAAAAGACCAGGCAGCCCATTATGTTCTTAGTGGTTCCTGGTCAGAGAAGGCTTTAAAAGAAGCAGATAAAATCGGCGAAACTGTCATTTCTGCCTCCAGCAAGGATCATAAATACAGCTTTATCCCAGAATTTAGTCAAGATGATATGCCGGACAATGCTGCCTATCTTCATATTACAAGCAACAATACAATTTACGGCACACAATGGCAAAGCTTTCCTTCAAATAAAAAAACACCCGTTGTGGCAGATATGTCTAGCGATATATTAAGCCGTCCATTGAAAGTAGACCAATTTGATTTGATCTATGCCGGTGCCCAGAAAAATCTCGGCCCTTCAGGTGTAACAGTAGTCATTATCCGAAAAGAACTATTAAAAAGTTCTTCTGAAACGCTCCCTGTAATGCTGAACTACAATACATTTGCCAATAACAACTCTTTATATAATACACCTCCTACTCTTTCAATCTATTTACTGTCACTTGTGCTTCAGTGGGCAGAGAAGATAGGCGGCCTACAGGAGATTGAAAAGGCCAATGAGAGGAAGGCAAAAATGCTTTATGATGTTATTGATGAAAGTGAAGGTTTTTACATAGGACATGCCCAAAAAAACAGCAGGTCCCGTATGAATGTTACTTTTAATCTTCACAGCGAGGACCTATCCAGGGAATTTCAGAAACAGGCAAAAGAAGCAGGATTTGTCGGGCTTGGGGGCCACCGTTCTATTGGCGGCTGCCGCGCATCCATTTACAATGCTGTGCCAGAGCATCATGTTGAAAAGCTGGCCGCCTTTATGAAAGCTTTTAAAAATAATAATTAAAAAATATAACACCTTTGAATTTCAGTGGTATATGTTATAATGAGTTAAAGTTTTTCGCTGCAGGCAAAGAGTGCACTGCAGGAGAGACGACAGAGCTTAGTCAGAGAATAGCAGAGGAGAGATGAGAAATGAATACAAAAAATTTAGTGGCCTTATCCCTATTGGTCGGGATGGGCGCAGTACTTCATGCCGTTGTTCCAGGGTTCTTTCTCGGAATGAAACCGGACATGATGCTTACTATGATGTTTTTAGGCATAATCCTTTTTCCAGACACCAGAAGCGTTTTGCTTGTAGGGTTAGTTACAGGCCTGATTTCCGGATTTACCACAACCTTTCCTGGAGGATTAATCCCGAATATCATTGATAAGCCGGTTACTGCATTCACCTTTTTCGCCTTGTTCCTGATCGTAAAGAAATTCAGGAAGAATATCCTCAGTGCAGCTGTCTTAACAGCAGCAGGAACAATTGTATCCGGAATAGTGTTTTTAACTTCTGCATACCTGATTGTCGGACTGCCTGGACCTTTCACTGCATTATTTGCAGCAGTTGTACTTCCTGCAGCTGCAGTTAACACCGCTGCAATGGTAATCCTTTACCCTGTAGCACAATCAATCGCAAACAGAACGAAGCTGACTCAGCAGACGATCAGCCAATAATTATACAGAAAGCCCGCAATTAAGCGGGCTTTTTTATTTGAAAACTATTTAAAAACTGCCGACAATCAGACCCAGCAGGAACAAAAACGCCCCGCCTGCCGCTAAAGCAACCGCCCTTTTTTTTAGAACATATTTCGGAGGATAGACTCCGGGTTTCTTTATTGAAAAGAAAAAGTGGATACCTCCTAAAAACAGCACCACACTTAATGCAAAAATTCCCGCCGCTGCACCGGACAACATGCCTCCCCCTTTCCTAAAATACTTCTTCTATTGAATTGTATGCCTGTTTGCCTTGAGCTATGAGGATATGGTTTACTCTTATATGTTTTGTGATATAGATATAAATAGAACATTTTTCATTTTCAGCTTTAGAAGAACGAAGATTGTAGTAAAATAGACATATAAATAAGATTCTGAGGTGATGGTTATGAAAGCCAAATCGTTATTGCTTGGACTATTAGCTGGCGGTGCTGCAGCCGGCATATCCACCCTATTGACTGCACCTGCTCCTGGAAGGGATACCCGACGGCAGTTAAAAGAAAACACAAACCTTCTGAAAGAGCAGCTTTTAGAATTAAAAACCGAATTGATGGCCATAAAGGATTCCGCTTCATTTGCTTCTAAGAAAGGTAAAACAGCCTTTAAGGAATTCTCAAGTGACATCAAATATTCAATCAGCAATTGGAAAAACGAGATCCTTCCCCATCAGCACAGGCTACAGCGTGAATTGCAAGAAATTGAAGCAGCCATACAAGAACTTGAAACAAATATAAAGTAATTTTTAAAAAAACCCTTCTTTTTTCTTTCGTAAAAAGAAGGATTTTTTTATTTTGGAACGAAAACTAATATATTATTAAAATGCTTCAAATTTTTTTAAAACTTCAAAATGGCTTCCATCCCTTGACCTTAAGCCTTTTGTAGAAATATTTAATCATATGTCTAAAAATTTTGTAAATTTATATCTTTATTAATTTTTGTTTTATTGGCATAATGATACTATAAAAGAAAAATGAACTTCCGGCTGAATAGCCAGAATAATTAATTTAACAAAGTAGGTGAACTTTTGAATGTCGGACAAAGCAATTTCTATAAAAGAAGCAATGATTTTCAGCCAGCGAGTAGCACAGCTGAGTAAAGCCCTGTGGAAGTCTATAGAAAAAGATTGGCAGCAATGGATTAAACCCTACGATTTAAACATTAATGAACATCATATTTTATGGATTGCCTATCATTTAAACGGAGCATCGATTTCGGATGTTGCCAAGTTTGGTGTAATGCATGTTTCAACTGCATTCAATTTCTCCAAAAAGCTCGAAGAACGGGGTTTTCTTCAATTTTCTAAGAAAGAAAGCGATAAACGAAATACGTATATTAAATTGACTGAGGATGGCGAAAAGGTTTTATTAAGTCTTATGGAAACCTATTCACCTGAAAAAAACGCCGTGTTCTCTGGTGCAATGCCACTAAGAGAGCTTTATGGAAAATTTCCTGACATCATCGAAATCATGGCAATAGTCCGTAATATTTATGGTGATGATTTTATGGAAATCTTTGAAAAATCTTTTGCAAACCTTGAAAATCAATTTGATGAAGATGAAGGCAAATTAAAGAAAAAACAAGCAGAAAAGGAACTTGTTTAATTAAAAAAGATCCTTCCATCAATATAACCTCTTACAAAGCGAATCATATTCATTCGCTTTGTATTTATGAAAGCGGTTGCTCACCGCTTCACATTGGCTTCATTTTAGTAAAGTTTTTATTCGACAAAATCTGCTTGTTTTCCCTATTGATTTTTTTATTTATTCATCGTAAAGTATCATAAGTGAGTTTGAAAGATTACTATTTTACTCCTTGTGGAGGTATTTTTATGATGAATTGCTGGAAGACGATTAACTTCACGAAGCAATATGGATCACAGAGACTTTTTATTTTGTCTTCCTTAACTATGCTGGCTACTTTCATATTTACATATGTTCCTGCAACGTATGTATTTATGCCGGGTTCCTTTTACGATAATTATTTCATTTTCTTTGCAGCGGGACTATGGCTGATGTATCCTGTCCATAAGCTGCTTCACTACCTTCCGATTGCACACCTTGGAATAATCGTAAAAAAGCAACTGATAATTAAATATGGATTTATGCCAATTATATATATTCGAATAACGGAGCCTATTTCAAAACAGCTTTTCCTGACTGCCACACTGGCCCCTATGTTCATAATAAACAGCCTGATTCTGGCTGCTTGCTTTGTTTTTCCTCATTATGTACATTATTTAGTCATTCTGTTTGCATTCCATGCTGGCCTGTCTTTTTCTGACATAGTCTGCGCAAAAAATGTCCTTTATGCTCCAAATCAATCTTTTGTAGAAGAAAATGAAGATGGATTTGAGATTTTACTTCGTTCGAATCATTAGCAAAAATCCCGGGTATCCTGACAAAGGATACCTTTTATTTACCTGACAGCCAATCTTAAATACTATCTTTTTTTTGTGAACTTTGTTATTGTAAATAACAGACAAAACAAGTTACAGCAATCATATGACTGCCCAAGGAGGGAATCTTGGATGATCTCCATCTTTATTATTTTTGCCGTTTTTATTTTATTTTATATCAACAAGATGACAAATTCACTTTGTCTCCAAAAAGAGATTCCTGAGGAACGGCAGCCCAAAGTATTCAGAACCATAAATATTCTTATCACCATATTGCTAATCTCTTCATTTGTAGAAATCTTGTATGCTTAGGATATCCTGAGCGCTCTTACCATGAGCAAAAGCGGCGGAAAATTTCCGCCGCTTTTTATATTGTGAAGGTTATTATCTTAGTAAAGCCAAGATGCTCCTATGATGATCAGCAGAATGAATAATACGACAATTAGCGCAAAACCTCCGCCGTATCCGCTTCCTCCGGACATTTGGAATCCTCCTTTCGAATTGCGGCACAGAGCCCAGAAGATGGACTCTATGCCCAAACTAGGCTTACAGCCAAGCTGCGCCTACAATTATCAATAAGATAAACAATACAACGATTAACGCGAAACCTCCGCCGTATCCTGCACCCATGGATAACACCTCCCCTTTAGGCTGCTACCATATCCTATTCATTTGCCTCTGTCGTCGGATAGGCTACTATCCCGGCTATCCAAACTTTTTTTAGGCTGCTTAAATTTGAAACCTCCCATCAGAGGGTTCCATGTATCATATGTGCAATTGTCCTGAATGGGATGGGCGAATACCCATTTTTTTTTAAAAACAATGGTTTATGGACCAAGCATTACTTTCTTCTTTTGTTATTTTTTTCATTTATGGTATAGTAGAGAATGTGATATTTGAAGGCACTGTGAAGGCAATTGCTGGTTTTTAAGTAATCTAAAAATTCAGCAGAAGACAGCAGTCAAGCTCTCCAGAGCCAAATTTGAAAATTAATTTAGGAGTGTTCAACATGAAAAAATGGATGCTATCGCTCTCCATTGCAGCCGGAGTAATTGGATTAAGCGCATGCAGCAGCACCGGCGGCGACTCAGGAGAAGTTGTTGTAGAAACAAAGAGCGGAAACATTACAAAGGACGAGCTTTATGAAGCAATGAAGGAAAAATACGGTGAACAGGCGCTCCAGGAGCTCATTTATGAAAAAGTTCTTTCTGATAAATACAAAGTAACAGACAAAGAAATTAACGAGAAAATTGATGAACTAAAACAACAGCTTGGTGCTAACTTCGAGATGGCACTTATGCAATACGGCTATAAGGATGAAGAAGATTTAAGGGAAACCTTTAAAACAGGCTTGCTCCAGGAAAAAGCCGCTATAAAAGATATTGAAGCAACCGAAAAAGAAGTGAAAGAATACTACGATAACTACAAGCCGGAAATTAAAGCACGCCACATCCTGGTTGAGGATGAAAAAACCGCGAAAGAAGTTAAGAAAAAGCTTGATGACGGCGGAAAGTTTGAAGATCTGGCCAAGGAATATTCTAAAGATCCTGGATCTGCTGAAAATGGCGGAGAATTAGGCTGGTTTGGTCCGGGTAAAATGGTTCCTGAATTCGAAGAGGCAGCTTATGCCCTTGATGTGAATGAAATCAGCGCTCCTGTTCAATCAGAACATGGTTTCCATATAATTCAGGTAACTGAGAAAAAAGAGAAAAAGTCCTTTGATGAAATGAAGAAGGAAATGGAATATCAAGTAAAAGTCTCCAAGCTTGATGGCGAGAAAATACAGCAGGCAATGGATCGTGAGCTAAAGGCTGCGGATGTTGATATTAAAGATAAGGAACTAAAAGGGATTCTTGATAAACCTGAAGCTGAAGATGAAGCTGGAACTGAAGCGAAATAAAAAAACGGGGGCTCCACACTGGAGTCCCGTTTTTTATGAGTTATTAAAGTCAGCCTGCTGATACTTTAGTGGATTTACGCTCTTCTTTTTCCTGTTCAAGACGCTTCATATAAATTTCACCCTCGCGTTCTATGCTGTCATGTTCCACTTTTTTCTCTTCCCTGCCTGTCCTTACCGCCATATATGCACTTATAACGATTCCGGCTGCAACAAAATATACCCAAATTGGAATCATCTGTTTCCCCACTTTCTTTTCATATGGTTGTCCATTTATTATAAAATGTATGCTAAAACGAAAAAATTATGATAAACAGACACCAAAAATGAGGCTGGGACAAAACCCACCTCTGAAATGAAAAAGCCGGTGACATTTTACGACGAGTAAAATGTCACCGGCTTTGATTGTTTTTGAGAAAAATAAGGACCACTTCTGATACAATTAAGTTACCATA
>NZ_JAMBOJ010000074.1 GCF_023715565.1 Cytobacillus firmus | reverse complement strand
GATTTAGGTTAAACTGTAATTGAGTCATAATTAATTCCTCCAACTTGTTTTTCGTAGCTGATAACATTGTTGACCAAAGGAATTAATTTGACTCATTTTCTTTTTACACAATTATATGGGCTTGACCAGCCTCCTGCTTTTTGTGTCCAAAGTTGAGCCTAGTTCTGACGCTAACTACACGATTCCTGCTGTTTCTGTCCGAAGTTGGATCAGGTTCTGACTCTAACTACCAGCCTCCTGCTTTTTGTGTCCAAAGTTGAGCCTAGTTCTGACGCTAACTACACGGTTCCTGCTGTTTCTGTCCAAAGTTGAGCCTAGTTCTGACGCTAATAACCCGATCCCTGCTGTTTCTGTCCGAACCTGCACCAGGCTGGCACAAGCCGGGCCAATGCAAGCTCAGATCAAACCCAAGCAAACAGGGGCTTGCCATAATGCAAAGCCCCTGTAAGAATAGCGTCTCCCGAGCTTATTCTTCGCCTGTTTTATCTTCGTCTGCAGTTGTTTCTCTGCCTTCTTCATTTTCAGGTGTGCCCGCTTCCTGTTCTTCACCGCTGTTGATTTCTTCTTCCTGTCTTGGAGGAAGGATGGAAGCGATAACCGTGTCTTCTTCATTGTTTATTTCATAGCCGCGATTTGCTTTAATATCGGCGACTGTCAGGGTCTCATTTACCTGAAGGTTCGTTACATCCACTTCAACGGAGGATGGAATATTATTCGGTGTCGCTGTGACTGAGACTTCATGCATGGATTGCTGCATAACGCCTCCATCTTTCACACCTGCTGCATCTCCAGTTAAGACGACGCGTACATCTGCCGTCATTTCCTTGTTCATGTCTACCGCAAGAAAGTCGGCATGGACAATTGCATTTTTAATCGGATTGGATTGGTAGTCACTTAGCACCACTTCATGCTTGCTTCCATCTACATCCAATGAAAATACGCCGTTTCTGCCTACTTCCTTTATCGTCTTCAGAAAATCGGCTTCGCTTAAGTAGATTGATTTGCTTTGCAGCTTTGAACCATACACAACGGCAGGAAAATTCCCTTCCCTGCGCAGTGAGGTTAAGTTAGAGTTGCGTGAACCTTTTCTTTCTTTTGCCTGTAATACAGCTGTCATAAAAACGTCCCCTTCCTCATTTCAAAAATTAGTATTGTCTATATAAAAAAATGCCCTAAAATGAGGAAGTCTAAACGTTTTTGTTTTTTACAGATTTATTATTTTCAGTAAGAACGCAAATCAGGCTTGCTTTTCAGCAAGCCTGGATAGCTATATTTTATTACCGATCAATCAAACAGAGTGCTCACAGATTGCTCTTCATGAACGCGGATGATCGCTTCACCAATCAGCGGCGCAACGGAAAGTTCAACAATCTTGCCTGTTTTCTTCTCTTCCGCAAGAGTGATTGAGTTTGTTACAACCAATTCTTTGATGGTTGAATTTTCAATTCTTTCGATGGCAGGTCCGGATAGAACCGGGTGTGTACAGCATGCATACACTTCTGATGCACCGTTTTCGATCAGGGCATTTGCTGCAAGTGTAATCGTTCCGGCAGTATCAATGATATCGTCGATTAAAATGGCTGTTTTTCCATCGATGTTCCCTACAATGTTCATGACTTCAGCCACATTCGGTCTTGGACGGCGCTTGTCGATGATGGCAATCGGCGCTTTTAAACGGTCAGCCATTTTACGCGCACGTGTTACGCCGCCGTGGTCCGGTGACACAATTACAATGTCGTCATTCATCATTTTGTTCTTAAAGTAATCAGAAAGGATTGGCACGCCCATTAAATGGTCGATAGGAATATCGAAGAATCCTTGAATTTGCGGCGCATGCAGGTCAAGCGTTATCACACGGGTTGCACCAGCAGTTTCCAAAAGGTTTGCTGCAAGCTTAGCTGTAATTGGCTCGCGTGCTCTTGCCTTGCGGTCCTGGCGGGCATAGCCATAGTAAGGCATTACGATGTTGATAGTCTTGGCAGATGCACGCTTAAGAGCATCAATCATGATCAATAGCTCCATTAAATGCTCATTGACAGGAGAGCTCGTAGACTGGATTACATACACATCACATCCGCGGATGCTTTCTTCAATGTTAATTTGGATTTCGCCGTCGCTGAAGCGCGTTACGGAACATTTACCAAGCTCCACACCAATTACATTGGCGATTTCTGCAGCCAGCTTGCGGTTTGAATTTAAACTGAACACCTTTAAATTTGGATCTAAATACTGGTTTGACATTTTGGGCCTCCATCGATTTATTTCTAACAAATAGAAAGTTCGGTTTATTTCTTAATGTTTAAGTTTTGCGTGTAGTTTTCCTTATTCACCTGGCGTGCACGGGCAATGGAAAGAGCTTCTCCCGGCACATCTTCAGTAATCGTCGAGCCTGCTGCTACATATGCACCTTCTCCAATCGTTACCGGTGCCACGAGATTGGAGTTGCATCCAATGAATACACCATCTTCGATTTTGGTCAGGTACTTATTTTTGCCGTCATAATTAACTGTGATCGAGCCGCAGCCCAGGTTAACATCCTTGCCTACTTCTGCGTCGCCAATATAGCTCAGGTGAGAGGCTTTGCTTCCTTGTCCGAAAACAGACTTCTTCACTTCAACAAAGTTGCCGATTTTCACTTTATCATGAATATCTGATTGCGGGCGAATGTGAGCAAACGGCCCAATATTCACTTGTGATCCGATATGGCTGTCATGTGCCGCAGACTGGCGGATCACTGTGCCTTCTCCAATACGACAATCAGAAATCTCTGTATTTGGTCCGATCACACACTCAGAACCAATGGTGGTATTGCCGGAAATGATGGTTCCAGGGTAAAGAACTGTATCAGAGCTAATTTTCACATCCGCGCCAATATATGTGTTTGACGGATCAATAATGGTCACGCCGTTACGCATATGTTCTTCATTAATCCGCTGTTTCATGAATGATTCTGCCTGTGATAAGGCTACCCGGTCATTGACACCCAGGGTTTCGCCAAAATCAGCTGTCTGGTAAGCGGTAACGACCTCTCCTTCATTTTTCAGAATCTCAATTACATCCGGAAGGTAATATTCACCTTGTACATTATCATTTGTTACTTTGTTTAAAGCTTCAAACAAAGCCTTATTATCAAAGCAATAAGTTCCAGTATTGATTTCTTTTATTTTGCGTTCTTCGTCAGAAGCATCCTTCTGTTCCACGATTTTTTCAACCATTCCCATGTCATTGCGGATCACGCGTCCATATCCGAATGGGTTTTCCGCATGAGCTGTTAAAATAGTTGCTTTGGCAGAAAGCTCTTCGTGATGCTTGAAAAGTGCTTCCATTGTTTCATGCCTGATAAGCGGTGTATCTCCGCAGACTACGATCGTCACACCCTCTTTGCCTTCAAGCAATTCGCGGGCCTGCATAACCGCATGTGCGGTGCCCAGCTGTTCTTCCTGAAGAGCATATTTGCTGCTTGAGCCAAGCTGCTGTTCGACCATTTCTGCTCCGTGCCCAGTAATCGTGACAATTTCTTTTATGTTAAGCTTTGTAACTTGATCAACTACATGTTGAACCATCGGTTTGCCGCATACAGGGTGAAGTACTTTGTAAAGCTTTGACTTCATTCTTGTTCCCTGGCCTGCGGCTAAAATAACCGCGTATCGATTAGACATTTACAGGCCTCCATTTAACCTTTTTATCCATAACGAATATATCTTAAATGGGCTCTTATTTCAACATTGGATGACAAAGTACAAATATTTGTCATTACCGTGAATGGTATTTTCGAAAAAAAATGGTTTATATTTTTTACAGGGAGGGTATTGGACATAAAGAAAAAAGCCCTAAGCACCGCCATTAACAAGGGGCTTAGAGCTAGTTTTTAATAGCTGAAATAAAAAAGAGCCTTACTTATGAAGTAGGCCCTTGTTGATTTATTTTCTTAGGAAGCACCGGCTTCTTCAAATTCCACTTCTAATTCACCTAAACGGTGGTACTCGGCTAATACAGCCTCCTGGATTTTACCGCGCGTTCCTGAATTGATTGGGTGCGCGATATCTCTAAACTCCCCATCCGGAGTACGTTTGCTTGGCATGGCTACGAATAAGCCATTATTCCCATCAATCACACGAATATCATGAACAACAAATTCATGGTCCAGCGTAATAGATGCAATTGCCCTCATACGTCCATCCGTGTTAACGCGGCGTAATCTTACGTCTGTCACTTCCATTCTGTTCACCACCTTTTCGAGAAGATATAATCCTAATTGTATAAATTCAACATTTTTCCTGAATCTCCTTCTATAATAAAAAATATTTTTTGAATATTTTGTTCAAAGATTTTCCCCAAATAAAAATGCCCGTCACAGGAACGGGCGAATGAATGGCTGTTATTTATTTATTTATTTATTTATTTATTTTACAAGTGCTACTACTTCAATCTCCACCAGGGCATCCTTTGGCAGGCGTGCCACTTCCACACAGGAGCGCGCAGGCTTATGGGTGCTGAAGTATTCTCCATACACTTCATTGATGGCTCCAAATTCATTCATGTCCTTTATAAACACGGTTGCCTTTACCACGGTATTTAATGACGCGCCAGCTTCTTTAAGCACAGCCTGAAGGTTTTTAAATACCTGATGCGTCTGTTCTTTTACATCCCCATCTACCATAACGCCTTCTGCTGTGAGCGGAATTTGCCCTGAGCTGTAGAACAGGTTATTTACAGTGATTCCCTGAGAATAGGGTCCTATTGCTGCAGGTGCCTGATTCGTCTGAATGACTTTCATGAATTCTCCCCCTAAAAAATATGATTATTTTTTAAAATAGTTGCCTTCACTTACATTGATTTTCTTTTCCCTCACATCAACATCGGATAGACGCACAAGAGAAAGGTACTCATCAACCAGCCGTTCTTCCGCTTTTTCTGCCTCGACCAGGACAGCGATGCCTGCAAGGTTTGCTTTGAATTCTTCCAGCATGCTGACCATGCCATTAACCGTTCCGCCAGCTTTCATAAAATCGTCAATGATCAACACATTGGAACCCTCTGCCAGGCTTCTTTTCGAAAGGACCATGGTTTGAATCCTCTTGGCCGAGCCTGACACATAGTTAATACTTACCGTAGATCCTTCTGTCACCTTGCTGTCCCGTCTTACGATGACTACGGGCACATTGAGGTAATTTGCGGCAGCATAAGCAAGCGGAATCCCCTTTGTCGCTACCGTCATGACCACATCAACTGGCTTATCAGCAAAGGCTGAGGCAAATAGCCTGCCTGCACGCTGGACAATTAAAGGATCTCCGAGAATGTCAGTCATATAAAGATAGCCTCCGGGAAGAAGCCTTTCGGGGCTTGCAATTAAACTGCAAAGCTCGTCCATAAATGGCCGGGCTTCATCATCGGTTACTTTAACATGGAACTTGACGCCGCCTGCAGCTCCGGAAACTGTCTGCAGCGTACCTATTCCCCTCTGCTCAAATGTTTCTTTAATGATGGCGAGATCTTCGCTGATCGAAGACTTGGCAGAACCATACCTTTCTGAAAAGAAAGTTAAGGATACCAGCTGACGCGGATGGTTCAATAAATAATTGGTCATATCTATCAACCGTTCGCTTCTGCGAAATTTCATTGTGGAACCCCCATTTAAATCCGAATGTTTTAACGATAATATACCATTAACATACGGATTTAATCAAGCCTATGTCTTTCCCCGAGCATTCTTACTGCAAAAACCTGGTCACAAAACCCTCTGAGTCCATTATAAATCCGATGCATTCTTGAATCATGATGCACAAGCCCAAACACGGTTGGGCCGCTGCCGCTCATCAGGACAGCATCCGCACCAAATCGTTTCATCTGTTCTTTTATCTGCAGGACCTCAGGGTGCATGCTCAGTGTGACATCCTCGAGGACATTCCCCATGTTCCGGCAGACATCATCATAACAGCCCGATTGAATCGCTTCGACCATTCCTTTTGTATTCGGATGCTGCACCTTCTCTACATCCAGTCTCCTGTATACATCCGCTGTCGATACGCCGATGAACGGCTTAGCAAGTATAACCCAGCAGGTTGGAGGAGCAGGAAGCTCCTGAATTTTCTCTCCCCGCCCTGTAGCTAATGCAGTACTTCCGTATACGCAAAAAGAAACATCTGAACCGATCTCCGCCCCTATTTCAGCAAGCTCATCCAATGAAAGCCCCAGCCCCCACAGCTTGTTTAGACCTCTGAGTGCCGCTGCTGCATCACTGCTGCCGCCGGCAAGTCCAGCCGCAACCGGAATCATTTTTTCTATTGTAATGGCCACACCCTTTTTTACTTGAAACCGTTCTTTAAGAAGGTGTGCAGCCTGATATGCCAAATTCCGCTGATCATCCGGAACAAAACGGTTATGAGAGATAATCCTGATCTCGTCTTTATCTAAAAGTGTTAATTCCAGGCGGTCAGCCAAATCAATCGTTGTCATTATCATTTCCACTTCATGATAGCCATCTTCCCTTTTATGTAAAACATCCAATGACAAATTGATCTTAGCAGGCGCCTTCACCATGACCTTCAACATTTCCACCTACTTCTTTCCTTTAAATCGGACTCCTGTCCAGCTCCATAAGCGAAGCGCTTTGCCCTGCCGGTTCATTTCGAAGGGAAACCCATACTTTCATTCAGTATTGACTTTATTTTACCCGGCAATAAGCGGAGGCTTAAAGCTTTTCTTATAGAACGTCTCCATTTTTTGTCCTATTTTACCACAAAATAAACATAAAAGCTCAGGTGGCTTGGAATATAGAGGGAATCGCTGGTGGACAGAAAAAATGCCGAGGCATAAGCCTCGGCAGACGCAGTGCATATTAATGCTCAAAACTAGTGTGCGAATGCTATTTGTTAAGAAGGTTCTGCTGTGCGATTTCGATGGCCCGCTTAACCATATTGCCGGCATCCTTCGCTCGGATGCCGCCCCAGCCTTCCTTTTGGACCACATCATAAAAGCCAAGCTCTTTCGCAATTTCTTCTTTTAATCCATCTGACATAACGCCGCGTCTTCTGCCCAACATTAACATCCCCTTTCGCACTGCGGTATGTATAGTATGTGAAAGGATCCTGCTATTTTATGAAAAAAGGGTAAACAAAAAGCAGTAAACAATTTGTTCACCGCCCGCTGTCATATATATTATTAGCTTAAAGCAACCTGTCCTGATGTATCTTCATAGAATGTAATTTGAACCGTTTCTGTTAAAACATCCGCATAGCTGTAAGATACCCGTTCAAATGCATTTTCATCCTGATCTAACTCAATCACAAATACTGAAGGATACGTTTCGGCCAGAACCCCTGAGCGTTCAATGGTCTTTCTGCGCCCGCCGTTTGCTTTTAACAGGAGCCTTTTCCCAAGATTTGAATCAAGAGCTTTTTTAATATCTGATAATGTTTTTGCCATTCGGTCCACCTCACTATGTTAAGTATATCACACTGACACAATACTGTCAAACAAAAATATAAATTATAACAGTGTTTAAATTTAAATGTCAATATGTTTTGTTCTACTTTTTCTTCTAATTTTCAACAATTTTAGGATTGCCTTAATTGGAAAAGATTATGTATTGTTTTTAGAAAGCTTATAAGCTTGCCGTTCATTACCTGGGAAATAGACGATACCCCCATGCGAAATTTATCGAAAAATGCTAATTAACTTAGGCTGTTTTCGCAAAGTTTGTTGCTATTTATATTATATTTACTGAGTTGATTGTAGTGGAGGGTGCGAGATCCTCGAAAATGCATGCGCATTCTCTTCGTGCGGTGTTTACTCAAGGTAGCTTATTCAACGTCCTACGGGAGTAGCGGGACAGGTGAGACCCCACAGACGCGTAGCGTCGAGGAGGCTCACCGGCCGCCCCGTGGTTCGCTGAGCATCCTCTCACTGCAATCAACGGACAACATTGATAAGCGAAAAACAACAATTTATACGAAAAGAGCCTTAACTTATTAGAAATAACATAAAAAAACAAGCCGTATAGAATAAAAACGGCCTGCACATTAAGATTCATTTAAATCATCGTCATTGAAAGGCATTCCTGTTCTCAGTACTCCCCGTGTTTCAATTCCTCCAAGTCCCTTTTCACCTGTCAGTGTATTTCTTAAGATATCCCATAAATTGATTCTTTCCATAAATGGTGTAAGGCTGACTTTCGCAACAATGTATACAGGGTCGAGGGCATGAATATTCACTCTGGAAGGAGAACTGGCAAAATTGGCTCCAGCATGGATCAGTGATTCGAAATGTGACTGACATGCTCCTGCAAAAATGACAAGCTGATCAAGATGCGGTACTTTTTTGCGTGCTTCCCTTACTGCCTGCACAAATTCCCTGGAGTGCCTGTAAGCATTGATATCGGATTTTTTCCCCTTTGCCTTTGAATATGCATCATGGCCTGTTACAACGAGGATATCCGGCCTGTAATGGTCGATGAGCTGTCCGATTTTCATCGGCATTTCCTTTTCACTGCAATGGATTCCTGTTACAGGAATACCTATTTTTTCATACACACTCAGGCACTTTTTTAAATAGGAAGGATCACCATCCAGGTGAAGAACCCTGCCTGGTATCTGAAAATAGTTAAGCGTCTTGCTGTAGCCATCTGTCACTTCATACTCCTGCTTCTCCCTCAAGAGAGCCACATCCTGCCTGAATAGCTGGAAGGACTGTTCTTCAAGTGATCTGAACTCCTGTTCGAACTTCATCCGCTGCGCCTGGTTGATGACGATTAAATCATCACAGGGAGCATCTGCAACAAGACGGATATCCTCTCCGAATAAAATGGCAATCTTTTTCCCGCCCTGTTCTCTAATATCAATCACGCGGAATAGAATATCACAATGATATGAAATTCTTCCGACGATATCCATCGTATTTATAGTCAATGTCGTCACTCCAATTTCCCGAGGGTACACACATGCTGCATCTAAGCTCTTGTTTGTGATTTATTATTTATGTCATAAATTATGCATTTGACTATGAACATGTGCGTGGAAATGACGGATGGGAAGATAGGCATTTGGGCGAAAAAAAATGCCTGCTGTATATCGTCAGCAGGCTTGGTCCTTTATGAAAAATAAGGCAGCAAGGCATCACTCAATCGGGCAAATTCTTCGATGGATAGAGTTTCCCCTCTTCTGCCAGGCTCGACATTCGCTTGTTCGAGTGCGGAGAGAATTTTTTCCTTCTTCTGTTTTCCTTCAGGCAGCTGACTCGTTAAGTTATTCAGCAGCGTCTTGCGCCTTTGGGCAAAGCTTGCTTTTGTCACCTGGAAAAAGAAAGATTCACTTTTAACCGCCACTGCAGGCTCTGTGCGCTTTGTCAGTTTAATGACAGCTGAATCTACATTCGGCTGCGGCACAAAGACAGTCTTCGGCACGATCATGGCCGTTTCAGCCTCTGTGTAGTACTGGACAGCAATGGAAAGGGAGCCGTACTCTTTCGTGCCTGGGCGGGCCGAGATTCTGTCTGCCACTTCTTTTTGCAGCATACAGACAATGCCCCTGATCGGAAGTTTGTCCTCTAGCAGCTTCATAATAATCGGCGTTGTCACATAATACGGAAGGTTGGCGACAACCATTATATCGTCAAAGCCTTCAAATTCCCGTTCAATCGCCGTCTTAACATCTGCCTTCAATACGTCTTCATTGATGATGGATACATGCGGATATGGCGATAGAGTTTCCTCTAAAATGGGAAGCAGCCGCTGGTCAATTTCAAAAGCCAGCACCTTTTTGCTTCTCCGTGCCAACTGTTCGGTCAGTGCCCCAATCCCCGGGCCGATCTCGATGGCGCCCGACTCTTCCGTTATATCTGCATGATCGACAATTCTCCGGAGAATATTCGTATCAATCAAAAAGTTCTGTCCCAGGCTTTTCTTAAAAGAAAATCCGTATTTATCCAAAATCGCCTTTGTTCTCGCTGGCGTTGCAATATCTTTATGCATTTTGTTCCTCCTTGCGTATAGCTTCTATTGCCTCAGCAAAATCCTTTTGGCTGATCTGAAACATCATTAAGCGCTTATGAAGTTGCTTGCCGTTTGTGTAGCCGATTTTAAGTAGCCTGCCAAGCTTTTCTCTTCTTTCCTTGGCACCTTCCCCGCCAATCAGGCCTGCAGTGACCAGGTCTTCCTGTGTAATGGTTTCTTCAAAGGTTTCCTGCATAATCTGTGCGTCCTTTAATGCCTGGCGGATCATTTCCGGGGATGCATGCTCAACACCCACTCCTTTACCATGCTTGTGGAGGGCGTCCGCTTTTTCTATAAAGGCATGCTTGCATCCTGGAACTTCATTGGTGATCGTATTCCGGATCTTTTGTCCGGGAAAGTCAGGATCTGTGAACACAATTACCCCTCGGGTCTTCTGGGCAAGCTTAATTTTTTCAATGGTTACCCCATTAATGGCAGATCCATTTGTTTCAATTGTATCGGCATCCAGCGCCCTCTTAATCGCCGCTGTATCATCCTTGCCTTCCACAACTATAATTTCCTTGATTTTCATGGTTCCTCCTAAAAAAGCACAAGCGCTTTGCCGCTCCTCGAGGAGGCAGGCCACTTGGGCTAGACAGTTATCAATGTTCAAAGTAATTCTGTAAAAAATATAAAAAAATGAAAAAAACTTGAAACATTTCTGTAATGTAATTCGTCTAAAAAGATGTAAGAAGAATATATTTATAAAGAATAGTTCTTATTATATATGAACCAGCTTGAAAATGAAAAATGTTATCCATTAACCTTCTCTGCAATGAAATAAAAAATGCAGGGGAAGCCCCTGCATCACAAAATTTAATTCAGTATCTTAATTTTTACCGTTTTTCTTCCCCACTTGTATGCTTCTGATTTGGAGGAGAAGAATACATCGATTTTGTTGCCTTTAATCGCGCCGCCTGTATCAGCTGCAACGGCATAGCCATAGCCTTCCACATAGACCTTTGTTCCAAGAGGAATAACACTTGGATCAACCGCTATGACCTTAGCACCCGGATTGGCACGCAGATCCATACCAGTAGCCGTTTTGCCTGTGCATCCACTGCAATTGGCCGTATAGGCTGTAGATGATACATATATTTCTTTGCCGCTTTCTTTGCTGCTTGCTTTGCTGCTCGTTCCGCGGGAAACCACCTGTGTTGCTGCAGCCACCTTGGTTCCGACAGCAACGACCTTATCCTGCTTTTCCTTCACTTGCTTTTCACTGATCAGCTTTCTGGAAATTTCCTTGCCATTCTCCATGACAACCTCAAACTTTTTCGTCTTAAGGCCTTCTTTTCCAGCATTCATCACTTTTTCAGTGCCTTTTGCCAAGCTATTATCCTTCTTTGTCACAACTGCGAAATTAATTGGTTCTTCCACTACATCGGTGACTTTTTCAACTCGAATGACTTTTATTTTGTCATTGGCTTTGACTGTCTCTTCCAACTTTGGTTCAACGCGGTCTAAATCATTGATCTTGATTCCCTGCTGTGATAAAAAGTCAGCGACCGTAGTCGAAGTTGACCAAACCTGCTTCTCTTTGCCGCCATTATTAAGCGTTAAAGCGAATGCTTTCTCTACTTGAATTTCCAGGTTACTTTTAACAGTATCCTCTGGCTTTGGCTGAACCTTATCATGTTCAGTCAGCGTAATATTCTGTTCTTTTAAAACGTCCCCGACTGTCTTTGCAGCCGTCCAAATCGTTTTCTTCTCGTTATCTGTTACAACTTTCACCTGTTTAGCCGGTTCATAGACAATTTCTGTATTGTCCTTAACCTCTGTGTTTACCGAGGGAAACACATAATCTTCTGAGCGGAGTGAAATATCTAGATCATCGAATATATCTTGAACTGTTGTTGCATGCGTTTTGATGACTTTCTCTTGGCCCTCTATTGTCAATGCTACTGTTTTCTTTGTCGTCTCATATGCAATGAAACCGCAAGCAGCAGCAAAAACTACTAAACTAGCAGAAAAAATGGCCAATTTCTTTTTACTCAAAGACTTGGATAACAGGTTTTTCATGTTTTGAATTACGATGAAAAACGCCTCCTTTTCTCTCGGAGTGATTATATAGAGTATCTCGCCGACTGTCAACTCTTTCAATTTTCCAGCTTCCGAAAGGCTGGAAGAATGCAGGCATTGGGCTTTTTTGCCTGTATTCTTAGAACTGCACTCTATCTCTATGTATGAATGATAGTTCCCTTCTATGCATGCCTTCTTGCAAATTCATCTGTTTTTGGTCATGTTTGCCTTGGATTTATACTTTTCCACATCCATGCGAAAAATCCTTCTTTTTTTGATTTAGGAATTTTTCACGGATCTGGAAATCCTATATATTCCGCTGACCAGGCGCTCAGCAATCGGGAGTAATTTTCAAAAATCTCCTCAAGACTTCAGGTTTCCGCCCTCCACCTTTCATATCCCCGATCAGCAGCAAACGCCCTCCGCTCGCTCAGCAGGGGTGCAACAACAGCACCTTTTTTCTAGTAATTGGCAAACACTTCCGTAAACGTATTTCCTATTATGCAAAAAAACAAGATGAAAGAAAAGAGAGAATTATCGACATGGTTATCCTATGAGAGGAAGGAGACATGTAGAACTTTTTAGAATCAGAAAAAATTTGGACAAGCTCCAGCAGACTTCGACAAATTGAACTATCAGTTTATGCCGAATAATTTTTTTGCGTTTTCTGTGGTTGCCTGTGCAACTTCCTCTATTGAAAATCCTTTTATTTCTGCAATCTGCTCTGCTACCAATTTTACATAACTGGGTTCATTTCGTGTTCCTCTGTGTGGATGAGGAGTAAGATATGGGCAGTCTGTTTCAATCAACAGCTTTTCAAGCGGAATAATATCGGCTACTTCTTTTGGTTTTTTTGCGTTCTTGAAGGTCACCGGACCGCCCAGGGAAATATAAAAGTTCATATCCACACATTCCTGGGCAATCTCCGGGCTGCCGCTGAAGCAATGCATAATTCCGCCTACTTCTCCCGCTCCTTCTTCCTTAAGGATTTCGACTATATCTGCTGTGGCATCACGGTTATGGATAACGATGGGAAGCTTAACTTTCTTCGCCAGACGGATCTGCTTTCGGAAGACTTCCTTCTGAATATCCTTCGGGGACTTGTCCCAATAATAATCCAGGCCCATCTCTCCCAGTGCGACCACTTTAGGATGGCTGGAAAGCTCTTCAATCCATAGCAAATCTTCCTCTGTCATATCAATAGCATCAACCGGATGCCATCCCACACTGGCATAGATGAAATTGTATTTCTCAGTCAGCTCCATCGCTTTTTCAATGGTTGGACGGTCAAACCCGACGACCACAATGTTGGAAATTCCTTCATTAAGGGCCCGGTCGATCACTTCTTGTAAATCTTCGTTATATTGTTCGGCATTAAGATGTGCGTGTGTGTCGAAAAACATCAAAAAACTCCTTTTTCTTCATATTATTTTTCTATTACTATTATGTCAGTGATGTAACAAAATGACTTTACTGTCAAAATGGTTCCAATTATATAAATCCGCCAAAATTACTTTTCAAGAATACTTTTTTCCAAAATAAAAAACATAGAAATGCTTACGGTATACGCTTAACACTTCTATGTTTTTATTTTTAACAGGAAAAACAAATAATATTATTTTACCCTTGCACCTAATGGAAGAGATTCAGCAATGGTGGCGAGAGAAAGTTCGCCGTCTTTTCCTCCTGCTAAAATCATTCCTTCAGAAAGCTCGCCGCGAAGTTTAACAGGCTTTAAATTGGTTACACAAATCACTTTTCTGCCGACGAGTTCTTCCGGCTTATAAAATTTAGCAATTCCGGAAACGACCTGGCGTTTTTCATAGCCAAGATCCAGCTGTAATTTCAGGAGCTTATCAGCTTTTTTCACCGGTTCTGCCTCGATGACCTGGGCCACTCTTAAATCGACCTTCATAAAGTCATCAATTGAGATTTCCTCACTATCCGGCTTTTCCTCTTCTTTTGCTTCGGGCTTTGCTTCTTCTTTAGAAGCAGCAGATCCCTGCATTTTTGTTTTAATGAACTCTACTTCTTCTTTAATATCCAGGCGAGGGAAAATCGGTTCTCCCTTTAATACCTTTGTGCCTTCAGGAATCAAGCCGAATGGCTCAAGGCTTTCCCAGGATGTCAATGCTTCTTCATTTACATTAAGCTGCGTGAAGATTTCCTTCGGCGTGCGTGTCAGGAATGGCTGCAGAAGCACCGCGATTCTGCGCAGGGATTCCGCCAGATGAACCATCACACTTCCAAGCTCTTCCCTTTTTGCTTCCTCTTTGGCCAGAGTCCAGGGCTGTGTTTCATCTATATATTTATTCGTTCTGCTGACAAGCTGCCACACGGCAGATAAGGCAACAGAGAACTCCATCTTTTCCATCGCTTCCTCGTATTTGGAAACCGTCTCACGGTTCATTCGCAGCAGCTGCTGGTCGAACTCACCTTCTGAACCTGTATAGGTCGGAATAACACCGTCAAAGTATTTATTCACCATCGCAATCGTACGGTTTAGCAGGTTGCCTAAATCGTTGGCAAGATCAAAGTTGATTCTTTCCACAAAACCTTCTGGTGTAAATACTCCGTCTGCGCCGAATGGCACTTCGCGAAGCAGGTAATAGCGCAGTGCATCCAGGCCATAACGGTCAATTAGGGTAACAGGGTCCACTACATTTCCCTTTGATTTGGACATTTTGCCGTCCTTCATTAAAAGCCAGCCATGGGCAAATACCTTTTTCGGCAGTGGCACATCCAAAGCCATCAGCATGATTGGCCAGTAAATCGTATGGAAGCGCACAATTTCTTTTCCAACGAGGTGAACATCTGCAGGCCAATAGTTCAGATACTTGGAATCATCATCAGTTCCATAGCCAAGCGCGGTAATGTAGTTGGATAGTGCATCAATCCATACATACACCACATGCTTAGGATTATTCGGCACTTTTACTCCCCAGTCAAAAGTTGTTCTGGATACTGCCAAATCCTCGAGGCCCGGTTTAATGAAGTTATTGATCATTTCATTTTTACGTGATTCAGGTTGTATGAAAGATGGATTTTCTTCATAATATTGCAGAAGTCTGTCAGCGTATTTGCTTACCTTAAAGAAATAAGATTCTTCCTTTACTTTATGAACGGAACGTCCGCAGTCAGGGCAATTGCCGTCCTCAAGCTGGCGTTCTGTGTAATAAGACTCGCATGGCGTACAATACCAGCCTTCATATTCACCAAGATAAATATCACCCTGTTCTACAAGCTGGGCGAAGATTTTTTCAACGATCTGCTTATGTCTGTCCTGTGTCGTGCGGATAAAGTCATCATAGGAAATATCAAGCTTTTTCCATAGATCCTGAATGCCTGCAACAATTTCATCCACGTACTGCTGAGGTGTTACCCCTTTTTCTTCTGCCTTCTCCTGAATCTTTTGTCCATGTTCATCCGTTCCCGTCAGATACATAACGTCAAAACCGCGCATGCGTTTGTAACGCGCCATCGCATCACCGGCCACCGTTGTATAGGCATGCCCTATATGTAAATTTCCACTAGGATAATAAATTGGAGTGGTTAAATAAAACGTCTTTAATTTGTCCTCCACAAGATTCCCTCCCTTATTTTAAAAGCGCAAGCGCCTTGCCAGCCTCCGATAAAGTGACCACGAGGGGGTAGGCGCCCTGCTAGACTGTTATCGAGGTTAATTATACTAACTTTCTCTGTAAAAAAATCCCGCCCCATTTGGACGAGAGTATTAATCAGAAAATCGTGCCGTTATTGGGCCTGCTTTATCAATATTTCACAAGAAGTTATATTCGTCAGCATAACCTCTTATACCATCAAAATATACCTAAAAACTTGAAATTGTGCAACCAATAGGCAGAAAGGGTTGGCAGTATTTTTCTAAAAAGAATTTTTTAATCTTCTATCCCTAAAAAAGGAAACTGCCTTTCGAATATTATTATCGTAATCGCATGGGTTTTTGTAGAATTTTGTCGAAATGTCGAAAAGGGTCATATCCTTATTTTATGGAAGATTATTTCCATATTTTCGTTAAAATCGGCATTTATTTCGGAAATCGTAGTTATACCAATACTTCATCTAGTTTCCTAAAATTTTCTATTCCATTCCAAAATAAAGTAATTGACGTATATGGGAATGGCTGGTATTATAAATATAACAAAGATTTTGTCGAATAATGACGAAACTATATAGATAGAGAAAAATATTATTGGAGATTTGAGAGGAGAATTTTATTATGAAATCTACAGGTATTGTTCGTAAAGTTGATGAGCTTGGCCGGGTAGTAATCCCTATTGAACTAAGACGCACACTTGGAATCGCTGAAAAGGATGCTTTGGAAATCTACGTAGATGACGAAAGAATCATCCTTAAAAAGTACAAGCCAAACATGACTTGCCATGTTACCGGGGAAGTATCTGATGATAATATCTCACTGGCTAATGGCAAACTAATCTTAAGCCGCGACGGTGCAGAACAGCTGTTAAAAGAAATTCAAAACACTTTTGAAACTGTAAAATAAATAGAAAAGCGGAAGCGCCTTGTCCACCCCCGACATGCACATGATGATCCTCACGGATTGGTTTGTGACCTCGAGGGGGTAGGCGCTGGAGCTAGACAATGAACAAAGCTTCTCACTTATGTGAGAAGCTTTTTTATTCTTCAATATGATAGGCATGGTAAACATCCCGCTTACTTAAGTCCCGATCTTTTGCAGTTTGCTTGATGGCTTCCTTGCTCGAAAGCCCAGTTTCTTCTATATAATGTCTGACATGATCCTCAATCGAATGATTCTCCCACCAAGCAGCTTCTGCCTCCTGCACAGTTTCGGAAGTCCCTTCAATAATAATCACAAATTCTCCTCTCACTTCACCGCCGCTTGAAGCCCAATCCATCACTTCTTCTACAGTTCCCCGGATAAATTCTTCATATCTCTTTGTCAGTTCACGGCATAAAACAATATTTCTGTTGCCCATGATTACAGACATCAATGAGAGGGTTTCTTTCAGGCGATGGGGAGCTTCATATAAGATGACGGTTGCCGATAGCCTGGAGAGATCCTCGAGTTCCTGCTTCTTGTGTTTCTTCTGCCTGTTCAAAAATCCATAGAAATAAAAAGGCTGGGTGTTGATGCCGGAAGCAATCAGGCCGGTTAAAGCAGCATTCGCACCGGGAAGGGGCACCACTGTCAGCCTTTCTTCAGCAGCCGCTGTTACAAGGTCATAGCCCGGGTCTGAAATCGCAGGCATCCCTGCATCACTGACAAGGGCAATTTTTGCGCCATTGGCCACTTTTTCAATCAGCTTCTGTCCGCTGATTTCCTTATTATGTTCATGATAGCTGATGATGGGTGTGTCAATCTCAAAGTGATTGCATAGCTTCTTTGTATTGCGCGTATCTTCCGCTGCAATAAAGTCCGCTTCCTTTAGGATTCTAACCGCCCTGAAGCTCATGTCTTCCAGATTGCCGATAGGAGTTGGGACTAAATATAAAATTCCTTTTGTCTCTTCATGTTCAAAGCTTTTTTGCTGCCACATATGTACCACCCGTCTCTTTCTTGAACAGCGCAGAGCGCCCGCTTATCGGCTTAAGACCTCGAGCCGATGGTGCTCGGAGCTAGACTGTTTTCAAATTATTAAAATGAAACATTGTGTTGTCTTAAAAACTCGTCCTTCTTCTTCCGGGACCATTGTTTGAATTCATATTCCGCTCTCATTGCTTCGCCCTTTTCCGAAAAAGAACGGGAGAAGACCAGCTCAACCGGGCCTCTTCCTCTGGTATACTTGGCCCCTTTTCCTTCATTATGGACCTTTACCCGTTTTTCAAGATCATTGGTGTAGCCTGCATACAAGCTGCCATCACGGCAAAGGAGAACGTAAAAAAAATGGCTATTCTCCATATAAAATCTCTCTCATTTCGGGTGTGTATTCATTTTCTTCATTATATACAAATAAAGGAGGCAGGATTTTAAGATCCGGGTTGCCGTTTTTGACTGCCTCAATCAGCAGGGTGTTTGCTTCTTTTCCCGCCTTCGGATAAACAAACTGCACCCTTTTCGGCTCCAGTTTATACTTGCGCATTAGGGTGACAATGTCGAGGAACCTGCCCGGCCTGTGCACAAATGCCACCTTGCCTCCCTGTCTCGCAAGCCCGCTTGACGCTTTCACCGCATCCTCAAGTGTACACAGAATTTCATGGCGGGCAATCGCCAAATGCTCATTTTCATTGATTTCATCCTTAGAAGGTGTTGGAAAGTAAGGCGGGTTGCAGGTGACAACATCAAATTTTCCATAACCTAATTCACTATGGATCTCTTTAATATCCCCCTGAATCATCTTAATCCGGTCTTGAAGCTTATTGTATTCAATGCTTCTGACCGCCATATCATGCAGACGCTCCTGAATTTCGACGCCTGTAATGGCCCCTTTTGTTCTTGTGCTCAAAAAAAGCGGAATCACGCCATTTCCGCTGCACAAATCAATAAGATTGCCTTTTTGAATCGGCACATACACAAACCGGGCCAGCAGGACAGCATCCAGTGAAAAAGAAAAAACGGCCGGGCTTTGGATGATTCTCATATCTTCAGCCAGCAAATAGTCCAGCCGCTCCCCTTCTTTTAAAAAATCCATTCTTGATCCTCCATGCTTCTTTGATTCTTTGCTTTTATGGAAAAATAGCCTTCCTATCACAGGAAGGCTAAAGGTTTACTTCTTATTCAGGAAAGACAGGCAGAACAGACAGTCTCCCTCTTTACGCGGGCTGCCAAAATGAAGATTGCAAATGTGAAAGCCCTCCTGATAGAGGCGGGCCAGGTTATCATAGCCTTCGCCAATATCAATCACCTTATCATCACCTGCAGCATCAGCAGACTGCTCTGATTTTCCTTTTTTTGCCGATGTGCTTTCCTTTTCCGCAGGTATGTCTAAATGACGTCGTAAATGTTCATTTTCCAGCTTCAAGGAGTTATTCTCTTCAAGTATTTCTGCCAAATGCTGCTTTAACTCACCAAGCTGCTGATATAACTCTCCAATTTGGGTTTCCATATTACTCACTGAGTCAAAGATTTCTTTTTTATCCACGACTTCCACCTCTTAATCTGTGGACTGAACTGATACAGCACCTTGTTTTAAAATTTCATCCAGTGTATATTCGAGGACGCGCTCGGCTTCTTTCACATCAACCTGCAGCACACGCTCCAATATATTCAAGCCTACCACTTTTCCGGCTCCGTCCGGGGTCTGAATCCATTCCCCAAGGTCCGGAAGCATTTCTTTAGCTGCTTCATACTCATCATTTTCATATTTCAGGCAGCACATTAAGCGCCCGCATAAACCCGATATTTTCGTTGGGTTCAGCGATAGATTCTGGTCCTTTGCCATCTTAATGGATACAGGATCAAAGTCACCCAGGAAAGTGGAACAGCACAGCATTCTTCCGCATGGGCCAATTCCGCCCAGCATTTTTGCTTCATCCCTCACACCAATCTGGCGAAGTTCAATCCTTGTCCGGAAGATGGCTGCGAGATCTTTGACAAGCTCGCGGAAGTCAACCCGGCCATCAGCCGTAAAGTAGAAGATGACCTTATTTCGGTCAAATGTATATTCAACATCCACCAGCTTCATATCAAGCTGATGTGTTTGTACCTTTTCACAGCATACCTCGTATGCTTCCTTGGCGGCCTGCTTGTTCTCCTCAACAATCATGCGATCCTTTTGATCTGCAATACGAAGAACCTTTTTTAATGGAAGGACAACATCATGCTCATCGACCTGCTTCGGGGCAATTACCACTTTTCCGTATTCAACGCCTCGGACAGTTTCGACAATGACAAAGTCATCCTTTTGTATTGAGAGATCTCCGGGATCAAAATAATAAATCTTGCCCGCTTTTTTAAAGCGCACTCCTACTACATCATACAAAGGAAGATCCCTCCTGCAATTTTAACACAAGCTGTTCCATCAACAGCTGCGGATTCATATTTGCCTGCAATTTTCTTTTTGCCTCTAAAACAGCCGTCATCTGTTCCGTCAGGCCTTTAGTGGAAGATTGCAGCGCAAACTGCTCTAAACGTTTTCGATCGTTCAGATGGACAACCTGGTCTTGTTTCCCAAGCTGAATATATAGTAAATCTTTAAAAATAAGAAGTAATAGATCCAAGCCGCGATCAATCTGCTCTTTTTCTTTAAAGTGCAAGAACCAATCCTCCTGAAGGGCAACCATTGCCTCAAGCGGATTCTTCTTTACCACTTCATATAATTTTAACACTATTTTTTGTGCTTGTACAAACCAATCATCAGAACTATATTGTAAAGCTTCATCCAAATTATTGGTAATTTGTGCAAGTAATGGTGCCAGGGCAGGATCCACTCCATTATTTTTTAATTGCTGAATCATTTCAGCAGGAGATAATGGTTTAAAGGAAATGGACTGGCAGCGAGATAGAATAGTAGGAAGCATCTGCTGCGATTGCTCGGTAATCAGCACAGCCGTCGTCTCTGAATGAGGTTCCTCCAGAAATTTAAGCAGACTGTTGGCAGCGTTCACTGTCATTTTGTCAGCATGAACAATCACATACAGTTTCCGCCTGGATTCTACCCCGGTCTTTGAAAACTCTTCCTGCAGGCTTTGAATCTGATTTTTTTTGATAGAAAGACCGTCCGGCTCCAGAATATGAACATCCGGATGATTTCCGCTGTTTATCCTTTTGCAGTTTGAACATGTTTCACATGGAACATACCCTTCAAGCGGTTCATGGCAAAATCGGCTCTTCGCCAAAATCATGCTTGCTTCCCGCTTTCCTGTTCCTTTCATCCCTTCAAACAAGTAGGCGTGGGCCAGCCGATCCTTTACTATGCTATTTTTAAACATTTTTAATACAACTGGCTGTATAGCCTCTAGCTGTTCCCACGTTTTTCCCACAAGTATCACTCACTTACATATATAAATTTATTAGGAGCCCCTTAATCTCTCCGACTTTTCCTAATATATCAATAGAAGATTCTTCTTTATTCATTAATTCATCTGTCAGATCTGAAAGCTTTTCATCAACCGTTTCCATCACTTTCAGAGACCGGCCCTGTCCATGCTGGTTCCAGCTGTGCGATTGCCTCAGCTCCATTCCAAAATCAACCGCTTCTTTCACAAATCGTTTCACAAGCGTTTTAAATTTGGCCAGATCCTTAAAGGTTCTGGAGCGGGCCAGCCGTTCTCCTGCGGCATCTATATCCTTTAACAGCCCCTGAAGCTGGGAAGCCTGCATTTTCTGGTCTTGCTTCTGCACCATTTCAGAGAATTTAACACCGTTCCCGGCTGCCTGCTTCTGCTCATTACGGACATTTTCCATCTTGAGCCGAAGTTCCTGATTAATTTTCATAACTGATCCTCCGCAAAGGGCTCAAAGTTCCCTCTGTAATGTTTAAAAATGATGGAACTGCTCGACCGGCAGAACAAAGACTGTCGCACCGCCCACCTCAACTTCAACAGGGTACGGCACATAAGAATCAGCGTTGCCGCCCATCGGGGATACCGGTGCAACCAGCTGGTCTCTTGCTCTGCAATTTTCCTTAATAATCTGCATCGCTCTGTCCACACGAATATCCTCTGTCCCGATCATGAACGTTGTATTGCCTGATTTCAAGAATCCGCCTGTGCTGGCCAATTTTGTCGCACGAAAATTATTGTCAACCAGAGCATTCATTAGCTTATTGCTGTCCTGATCCTGAATGACTGCCAGAATTAATTTCATAAGCCCATCCCCTTTACAAAGTTTTCATCCGTATTGTCTTACTTTTATTATATCAATTATTTTATCTTCAAGCAGAAATTAAGGGAATCCAGAAAAAATATTTTAAAAAGGCCTTAAAGAAATAAGCTCTTTAAGGCAGGTTTTTATATTCGTTTTTTCAGCTTAGTCTCCGCCTGCTGATACACTTCCTCCAATGGCTTTGAAGCATCAATCTTAAAGATGCGCTCCGGGTAAAGCTCCATTAGCTTCAGATAGCCCTCCCGCACTTTATGGTGAAAATCAAGCTTTTCCAGATCCAGGCGGTTTACTTCCCGTCCTTTATGCTGATTGATTCTTTCCAGCCCGGCCTCAGGTTCAATATCAAAATACAATGTCAGTTCAGGCATCATGCCTTCAATGGCAAAGCTGTTGATAGAGTAAACCTCCTCAATGCCAAGTCCTCTTGCATAACCCTGATAGGCAAGAGAGCTATCAATAAACCGGTCACATAAAATGATAGATCCCTCATCCAGTGCCGGCTTTACTTTCTCGGCCAGGTGCTGCCTTCTGGCTGCCGCATACAGCAGAGCCTCTGTTCTCGGATCCATCTTTGTATTCTTTTTATCAAGTATGACACTTCGAATTTGCTCAGCAATCTCAATTCCGCCAGGCTCTCTTGTCTGAAGCACCTGATAGCCTTCATTTGCCAGATTAGTTGCCAGCATATCTATAATCGTAGTCTTCCCGGCACCCTCAGGTCCTTCGACCGTAATAAACTTACCTTTTTTCATTTTATTTCCTCCAGCTGCTTTTATAGATCCTGATATATGTTGATGCTGCCTGCTATTAAATTGTCCCCATTTTGAAACCGTGCTCCGGCTTGAATTTGAAATCTGATGTTTTCGATATCTTCACTCTCAATGATTTCACCCGGGTATAAGAGCGGAATGCCTGGCGGATAAGGAATTACCTGCTGAGCGCATATTTTGCCGGCCGCCTTCTCCAATGCCACCGTTTTAATGGTGTGCTGACTCTGTCCCTTTTGCTCAAGGGCAAGACCGGAAACAGACTTTTTGCTGAAAGTGATTTTTTTCTGGCGTTCTGCTGGTCGGAATGACGTCAATTCCTCTTTCAAACATTCAACAACCCGCTCAAATGGGTAATCCATATCGTTCTTCAAAAGCGGCAAAACAAACAGGACATTATACGGATCAGCCATTTCTGTAAAGATCCCGTGCTTCTCCAGAAGAGACTGCAGTTCAAATCCGCTAAGTGTGGTTTCCGACTGGATGGTTAGCTTTAAAGGGTCACCGTTGTGATGTTGGAATGACAGTACCTTAATACCTTTTATAGCGTTAAGACTCTTCCTGAAATACCCGATTTTTTCTAGCAGTGCTTCCTCATCCTTTTTTGAAAATGAAGCTAAATAAGCCCTTGCCAAATCAAGAGAAGCCATAATCGGATAAGAAGGGCTGCTTGATTGGAGTATTCCCAGATAGTTGGTCACTTTTTCTTCCTTTATAAACTGGCTGTTAAAATGCAGATAAGCACCCATCGTCATAGCAGGCAGCGTTTTATGTGCCGATTGTACAGTAAGATCTGCCTGAAGCTGAACGGCCGAAGCAGGAAAATGGCTCCCGCCTATTAAATGGGCTCCATGCGCCTCATCCACCAGCACCGGAATACCATGATTGTGGGCGCATTGAATAATATTTTCCAGGTCGTATACCATTCCATAATAATTTGGATAAGTTACGATGATTGCTTTTGCATCCGGATATTGCCTGATCGCCTCTTTTACCGTTTCTAAAGCCACTCCCCCGGCGACGCCCCACTCTTCATTAAACTCAGGCGCTAAAAAGACCGGCTTCGCCTTAGCCAAAGCAATGCCATTCAGGATAGACTTATGGCAGTTCCGCTGAACCAATACAGTCTCACCTTCGTCTGCGGCTGACAGGACCATGGCAAGATTCCCTGCAGTCGACCCGTTCACAAGGAAAAAGCTTTTTGAAACTCCATACAGGCCGGCAAGCAGCTTCTGTGCCTCCAGGATGACCCCTTCGGGAGAATGCAAATCATCCAGTCCACTGAGCTCCGTAGCATCAAGCTTTAAGATATGTTTAAAATAGTCTGCTCCCTCACCTGCTGCAATAAACCCATTCTTATGGCCCGGCACATGAAAGGATAACGGCTGGTGTGAAGCATGTATTTGTAATTGATTCCATAATGGAGTGTTTTCCTGATTCATATGTTCACACTTTCCTTTGATTCTTCTCCTATTTTAACAAAACAAGTATGTAACTGCTACATAAGGGCAATATCTGTGCCAGTCCCTTTAGCATAAAGCAAAATAATAAAAGAAATCCTTTATAGACATACACCCAAATTAGATTTTCATCATACAATATTAATCAAGTAACCTCAGAAAAACCCGCCATTGAAAATTCAAAAAATTGTATACAATAATAGTAATCTGGGCAGACTAAGGGTATGGAGGTGGAGTGATTGGGTTCGCTATTAGCAAAAAAACAGGCAGGGGAAGAATGTGTCATATGCGAGCAGGAAAAGACCAGGGGAATACATCTATACACTTCTTTTATCTGCACAGATTGTGAAAATGATTTAATCACCACGGATACAAGTCATCCAAAATATAATTATTACTTAAAGAAGCTGCGGAAAATAACAATGCCGGAGATATTTTCTTGAAATGTAAGCCCTTTGATAGGGGCTTTTTATTTTTTTGCGCTGCCGGGGCAGCTGTGATAGCGCGGTATTTCAGGCTTGCCGGGGATTTATTTGGGCGCGTGCCTGGGGTTTGGCAGTTTATCTGATAGGTTTTTGCGTTTATCTAGCAGGTTTTGGGTTTTATCTAGCAGGTTTATGAATTTATCTTACATTCTTTATGATTTATCTAGCAGGTTTGGGAGTTTATCTAACATTTAGCACAATCCTGCGTTGCAAAAACGAAAATGACCATAAAGATAGGAATGGTGCATATAATTTGATTCTGGCGCATATAGCGTGATAGTGATGCATATCTGTGCCGAAGTGACGCATATTCAGAAACAGTGACGCATTTGTCGACCGAAGTGACGCATAACTGCACTTTTCATATAAAAAAAAGAGTCCATTTGATTCAGACACCTATCATTACACACAAAAAAGAGCACCCATCAGGTGCTCTTTCATATGCCCGGCAGCGTCCTACTCTCACAGGGGGACAGCCCCCAACTACCATCGGCGCTGAGAAGCTTAACTTCCGTGTTCGGTATGGGAACGGGTGTG